>JACAFG010000007.1 GCA_019352195.1 Candidatus Saccharimonadota bacterium | reverse complement strand
AAATGGGTGGCTCGTTTGACCGACTCAGCTTTATTCTTACCGGCAAACTCCATGGGGAGCATAACGGTTTCGAGCGCGGTTAGATTCGGGATCAGATTGTAGCTTTGGAAGACAAAACCAATTTGCCGGCAGCGGTAGTTGATGAGCGCGTGGTCGCCGAGACCGGTGATGGCCTCATCGCCGACGGTTATCGTGCCACTCGTGGGACGGTCAAGGGCTCCCAGAAGGGCGAGCAAGGTACTCTTGCCTGAGCCACTGCGACCGATAATTGAAGCAAAGGTGCCTTGTTCGATTTTAAAGCTGACGTCGCTAACGGCGTGGACGTCGGCATCGCCTGACGTAAAGGTTTTGGTTAGGTGTGATACTTCTAGCATTCTATTCTCCTATTCGGCGCGCATTACTTCGGATGGGCGGACTTTTGAGATCATGAGCGCCGGGATGGCACTACCAATGAGCGCGATGAGGATGGCGGCAGCGAGTCCGTAGAACAAGATGTCCCAGCCAACTGCGGCGTGTAAGGCGGTTAGATTTTGGCGGCCGAGACCGGCGGCTCGCAAGGCGCGTCCGGCGCCCCCGCCAAAGCCGCCCATAGTGGTGGTACTGGTAGCTGAGGTGGCGAGCAGCTTGGTGACGGAGCTAGAGGCAAAGACACCAATAACGAGACCCACTACCGAGCCCAGCAGCGTGAAGGTGACGGCTTCACTCATAAACTGACCTACCACTTTGACGTTGGACGAGCCAATGGCCTTCAGGACGCCAATTTCGCGGCGGCGCTCACGAACAATCATGAGCATGGTGAGTAAGATGATGACCGCTCCCGCGACAACGGCTCCGATCAGACTAATCACGGTAATGTTGCGGATATTCTCAAGCGGCGTAATCGCGGCCGTGGCACTGCTTTGTGATGAGGTAACGTCAGCGGCGCTGCCAAGCTTAGTGGAGATGGCCGACGAGGTACTATCGAGGTTGGCGACTGAATCTACCGTAACGGTGGCGCTTGTCACATCGCCGACTTGTGAGCTGAGGCGCTGGACGGTTGAAAGCGGCATAATAACTCCGGCGTTGGAGAAGGTGTTGCCGGCATCGTAAATACCGCTGACGGTAAACGTAGCGCCGTAAGCCGTAAAGGTAGACCCGACTTTGAGGTTATTCTTGGTAGCCAGAGCCGTACCAATTAAGGCGACATTGGCGTCTTTACTGGCATCAATGGTGGTGCCACTGGTGACGTTGAGGGTACCGCCGCCACCGGCACCACCCGAGAGGGTGGCATTACCGACGGTGTTGGTGCCAGTTACCGTTACTGGCAGGACAAAGGTGGTGGTAGCAGAGCTGCCAGAAGCACCAAAGGGACCGCCCGGACCACCGCCATTGCCACCACCAAAGCGCCGACCAAGGGTGCCGGGGTCGATGGAACTTACGAGATTTGTTTCCGTGCTCGAGAGGCGGTCGTTTAAGGTTAAGGTTACGCTCGTGACATGAGCAAGGCTCGAGACCGGCGCGAGTTGCGTTTCAGTCAGCGGATTACCGCCGCCCTGAAAGCCTCGTGAGCCAGCGGCCGAAATAGTGATCGTATTACCGATGGAACTCTTAATACTGGCAATTTTACTATCAATGGCCTGTCGCGATACGAGCATGGTGAGTGCCAGCCCAACGCTCAGGCCAATAATAACAACGAGCGAAATGGTACGAACGACATTTCTGAAGGCATTGCGAATGCCTCGGGCGATTACACTCATGCGATGATTCCTTAAGCTATAACGCTAAGGTAGCAGAGTAAGACTGAGAGCAGACTTAGAACTATGCGTTACGACTTCGCCCGAGCGCGAGCCCTAAAACGAGTCCTAGCAAAACGAGCATGCCAGAAAAGAGGCCGAGCACGAGTTTCATATTTGGACGCGTTTCATCACCCGTGACAGGATCGTCGGCAACGAACTCGACCTCTGACTCCGTGATTTCTTCAGACTCGGGATATTGATCATCGTTTGCCATAACAGTCTCCGTAATTGGGTGAAGTATACCGACTACGGTTGCCAGCGGGCATTGGAAGATTCTCCAAAGTTGGCCTTTAAAGCTAAACTTTTTGCAGATGCCTGACTGGCTAGAGCCTGCTGCCATGGCGCTGGTAGTTGCCTGTTCCAGGCTCCCACGTCGGTTTGGGTCCGGGCGCCGCTTCACCGTATACTGTGAGTATATGCGTATTAATGTCAAGGCAAAATCGATGCTTGCAGTAGTGGCGGCGGGACTATGTTTGGTAGTTCCGGTGGAGGTGTCGGCTCATCAGCTGGCGACAAATAACGGCATGAGCGTTATTTTGCACGTTAATCCCAACGATACTCCAGTGGCCGGAGGAGTATCCGGCCTGGAATTTTATTTTATTCCGGTTAGCGCAAACACCGTATTTAAGTTGAGCGATTGTCATTGTCAGGTACGCGTAAAAGACGGTTCGAAGACGCTCGTCGACGCTCCCCTCGGCGGCATGACCTCGGGCCAGTCACAAGGTGTGGCCAACGTGACGTTCCCTCGCCTCGGGGTTTATGCGGTAATGGTCACGGGAACGTCTAAGAGCGGCCAGTTTGCCTCCTTTTCGACGTCGTACGAGCTACGGGTCGACGTCTGGGACTCTAGCTCGGTCTCAGCCTCGGTCAAGTTAGAGCGTATCGTTATTTTGGCGGTAGCGGTGCTATCGCTCGTCGGGGTGGGCATCTGGCAGTGGCGCGTTTATCATCCTCGCACAAAAGTGACCTAGTAGATCGGATTGTGTTCGGTTAATATGGGAAGTCTATGGATCA
Organism: Candidatus Saccharimonadota bacterium; assembly: GCA_019352195.1. Classification (GTDB taxonomy): domain Bacteria; phylum Patescibacteriota; class Saccharimonadia; order UBA4664; family UBA4664; genus JACAFG01. The sequence goes on along the minus strand of JACAFG010000007.1, from coordinate 72,808 downwards.
AGCGTTGGCACTCGAAATTATGCTCAGCGGCGAAAACGTTTTGCTGACGGGTCCGGCTGGGTCGGGTAAAACGTATGTTTTAGGTGAATTTATTAAGCTGGCAAGAAAATCGAGTAAAAAAGTGGCCGTGACGGCTACGACTGGATTGGCTGCGAGCCATCTCGGAGGCACGACGATTCATGCCTGGAGCGGACTCGGAATCCATGATAGTTTGCCGCCGCGTTTTGCCGAGAATTTAACCCAAAGCCGCCGCGATATTATTACCGCTACGGACGTTCTCATTATCGATGAAGTGTCGATGCTGCATGATTTTCGGCTCGACCTGGTTGATCAGGCGGTCCAGGCCGTACGAGGGAACGACCGACCATTTGGCGGGATTCAGGTCATTTTGTGCGGGGATTTTTTCCAACTCCCGCCCGTTAATCGCGCGGGGTCGGTGCAAGGCGGCTTTATCTTCGGCTCGGCCTCATGGATCTCGCTCGCGCCAGTGATTTGTTACTTGCAGGAGCAGCATCGTCAAAACGACGAAACATTCCTAGGCATTCTTAACGCGATGCGGGCCGGTGATGTCCGACGGGGACACGCTGAGGCACTGCTGGCCCGGCTTGACGCGCACTTGTCAGGTCCGGTCACCGAACTTCATACGACCAACGCCGATGTCGATTGGATAAATCAGGTGCAGCTTGATGGCATGGAAGGTGAGTCTAAAACGTATGTCATGATGACAACCGGTAAGGCCAATTACGTTGATTCGCTGAGGCGGTCTTGTCTGGCGTTGGACGAGCTGACGGTAAAGCTTGGTGCGCTTGTCATGTGTGTCAAAAATCACCCGCAAGGAAAATATATGAACGGGTCGCTCGGGACCGTAGTAGCCTGGGAAGATCTTACCGGCTACCCGGTGGTTCGACTCAGGTCAGGCAAACAGCTCACCATCATTCCGGAGACATGGGAACTTAGAGACGGCGATAAGAAACGGGCTTCGCTGACCCAGGTGCCGCTGCGGCTGGCTTGGGCGATTACCGTGCACAAGAGTCAGGGCATGACCTTGGACGCAGCCCGGATCGATCTTCGTCGCGCGTTCACTTACGGCATGGGCTACGTGGCGCTGTCGCGCGTGCGCAGTCTCGATACATTAAGTCTGGTTGGCATCAATCAACTAGCGCTGAAAGTTAGTCCCGAGGCGCTGGCTATCGACGGGGCTTTGCGCGAGCAGGTCGCCCGGGACGCCCTCCGTTTTGCTCCGCTGGCCGAGCTCGCCAATAGTCGAGCAGACGAAGTGGACAAACCTGAAACCAAAGCGGGCCATTGGACCGAGCGCATCCAAACGATGCGGCAAACCTATCCCAATGCTTTCAGACCGTGGCCCGCCGAGGCCGACGAGCTCCTGAAAGCTCGTTTTGAGGCGGGTGATGGCTTGGCAACCTTAGCCAGTTTGTTGGGCCGACAACCAGGCGGCGTGCGAGCACGAATTAAAAAGCATTTTGGGGACGAGGTCGAGATTCCGGACTGACGGCGGCCGGCCTCGGTACCCTAGATGAGGACGAGAATGCCGGATATAACGGCGCCAATGAGGACTGAGATGGTGGTAATTTGGACGGCCTTGCGCTTGTCTTTGGCACGGTAATCGGCTTGGGTGACGGTGTCGGTCTGTCCGATCTGACTGCCAAAATTAAAGACTCCGGCGGCGCCAAATCCAGCACAAAAGTGAAGCTGCGCTTGAATGAATCCCGACGCCGCGATCGTCAGCGGAATAAACGCGATGGCTCGGGTGTAGGCGGGCAGGCCGAGCGCGAATATGACGGCCGTTATGACTACGGCAGCGGCGAGACTAAACCAGCCAATGCGGCGACGGCTGGTTGTTTCGGCCGGCCCAATGTTACAAACGCCGGGAATGTAGCGAGTCTGAGCCATGGTATCTCCTGGTTACGCGGGGGCAGTAGTTCGCCTAAGCTGGTGGCGGAATGGTTGTTACGGCTTGGGACGAAGTGCCGGTTGGATAGATAATGAGCCCAGCGTGGCCGGCCTGCTCCCAGGCGTTTTGGACAGGAGTCAATATACGCCAGGTTTCCAGGACTTCTTCGCTTGAGGCAAATAAGCTGTGGTCGCCTTTTATGGCATCGAGCAAGACGCGCTCGTAAGCCTCTGGCAGGTTATCAAAATGATCGGCATAGTTAAATCTGAGCCCGTGTTGTTCGTAAGCCGCGTCGTAGCCAGGCTTCTTGGTCCAGATACGTACCTCAATCCCCTCGTTGGGCTGGAGACGTAAGGTCAGCTCATTTGACTCGTAGTCGCGGTCTTGCTTGTAGGTGAGACGAATTTCGGTGGCCTTGTCGGCCAGCGCCTTGCCGGTGGTAATGGTGATGGGCACTCCCTGCCAGCGCGGGTCGGTTGACGCCAGGCTCAAGCTGACAAAGGTTTCGGTGGTAGAGCCGGGGTTACGAGCTTCGAGATCGTAGCCCGCGTACTGACCACGTTGGGCGGCCTCTAATACCGGCAGCGTCGGTGATAACCCGAGTTGGCGTAAGGCCGCTAAACGACGATTTGGGATGTCTTCAAACTGGTCTGGTGGCGGGGTTTCCATGAGCGTGAGCGCCGCCAGCTGCAATAAGTGGCTTTGGACCAAATCGCGGAGGGCCCCGGTTGATTCGTAAAAGTTTCCGCGGCCTTCGATGCCAATTTTCTCACTGGCGATAATGTGAATTGACTCGATGAAGTCATGGTTCCAAGTCCGTTTAAACAAGGTGTTACCTTCGCGGAAAACCACCAGGTTTTGGGCCGTTTCTTTGGCTAGATAATGATCGATGCGGTACACCTGATGAGGCTTAAAGTAGGCGTTAATGTGCTCGATGAGTTCGGTAGCACTGGCAATATCAACCCCAAAGGGTTTTTCAACGAGTAACTTAGCGTTTTCAACGCTGTTTAAGCCTGCCTTACCGAGCAGCTCGATAATTGGCCACGATACTTGTGGGGGTACCGACAAATAAAACAGGCGGTCGGCGGCAGTGCCAAATTGATGTTCGATCGCCACGAGATGATCTGACAGGCGCGCGTAATCGGCCGCCGTTTCCAGATCCATTTGAAACAGCTGCAGGTGCTCTCGCAAGTACGTTTGATCACTGGCACCAGCGATAAGGGGCTCAATGGTAACGTCGGATCGTCTGGTGATGCCGACAATCATAAACTGCTCAGGCAGGACTTTGGCGGTTGCTAACTGACTGAGCGCAGGCAGCAGCTTGCGCTGGGCTAAATCGCCGGAGATGCCCACAATTACCAAAATAGCTGAACGGGTTGCCATGGTACTGGCCTCAATTACTATACTAATTATAGCAGGTCACGCATTTTATACATCTTATGCTTGACACTAAGCGGTATAGGTAGAATGATAATACTGTTACGTGTTCATTGATTCATCCAAGCCTCTTGGGAGTGATGGCAATGTCGCTAGATAAGCATGACATTCTCTGCCAGCTCAATACGCTGTTGCAGGGAATGGATTTGTCCGCACAGCGGTTACAACCGTCAGTGCAGCCGGTCGGTTTCGTCGGGATCACGCCGTGGTCCTGGGACCTCGACCGAGGCATGTGGGGCACCTTCACCCTGGCATTGACTTCGTGGTCGCGCGTGGGCCGGCTCCAGCTGGGTACCACGTGTCGCGTCGGGGGCCCCTTGCCCGACGACTACCTGTCCCCAGCCGAACTGCGCGAGCTGTTCGACGGTCTGAGGCTCGGTCTGTTCGGCCTCGATCCGGCGTTCATCAAGTCCATCGGCGGCCAAGTGCTGCAGGCCGAGGTGACCGGTACACTGGAGCAGTTCGTCGGCGCTCACTTGGCCGTCATTGACCCAGCCGGCCAGCTGGCCGGATCCCCCGCCCCAGCGCCCCAGCTGGAGCTCGTCCCCGATCCGCCGGCCGATGCGGCTGACACGCGGGGCCACATCCGCCTCGTTCCTGACCTGCCCGACGCGGCTGCTGGCGTTGCCGCCTGATTCCACCGATCTCAATCGTCCCTGGCTCGTGCGAAGTTGCATGAGCTGGGGACGTTTCGTGTTAACTAAAAGAATTTGGCGGGAAAACCATCTGATGATTCACGGTGGTAATCGTCATAAATAAGGCAGAACTCGAATTCAAACTGTGGTTTAAGCAGGCTGGCTGGGGCCATATAAAGGGCCGTGGTGAGGGCGTCAGCTAAGATGGTTGAAGCAGCGCTTACCCAAACGGCGCGTAAATGGCGTGGCGAGGCCAGCGTTCTGGGATCGATAATGTGATGAAAACTGGCCCACGCCCGGCGGTTGCCAGCCGAGCCGCATAAACTGGCGTTAGAAAGGCTAGCGACGCCAATAATTTGGGTTGGATCGTCAGGATGTTCGAGGCCAACTTTAAGGTTGTTCTTGGTATGAATTTTGATATCTCCGCCAGCATCAACGCTGTAACGGTGGTAGCCGGCCGACTCGATTACTTCGGACACGAGGTCGACCAAATAGCCTTTGCCAGCGGCGCCAAAATCCAGCCAGGCCGGTTGTTTAAGAGTCAGCTTGGGTGCCTGCCAGCTGAGCGTTTCGTCCCAAGTTGGCAGTTCATGGAGCTGTCCGGGTTGGAGCGAATAATTGGCATCGTAGCCGGCCTCAACAAGTGATTGTCCGATGAGCGGGGTCATGGCGCCATTGGTTACGACATAGAGTTCATGGTAGAGCTTGATTAAGGCGTCGGCATCAGGAGGCAGGGTGTAGGTCCCGGCTCGCGTTGCCATGGCCGTGACGATGGAATCGGTACGAAAGCGGGAATACACCTGGTCGAAAGCTTTGATTCGCCGATGAATGGCGGCTGTTAGCGTGGCGCCCGCTTCGCCGGGCACGTCGTCATAAAGCTTAATCTGCCAAGTCGTACCAATCGCCTCAAAGGCCAGCGACCACGGCGGTTTAGGCTGGAGGGCTGGGCTTAATGTCGCTCGTGGCTTCATTTCATCCTTGTGAGCTTAGTAATGACCCTGGGGCATTATCAAACCAAGATGTTAGCGCAGATTTGGCTACAAGTTTTGGTGGTCTGGGTGCAGTCTTCGCAGACAAGCATGAGCTTGTGGCATCGTGGGTTAGCGCAGTTTTGATAATGGCTGGTTGGGGCCTCGCAAAACACACAGTTGCTCAGCACCTCGGGATCATCGCTAAAGGCGACGCTCATGCGCTCATCAAAAACAAAGCAATTGCCTTCAAACGCGCCCTCGGGGTATTTCTGGGCGTACTTAATAATGCCCCCGTCGAGCTGATAAACCTTACTAAAACCGCGTTGTAGCATCAGCGCGGAAGCTTTTTCGCAGCGAATTCCGCCCGTGCAGTAGGTAATAATAGTTTTATCTTTGAGGTCTTCGTAGTCGTCGAGCGCTTCGGGAAAGTCTTTAAACAGACTAATATCGGGCGTCAGAGCGCCTTTAAATTTGCCGATGGCCGATTCGTAATTATTGCGGGCATCGAATAAGACCATGTTGGGGTCGGTAATCAGCTCGTTAAACTGTTCGGCGGTGAGTTTGGGCGCGGTTGCGGCCGGGTCGACGTTAACGCCTAAGGTGACAATTTCAGGTCGCACTTTGATTGAAAGCCGTGGGAACGGCATTTTGTCATAGGTATCAATTTTAAACTCGGTCGTGGCGAACTGAGCGTGACTAGCCATCGCTGCCATATAGTCGTCAGTGGCCGATTTTGATCCGGCGACGGTGCCGTTGATGCCTTCGGTGGCGAGCAAGATCCGCCCCTTGAGGTCTAGTTGTTCGCAGAGCTGACGCTGCCACACCCGTTCGGCTTCGGGATCGGGCAACGTGACGTAGTTGTAATACAACAAGACGGTGTAGTTCATGAGGATTCTATCATACAGGCTCGGGCTCGCCGTTCAAAATGAAGAGCGACCCGAGCCGGTGAGGCTGGGGTCGCAAATGGGGTGGTGGGGGTGGCCAAATGACCACCCCCACCGGCGGGTTGGTTCGGCTCGGCCAGTGAGCTATTGTGCACTCCTTGGAGGATGGCGGCTTCTACGCCACCCTTCTGGCTGTCTAGGCCTGGTAACCCGTGTTTGCCGCAACACACGAACGGACTACCGTGTCGCTGCGAGCAAGTCTGAGGTGGGTACAGGCTCATCGAACCTCAGATTGTAGTGCGATGGTGCTCGGGTGAGCGTCCCGAAGCCAACTTTCGGCGGTTTTAGTCATCGCTTGAGCGGGAGACATGAACCAGTTCTTACGTTAAAAGCGGTGAAGGGCCTGGCTAGGGCATCACGAGCCCACTTGGGGCAACGAGCAGCCTCCTACGGCGCTGCTTAATCCGGCCGACTGTCATGGTCGTACTACAGTCGCGCCTGGTTATTATCGCTGAGTATTGGGGTTAAAACAAGTTTTGGTGGGACATGTGGCTAGCTACTATATCAGCCGGCTAATGTCAGATTCTTCACCGTCGCCCAACTCTAGGCCTTTAATGCGGGGCATCGAAGCTTGGCCAATTTGGCCCTGCATACTACCAATAATATTGGCTGTCCCCAGCAATAATCGTTGGGCCTGCTTTTCTCGCTGGGCCCATAGTTTTTCAAACGCGACACGTTCTTTGGTGACTTGCTCGTTCATGTCCCGATACGTTTCGACCATAACTTCGATTTGTTGGACAAACTCGTGGCTCGTTACAAAGTTATACAGCGCTTCGGCGTTGGTGGTGCGATTGGCATCAAGGGCTTTTTGACGACCGACATCGAGCAGGCTTTTGCGCAATAAAGTGCCGAGTACGACCGCTAACGCCGGCTTACAGATCCAAACGCCTTCGTGATTCATAATGTCTTGCGCCGAGTCTTTCGGCATGGCTTCGGTGACAATGATCGGGATATTGGCTTTTTCGCTTCGCAGATCTTCTTTAAGCTTACCGATCCAGCCTTCGGTCCAGTTTTTAGTGCGCTTAATCTCCCATAGCATGACGCCGCACACGGTGCCCTGCCCGCTGCGGACGGTTTGGCGAATATCACCGCCGCGAACCCCTTTGGCGATCGGTTCAACGAGATCGTCGCGGAAGGCTGTCGCCAAGGCGCCTTCGAAGTCGAGCTCCATGATTTCGCCTTGCAGCTGCTGGCTGCCCTGAGCACCTTTGCGCTGAGCTTCATCTAAGGCGCGCTGCATGTCGGCGATGCGCTTGTCTTTGGCCGCTTCATCGAGCCGGTGCCGTTCGTCGGCTTCACGCGTGGCGGTTTCGCGAATTTGGCTTTCGTCTTCGGCGAGCTTTTTTTGGGCTTCGAGCTGGGCGTTTTCTTTGGCCTGACGTTCGGCGCGTAATTCGGTCATAATTTCGCTTAACTGGTCGCGCAGTTTACTGCTGGCTAGTTTTTCGGCCGCGGCGTCATCTTGAGCGCGTTTAATCGCTAGCTCGTTTTCGGCGGCGCTTTGACGCTGTTGATTGGCAATGTCGGCCTGAAGGCGGGTTTTGGCAAGCTCCAAATCGGCCGCCGCTTGTTCTTCTAACAGCTTCTTTTCCCCATCGAGCTGCCGCTGGGCGGCGACTTTAGCAGCCTCCGTGGCACGCTTCGCTTCGCTGGCACTCTCAGCCCGCACTTGGTCGAGCTCTGTTTGGTGTTTGGCGTGCTCAGCCGCCAGCACTTGGGCTTCAATTTGGCCCTGAAGGGCTTCGCTAATCTCGATTGCTTGACCGCAGTTGGGGCATTTGATGGTATTCATATGATATGAGTATACTAAAAGACTCGCTAAATTACGGCGCAAACTCTTGCAGGCTATCAGCAAAGACCATAGGTGGCAACTTAGTATTAGGTCAAGTAAGAATGGTGTAAGCTTAGTCGTTACATAACTGGCATAGTCTGATTGTGGTAAAACGTATAATTTCGTAACACATTTGTGCTATAATTGCATTACAAATGATCCACTTTTCGAACTGTCGCCGTAAAGGTGCGCGTGTCTGGGACAACCAGAATAGAAAAGTGGATCGCTTTGTTATATACCGAATTCCCAGATGTTTTCGATCTTTGGGGTGAGTATACCCCGATATAGGGCAGAATCAGTTTTATCAGTTTGATACGAGCGGTAAATAGCGCCAGACGCCATATCGGCGAGTTGGATCAAAGTATCATTTTTGGAATCAACGTACCGAAATTTAATAATCATGTGATTCGTCTTTGTATTTAGTTCGCGTCTAAGGTAAGTGCCGGCGGCACGCTTGTATTCTCTATCTCCTCGCCCATCCAACTTTATTGATGCTTGGTTGATTCGCGCCGTTGGATCTTTCAGTAGTGATTTAAGCGTGTAGTTGTAGAACGAGCTTTTGCTATTTTTGAACTCATCGCTCGTGATTTTTGACTTATCCATTACTATTGACCGGACTCTAAAGTCTCCCTCAACCGCCTTTCGAAGAAAAGCCTCCCTTATTCTCGGGCGAGTGTTATAGAAGTGGTACTCATAATCATCAGGTAGTTTTAGCTCACGTTTCAGAAGTTTTAGATCTACCGCAACTTTTTCTGCCATCAGGGTATCATCAAAAATTACAGCCGTAATAATAAATACAGGTGTTGAACCTTTAGTAATCTTGAAGCCGGGATCGCCGGACTCGTCAATCAAAACTAGCATTGCTCAATGTTATCAGACCTATCGAGCCATACAAAATCCGAACATTAACATTTCCTAAGGATGATACTTTAAAGGCGCCTATTCGGCGCCTTTATGGTTTGAGACTGTTATTTGCCGGTAGTTGGCGGCAGGCTCGTGATAATCTTTGGCTTCTTAGCCTGTTTAGGCTTCTTAGCCTCTTTTTTACCCTTATCTTTCGACATAGACCCTTCTTTCGATCATTCATGCTGGCAGCACAAATGTTACGGAGTTTTACTTACTGGGTGAACAAACTATCTAGCGCATTTCGCACCTCGTTAGGGGCCTTATGTCGACATTTTACCACGACTTAAGGCACATCATTTCGCTTTGGCACCGGCGTTATTATTGGTGGTTGCGCTGGCCGTACGTTCCCAGGGTAAGTCTGACTTTCCAAAGTGGCCGTAGGCGGCGGTGGCAGCATAAATCGGTTGGAGCAAGTTTAGGCCGGTAACGATACCTTTAACGGAGGTGTCAAGCAAACGATCCGCAAAGTCTTTAATGTCGGCGTCGGGGACGGTGCCGGTCCCGAAGGTATTAATTTCAGTGGCGACGGATTGTTTAGCGCCAATGAAATAAGCCAAGGAGACTTCGGCGCGCGTGGCGAGTCCAGCGGCGACAATGTGTTTAGCCAGGTAACGCGCGGCATAGGCGCCGGAGCGGTCGACTTTGGACGGATCTTTGCCGCTAAAGGCGCCGCCACCAACGCGCGCGTAGCCACCGTAGCCGTCGACGACGATTTTGCGGCCGGTAAGTCCGGCGTCGACCGCTGGTCCCGGGTGATGCCAGACGCCAGTACCATTGACGATAATGTGCGACTCCGCGATTTTATGGCCGTAGCGGGCTAGTACAGGGGTGATAACGTGTCTGTAGAGGTCTGATTTAACGTGTTCGAGGGTTTGGGACTCGTCATGGGGTTTGGCGATGGTAACTTGTTGGATGCCGATGGGTTTATCGTGGTCATAGATAACGGTGACCTGGGCTTTGCCGTCGGGACGAAGGTATGGGAGGGTCGTACTTTGAACTTCGTCTAAAGCTCGCGTGAGCGCGTGAGCTAGCACAATGGGCAGAGGCAATAGCTCCACGGTTTCATTCGTGGCGTAGCCAAACATCATCCCCTGGTCGCCGGCACCATTGTCGTCGACGCCTTGGGCAATTTCTGGTGACTGTTGCTGTAAATAGACTTCGACGGGCGACTGATCGCTAAAGCCCCATTCTGGATGGGTATAGCCCAGCTGGCGAACTTTAGCGCGGGCAAGTGCTACAAAATCGAGACGAGCGGTGGTGGTGAGTTCACCAAACAAAATGATGCGATCTTTGGTGACGGCCGTTTCGACGGCTACACGGCCTGTTGGGTCGTCGGCTAAAACGGCGTCCAAAATGGCGTCACTTATTTGATCGGCGATTTTGTCCGGATGACCGGCGCAAACTGATTCGGACGTAAACGTGGAGTGTGACATTAAAAAATGCCTTTCTCCCGCGTGAAGATAGGCATAGTGCCAGTTATATCTCCCCTTGCGGGCTAGATGAACCACCGTACAGCTCGTGCTGGGGTTGGTGGCAGGTCGACGGGCTAGGTCCCTCGCTGCGCTCTTGATATGACTAAGTTGTGCGAACTGTTATAGCTTATGACAGTTTGCGCGTGCGGTCAAATTGATTGTGCTTTAATTTGCATATTGCTTTATGTATGTATTTGTGGTAGAGTAGTTCGGATCTGAAGTCACCCCTGTCGCTTCGGCGACCGTCCCAAGGAGTAATCCTTTGTCCCGTACCTTGTCCCAGCGTACCTCAAACCCGGACAGTCGCGTTGCCAGCATCATCCCGCATCTGAACGAAGTGGAGGGCATGCTGGAAGCTCTGGTGAAGGCCGGAGCAATCTCCGAGGCAGCTGCCACGGATCACGAGCGCCGAGCCTACATCTTCATCCCGCCGGCGACCAACTACGCCACACTCACGAGCATGATGTTCGAAACCATCATCGGGGAGTACTACCTCGGAATCGAGTGCCGCGCCAACGGCGGTCACCGCTACCCGAAGTCGTTCCGCCCGTCCGGCAATGCGCGGGCAGACCGACGCTTCGTCGTCGTCGAGAAGTGCACGCTGTGTTCTACGGAGCGCACATCGAAGCGGCAGCAGCCCAATGTGTTTCGGGTGATGTCTGCGACCTTCGACCGTACAGCCGTGTACGACATGACCGGCGACCCGACCGCGCTCAAGCCCACCGAGTGGAGGGTGATCTGGGCGGCGGCCGACGTCATCATCACCCTCCGCGGGTTGATGGCCGCAAACAATCTAACACTACGCCAGACTCGTCGGCGTTTGGCCGTGTCCTAGCGCGGTTCCTGACCGTTACCCCGCCTGCACTCCCCGTGCAGGCGGGGTAACGCTGTATAATAGCCGCATGAAACTGGTTTTTCCTAAACTTCTCGGCTATTCGGCGGTGCTTTTAATTGTAGCCTCGGCGCAGCTGGTATTGCTCGTCAAACTGATGGAAGCTCCCGGCAAGCCGCCGCTTGTAGGGACGATCTTTCTGACGTTGTTTGTGGGGTCCCAATTATTATTGGCGCTGAGTGGCATCGTGTTTTCATTTCGACCGCGGGGACGGGGCCTCGATTGACGCGGTATCCATTTTATCTGGATGGACCGATTAAGCTGCTAAAACAGATTTGGAAACGGCTACGTCAAACGGCCGTTTTTATTGTGGGCTTCCTGCTCGTGATCTTCGGCTTAGTACTGATCCCGCTGCCGTTTCCCGGCACCCCGTTCATCTTTTTGGGGCTCGTGGTGCTGGCGTCGGAATTTGCTTGGGCCGAGAAGCATGTCGAACGCGTTAAACGCCTGACTCATCGAGGGAAAGTGAAGCCGAAAGCTGCCAAGCCGCCCCAAGACTGACGGACATTATGGGAGCTTTGAGTTACCCTGATTGTCTGGGTGATAGCGTTATTTGTCGGACTTGTCTAGCACTTGTCGCCCGGCGAAGACGGCGGAATCGGCGAGTGATTCCTCGATGCGTAGCAACTCGTTGTATTTAGCTACCCGGTCGGTGCGGCTGAGACTGCCGGTCTTAATCTGACCGGTGGCGAGGCCAACGGCGAGGTCAGCAATGGTGACGTCTTCGGTTTCGCCCGAGCGGTGGCTCACGACGGCGTTCCAGCCAGCTGCCTGCGCCATGTGTACGGCTTCGATAGTTTCGGTGAGGGTACCAATTTGGTTGGGTTTGATCAGAATGGCGTTGGCGACTTTTTCCTTGATGCCACGCGTCAGGAACTCGGTGTTGGTGACGAGTAAATCGTCACCAACCAGCTGAATTTTGTCACCGAGGGCGGCGGTCAGCTTGGCCCAGCCAGCCCAGTCGTTTTCGTCGAGGCCGTCTTCGATCGAGACAATTGGGTACTTGGCGACCAGGTCGCTATAGAAAGCGACGAGCTCGTCGGCGGTAAAGGTTTTACCTTCGGCTTTGAGGTGATAGTGGCCGTCAGTAAAGAGTTCGCTCGCGGCGACGTCGAGTGCCAGGCCAACGTCGGTACCAAGGGTGTAGCCGGCTTTGGCCACTGCTTCACTGATGAGTTCTAAGGCTTCGGCGTTGCCGTGCTGCACCGTGGGCGCGTAACCGCCTTCGTCACCGACCGTGGTCCCGTAGCCATGTGACGACAAGACCTTGCCAAGCGCGTGGAAGACTTCGGTGCCCATACGCAAAGCTTCGGAAAAGCTGGGAGCCCCAAGCGGCATGATCATGAATTCCTGAATATCGGTAGAGCCGGCCGCGTGCTTACCGCCATTGATAATATTCATCATTGGTAATGGCAATCGCGGCTCCCGTGGGGAGGCTGACAGACTGGCGACGTACTTCCATAGTGGCTCATGGTTGGTGGCGGCAGCGGCCTTGGCAACGGCAAGGGAGACGGCCAGGATAGCGTTCGCACCGAGGCGACCTTTGTTGGGGGTGCCGTCGAGTTTGATCATCAGTTGGTCAATCTGGGATTGGGCGGCGGCATCAGTGCCGACAAGCGCTCGCGCAATTTCGGTGTTCACGAAGGTAACGGCCTTTAAGACGCCTTTGCCACCGAAGGCAGCCTCGCCGTCGCGCAGCTCCACCGCTTCGTGCGATCCGGTACTGGCGCCCGACGGAACAGCGGCGCGCCCAAAAGCGCCGTTTTCCAAGGTTACGTCAGCTTCTATCGTGGGGTTGCCTCGGCTGTCGAGAATTTGGCGGGCGGCAATAGCAGTAATCTTCATGATGGTATCTCCTAGTACCAACTATACCGCAGGTTGGCGGCGGGAGCCGTAATACCGGGCCAGCCAGTGCTCGCGAAATTCGCTAAAGCTGCCGTCGATGATGCTGTCACGCATATCGGCGACGAGTTTGATAATGAACTGTTCGTTGTGAATTGATACTAAGGTGGCAGCTAGTCGTTCTTTGGCATGAAGCAGGTGGTGTAGATAGGCACGGGTATAGTTAGTACAGGTATAGCAGGCACAGTTGGGGTCAAGGGGCGCGAAATTGGCGCGGTTAGGGGCGGCAGTAAGATTGTAGCGGCCGTCGAGCGTATAGGCAGCGCCATTGCGAGCCACTCTGGTCGGTGAAACGCAGTCAAAGGTATCAATGCCCGCGGCAACCGCCTCAAAAATGTCATCGGGCTCGCTAATGCCAAGCAAATGCTTGGGTTTTCCGGCCGGTAATTCTTCGGTGGTCCAGCGCACAATTTCGCCTAGCCGCGCTTTTTCAAGCGCGCCACCAATGCCGTAACCATCAAACTCCATACGGCCTAAAAATTGCGCCGTTTGACGGCGTAGGTCTTCAAAATTGGCCCCTTGGAGGACGCCAAATAAAGCTTGGTACGGTTTGGTTGGCGCTTGGTGCTGCAGGTGGCGGAACTCGTCCAAGGAGCGGATCGCCCAGCGATGGGTCCGGGCGAGGGCTTCAACCTGATAATCGTAGGGTTCAGCCAGGGAGGTTAGTTCGTCGAAGGCGAAGCAAATATCGGCGCCCAGCGCGTGCTGGATGCCCATCGACACTTCAGGCGTAAAACGGTGGATACTGCCATCAAGATGAGATTTAAAGTTCACGCCGTTGTCATCGACAAACGCGCGCCGGCTCGAAACCGGGGCATTCATACTGGTGGCAGCATCCATCGATAAGACTTTTTTGTAACCACTGCCGAGCGATAAGACCTGAAAGCCGCCGGAGTCGGTAAAAGTTGGTTTGGGCCAATTCATAAATTTACTTAGTCCCCCGCCCCGTTCTACGATGTTGTGACCTGGCTGCAAGTACAGATGATAGGCGTTGGCGAGCAACGCCTGGGCGCCCGTGGCGTCAAGTTGCTCGGGCGTGACCGCTTTGATGGTGGCTTTGGTGCCAACGGGAATAAAGGCGGGGGTCTTGATTGGTCCATGGGGCGTCGTGATGACGCCGGCGCGCGCAAACCGCTCGTCGCCGAGCGCTTGTTGGATTTCAAAACTAAAATTCAGCTTTGGCATTGATCTATTTTAGCAGGCAATGGGCCCAAGACGCAGAGCGGCCCCAGACAAGTGAATGTATGGGGCCTTGGCTACTATCTGGATTGATGGCGCCGGTGCGGCTAGGCCGCGGGGCTGAACTTGGCGACGGTGATCGTGGCACCCTGATTCTCGTCGGCCAGGGTGCGACTCGTGTCGTAGGCCGTGGTGGCCGGCCAGACTTTCCAGCCGGACGACGTCCGGACGATGACGTCGACTTTGGCGTCAGAGGCGCTCAGATCGTCGCCAGTGTTGGTGGAGTCGCTCCCGAGAGGGGTGGGCCCCGTGGCCGGCGGATAGACAATGCAGCCCGACTGACCGACGGCCAGATCCCCGAGCGTGGTGTCGTAGAAGGTTGTTGGACGAACTCGAATTGTCAGAGGACGGTTCAGGGTCGTCGGAGGTGCAGGCAGAGAGCGTGAGCATGGTGGCCAAGCTGATGGCCGTGGCGCTCGCGATCAGACTCTTGCGCTTCATGGATGAGGGCCTGTCGGACGGAGAGGGTGCAACGATGGATAATATATTATAGCTTAATTCCGTGTATTAGTCAATGATTGTTCATGTTATGCCCTGTTCGAACGTCGCTGCGAGGCATACACTGGGAGTAATGACTTCCGGGAGATACCTCATGCCGATGCCTGCTGCTACCTGTAACGCGTTTGTTGGTGCCAAACTGGCATGAAACGCGCGACGTTGTACTACGTAGCGGGGGCTGTCGTGGTGGTTTTATTGGTGGCGACGGCTAGCTATGTCATTTTTAAACCCCGAACGTTAAGCCCAGCTGACGGCGGGAGTAGCTCGTCGCCCAGTCCAAAGGTAGCGGCCACTACGTCGACTTGGACGGGCACGCTTATTTGTCTATCGCCCGTAAGTGCCACGAGTCAGCAAGCGGCTAGCTGCGCGCTAGGACTGCAAACCACGAGCGGGACCGCTTACGCGCTTTATGCCAGCGATCCAACGCTGGTGGGCTCGCTCCCGACCGGGCAGCGTTTAACGGTTGTAGGTAATCTCACGACCCCCACTACCAGTTACAAATCGGATGGGACTATTACGGTCGCGTCGCTGACGAAGTTATGACGTTGTACTTGGGTTAGAACGGTTAAACTGTTATTATTTGCTTAAAGCAAGCCATTAACTCACATTCAATCGGAGATTCATTGGAAAAGTCAGGTAACCCCGCCTTTAGTCGTCTTAACGTAACTGACAAGGCAGCCGCGGGCGGCAAAACGATGACGGAGGCCGGAACGTACGTTAAAACGTTGCTGCTGTTTGTCGTGGTCATCATTGCCGCGGCTCTCTCTTGGCAGTACGTAAGTTCGGCCGCCGCGGGCTCGGCTATTCGCTGGTTACCGCTATGGATTGTGTCACTGAGCACCTTCTTTTTAGGCCTGACGATCTCGTTTAATCCCAAACTAGCGCGGCCGCTGAGTTTGGTTTATGCCGTGCTGCAGGGCGGGTTGCTGGGGATTATTTCGGGGATGTTCGCGACGGTTTACGAAGGCATCGTTGGCCAAGCCGTCTTTACCACTTTGGCGGTGTTTTCGGCGGTCTTTCTGGGTTACTCGCTGGGATTTCTCAAAGCCAGCGGTAAATTCGCCCGCATAATCATTACCGCCATGTTGGGCCTAGTGATGTTTGAGCTTCTCTCGTGGGTCTTTAGTTTGTTTTCGCAGAGTACGCCGCTGGTGTTTGGTTACAGCAACTACGCCATTATTTTTGGGGTAGCGATTGTGATTGTGGCCGCGCTGAGCTTGGTGCTAGATTTTGACTTTATTGCTAGAGCGAGTAAAGAAAAGTTGCCCAAATACTACGAGTGGTACGGCGCCTATGGCCTGATGGTGGGACTGATTTGGTTATATCTCGAGATTTTGCGCTTGCTCGCGCGGATGGCCGCTCGCAGCCAGCGGTAGAAGAACTTGCATTTATATTGAATTTATTCGATAATATAGTCTATTAACGGTTGCCTGACGCTAACACGATGTTTAACTGGCTAAAAAATCTGTTCGGCAAACAACCAAGCGATAGTTCGCAGGCTGTTACGGCGCCAAGCACGGCTGTTACCAGTCGGAAAGCGGCGGCCGTGTTGCTGATTATCGCTCTCGTTGGCGGTGCTTATTTCGTGCGCGACTACCTGGGCGCTTTGGCACTGGCAGCACTTCTGGTGATATTGTCAGACCCGCTACACACGAGGCTGTCACGACGACCAAAACTGGGACGCTTTGCCACCTTGCTGACGATTATCATTGTGCTGCTTGTGGTTATTATTCCGGTGGTGATTGTCGTGGCGTTGTCGCTCTATGATGCGACGTTACTGTATGACCAGATCCAACAACAGGGCTGGCTGAGCAGTGACAACCTGAGACATGTGGCAGATAGTCTGACCTCGGGGATCAATCAAGTGCCGGGCGTGAGTGTCTCGCGCGATAGCGTGCGTAATCTGCTGATCAATGCGGCTAAACAAATTGGTCCGGCGCTCATTAATTTTGTGTTAAGTGCGAGCAGTAACATTTTTCGTCTGTTTATCGATATCATCGTGTTTTTTATGCTGTTTGCGATTCTCTTGACGCGCAAGGCGGACGTCCTGCAGCTGATCCGCCATCTCAGCCCGTTTGATGAGGCGATTGATGATGAGTACTTTCGCTCCGTGCGGGCGATGTCAGTCGCCATGGTCAAAGGCACGTTTGTCATCGCGCTGATTGTGGGCTTTTTCTCGACGCTGACGCTGTGGATTGTCGGCTTTGGATATTTGCCGTTTTGGTTTGTCTTGTTTACGTTTTTGTCGCTCGTGCCGTTGGGTTCGGCGATAGTCTTCTTCCCCATCGGGATGATTTTGGTGGTGCTTGGTCAGACATGGCAGGGCGTGTTGATCATGCTGGTTCAGGTGGTGATCATTAACAACGTCGATAATGTCATGCGGCCGTATCTGGCGCCTAAAGAGTCGAATTTACCAGCGGTGCTGCTGCTCGTGGGCGCCTTTGCCGGGGTTAGTTTCTTCGGTATGCTCGGCGTGGTCTATGGACCGGTGATTATGATTTTGCTCTATACCACTATTTCGCTGTACGATCGCCACCGCATCAAGGGCATACCGCTCAAATACTAGGACTTGCGAGTCGACCAAACACCCGGCTTAAGGCCGGGTGGTTTGATGGGGCTCAGGTGTTAGCGTCTACTACCAAGCCAGCCCATGAGCATAACGACGAGGCCAGTTGTGATGCCGACAAAGCCGAGAATAATTACGCTAAAACCAATAGCTGGGGAGTTATATAACCCGACTAAATTGGTATTGGCGTAATCGGCGCCGAGATACACTACCCAGCCACCAATAATGGCGAGAATGAGACCGAGCCAAAACTTGGGTGGATTCGTCATGCTGCTCCTTGCGCGCGTTGGCGTGTTAGTTTCGCTGATTCTAACACATTGTTGGCGAAATTGTACCTACCCCAAGCCTCGTTTGGTTATGCGGGTTCACCGTCGTGGGCGCGCTTGAGAGCTGGCAGGTCGAGCTTATGCATCGCCATCATGGCCGTCATCGTGCGACTGGCCTTTTCGGGGTCTGGATCGCCCAACAAGTCCCCCATGGCGGAAGGAACAATTTGCCAGCTGAGACCGAATTTGTCTTTAAGCCAACCACATTGGCCGGCTTCTCCGCCGTCCGCCGTGAGTTTGGTCCAGAAGTCGTCGACTTCGTCCTGCGAGTCGCAGGAGACAAAGAATGACACGGCTTCGGTGAACGTGTAGTCGGGGCCCGCGTTGAGGGCCGTAAATTGCTGGCCGTCGAG
Source organism: Candidatus Saccharimonadota bacterium (assembly GCA_019352195.1). Lineage (GTDB taxonomy): Bacteria > Patescibacteriota > Saccharimonadia > UBA4664 > UBA4664 > JACAFG01. Next base: position 54,924 of record JACAFG010000007.1, on the reverse strand, counting down.
TTCAAAGTTGGCGGCCATCAATGTGCCGCCGCGACCTGGCATGGCGTCAGGGTAGCGCGAGGTGCTGAGCACCCGTGAATTCTTAAAGACACTGATATAGAAGTTCATGGCGGCTTCGGCCTCGGTGTCGAACCACAGAAACGGGGTAATTTTGTGACTTGGTTGTGAGAAATTTGGCATTGGTTAAGACTCCTTGGGGCTATGTTAGAGCCGGGGGTAAAAGATTTATTGGTACGAAATCATAACCTGATGTCAGGCTATTGGACGGCTGAGGTGAGGCGGGCAATGTTTTCCAGCACGCGCGCGCGGGTAGTACGTTGGTGCCAGTCTTTGGCTGTTACCTGGGCGGAGCGAGACAGATACGTTTGCTCTATCGTTTGGAGACTGGCGACGACTTCGGGGTCGTAGGCTATGAGCGTGACTTCGAGGTTAAGGGTGAAAGAGCGCATGTCGAAGTTGCTGGAGCCAATGATGGCGACCTGGTCGTCAATCGTAATCGTTTTGGTATGTAATAAGATAGGCTGGTTATAGAGATAGATTTCGACCCCGGCGGCGAGCAGCTGATCGTAGTAGGAGCGCTGCGAATTGCTGACTAAGAACTGATCACTGACCGCGGAGTTGATCATGCACACACGCACGCCGCGGTTAGCGGCGCTGGTTATAGCCACCAGCAGCGATTCATCAGGAACAAAGTAGGGATTGACGATCGTTACGGTCGTGGCCGCAGAGTGGATGAGCGCGGCAAAGAGTTTGAGATTATTTTCGGTTTCAAAGGCCGGTCCGCTGGGCACAACTTGGGCCAAGGTGCGGCCAGTGGCGCGGGGTGAGAGCTGGATCTCGGGATGCATGTCTGCGGTAAGCATTTCGTTGGCTTCGGCGGCCCAATCGGTTAAAAAGACGGCTTCAAACTGAGGCACGACCGGGCCTGTGGAGCGCGCTACCAGTTCGTCATAGTAAATGTCATCTTTACGGTGGTAGGTCCGGTTAATAAGGTTGAGCGAGCCGGTGTAGGCAATATTGCCGTCGATAACGCCAATCTTGCGGTGATTACGCAGATCAGGGCGCGTAAAGTCATGACGCCTGAAGTGGACGGGCAGCATGGGATGAACCTCGGCGCCCAGAGCCTCGAGACGCGAGACTAAGGTGGCGTGGCCGGGGTACTTTTTGGAACCAAACTGATCGAACAGCAACCGGACTTTGACGCCTCGTTTAACCGCCTGGCCGAGGGCCAAGAGGACCAGCTCCGTCGGTAGGTCCCAGGCAATAATATAGAACTCCAGGTGGACGAACTGGGTGGCTGCATCAATGTCGGCTTTGAGGCGTTTAAAGACGTCAGGGTAGTTTGGTATGAGCTCGATCGTGTTACTGGTAAAGGCCGGCAGACCACCTAAGTTGTGCGACAGCTTCTCAAAGGCGCGGTACGGCACGGGCACCGCCGGTTGGAGCAGCGGTTTGAGCTTAGGGTCTTTGGCCGCCGTAGTCACGGCGTCGCGGATAAGCTGGTCGGCAATATATTGATCTTGTTGGCGTTTGGCCGGTAGCTTTGTGCTACCGATAAGTTTAAACAAGATGAAGCCAAACCAGGGAAAGGCCATCATGACGAGCAACCACCTGAGAGCGGAGCTAGGCCGGCGATTCAACGGAACAATAAAGATTGACCATACCCGAATAACCCAGCCCGCCACGTACAGGCCGGCAAGAGTGATGGTCCAGATTCCCGATAACACTGGATGCATGGGCTCATTATGCCTGCTAGACGAGCGTTTGGGAATGAAGACTGGCTTACTTTTTGCCTAAATAGAGCTATACTTGGGCCATGGATGGCTTTATCAACTTTTTACTGGGCGTCGGCCTGGTCGTGGTGATCTTTTTGGCTATCACCTACGTCTTGTACACCATTGGTCTGGTGATGGTTTTGAGACGACTGAACCACTTTAAGTGGTACGCCTTTCTGCCGTTTTTTAGCTATTACGCGCTCATTATTGCGACCGGGGCGCCAAAGCGCTGGTTTTATTTGTCGCTCGTTCCTTACGCAGGAGCAGTCTATGCTGGTTCGGCGGCTATTCGGCTGGGTCGAATTTTTGACCGCGGCACGGCGTTCTCGCTGTTTTGGCTGACGGTGGCGTCCCCCATTGGCCTGATTATGATTGGCCGTCAAACTACCCCGATAAACCAAGCAGCGCTTGAAGAAACGGTGGGATTATTCGACATTAAGGCGATTAAGCGCTCGCGTAAAAACAAATCGGCCGAGACGCCTCAAGCCGACTAGCTCAGCCGGACGCTTAAACCAAGTCCGCCGTAGACGTTACAAACAAAGACCGGTACCGACGGTGTACTAAGCTCCGCCCGGTAGGTGTAACCAAGGTTGTTAAATTCACGCAGCTCGTCGGGGGTTTCAATGCGGTTTTTGATTAGCCACGCGGCCAAGGCACCGCGGGCGACTTTGGTGTGAACCGTGACAAAGGTTGGCTCGCCGGTAGTTTGATTGACGGTAAGAAACGACGGCGTGATCAGGCGGTCACTATCGATAAAGGGCGTGACGACTTTGCTATATTCGGCGGCCGTTAAGTTGATGATCGGGCCCGTTGTGGGCAAGACGTCGGCGATAGAGTGGCCCCAATAGGAATATAAATTGGCAAACTTGGCCTCGGGCAGTTTGTAGCCCATTTCGAGGCGATACGGATAAATTCCGTCGTGAGGCCGCAGAACGCCGTATAAACCCGACAAGATTTGTAGATGAGTATCGGCGTACGCCCGGTCTGAAGTGCTCCAGGTGGAGACTTGTAGGCCGCTGTAGATGTCGCCCAAAAAGCTGTCGATGGCGGCACGTTGGAGACTGGGCGCGGACGACCAGCTGGAGATAAGCTCATGGGTGGTGCCGGCAAGCTTGGATGAAAGTCCCATGACCTGGCCGAGCTTACTTGCTGGCAAGGTTTTTAGATAGGCCGCGAGGGTGGCGGCTTGGGTAAGTAAGGGCGGTTCGCCAAGAACGAAGCGGTTATCCTCGGCCGGTGGTCGCATGGTTTTGGAGGTGTGAAGCAGTATTAGCATAGGATTGTCGTTGACTGGTGGGTTCGTCAGCTCTTATTTGCCAGGGGTTAATTTTCTTGGGCCGAGACGGTGTTGATAAGGTGCTGGAGCTTGGCACTTTGGCTGGCGGACCAATTGGCGGGCTGCGTTACGGCTTGCCAGGCATCGGCGATGGTTGAACCATAATCATGCCCGTGGCCGCCGGGAACGTCGTTGGCAAAAAACTGGTCGACGGTTAGCTGGAGAAAAGTGATAAACGGGTACCAATGAACGTGCGGTGAGACGTCATAGCCGCGCGGCTCTTTCAGCCAATCGGGTTCGCTGAACAGGTAGCTGGGACTCCACCACACGACTGGGTCTGAGGGATGCTGCATATAGAGCGTCCGGGAGCCCTGCCAGTTCGATTGGTCGGCGGTGATATCGGCGCTGGTGGCGGCAAAGCGAACGATCGTACCGTCCTGATAAACGGGCAGTATTTCTGGGCTGCCGGGGGCACGGTCGGTGGTGAGTCTGGTCCACGGGAAGCTAAAGCCAGGCGTACCCATAAAGAGAGCGCCGTCAGTACGGGCTGCCAGATCGCTGGCGCCGCTAAAGGCGGACTGGCCACCAAATGAGCCCAGGCTGAGGCCATAGGCGTACAGTTTGGGCCGTGAGGCGGCTGGCAGGGTGCGCCATTTGGCGTAGATGGTATCAAATAACGTCTGGCCGGCGCTGGTGGCGTCGCCGCGGTTAGCGAGCAGTGCCATCCAGCTGGGCAAGTACGAGTACTGAATGGTGGCGAGAGCGGTGTTGCCGTTGTACATGTATTCGATCGCGTCAGAAGACTGGGGATCGATCCAGCCGGAGCCGGTCGTTGTCATAACGACAAGTACCTGACGATTGAAAGCCCCGGTACGCTCTAGCTCCGCGAGCGCCAGATTGGCGCGGCCTTGGATGGTGTCGGCGCTGTCGATCCCGGCGTAGACCCGGATTGGCTGGAGCGCCGGTTGAGCGCTAAAGGCTGTTAGTTGGGCGGGCGTGGGACCCTGACCGACAAAGTTACGTCCCTGTCGGCCCAGACTGGCCCAGCTGACGAGTGAAGCCGGTCCCCCTGAACGGAGGCTCGTGGACGGCTCGTTGGCGCCGGCCTGTGTTTGTTGGTTGGAACTGCGATAAAAGTTATTGGCGGCGAGTTTTAGTCCGCGCAGAACAACACCGTTGATGGTTAGACCGATGACAACGGCGACAATGACAACGCTGAGAAGCGCGGCCAGTCGGCTGGGTATGACGCGCGCTTTGGCGGCCAATTTATGATCGACGTAGCGATAGAGTCGCCGGATTTGGCGTGATAAGGCGAGTATGCCAGCTGCGGTGAGAATTGAGATTAGGAGGACGCTTAAGATGTCAGTTCCCTGGAGGACCGGTTGATTCAGGGCAATTCGGACGCTGTTTTGCCAATTGGCTGACATAACGCCAAAGATTACGATGAGGACCGCAATCACGACCAGGGTAAGGCGCCAAATGGTCTGTTTTCGTGATTGCGCGGGCTCTGGTAGTTTAAGCCAACGCAAGCAGGCGCTGACTATCAGACCGAAGCCATACCAAACGGTAAAGTTAATGCCCGCAATGAGCCCCATAAACAAGGCTGGCCGCGGCATAAGTGACGGCGTGAGCGCCATAAAATAGCCCGCTACACCGAAAATTAAGCCGATACAACTGAGCTTAAGGTGGTGATGGAGCCAGGCGGTCATGGTGCTGGTCCGGCTTGGTAGTGACGGCGCTTGGTTTTTTTGGTGGCGCGGTGGTAACGGCTTTGTCATAGATTGCACGCGAGATTACTATCGTTGGTGACGGTTGTAAGGTTACCGAAGAAAGCCATTATTGGTTGTTATCGATTCGATTACGCAGTGTTTTCTTAAATAGGAAGAGTGGTAAAATGACCGCTGCTAGCACGGTGCATACCCAAATAATGAGGGGCGCGATAATCCAGGTGCTGAGGCCGGTGATGGTTAAACCGTTTAAGAAGAGATTGGTGAGAAATAGCCCTACAAAAGCGGTGACTAAAGCGATGCCGCCAGACATAGCGGGGACATTGGCGGTGGCGATTTTCTCAAGCAAGGGCCCCAGAATGATCTCGATGATGGTAAAAACTACCACGACGACGACAAAAGATAAGGTATCGATGCTCAGTCCCGACAAGGCAAAGGCAGCGATTAACAGTCCAATGGCGTTCCCGATGAGCGTGATACAAAACCGAGCTAATAGGCGCAGCATTATTCACCTTCTTTCGAACTCATAATACCACGACTAACCCTTGGGGTAGGAATTATCACGCCGCGTAGCACCTGTGCGATATGATCGACGCTTATGCTTGTGTACGGTCTATGTTCGGCCTATGATCTGATTCTGGGGGCGCGATGACAGATCATATCAATGAAGAAGTCGGGGTATTGGCGATCTATCAGCCGGGTCAGCCCAATCCGATTCCCTGGAAGGTTAAGTGGAAGCAACGCTATTTTACCTTTCACCAGGTCGATCTATGCCATCCCGTTTGGGAGGGTAAAACGCTCCATTATGTGTACTCGGTTAGTAACGGGACGAGCTACTTCCGGCTCGACTACAACACGAGGTCACAGCATTGGTTTTTAATGGAGATTAACGATGGATTACCGAATTAACGATGCCAGTCCGCTCGTGATGCATGTTGATATGAACTCGTGCTTTGCGAGCGTCGAACAGCAAGCCAACCGGTTACTCCGGGGTAAGTCGGTTGGGGTGGCCGCTAACGTATCAATGGGCGGCTGTATTATCTCCCCGTCAAAGGAGATGAAGGCGCGGGGCGTGAAGATCGGACGGGTGCGCGACGCTTTAGCAGTCATTCCGGAGGCTGTCATCATACCGTCCGACCCGGATAAATACTTTTACATTCATCAGCGCTTCTCAAAGCTCTTTAAGGAGTATTCGCCGGACGTGGTGCCGCTATCGATTGACGAAGCGGTCATTAACTTCCAGGGCACACTCGGAATGCATCACAAGGATATGGTTGAAATTGGGCGTGAGATAAAGACCCGGATGGCGGCTGAGATTGGCGACTCTTTGACCTGTAATGTGGGGATTGGAACAAACCGGTTTTTGGCCAAATTGGCGGCCGGTCTGCATAAACCTGATGGACTGGATGTGATCACGCATGAGAATTTGCGGGAGGTATATAGTAGCCTCGACCTGATGGATCTATGCGGCATTAATACGCGTAATAAGGTACGTCTGGTCATGGCCGGCATTACCACACCGGTGGAATTTTTGGACGCGCCGGTCTGGAAGCTCTGGAAGCAAGTCTTTCATAGTGTTAACGGCTACCAGTGGTTTTTACGGCTGCGGGGCTGGGAGGTAGATGATGTCAGCTTCCAGCGGCGCTCATATGGGCAGCAGTACGCCTTGCATCACTTTACTGGCCGGGACAAAGACCTCGACCGAATCATGATGAAGTTGTGCGAGAAGATGGGCCGGCGACTGCGCCGCAGCAAGCATTACGCGCAAGGGATCGATGTCAGCTGCTCCTACATGGACCGGACGTGGTGGCATAAATCAAAAAAGAGTTCGGCGATTTTGTACGGGACCGGGGATTTGCACGCTTACGCGATGACACTCCTTGCCGAGCGGCCGGCTGGTAAGGTAACACATTTGTCGGTGACGTGTTACGGACTGAAGTTGGTAGCGGAGTTGCCGGCGACGTTATTTGAGACGGATGTCGAACGGACGATCCGCATCGCTGACGCGGTTGATGCCTGTAATGACACCTACGGTGAATATACTGTTCACACCGCCAAGATGACCGGCATGGAGGATGAGGTCATTAAACGAGTCCCCTTCCATGCTTCAACTGATACGCTTAGTGAAATCTATTTTGAAGATGAAGCGGTAGAAGCAGGCTAGGTTATAGGATCTCGTCTGCATAACCGCCTGATCGGCCCAGCTCCGTCACCGAAGCTGGGCCGATGGACTAGGATTGATGCAAGGCGGCTTTGAGCGTCGTCGAAGCTTGGTCAACGCTTGTCTTAAAGGTCGCGTCAGCACCACTGACAGCTGTCTGGCGGGTTTGGGCTAGCGATTTTACGACCGGGTCGAGCTTTGGAATGCTTGAGAGCGATGACTGCAAGGTCATGCGTGCACTCTTGAGACCGGCGACAAACGTCGTCCGAACGGAAGCTGGGGCCACGCCGCTCGTACAGCTGGCCTGAGCCGACGCTTCAACGTTCGACACGGCAGTCCTAAAGGCCGAGGTGGCAGCATCAACTTGGGCATGGCGGCTCGCGATGGCGGCATCGACGCCGGAGCGAAAGGTATTGCGAGCGGTATCAACCGCGCTGCGACGGGTTGTGACGGCCGAGAGAACGGTTTGTTCGAAACTTGAGACCGCCTGTTGGGTGCTCGTTGAGGTTGCTTTTCCTTCAAGCGAGGTAAAGTACGCCTGTCGCTTTGTATCCCAGTTCGCACGGTCTGAGGTTACGGTGGCATCAACGCTGGCGCGCTCCGCCTGGAGCTTGGCGGCGGCTGAGGCGCGGTCGGCGGTTAGTTTGGCGGATTGAGTGGCGATGCCGCTGCCTATTCTCGATTCGTCAGCTCCAAGACTAGTACAAAAACCGCGCTCGGCCGGCGAAGCAGCAGGGCTCGGGGCGGCGAAAGCTGACATTGGAGCGGTGCTAAAACTGAGCACCAGGCTGAGACTGGCGACTACGGGGGTAAGTTTAGAACGAGTTTTCATCGTAGCTCCCTCCCATGCTTTGAGCTGACGCCGTGCCATCATCAGGGGTCACGGAGCCTTCTTGCGCCGACGCGGTCGCGTCGGACGTGGAGTCTTGAATAAGCGCCGCTTGGACGTTACTGACACTTCCGTTGGCAGCTGGACTTGAAGTTGTTGCGGCGACTGTGGCTGGTGTAGCCGTCGACTGGGTCGTCGCTGCGACCGATTTGGCATGGCGACTTGCAATGACACCGACCACAATCACGGCTATTACTACGGCGGCGAGGGCGAGTTCCAGAACCATCGCGAATCCGCGCTGATCGTGAATAATTCTTTTCATAGTTCCTTTTGGTTTTTAGCTTATATGCGGGCAATATAGCATAAGTGTAATACGCGTTCAAGCAATTTGTGGCGCCATGGTGGAGCAGCCGTTAGAGCGAATTAAGCAGGTTGGCCGCGTCGTTGCTCACTTTGTTAACGTCAGTAGAGACGCGGTGACTGTCCATCTTCGCTGCCGGATACGGTTGGAGGAGCGACATTAAGCCAACCGTGTCCCCTCCGTCTAGGCTTAGCCACTCCGCCTGGACGGCTTCGTCTAATATTACTGGCATACGGTCGTGAATTTTTGCGAGGAGTTCATTGGCTTCGGTGGTGATGATGGTGAAGCTTTTCAGCACTACCCCTTCGGAATCTTTACGTTCGGTCCAAAGGCCGGCAAAAGCGATGATCGGCGCGTCTTTGACGGTAAAGTAATACGGTAACTTGTCTTTGCCTGCTTTCTCCCACTCGAAAAAGCCACTGGCCGGGATAAGGCAGCGATGGGCTTTTAATAATCCAGAATAGGTGCGCTTCTCCATCAGCGTTTCAGCGCGCGCATTAATCATGGTGTAACCAGCGCCGGGGCTCTTGGCCCAGGCTGGCACCAGTCCGAAGTGGGCCCTTTCCCAGCCGTTGGCCGTCAGGATGGGTACGGATTGGCCTGGGCCAACGTTATAGCGCGGCGTACTGTAGACGCTGTCCGGCAACGGGGCAGCGGCCAATTTGACTCCCGATTTGATAGCGAGTGCATATCTACCGCACATAACTTGATTCCTTATTTGGCTAACCTTATTTTACACCGAGCGCCCAGATTCGTTTGGACACGGCTAACCGGCCGTTACGACACTTGTCATGGCTAAACAAAACGAGCCTTTCGGCTCGTAATGCGGATAGTGTTTGCACCTAGCTGGCACCTGCAGTACTCAAGATAGGCTCCACGCTCACAACTATCTCTTACATTGTAGCATGAGCGTTATTACTTTGCAAGGTTTGCTGGGGTTTGGGGCTTACCTCCCCCATGTCTTCTCATCGTAAGGGCAGATGAAATACCGTCCTAGCGGTGAAGCAGCCGGATGATCCCCTCGGTGACAACATAAACGAAGACAACGATCCCTAGCGCCCGGCGAAAATAATCTACGCCGGAAATAGCTTCAAGGGCCGCCCATACAAGAAGGGTACCGGCGCTGATAGCGACAATAAGGGTGTGGCCAGGGCCGGCTTTTACGAAGAATTGTAGCGCGATCGTAACGATCCAGATCCACAGCCAGACGTTAGGCAATTGCATAATAGCCAGATGGCCGTCTTTGTCACGGAATGTTTTATCAAGTAAGTTGTGCATGTATCTATCCTACGGGCGTTCAGCAAAATATACGAGCCTAGCGGCTTGTTATTTGCCCGCTCCACAATAGAGAACACCAATTTTCTTGGTCATACCTCTCCCCCGTCTTTTCATCTTAAGAGCAGCCGAATAACCGCCAAGTTCGATGCAGTGTTTTTCACCTTTACCAACAAAAACGAGCCTTTCGGCTCGCCTGCTTGATAGTGTTAACCGCCAGTACTCAAGGTAGGTTCCATTCTTACAACTATCTAAAATCTTTATAGCTTATTAGCCGCGGAATATCTGGCGAAATAATCAAATGCAAGGCCAACATCACCACTATTTCTACAAGCGATGCGTAGGAGATACCAATTCATGCCGGTATTAGAACAATAAAACAGCCTCGTAAGCGCACTTTGCAGTTTCGTCCTCATGGACTCATCGGACTAGAAGCATCTAGTGACTGCACCGGGTTGACGTACCGGCTGTGACAGTGGATACCACTATCAATTACGTTGTGCTTTGGTAGCCGGAGCCACCGGATCACGGATTGGGGCTGCCTGGGCCGACAAGGCCGGCATCCCAGTATGCGCGGAACGCATGGTTGCGATGGATGATCCCCGTGGTCAGGTCGTCGCCAGGCTGCGCTACTGGCGAAACCAGGATTTCGCGATGTCTCCTGAGCTGGTGTGCCTTCTCGAAGGCCTGCACTTGGTCGAAGGTCAAGCATTCGTCGGCGTTGGTGATCCACAGGGTCAGTACTCCCGGGTCCAGTTGGAGGCCCCAGAGAAGGTCCGTGGTATCGGTGGTTGTGGTGTACAGGGCGGCGACCGGGCCGTTGCGTGGGCCGAACTTCGCCGCCCGGTCGAATTCTGCCTGCGCATCCGCGGGCACGGTCGCCTGAATGAGCGGGGCGTCCTTCGTGAGGACAATCAGGCGAATTCCGGTGAATGTGGGATGGGGCATGTAGGGCTCCATATCGGGTAAGGGAATTTCTGACGGAAATAGTATAATATATATTAACAGATAAGTCAATCATCTGGTCGTGATGATTATTATATCGGGGAGCGATAAAAGCAAGCTCAGACATGAAGGAGGGCCTGAAGGCCACGAATCCGTAGATTCTCTCCTTCAGGCCCTTGCGTGTTATTTCTGGAGATCGACCGGGTATGGCCAACCGCCGTAGTCGGAACCAACCCAGACCGACGCGACGTATAATTCGAAGCTCACCGCCCGGGACATCTCATCGAAGAGTGGTCGGTTATCCGAACTGAAATCAGCGAAGAACTGAATCCAGTTACCGAGCTCGCCTGAGTAGTTCTTGAATTCCTTGTCGACGTATTTGAGATCGCCGTCATCAAGCGAAGATTCACACCAAGCTTTGATGTCCCCTTCGAGCTCTGCCATCTCGACAGGAGTCAATAATCGCGAAAGATTGATGCGAATCCAGGTGGAGTCCGGGTCCCAGCGGTCGTCGAATCGAATAACAGGTGCATTCACTATATTCTCCAGATGTCTCGTGAGATATCGAACAGATAGGTTAGAGCGAATAAACATATTATATCATGAATACGTTCTATGCACAATATTTGCCCCTTGAATTGTCTCGTTCCACTGCGGAGGCGATTATTGCAATCAAGGCCTGAGTAGCAAAATAACAGCTCTATAAGGCCGTTATTCGAGAATAAATGCTGGGGCGAGTAGTGGGCCTAGAACCCATTAATAATGATTGGTTCTCCATACTTTGCTCCTACGCTTTGTGTGATTCGGGCTACCTCTCCCCTGTCTTCTCATCGTAAGGGCAGCTCAAAAAACATCAAGGTCGTTCCAGCAAAGCATTGCGGGGCTCCACCTTGACGGTTTTTGCCATGCCCTTTGCCCTCGTTCCAGGGGCAAGAGGTAAGGCCTCCCCCGGTAATAACATCAGGAGGTCAGGATGGAGACAGAACAAGCAGCTAAGGTGGCGGCATTGAACGACGCGTTCCGGGCAACAGGGCAAGGCGTAACAATTACTCCGGGGGTGCAGGCGCTTTTAGACTTGCACGGGCTGCTAGAGGCAGTGCGTCATTTCGAGGCGTGGACGGAGGGTAATGATCCATACGGCGAGCATGACTTTGGCCAGTTCGAGTGGGGTTCCGAGAAGGTATTTTGGAAACTTGATTACTACGACCAGGATCTTCGGCATTGGGAGGATCCCTTGTCGCCTAGGTGCCGGCGGATACTGACTTTAATGCTTGCGAGCGAGTACTAAAAGAGTGGGCTCGGGAGTCTTCGTGACTTCCGGGCCCATTTCTTACAAAAAGAAAGCACCCCGCCCGAATCACCCGAAAGTGAGACGGACGGGGCAAAGCGGTCAGGACATGGTCAGAGCGCTGCTCCGGAAGCAGCGAGCTGCTGCCGGACGAAGTAGAGATACCCGGCGGGGTCGTCCCCGTCGGGGACCGTTGCCCCGTCGATGACGAGGAAGGGCCCCTCTTCTCCTTCGCTGTTGGGCGAAGTCACTTCGCCGGTGATGCGATTGACCCTGAGCCAGAGGTTGTACGAGCTGCCGCCGAACGATGACAGTTCGATTTTCAGGCCCGCGAAGTAGGAGTCCGGGGATTCCGGAACCGCACGCCTCAACGTCTGGATCATCCACAAGGGGGCGATGATCCCATGATTGACGTCGGTGAGGATGGTTCCGACCTGGATGTCCGCGATCGTTGCGGGGCGAAGATTCATTGCAGGCTCCTTCAGCCTATGGGCGCACTGCGCCATGTCTGCTAGTTCGGGAGGTTTCCCGGACTAGCTTCTACTAAGCGAAGCCCTGTAGCGGGCGGAAAGTATCTGCATTTCAAGCAAAGCCCTGTGGCGGGCGGGGTTCGTTCTTTCAGCTTATGATGTTATCTCAGCTGAACGTAGGTATGATACCATAGTACTTACGCTTTGTCAACTATACATTGCGGATTGATCGGACATAACGATGGTTTGCCCGAGATGGAAAACGGCCCCTGCCGGCTTCCGTCACCCGGAGGTGAGAGAAGCAGCAGAGGCCGCGGGGCCCAAGAATCCAAGGGAGCACAAAGCTCCGAGGATTCTTGGGCCCAAGGGCACTTACTTGCGGACGGCGAGGAAACGGTAGTCCGCATCCCAATCGCTGCTGCGCCAGCCGAGGTTCAACCTCCGGTTGCCGGGGCGGCCCCAGAGGTAGCCCACGCTGCGGCTGCCATCCGGGCCGGCCCAGACGGAGCCGCGGAAGACGATCGGGAATTGCCGCTGGATCTCGGGGTAGGTCGCCCCAAACGCCAGCCCCTCGGCCATGCTAGCGTCGCGGAGGTTCAGCCGTTCCAACTCACGGGTCACCTCGTCATCCGAGGGGTCGTGGTCGAACTGAACCAGAACTGCATTGACCAACCTTTCACCCATTCCCACCGGGAAGTTATCTACGGTGATGTTGGAGCTGGCGTAGTCATACCTTCCCGCCGCAATCATCGCGTCCAGAGACCGGTCGTAGTCGATGGTGAGCGGGTAGGTGTTGAGGGCGGGTTTGCCAACGAGCAGTTCGGCAATCCTGCGTCGCAGATTGCGGTCAGCGTGAAGACGATTCATGTCGTCGTCACCACCACCGCAGTTCAAGACCTCATTTACGAGATCTTGGTAGTTGCGGGCCGCGACATTGAAGCCGCTGACTTGCGCACTCTTGGGCATGGATTCTCCTTGGGACATGGCCTACTGCCTATTCTGGCGGGATTGCCAGAGTCTACAGCCTGCCGTGGTTTGCTGCTGGGGCAGGATAAGCCGCAGCTTAGGAGACTGCTGTTTTGGCAGGCCCCAAAGCCACGGCTTAACAGAAACATAATCTGTGAAAGTACGAAAATATAATAGCATAGGTTGTATTATATGTCAAATCTAATAGCCCGCTCCTCCAGTTTTATCCTCTGGTTTGGTAGAACTTGCGGCTTCCAGGCTCAATTGATGTTACCTGATTTCTTTTAGCTCAAGCTGTTCGTCGAGATCTTGAAGAGATGTCCATGGACGGTTTGCCTTATCAGTAATTGCTGGAATACAGGCCGTATAGAATCGCAGGACCTCATCATCCGCTTCTTCGATGACTGTCATCCCGTACTTTTGGACTCGTTTTTCGAGCAAGGCTGAATCACAAACCAGCAAAACCGGCGGGAGGCGCGTGCCAGTGACTTCCCACTCCCCTTCGTCACTGTATTGAAGGTATCTCTTGACGCTTTTAAGAATTGCGTTGAGTGGTTGATTGCTCTCAAGGTATTCCAATAAGTACTGCTGCACACCACTATTTGTCTTGAGCTGAATATATAAGTCTGGCAGTGGCTGCGGGAAGTAGCCATAACGGACCAGCTGACTCTTCGTGAATACCTTGGTGTGAGGAGCCGTCAGGAGAACTGCCAGCTCGGCGAGGGCGAGGCATCGCTCAATGAACTTATCAGTTCTCGTTGCGTCTCGACGGGCGATCCGGAGGGCTTGTTCGCTATACTTTGCATCCATGGCTTTAAGCGATGCTCTTCCAAGCGGAAGTAAGTAGTACGAAGCCGGCTTGTGTAAGAGCTTGTAGCTTGGTTCATAGCGTCTACTGATGTATTTGTTCTGGCTTAAGAGCTTTAGTCGTTCATTCATTCTAATGACGTTTGAAGTACCGAGTAGTTTGACCAGGAGAGATGAGTTTAAGAAGCGAAAGCGATAGAGTTCGTGGAGAATTGCTTGCTGCTGTTTGGTTAGAGACAGGTTAGTTACTTGAGGCATACGGAAAGTATAACGTAGTTATTACGAGAGGGACTGACAATTGCTAATGTACAGATCGGAATTAAGACTTTAAAACCGTTATCGGAATAACTGTTTTGGTATAGCCACCGTTACGCAAAATAATCGAGAGCTAGAGTATCTGATATGCTTATCGTCTATGGTTCATAAGAATGTGAATATTCCCCTAATTGTTAAACGTAACTCACCCGAGACCGGCGGCTGCAGAAGTATCGTGTTTGAACGTCCTATGGGATTTGAATTCGAGTCGGGCGACTGGATTGATATTGCTTTTGAGGGCGAGCAATTAAATGGCGGAATAACCTATTCGCTATCTTCATCCCCTACTGAGCCTGATTTAGTTATAACGTTTAAAGACGGCCTAAGTGAAATTAAACGCAAGCTTAGTTCGCTTCGTGCCGGCGACAAAGTAGTGATTATTCAGTTCGGCAATGATTATAAATTTACACTTAAGCCCCACCGGGCAAGTGTTCTGATTGCTGGTGGCGTGGGTATTGCCCCATTTAGGAGCATGCTAAAAGAAATGTTTGATACGAGCAGTAGTGATCAAATTACTCTTATATATATCAACAAGACCTCCGAATTTCTTTTCCTCGACGAAATTAATTCGTGGATTAGGCAGTTGCCTCATGCAAATATCAAATTGATTATTACAAAGGATCAAACCAAGAAAGAGCGCCCTAAAGACATACTGAGTGCTATCGGGGATTTGGGCAGCTTATTTTATATTGCAGGTCCGGAGGGTATGGTCGAGGATACTGAGCACCTTCTCCTGAACGCGGGAGTAGCCTTAGCTGATATCAAAATCGACAGTTTTAGCGGGTATTAAACCAAAATCTAACAACAATTACCTGTTGGAGCTAAGCAAGACTAGCCGAACGGATTAATTTAGCTCGTCCTTCGGTGCCGGCAACACCATCTCATATTCGGGTCGTAGTTTTTCAGAGTGTATACCTGTCATCGAGAGACAGACGGGGACGGTTTGGCTGGACCGTCCCCGCAGTTAGTTAATTATTGTTTTGGTTGCGATGCATGCCACCGGCGTTCATATTGCCCGATCCAGTGCCGTCACAGTCAGCTTGTCGTTGCGCCTGGGCGGCCGTACGCTCCTTAATTTGATCGGCAGTTAAGCCATTGGCTGCCCAATTGGCTTGCGCCTGTTTGCTGGTCGCGTCATGGATTGCGCCCATGCTAACGCCCTTTGCGGCAGCAATTTGAGCTAGGGTCTTGGTCTTTAGTTGCTCTTGGAGATCGGTCACGCTGAGGTTGAGGGCGCTAGCTTTCACTTGGAGCTGCTGCGCGTACCCGTTTCGGCCGTTCCCCATTTGGGAAGCGTTATCATTGGCGGCAAAGGCTAGCCCGCTGGACGCAACGAGTACCCCGAGAGTTACCACTGTTCCACCGGCGAATAGTATTACTTTGTTCATGTTGATGTCCTTTCGTTTAGACATCTGTAATACGGTTTGAAAGCTGGTTTTATTACAAAATTAATGAAGCCGTTGCTGTTCGTGTGGCGTGTTTTGTCCCGGACCGCCGTGCACCTGATTTAATGGTGAAGTTGATACTAGCAGGCCCAAGATCACACCGATTACGAGTACCAAAATAAGTGTCCAGCCGAGTTTAACACGGTAGAGGCGACTATTCTTACGTAATAGCCAAACGAGCCCGGCTATTGCTATGACCGCGATAATGACGGCCCACCAGGGGAAGTTGGTGAGGAGATCACTTAAGCGTTGGCGAGCGCCGAGCATGGGGCGGTCGATAATCTGGATTCGCAAAGCAATGGTGATGACATTCATGAGGTATACGACGAGACCAGACAAGGCGAGCATGCCGAAGACGCTCAAAATGCCCGTTGCCAGAAAATGCCATCGCGGTAGCATAGTGACTTGTTTGGTGTCAATTTCTTGCATAACTTTGGCGGCGATGTCGGATTGTTTCATTGGTGTACTCCCCTTGCCTTACAAATTGAACGCAACATAGTTTTTGCGCGATTAATACGTACTCCGACGCCTGAGACCGAAATATGCAGGATGTCGCTGATCTCCGAGTAACTTGCTTCTCGTAGGTAGAACAGCGCTATGGCTTCACGATATTTGAGGGGCAGTTTCGTGAGACAGGCGGCCACATCTTTGGCGGCGATGTGCTGGTCTACCAGTGCGGCGATGTCGAGATCTTGGCTAACGGGCTCATTACGAGCGGGAAGATCATCAATTGAGAGGTGCTGATGCTTTACTGCGTCCATGGCCGTGTTGTGCGCTATTCGGTAGAGCCAACTTGAAAATTTTGCATCCAAGCGAAACCCACGCAGATTCTTGTACGCCTTAATGAACGTATCTTGCACAACATCATCAGTTAGATCGGCATCGTGAATTAAATAGGCGATGTATCGCACGAGCGGCTGTTGATACCGCTCAACGATTGCTCGATAGGCTGAAGGCTCTCCGGCAATGACGGCTGTTACGATTTGTTTGTCGGTCATAGTATTAGTACTTGTTTATGGAGCGATTTCTTACAAAATTTATTCCTAGGATTGCTTAGTTGAGCATGCGTCACTGGGCGCATAGGCGAGCAATCCAAGAGTTGGAAGCTATAACTGTTTGACGGTGAAATGGCGACTAGAATAGAAAAAGTATCATTGGGCATGCATGCGAGAATGGAAATGATCAAATATTCGTAATGCTGCCTCGGGGTAAGCATCCTACATTCATTGAGTCTTGACGGTGACCGCGATCACACAGCTTGGGGGACCGGTACCGAAAAAGGTTTCAAATGCGCACTGGTTGGAGACTTGTGGGCAAAGGCACGACGTTACAACCATTTAATCGCACTATATAATAACCATAACCATGAATACCTTTACCGTTAAAAGTTGCGAAAAAATTACCCCGTCTACCCTACTATTGACCCTGCAACGGGACGAAAGTGAGCGGCCCTTGGCTTTTCAGCCCGGGCAATACGCTGCAATCAGTTATGAAAAACGAGGTATTGACGTGACCGGCCCCTTTGGGGGCTTTGTCCTGGATGCAACGCGCGACAAAAAAGCCGTGTTCATGGCTGGTGGCATCGGTATCACGCCGTTCATAAGCATGTTGCGTTACCTTAGCGCCCTAAGGGCCGATAACGAAGTAACTCTGTTATATAGCTGCGCCACCCAGGATGACGTCCCGTTCGCGGAGGAACTGCTTTCAATCCAGACAGAGCACCCTAATTTGAAAGTCATATTCGTAGTCGGCAAAGGCCCGACCGACAAGTTGCCACAAGGGCAGGTGGCCACAGGCTTCATAGCCCCTGAGCTGCTCGACAAAGTTACTGCGAAAAACTATACAGACCGCCGCTTTTTCATATGCGGCCCACCCGTATTTATGAAAGCAATGTCGGGGACCCTTTTAAAGCATGGTGCGCCCAAAGCGAATGTACTGACCGAAGCCTTTACACAGTCTTCTCCCAAGCAAACCAGCATTTTGCGCAGCTGGCCTGCAAACGCCTATGTGCTGGGCGCCATTGGTTTAGTTTTTGGGACTTTTGTTGTTATGGTAGGCGACCTCTTGCGGGTCTTGCCGCCGACGACTGCCCTCAAGCCCACCAAATCATCGCCATATTTAATTACAAACGCACGCCAGACACAGCTCGACCAGCTAGTTAACAGCATCCCGCCATCGGCGGACGTCATTACAGCGCCCACCGACAACCAAATGCCAAGCTCTGCCTCCAGTACCTCCAGTACCTACAATCCCCAACCCCAGAGTGCCCCGACGACAATTTATGCCGCGCCCATAACAATGCCTGCGCCAGCCTGTCAAACCACTCCCTCGGGCCGGTGCTTGTAGGATGCAGCACTACCAGGAAACGGTGGCCCTTGGCAGCAAAACCGGCTTGTCGATCGTAAGTACGGCTCCTAAAGTTAAAATTGAAGCGCTTTACCACACGCTGTGGCGAGAGATTTTTTTATTCGAACGGCGGTTCAGCAGGTTTTTGCCAGCCAGCGAGCTATCAATCTTTAACCGCAACGCCGGAACAAAGCAGGTGATTTCCCCTGAATTTCAGGCTGTCCTGGTAGCGGCCCGTGACATCAGCCAGGAGACGGCCGGCCTGTATAACCCGTTTATTTTACCGGCACTGCAGTCGGCCGGCTACGTTAATTCACGGGTACCGGGCCACGAGACTAATCCGGTGGACGACCACTCCGGCAAAACTGTTGTCCCGGTCAAAAACCTGGAAATCGGCGACGGTTGGGCCAGGATACCGTTCGCGACGGCGGTCGACCTCGGCGGTTGCGGCAAGGGTTACCTGGCTGACCTGCTGCGCGAACGCCTACCGGACATCATTTCCGGCTACTGGCTGTCCTTTGGAGGCGATATTGCCGTGGGCGGACGCAACGAGCAGAACCAGCCTTGGACAGTTTTAATCCAAAGTGCTGCTGACCCAGCTAAAAATATTGCTTCCCTGAAACCGGACGGAACCAGCGGGGTTGCGACTTCCGGTATTAATATCCACACCGGCATAAAAGCCGGCGAAGTTTGGCATCATATAATAGACCCCCGCACCCTTCGGCCGGCCAAAACCGACATTCTGCTAGCAACCGTGTCCGATAAGTCCGCTCTGCGTGCCGATGTACTGGCAAGCTGCGCCGTCATTTTGGGCGGCGGGCAGGCTATGGAGTTTTTAAAGCAACACCAGGCCGACGCGGCGGTGCTGCAATTTGGCTCCCGGCTCGAACATTTTGGTGATGGTATAATTATCGGTAACGCTCATGTTTAAAAAACGTGCAATCACCAGTTTGGTCATACTACTTCTTGCTGCCGGAGCTGTTTATGGGGCTCCGGTTTTGGCCGCAACTGCCCCGCCGGTAACACCGAGCAGTCTTACAGTGAGTGACCCGCCAAACATTCTCGCAAAACCAGTCCCCGGGCCCTCAGTCACCAAGCAGCTAGAAACGCGCGCCAAGGCTTCATGGCCCTGGTATATCACGCGAGCGGCCGGGTTTGTTGCGGCCATTTCACTGGTGCTATTAATGCTTTCCGGAATCGGTTTTATTACTGGCGCCACCTTCAGGTTTCTCGAACCCCTGACCGCCTGGGCGACGCATAAGGCCATCGCTTACATTTTTGGCATTTCAATAGTGGTACACGTGGTGGCTCTGCTGTTTGACAACTACGTCCCCTTCACTATTGCCCAGGCTTTAGTGCCGTTTATTTCGAACTATCATGAGGTCGCTTTTGGCAGGTATCACTTCGGTTCGCTTTACGTGGCGCTCGGCGTTTTTGCATTGTATTTTGTGCTCGCCATCATCCTGACGTCGATATTTTGGATCGACAAAAAACCGCATGCTTGGAAGGTGTTTCATTTCTTATCTTATCTCACGATTATCTTTGTGTTCTTCCATGCCCTGTACTTGGGTACGGACCTAACGCATGGCATCTTCCGGACTCTTTGGGTTATTTTCGGTATCGGCGTCGCTGTCGCCGTAATTTATCGGCTTCGGCGGAAGGTCCAGGTGCAATGACGCAAGCTTCAGCGCTGGCTACCATTCGAGAACGCAACAAACACAAGCGGCTCGTGGGATGGATATTGTTTTATGTACTAATTGTTTTAGGCTTCATTGTGGTGGTTTATTGGCAGGCAACCCGCATTAATACGCTTGTATTTGCCAGCGGCGAGCTACAGCTGAGTACCTCAAAAATCAAGTATACGGTCGGCGATACTATCAGCTACACGCTCAAGAACGGCCTCGCTGAGCCGATTACTCTGGCAAATACTTGTCCGCAGGAACCGTTTTATATCTACACTTGGACCAATAACTCATGGGTTCGAATTCATGACACGGCCGCTGCATCCGCCTGTGCCGGCAGCGCTAAGCAGCACGTTATCCAGCCGAGCGCGTCCTACACGCAAGATTTCGCCAATTGGCCCAACCTTTTTAACAAACCCGGGATTTACCGGATTGTAGGACTGGCCACGAACTACGCAGCCCTGCCATACACTGATTTCCAGGTTGTTGCTAAACCGGTAGCCCCGATAGTGCAGACTCGAACTCAAATCATCGTCCAAAAAGTTATAACTCCGGTATATATTACTGTGCCTAGTGGCGGAGACGGCGGAGGTGGTGACAATTAGCGACGTTCGAAGCCTACTGTATTAAGGCATAGCCTACGACGTTAGGACCATCCTGGATGCGTCGATTTTGTAGCTTTTGAACTTGACTTCGGGATTGTGCGCCAATATCTTGCTCGGCGTGACGTGTTACGCTTTGATGAAACCCATTTTTCCAGCTTGCTTTGTCACGTTGTCACCAACCGAAAATTCGTTGTATCGTTTCTCATTTACACTATGAGTTTGCACTTTGCCAGTTTTGGCGTTCTTAATTTGAAGTTCAAATATATTCCTTCTACCATATTCGTCTTCCTCAACATGCGTCTTCTTGTCAACGACCTCGCCAGTCCAGACTGACGCACGCTTTCGGTAAATCAAATAGAACGGCAAAGCTATGATTGCAATAAGAATCAAAGTACCTAGTATCCGGGACATAATTGAACCATCGGCGAACATATGAGGATCCTCTTAAATTGGCGTAATTATAACATAAGGCTTTATAGGTTCTTTGGCTGGGGCATTTGGAGGAAGTTAGAACTTTAATCTAAATGGATGCCGGTTCCTTTTCGATTGATTCATTTGATAATACGTAATTCGTTTTCAATACGTTCGCTTAAATAGACCTTCATGAGGGACTGGTACGGTACATCTTTTTCATTCGCAAGTTCTTTGATGCGTGCAAGTAGCGGCGAAGGCAACCTTAAAGATATTGATTCAGTAGAGGACTTCAAATTCGGTAGTAGCGTACTTTCGGAGGTCGACCAGTCAATGTATTCAGTAGAGTCGTGAGTATCCCAAAATTCTGCTTCATTCTTAATGCTTTTGAATTCAGGAATTTGCTTCAAGTTTTTCATATACTCTTTCCTCGTTAATGGTCATCTCTCGGATAGAAATGACACGTATTTGTTTATTCCGAATGGTAAATGCAACGAACAATTTTCGGCTCGCCTTTGTTTTCCCTAAAGCTTGGTATCTGGCACCGTTCGGTTCCGCATGCATTAGGTCATTTCGGACAACGAATGGCTGCGTAAAAAACATTTCCTCTGCTTCATGTATTGTTACATTATGCTTGAGTAGATTCTTATCAATATTACCTTTGTCCCATATATAAGTAATGGGTTCTGGAAGAATCTTCATATAATTAGCATATCGCACAAATATACAATCATCAAGATTCTACTTCAGCTTACATTTGTGCTGGAATGGTTTGCGATCTTGTAAATGCATGGCTTTTGAGTATCACCGAAGTTAAAACTATTCTAGTAAATGCTCAATATAGGGTGAAATAAGGGTGGCCGTTGGTGCTGCTTGATTTGCACAAATTCATGCCGAAAATCGTTCTCCAACAACTTAGGGCCGAGCAATATAACATACCGAGTGTCATAGACACGTACTCCTTTTTGCAAAGGAATTCATTGGTAATACCAGAAGCTACGTACGTGTATGACTATTGCGAAAGGGGATGCATGTAGTTCGATTTGATAAGTCGGGATAATAGACCAGCAATCAGATGGGTTTATTGTCACAGGAAATTTTAAAATGAATGCTGGAACTGTATTTATTGATCTTAACAATATCAAGAGACCTTTCCGCGTCAAAACAAAAAAGAAGTCTTGACGACTTCTTTTAAGCATAAGTTCTTTGGCTGGGGAGGCAGTCCATATTCTAAACTTTTGACGAAGATGAGGGTAAGGACATTGAAGCAATTCGCCAATTGCTAGACGAGAACGATGATGAGGAGATTGAAGCCTCCTGATTCTCAAATACCTCTTCAATCGGCCTGGCACTACTCCCCTGCTCACTTCACGATTGTATGACGAGAAGACGTTTTACTCTGCCTATTTGAATGACCTACGTAGCTGCGAGCGCGAGCTTGTCATTGAAAGCCCTTTTATAACCCTTAAGCGCATGAATGCGCTTAACTTCTCGTTTCGTAGGCTTATATTCATTACCGACAGGAGAAGCGCAAGTTGCGATTACCGAACCCCAAAACGCTCTACGTAAAATTAATGGGGGGCAGTCTGCTCCGGGTATTGACGACAGTAAACAAAACCTATACAATACCTCCATATTAGGAGCTTTGGATTAATGGCTACAAAAACACTTAACATTGCTCTCGATGAAACATTACTTCGAGATGTAGATGATGCGGTAAGACAAGATTTGGGGAGCAGAAGCGAATACTTCCGTCGGCTAGCTTTGGCCGATTTGAGTCGCAGGCGCCGTTGGACGAGCCTGCTGGACGCGGCCAATCAGAAAGGTCAGAAGCTGGGATATTCTAGTGAAGACCAGGTTTATGAAATTCTAGACCGCCCGAATGGACAATAGGCCCAGAGTTGTCATCGATACTAATGTTTGGGTATCAGCGCTCGTATTTGGCGGGAAGCCGAGGCAAGTAGTCGAATTATTAGCACGCGGAATCGTTGAGGTAGTTATCTCGCCTGAGATTCTGACCGAGATGCGGCGGAAAATTGCCAGCAAATTCCCCGATTTTGGTACGGATCTTGGACTTATTGAAATCCTCCTTGAGCAAGACGCGGAGCTTGTGATGCTTGGGAGCATTACGGTCACGGCGTCCAGAGATGATGACGATAATCGGATATTAGAGACGGCTCTTGTTGGAAACTGCAATTACATAGTAAGTGGCGACAAGGATCTTTTGGTGCTTGGGAGCTACGAAGGGGTTGAGATACTTGCTCCGGCCGAGTTCATGGAGATGGCCGAAAAAGACGCCCAGTAAACGGGTTTCTTTTGCGGAACAGTATTTTCAGCATAAGTGCATTGGCTGGCCATTATCGCCGAAGTTAGAACCATATTAATACACTCATGCCCACAAGCAGCTTAGTCAACTATAAAGTCGAGCTGCTCTTCTGGAATACCCATAGATTTTCCGTATTTAATTGCTGGCTCCCAAGTGGTCCTGCCTGAATGTTTGAATTTGAAAGTCTTTGAAGGAAACACTGCGATAACCTCATCTCCATTCCAGAAGTGCGCGTACCAATGCCCGGGCTTTAGATGTTTGGCAAAAGAAGAGATGTCATCTTCACTTACTCTCACTTTATAAAGGTGCCATCGATCTTCTGGAACTTCCGCAGACGAGACCCGCACGCTTAAAATCTCCAGGGTATTGAGAAAGCGATTATCTAATAAGCCTTCTTCGACGATGGTGCCTTCGTACTTCATGAATTAATTGTAGCAAAATAAAAAGACTTACGAAGAAGTCTTTTTAAGCATAAGTGCTATGGCTGAGCATATCGGTCGAGAACCTGAACGGTTCGAATTCGGTTTCCTTTCGGCCTAGAACTTTTTATTACGGTCTAACTTAATTATTTCACGCTCAGTTCGAATCTAGTTTTCCTAGACTTACAAGACATTGATGGCATAATATCCTTTGGCTGGGGCTATGGTCGGATTTCCGAACTATGGAATTTTCTTTGAATCCAAACACTTGTATTGTCACTAGCCTCATAGCTTAAGTTGTTTCAATCCGTAAGTGAGGCCATTTCTCCTGCCAGCGCTTGCTGGATACACGGTTATAAAATACCTCGATGAGTTCAGGCTGCTTGAAGATTGGGATTGGTCGGGCAATCAGGCCGTAGAGATCATCTGTACCATGACAAAAAAGAAACGTTAACTTTCCAGTATGCAGCTTCACGGCAACGCATGTCGCAGTTTCAACCCAATGGGAGATTCCATCCGCTGTTGAGGTATAAGGTGAAAAGTCATCTACATAATGCATTCGAGCCTGATTCCGAACCTCCCATTCCGCGAATGGAAAGTCGTGCTTCATTTTTTCATCGTAGGCCCAATCGGTTTCAGGTGCCGTTTCAGTAGCATTAAAGTATACGAGGTCAACATCTTTAGTTGGTCCAGTATGCTTACCCTCGATGGCATCCCATATTTTGCTGCGCAAAAAACCTGCGCCAATCCACCAGTCGGGGAGATCAAAATTCTCGGCCGCCCTGAGGACTTTCATCATCCACGGGTCTGACTCGATTAGTTTTGCAATATCGGCTTCAGACGTGATTATCATGGTGCTATCTTACACAAAGAGAGGCTATTAAGCCTCTCGAAGTTCGAAAATAATGGCTGGCTGGGGCGGTAGGATTCGAACCTACGGTGCACGGCACCAAAAACCGTTGCCTTACCACTTGGCCACGCCCCAATATGTTGTTCGGCGTTTCAGCCGAGTCAAGCTTGGTTATTTTACCTCAAGCAGGGCACTAGTGCCAAGATATTCGCGTCAATCAATAAGCTTACGTTACAATAGAGCAATGGATTCGACCATTCTAGATTACACCGCCGTACGTCCATCCGCGCGTTGGCGCAACTGGCCCGTTCGCCTCGTAGCCGGCATTGTCTTCTTAAATGGTTTGTTCGCGATTCTGGCTGTCTTATATAGTCGCCTGCCAAGTCGGGTAGAAATGTTTTTCCCGTTTGACTACGATCTGTATGGTCGTTTTTTTGGCTTATTTGCTGGTTTTTTACTGATTTATTTTGCGAGCCAGCTGCTACTCCGTAAGCGCCTAGCGTGGTGGGTGGCGTTTGTCGGTTCGAGCATTATCGTTATTGGACACGCCGTCTATGCCCAAAATTTAACCGCCCTTATTTTGCCCGTTTTGTCACTAATACTTCTGGCATTATTTGAGCATTTATTCGTAGTGAAATACGAGCTTCACAGCGTGGCTCAGGGGACGGGGCTGTTAAGTCTTAGTTTGCTGGTGGCGTTACTGTATGGCAGCATTGGCTTTACTCGCTTGGCCCCAAGAGATTTTACGAGCCCGCATCATGTCGGCCTTGCTGAGGGAGCCAAGTTAACTCTCGGACAGTTTTCGCTGGTTGATGATCCGGCACTGTCGCCACATAGCCACCGTGCCAAATGGTTTATTACCTCACTCGACTTGCTCGGGGGTTTGAGCATTGCCTTTGCGTTCTACAGCCTGTTTCGGCCACTCGTCTATCGCTATGCTACCCTGCCGCAGGAGCGTGACCGAGCTCGTGACCTTATTACTGAGTACGGCACTTCCAGTGAGGATGAATTTAAACTATGGCCCGAAGATAAGACCTTTTTCTTTAACACTGAGGGAACCGCCATGGTGGCTTACTGCGTTGATCATGGAACGGCTATGGTACTGGGCGAGCCGATTGGGCCGGTTGCAGCCTGGGGCGAGCTTATTGATAGCTTCAAACAGTTTTGTCATCTGCATGACTGGACGGTAACGCATATTTATTTGCCGGATGATCACCTCGACATCTTTGAGGCGGCTAAGCTGAGGGTCCTTAAAATCGGTGAGGATGCGGTGGTAGATACTGCTACGTTCGCCACTGAAACTGTGCGTTCTAAGCATTTTCGCGGAGTGGTTAATAAATTCAAACGCCTCGGCTACAGTTTCGAGGTGGCAAACGCGCCTCAGTCGCCTAAAGTTTTAGCTGAGGCGGCGATTGTCACGAAAGGTTGGCTGAGTGAAGGTGGACGGTCCGAACGTGGCTTTGCACTCGGCTATCATGACAAAGCATACTTGAGACGTAATACGCTCTATTTAGTGCGTAACGACAAAGGTCGCTTGGTAGCGTTTGCCAATGCCATCCCCTCTTACAATGAGCGCCAGTCGACCATTGATTTGATGCGCTACCTGCCGAACACTGAAACCGGAGTTATGGATTATTTGCTGGCTGAAATCATCTTGAGTTTATACGAAGGCGGCATCGCTGAGTTTAGTCTCGGGCTGGCGCCACTGGCCGGCGTTGGTAATCGACCAGAACAAACGCTTGAAGAGCGCGTCATTGCGTTAGCGGGGCGCTTCGGGGTCGGCGGTTTTTCATACGAAGGCCTGCGCCGGTTTAAGAACAAATTTGAGCCACGTTGGGAGCCGCGTTTTCTCGTCTATGAGCGCGGGGCGGCTGGCCTGACCCGTACGATTCTGGCCATTAACTCGCTTATGAATGATTAAGTTTGCTGTTACCGCCAAGGCAAGCTATAAATAGGTAATGAAGATATCTAGCCGTAGCATCGTAAAAGTTCTGAGCCTAACGGTTTTGTTTATGGTGGGGTTGGTTCTGGTCTATAAGGCGCGGACGGCGCTCATCTGGATTGGGACAGCCTTTTTCCTGGCGGTGGCGCTAAACCCGGCGGTTGATGGCCTCAGCCAATACATGCCTCGTAAAAGCCGAGGATCCGCCATCACCGTAGTGGGGCTGATTGGTGCGGCAGTGGTGGCATTTCTGATCTTTAGCTTCGTTCCGCCAATGGTCAGCCAAACGCAGTCGTTGGCCGACAGCGTACCTAACTTTGCCAACCAGCTGGTCAACGGCCACAACTTCATAAGCGATCAAATTCGCCACTACAACCTCGTTGACCGCGTGCGCGCGAGCCAAGACCAGATTACGCATTATGTGTCATCAGCTGGCGGCTCATTTTACGGCTTTTTCAAAGGCTTATTCGCTAGTTTGGCCGCCGCTACCACCATCTTGGTCCTAAGCGTATTCATGATGATGGAAGGGCCGCGTTGGATTGAATCGTTTTGGAAACTCGTGCCACCAAACCGTCGTGCGCACAGTAAAGACCTGGTGGCGCATATGTACCGGGCAGTATCGGGCTACGTGAACGGTAACTTGCTTACAAGCCTCATTGCGGCCGTTGCGACAGCGGTTATCTTAACTATTATGGGTGTGCCGTACGCTATCCCGCTTGGTCTGATGGTAGCGATTGCAGATCTGATCCCGTTGGTAGGCGCGACTATTGGGGCCGTAATCGTAATACTGGTAGCGTTCTTTACTTCAACCGTCGCCGGTATCATCGTGGTAGTCTTCTTCCTCATCTACCAGCAGGTCGAAAATCATGTCCTGCAACCAGTCATTTATGGCAAAACCGTTGAGGTTACTCCCCTAACCGTCCTAATCGCCATTATTATGGGTGCGGCCATCGGCGGCATTTTGGGAGCCTTGGTAGCTATTCCAATTGCCGCGAGCCTCCAGATTCTTATCCGCGACTACGTCGATAACTATTTGCACAAAGAACACCAGGCTTAGTAAGCATTAGCTAGACAGCGCCTGGACTGGAGGCAGACTAGCGACAACCCTTGATTACGTTGCATCTATCGCGGTAGCATTCCGTTTAGCCAGCCATTTCGTACTTGGCGAGTTTCTTCTTGTTGTCTTCAGTCGGGTTTTGTAACGCCAGAAGTTCAGAGTAGATGCCTTTACCGTGAGCGAGCTCGTCCGGAGTCCCCTGCTCCAAAACGCGCCCGTCTTTGAGACCAACAATCATGTCGACGCGAGCAATGGTTGAGAGGCGGTGGGCAATAATCAGCGTAGTACGCCCCTTCATAAGTTGATCAAGGGCTGACTGCACTTCAGCCTCGGCTTTCGAGTCGAGCGAGCTGGTGGCCTCGTCTAGAATGAGGATCGGGGCGTCTTTGAGGATGGCGCGGGCAATAGCCAGTCGTTGGCGCTGGCCGCCCGATAGCTTCACGCCGCGTTCACCGATTTCGGTGTCAAAGCCGTGCGGCAATTTATCAATGAAACCATCGGCATTGGCGGCCGCAGCTGCCTGCTTAATGGCTTCGAGTGAGGCCTTTGGTGTGCCGTAAGCGATGTTATCGCGAACCGTGCCACTAAAGAGCGCTGGCTCCTGAAATACCACTCCGATAGCCTCGCGGAGAGAGCTTTGGCTGACTTTTGCGATATCTTGGCCATCGATGATGATTTTGCCGCCATCAAGATGATATAAGCGCAGTAGCAAGTTGGAAATGGTCGTTTTACCCTGCCCACTCTCCCCCACGAGCGCCAATTTAGTACCATGTTTTACAGTAAAGCTAATGTCGTTAAGCACCACTTGACCGTCGCCGTAGGCAAACTTGATGTCAGAGAAAGCCACTTCGCCCTTGGTAACGGTGAGGCTACCGGCGCCCGGTTCATCAACAATCGTTGGTTTGGTGTCCATAACACCAAAAAAATCACGCGAGCCGGCTTGAGCGCGCTGGAGATTATCGACAATAAACGAGCTCGCGCCCAAGGGGAATTGGACGGTAATTATCAGCTGCAGCAATAGCACGAGCTGGCCGATCGACAAGCGACCGGTCACTGCAGCCCAGGTAATGTAGACATAAATGAGCGCAAATATAACCGCCAGCCCAGCTCGGCGGGCCGTGTCGTACCAGTGCCAGCCAAGCGATTGAGCTTTGGTTTCGCGCTCGATAGCATGACGCTTACCGGCAAAGAAGTTACCCTCGGTAATTTCTTGGACAAAGCTCTTCACTACCCGGATTTGGTTAACCGCTTCGATAAAGCGACCGTTATTAATATCCATATCAGTATTAATACCCTCTTGATAGGTCTGCCAGCGTTTACTAGAGAGCGAAGTCAGCCAAATGTAGAGTGGAAAGAGCAGCGCCAAGAGCAGCGCCACTGGCCACGCATAGTAGGCGATAACGGCGAGCGAGAGCACGACACCCAAGATCATGCCGACAAAGTTGTTGGCAAAGGCCGTAATGAGCTGACTAATGGTAGTGATACTGCGTTCGAGACGGTTGGTAATTTTGCCGGCAACCTCGTTGTCGTAGTACTCCAGGGGCAATTGCAAGATGTGGCGGTAGTAACGGGTAGAGAGGAGCGTATTAAGCTTGGCACCCAATTGATCGCCAATGTAGCCCTGGATATTCGATATAACGGCAACGGCGATACCAATACCAAGCAGTCCGACAATCGGCCAAACATAAAAACTGTGCGCTGGCGGATGACCGGCGGCCATTTGGGTGAGACCATCGACGATACGTTTCGTTAGAAATGGTGATACCAGGCCTATAACCGTCGAGACGATTACCAAAATGATGGTTGGAATGTAGTAGCGCTTGAGATCCCATGAATAGCGGATGATTTTGATGAGGTCTTTCATAGTCTGGTCCTAATTTATTTTCTCTGGCTTAGTGAGTTCGAGGCGGCGCCAACGCGGGCCGTTGGGCGTGTCGCTAATTTCGAGACCTCGACGCTCGAGCTGAGCACGAAAACGATCTGAAGCGGCGTAATCCTTGGCTTCGCGTGCGGTTTGACGCTCGGCAATGAGTTTTTTTTGATCGGCGTTGATATCGGAGCGGTCGCTGAGTCCCAGTCCGAGCAAGGCATCGATGCGACCAAACAGCTCGGCGCTATCCTCTTCGTCATAACGCATGCCAGGGGCAAGCTCTGCCACAAAGCGGTATAGCACGGCTAACGCGGCTGTCGAACTTAGATCGTCAGCGAGTGCCTGCGTCATATGGTCAAGCGTGTCATCAATGACGGATGGCTCAAAGCGGAGCTCGCTCAAATTGGTTTGATGGCGCAGATCGGCCCAGCCATATAAACTGCCAAGGCTATTTTGGGCCGCGTCGAGTGAATCCCAGCTGAAGTTAAGCTCGGAAGTATGGGACGCCTGCAGGGTGAGAAGTCGAAAAGCCAGCGGATGGTAGCCTTCGGCGACAATATCTTCAAGCGTGTAGAAATTATCTAGACTTTTACTCATTTTACGGCCGTCGACGAACAAGTGACCATGATGCGTAAAGATTTGGGTAAACGGTTGGCCGGTAGCACCAATAGTTTGCGCGATTTCGTTTTCGTGGTGCGGAAACTTCAGGTCGATGCCGCCTGAGTGAATGGTAATTGGTTGAGTATGCAGATTGGCTAGGGCCATGGCGGAGCATTCAATGTGCCAGCCCGGACGGCCCGGTAAATCGTGACCGTCTAACGCAAACTCCCAAAAAGGCTCGCCCTCTTTCATGCCTTTCCACAAAACAAAATCACGGGCTTCGTTTTTATCATACTCATCGTTGTCGACGCGAGCTTGCGGCGAAAAGTCGACGTTGATGAGCTGGCCGTAGGTATTACCCGCAGCTTGGTACTTGGCTAGATCAAAATAAACCGAACCTTCGGCAATATAGGCGAAACCGTGCTTCATAATGTCTGCGATCATGGCTTGCATCGGTCCAATTTGCTCCGTCGCCCGAACAATAGTGAAGATACTCGTATCAACTCCGACGGCGGCCAAGTCGCTCATAAAGATTGCTTCGTAGGCGCGCGTTGTTTCGATGAGCGCCTCCATTGGGCCTAAATCCGGATGTTCGGTCTGGCTTTTGGCGATGGTTTTATCGTCGACATCGGTAATGTTCATCACGGCATTTACCTTGTATCCAGCCGCAATCAGGTTGCGGCGCAACATATCATCGGCAATGAAAGTTCGCAAATTGCCGATATGAACATGGTTATAGACGGTGGGGCCGCAGGAATAAAGCGTGACAGTGTCGCCAGGATTTAGCCCAAGCTCGCTTAATTCGGTGTGCTTACTTGTGAGGGTATTAGTCAGCTTCAACGGTTGTCTCCTTTCGGTAAGCCTCGTAGGCCGCGATTAACTTGGCTTTTTCGGCAGCTATATCGGTAGTGGTAGTTCGGTAAGCACTGGCATTCGGATGACCGCCGCCGTCAAATTTGGCTGCAATTGGCGCCGCCGATTCGTTCGTTGAGCGCAATGGCACGCTTACCTTGGTGCCATAATTTTTGAAGACCGCGGCCAGTTTGACGCCTTTGGTCCACTGCATCTCGCTAATAATCATATTATAGGGTTCGAATTTGTCCTTATTATCGGCCACAACGTCGGGGGTGATTTCGGCAATGGCCAGTTCCCCATCACAAACGTATTCGATGGAACTGAGTAATTGGCCTTTGAGATGGACCTGGGTTGGCTCTAGAGCTGATACCTCGCGGTGGAGGCGACTAAGTTCGCTAGGGCTGGCACCACGCTTGATACATTCGGCATACATGGCAACGCTGCGGTAGGTGGTGCCAGAAGTAGTCAGACCAAGCGAATCGCTAAGTAGCGCGGTCGCTAACTTTACGGCAGCCGAGGTATTAACCGTCCAGTCAAAATCGAGACACAGCTGCATTATGAGCTCGGCAGTCGCCACCGAGGTGTCGGCAATATCGATGGTGGTAAAACCAAAATCTTGCCGGGACGCGTGGTGATCGATAACCACCATGGGCTTGGCCATGAGGGCGGTCGCGTGGTGCTCCAGAGTCGACTTAATGAGTTTGGGCGATCCTGTGTCGACGAGCACGGTTAGATCAAACTGCTTGGGCATATCTTGCGCTACTCGGTCCCAGCCTTCGTGGATACGCAAGTAAGGCTCGGGCTCCTTATACGAAAACAAGACTACGTTTTTGCCGAGCTCACCAAAAATCTCCTCTAGCGCCAAAGCGGAGCCAAAGCTGTCGCCGTCGGGGCTGTCTGGTTGCAGCACCAAAATAGTCTTGGCGCCATCGACGAGGTCTTTAAATTTAGCAATATTGGCTTCTAGTTCGGTCATAGTGGTTCTATTGTACGTTATGAGGTTAATCTGGCCTAGCTCGCGGCTAGACGCCGAGGTACTTGCCACTTCAATCTTATTGGTTTCTGGAGGGCCGAATCATCTAGAAGCTCTGGCGTCCTTGTAAAGCGCGACCAAGCGTTACTTGGTCGGCGTATTCAAGGTCGCCACCAACCGGCAGTCCGCGCGCCAGACGCGTGAGTTTAACGCCGGACGCCTCCAGCTGCTGGCGAATATACATCGCGGTCGATTCACCTTCGAGTGATGGATTGGTGGCCAAAATAACTTCAGTAATAGTGCCGTTTGTGACCCGTTGAATTAGGCTGGCAATTTCGAGCTGGGCCGGCCCGTAGCCGTCAATCGGTGAAATGACGCCGCCTAAAACGTGATACAAACCGTGGTATTGCCCGGTTTTTTCGATTGCCACCACGTCAAATGGCTCTTCCACAACGGCTAGGACGGTTTGCTCGCGCTCGGGAGATTGGCAAACAGCGCACAGTTCGTCTTCGGCAAAATTGTGGCACTGCGTGCAGCCGCGGACACTGAGGTGCAGTTCGCTGACGGCCGTACCTAAGGCAGCCGCCTTGGCGGCGTCACTTTTGAGAATATGGAAGGCCAATCGCTCGGCGGTTCGCGGACCAACCCCGGGCAAACGGCTCAGCTCTTCAATGAGCGTCTCAACTGATCGTGGCACAATGCGCATATAACTATCTTATCAGGTAACCATTGGCCGAGTGTAGTCCTAGGCGATGACGCTAGAGGCCGGGGATGCCGAGTCCGCCAGAAATGGCTTTCATTTTTTCGGCAGCGAGTTGCTGACTCTTGGTAATGGCCTGTGATACGCCGCTTTCGATCCACTTTTCGAGTTTGGCGATGTCTGCCTCGCGCACGATAGCTTCATCAAGCGTTACCTTCTTAATTTCCTGAGCGCCGTTGATCGTCACTTTAACCGCGCCATTGCCGGTTTCGATTTTAATAATTTCTTTAGCAAGCGCCGATTGAATTTTGCGCAGCTCATTAATGGCTTTGGCTTTTTCAAACATGATTGTCTCCTTAATATAGGGCCGCAGATAAACTTCTTATGCTAAGATTGACGTAATCAGAGGAATTTACCCGTGCCGTCGCGCTATCATCGTATCACAACAACCCTGGCAATCCTTGCTCGCGAATATGATTGGTTTATTGTATCGGCGCTGGCCATACTCATGTTTGGCCTTGGTATTACCAGTATGGTCGGTGAGTCGGCCATCGTAGATGAGGTAGCTCACATTCCAGCCGCCTACTCGTACGATCATTTTGGCGATTACCGGCTAAACCCGGAACATCCCCCGCTTATCAAGAACTTGGCCGGTTTGCCATTGCAATTTCTCGGTCTTCAGTTCCCTAATGATCGTTCAGAGTGGACGACGGCTGCGAATGGCCAGTGGGAGACCGGCTGGGACTTCATTTACAATATGGGCAATAATGCCAGTGAGATTCTGTTTTGGGCACGACTGCCAATTTTGCTGCTCGCGGTTGGATTTACGTTTTTCTTATACCGCTATGTTCGGCATCATTGGGGTATAGGCGCTGGACTGCTCGCGACGCTCTTTTATACGTTGTCACCCAATATTATTGCGCATGCCCGCTACGTAACGACTGATGTAGGCGCGACGATCTTCATCTTTGTAGCGCTTGCGACCTTCTTGAGGTTTATTCGCGTGCCGAGCGGGCGCAACGTCTTATGGCTGTCGCTCGCCCTGGCCGTGGCAAACCTCGTGAAGTTTAACGGCGTTTTGCTATATCCATTTTTGCTTGTCATGGCCATTGTGGCCGGGTTCGTCATGCTTGGCCACGATCGCGCTACCCGGTTGAAACTCTACATTGGCGGCCTGTTTGGAGCGTCAGCGTTAAGCCTTGTCTGGATCTATATCTATTACATACCGAATATCATCAATATGCCGGCCGCGGTGCAGTCGCGCCTGGTTGCCGGTTCGCTCACGTACGGACCTGGCCTGCAGGTTGCAAGCTTGATGGAGAGCCTGACTCAGCATGCGGTGGCTCGGCCCTTAGTCCAGTATTTTCTGGGTGTAGCAATGGTCTTTGGCCGTGTCCAAGGCGGCAATGTGACCTATTTTAACGGCATGGTAAAAAACGGTAGTTACCACCTGTATTTCCCCGAGTTGTTTGCGGTTAAAACTCAAGTGGCGCTATTGATCCTCATGGTTATTTTAACGGCTGTCGGTCTGGTAGCAGCGTTTCGGGGCCATCGCAGCTTGCGGCAATTGTGGATACGCTTTACGACCTCATTGCGGCACAACTTCATTGAGTGGACGCTCGGCTTGTTTGTCGTTTTCTACTTCGTGGTGTCAGTTATGGGCAATCTCAATTTGGGCATTCGGCACATTTTACCAATCTATTTGCCGATCTTTGTGCTGGTGGCGGTGGGTACCATGCGTCTCATGCGGCGTTTGTCGCGTACCAAATGGGCAACTTGGTCAGGCGTGAGTTTGGCCGTGCTGGCACTTTGGTACGCCCTCAGCACTATCTTGGCTTATCCAGCCTATACCGCGTACTTTAATGAACTGATCGGTGGCGGCGGTAATGCGGATAAGTACTTTAGTGACTCTGGGGTCGATTGGGGCCAAGACTTAGTGCAGCTGAAAAACTACACCACCGCACACCACATTACTAGTTTTGCGCTCGATTACTTTGGCGGTGGGAGCCCAGACTATTACTTCTGCGATCGAAAATACGATATTAGCGGCCATCTCATCGCTACCGGTGATGGCTACAACTGCTCGCAGTCCGGCATGGTACCTTGGCACTCGCAGAACGGCCCCTACACGGGCCAGTACATCGCCGTCTCGGAGACTTTCCTCGAAAACGATCGCTACTATTCGGCTCTCGATAATACAGCAGGCTACGCTTACTTGCGAGCCCATACGCCAGTGGCAAAAATTGGTAACAGTATCTATTTATACAAGCTGCGTTAAGGGCAGAGCTGTTAGCGGTAACTCCCGGTCCACAAACCAGCACGAATAACGAGTAAATCCCAAAAAGTTGAAACGGCAGCGTGCAGCGGTGAGTCACCGACCAGGCCCATGTTGCCGTCTTTCGGATCGGTCCAGTTGGGAGCCTTAAACGTGGTGATGTTATACCGGTGCCGACGCGCAATGGCTAGGAGCTCGGCGTCAAAGCTCCAACCCATCATCGTTTGACGGCGAAAAACATCGGTCGCGACATCGCCCCGAAAGGCCTTGAAGCCGCATTGCGTATCGGGAATGCCAGGCACGACTACGATTTGAGCAACAACATTGCCTAGTTTTGAAATTAGCTTACGCAGTAAGCCCTTATGGATACTCCACAAATCGCGAACCGCAATAATAATGTCGTCCCCTGCGGCGGCGCCAGCAGCCACATCGTCAAGATGGCGTAACGGTGTTGCTAGATCGGCGTCCATGTATAAGCGATAGCGACCAGTGGCTGCAAGCATACCAAAGCGGACGTCGCGGCCTTTGCCAACGCGCGGACCGGGCTTAACGACCCTGAGCGAGGTAAATTGGGGCGCCATGGCTTCGGCCAGCTTGGCTGTGCCATCGTCGCTATCCGCCACGACAACAATGACTTCCACTTGCCCGTAATCATGGGTGCGCAGCCAATCGGCGAGCTGAGTGAGTGAAGCCGTAATTAGGGCCGCCTCCATGTAGGCCGGAATGACGATCGACAAATCGAACTGAGCGGGTGTCACTGAGTGGTCTCGTAATCGTAATAGAGTTCGTTTTGGCTAAAGCTTGAGTAGTGCGGCGCTAATTTGCCGCCAGCAAACTTGGCGGCCAAGTTTCGGGCGGTCTCATCTCGCACTGTCGCCGTGATAATAAATTGGTGACCGGCCGTCGATACCGGGAGGGCAATTACTCCCGCAGCATTCATCGCCTGATAGGTTTGACCATAGCTAAGGTATGCTACGACGGTTTGTTCATCGGTTGAAGCTACCAAAATTTTATTTGCGCCGTGAGACGAGGCTAAATACTTGGATGCCGCGACGGCCGCTTCATTGAAGGCGGTGTACGTTTGGGCTGAACCAGACCACGCGCGGAAGATCTGAATGTAGCCCTGAAATACTGTTAACGCCAGTAAGAGCAAAATGGCTGCCAAGCCCGTCGAGCGGGCGGCGGAATTAATAGGAAATGTAGCGTGCCACAATTCGAGCATGTAGCCAACCCCGACTCCAGCCAGGATGACTGCGATTGGCAAAGCCGCGGCCGCGTGAGCAGCGTTAGGAGAGCCCAGTGGGCTCGCTAAGGCTGGTAGCATCAAGATTACGAAGGCCACCAAGGTAGCCAAATATCGACGCTTCGGTAGCTTGGTAAGGGCTACTAACAGGCCGGCTACAAACATGAGCCCGACAAAGGCATTGAACATTGGCTCCCCATTAAAGTTGTGCAAAAAGTTGTCATCACCGTGCAGGTTGAACATACCCGCAACCTTGCCAAAAGTGGTGACAAGCGTCGCCAGTTTGCTAGAGGCCTGGGCGGCCGTAATCAGATCGCTCACTTGGCGGTGCTCAAAAATGAGCGTCCCGAGAGTCGCCAAGCTCGCAATGCCGGCGACGGCTAGCGCAATCCAGCTGACCGGGCTGCCGAACGTTGGTTGGCGGGTAATGAGCGTGACCACAGCCAAAACCCCAACGGCCAAGGCGGTTACCCAGCCCAGCGGTCCCGCGAAGAGATTAATGACGAGTAGGGCAGCTGACAATAACCACCAGGTTGGTTGATTACGCGTGGCTGCACGGGCTGACACCCAAAGCGTGATTGGTACGAGGAATGTCGCTAAAACGGCCGGTCCAGCGCTGCGGCTAAGCGTAACGGCCCAGGGGTTCACGGCCATGATAACGGCCGACACCCACGCCACGCGTGTCCCAAACCAATCTTTGGCGAGTAGCCACACTGCCCCGACCGCAGCAAAACCCACAATAGCCGGCCAGATCCGTAGAGCAAGCGCCGTGTGCCCAAAGATTGCCACCGCTGTTGCTTGCAACAGCGTCCACAATGGAGCGTAGCCATCGCTGGCGGTGAGCATGGGCCACGTTCCATGGTGGACGAGGGCGAGGGCCGATAAGCCAATAGCTGCTTCCCCACCAGATAATCCTGGCGGTAATGTATCAAGATGCCACAGACGGAAAAATGCTGCGACCACGGCTACGCCGATAAGGCCAACAGTAGTGGGCCAGCGGCGCATGAGCCTTGGTGCGGTCAACTTGATAGCCATTACTTAAATACCACCCGTTTATACATTATGTAGTTCCAAATTAAGCTAATAACTGTGGCCGCGACTTTGGCCGCATTATTGCGCACAAAGGTGTCCGAAAACGTGCTGCTAAGACCCAAACTATGAACAATCGAGGTGGCTAGGTTGACCGGTCCGAGCCAAACGGTTGTCAGCAAATGCAGCGTACCCAGCTGCAAGATGTACAAGCCAAAGGCTGTTACCAATACAAACAGTAGCGCTTGGCGCGATTTTGATCCATCTTTGGATTCGAACACCACGTTGCGGTTGGCAAAAAAACTAAAAACCATCGCAACGGTGGTAGAGATGGCATTAGCCACCAAGATATGAAAACCAAACACTCCGGCCAAGACATTATAAATCCCAAAGTCGATAATGGTATTAATAATGCCGACCGCGCCAAATTTACCGACACGCGCCAGGCGGCGTTGGTTTGACGGGCTACTCTGATGTTTTGCGTCCACCATTGACTTAAAGCATAACCGAATCACGGCTAGCCGTAAAGCAAACCCGGGCTAGCCGTGGAATCGATCAAGGTCGGTAAACTTGCGCTGAGCGGCGTTGAAGTAGAGTTCAACATCCCCAATCGGGCCGTTACGGTGTTTGCGGATGAGAATCTCGGTAATGTTCTCGTCGGCTTCTTTATCGTAATACCAAGGACGGTAGATAAAACCTACCACATCGGCGTCTTGCTCGATTGAACCCGAATCTCGTAGGTCTGAGAGCATCGGGCGTTTATCATCGCGAGATTCAACGGCACGTGAGAGCTGACTAAGCGCAATAACCGGTACGTTGAGTTCACGAGCCAAACCTTTAAGTCCACGCGAAATTTCGCTGACCTCTTGTTGTCGACCTTCGTTGGTGCGTCCGCCACCAGAAATTAGTTGGAGGTAGTCGATAATGACCAGGCCAAGGCCGTGTTCGCTCTGGAGCCGTCGAGCCTTGGTACGCATTTCCATGACATTGGTGGTAGCCGAGTCATCGATAAAGAGCGGCGCCTCACTTAGCTGGGCCATAGCTTCGGCAATCTTGGGAAAATCATCGTCATCAAGAGCGCCCGTACGCAGTTTCCACGAATCGACGCCAGACTCGATGGCGAGCAGCTGGTCGATCAGCTGCTCCTTACTCACTTCGAGTGAAAAGAAGCCGACGGGAATACCTTCACGCGCGGCGACGTGGTGGGCCAGGTTCATGACGAGCGTCGTCTTACCCATGGAGGGACGGGCAGCTAGAATAAACAGATCGGATGGCTGAAGACCAGCGAGCATTTTATCCATATCGCGAAAACCGGTTGGGATACCACGCAGTTTACCTTTGGTGGAGTTCAGTTCGTTGAGACGCTCAAATGACTCCGCCAAAATGGAGTTGATGGGAATAAAGTTTTGTTTGAGGTTTTTTTGCGATACATCAAAGACCGTCTGTTCGGCTTTATCAAGCAAATCTTCGAGCGGGGTGGTCTCGTCATAACCGAGATTGGTGATGGCCGATGAGGCGCCAATCAGCCGGCGTAAGGTAGCTTTGTGCGAAACAATCTTGGCGTATTCTTCAACGTGCGCAGCTGTTGGCACGCCACCAGTCAGGTCGGCTAGATAGACTGAGCCGCCAACGTGCTCAAGCTCACCCACTTCCCGCAGTTTGTTGGATAAGGTTAGGAGGTCGAGCGGTTCGCGCTTTTCGTATAAATCGACGATGGCCGAATATATCAGAGCGTGGCGCTCGGTATAAAAGTCGTCGGCAGTTACTTGGTCGGCTATCTTGATGATGGCATCTTTATCGATGAGGATTGAGCCAAGCAAGCTCGCTTCAGCTTCAACGTTTTGAGGCGGCACTTTACCCGAAACACCAGGCGCCAACTCAATGGGACCAATGCCGGCCCGGGAATTATTGGAACGCTGGTTGCGCCCGGATTGATCCATTATTCGACCACCTCGCCGCCGAGAATTTCGAGCGCCGAACTTATGAGTTCGGCCGAGCTGTCAACTTGGGCACGAGGAGCGGCCTTTACTGGGCCTTCTTCAGTGACGGCCGTTACTGGCATAGCTCGGCCGTAGACTTTTTCAACAATAGCCTCTATGGCGGAGCGATTTTGCGACTTCATGAACAAGTCGCGATGAAAATTGAAGCGCGATTTAATAACAATAGCGCCACCCGAGACTTCAATGGGATACATAGCAAGCAGGGCCGCCAGCGAGTTGTGCTTTTGCTTGATGAGCATTACCACCTTGGGCCAGCGCTCGGCATCGGTTGCGGCGTTGAGGTCGGGTTGGGACGGCGGTTCGTTGGCGGCTGATGGCGCTGCTGAGGGGCTAACCGGCGCCGTTTTGGCAGCTGGCTTGGCAACGGCAGCTACGGGTGCAGGTGCTGCCAAAGGAGCGGCCGCGTCCGAAGCCGACGACAATAACACGACCGCCGCTTCCAGCGCCTCACGTGGCGAGCCCGAACGCGTGGCGTCGATAAGACCGGCTACAACCATGGCAGCGCGGGCCGGACTTACAATGGCAGCCAGTTCAGCTACTACGCCCGGCGTTGGCTCAGAGGCCCCCGTAGCGGCTAGCATAATAGCGCGCCATTGCTCGATGAGCTGGATGGCCAGCTGCCCCGGCTGAGCCCCGCCAGCTACGAGATCTGCTAAACCGACCACGGCCGCGCGGGCGTCACTTGTGGCAATGGCGCGGCTGACGGTTCCAATAAGTTCACCGTCGCTGTAACCGAGCAGGGTCCGTACTACCTCCACGGTCACTGGCCGCTGGCCGCTTGAAGCGACTTGGTCGAAGGCAGAAATGGCGTCACGGAACCCGCCGCGGGCGCCCACCGCAATGAGCTCCAGGGCTGCAGGTTCTACCTCTACTTTTTCGCCGGCAGCAATATCGACGAGATGTTTGACGATTTCTGGGGTTGGAATGGGGCGAAAGCTAAAGCGTTGGGTGCGTGAAATTATCGTTTCAGGCACTTTGTGCGCTTCGGTGGTCGCCAAAATGAAAACAGCGTGAGCTGGCGGCTCTTCGAGCGTTTTTAGCAGGGCGTTAAAAGCTTCAGAGGTGAGCATGTGAACTTCGTCGATAATATAAATCTTATGACGCCCGATAGCCGGCGCTAAAGCCACTTTCTCACGCAAATCGCGAATCGAGTCGATGGAGCGATTGCTGGCGGCATCAATTTCAACTACGTCCAGAGATGAGTTGATAATGGCTTTGCAGTTAGCGCATTCGTTACAGGGGCGCATGCCAGTACCGGTGCAGTTAAGCGCGCGGGCCAGTAGCCGTGCGACAGAAGTCTTACCAGTACCGCGGGGGCCGGTAAACAAATAGGCATGGCTCAATCGATCGTTGGCGATAGCCGAAACGAGCGTTGTGACAATATGATCCTGCCCAAGTACCTGGGAAAAATCGGCGCTGCGATACTTACGATAGAGCGCTTGTTCGGCCAACTCTCACCCACCTATTACCAAGTAATTATATCTGATACGACGTGATGATAATAGGGTAAAGAGCTAGGCTAGGTTGGCTTTGAGCTGCTCAAAAGCCAGGCGGCGCATACTCAAGCTATTTTTGATATCATCCGACATTTCGGCGAATGCTAGATCGTAGCCATCCGGCTGAAAAACATCGTCCCAGCCAAAGCCATTAGTGCCGCGAGGGGGCACAATTTGTCCATCAATCCTACCTTCGTAAAACGTTGTTTCGCCGGAGCTATGGCGATAACCAATCCAGACCTGGGCGACGGCAGCATTGCTACCCAGGGCTTCGCCGATATGAGGTAAATGCTCAAAGCCAATTGATTTACCGAACCACTTAATGAGCGGCCCAGGCAAACCGTTACCGGCCACAAAGCTAAGCGACGTGTCTTCAACGATAAACTCGCCCTCGTGCTTGGCCGCCGCTTCATCAAGTTTTGCCGCGATAACCGCTTTGGAATCGAGAGACTGGATTTCGATGAGCGCGAGATCAAGCCCGACCAATTCAGGGATTACGGCTTGCGCCTCTTTGAGTTTACCGACGTTGCCCGTGATAAACGTGAGCATGATCTATTCTCTCCAAGAACGCGGTACTGCGGTCACCCGATAACCGCTTCAATGGCGGCCCACTCGGCGTCACCCTCTTCGGGGATCACCATAGTAACTTGGTCGCCGGGCTGGGCTTTGAAGTACGTTACGCTGGCAAATAATACGTGGTATTCCACGCCTTTGGCTTCTACAAAGTAGGCTCCGTCTTTGAGCCCAAGCGTACCGATGAGTTTTTTACGCTCGACCGGGCCGATCTGCTTATAGATAAAGCTACCGTCGTCGCCAATGATGAGTTTGAGGAGGTCGCCCTGCACGAGCTTGCTCTTGGACGCATAGTTGGCGGGCACCGGATAGCTTTTGCCATCGGGGCCGGTCATCGTTTGGCCGTCAAAGTTGCCTTCGACGACTTTGCCATTGGCATCTACGTCGCGAGCTGTATGGGAAACCGAGACAGTGTCGTCGGATCCGAGCAGGCTTACGAGTAATTCCTTGGCGCCGGCGAGGTTTGTTTCCGCCGTTTCGATAAGTTTCTTCAGCGTTTTAAGCTGTTTGTCATTGATTTCTGCCACCACCACATCCTTTGGTTTTTTCCACTAAACTGGCTTATTGATACCACGGCAAAGGCTAATATGTCAAAAATATTGTCACCCTGGCGCTGTTTTTTTGCACCTCGTTACTGTTTCTTTAAATGTAATGTGGAACCAAGCGGTTGCGGCCAGGTCGCGTTTGGCCGCAATAACTTAGCTGCGCCGCAAATATCTTAGCCAGCCAAACTAAAAAGAACCCCGCGAGGGGTTCTTTTTAAGACAGCTTGGCTGTTACTGCATTTCGACGGTAGCGCCGGCAGCTTCGAGCTTGGCCTTAGCTTCGTCGGCGTCAGCCTTAGAAACGTTCTCTTTAACGGGCTTAGGGGCGCCATCAACGAGAGCCTTGGACTCAGCCAAACCGAGACCAGTGATCTCGCGTACGGCCTTAATGACGTTGATCTTAGCTTCACCGGCTGAGGCGAGGACAACCGTAAAGGTGGTCTTCTCTTCAACAGCGGCGGCTTCACCACCAGCGGCAGGTGCAGCGGCAGCGGCCGGAGCAGCTGCGCTTACGCCGTAGTGCTTCTCAAGCGTCTTAACGAGCTCGCTGAGCTCGAGTACGCTGAGCTTGTCGATCTCGCCGACGAGCTTCTCAAACTTTGCGGGAACTTCGAACTTTTCTTCGGTAGTTTCTACCGTAGTTTCGTCTGCCATTTGAATGGTTTCCTATTTAATACATTGCGGCGTGGCGCCGAATGCAGTGTTACTCAGCCTTAGCTTCGCTAAGAGCATTGAGGACGTTGATGATGGAACGAACGTTAGCTGACAAGACACCGACAAATCCGGTAAGCGGAGCGGCGATAGTACCAACAACCTGGCCAAGCAGCTGCTCGCGGGTTGGGAGCGTAGCAAGCGCCTTCACGTCGGCAGCGGACAACAATTGTCCTTCGCCGGTGATGGCACCCACGATCTCAAGCGCGTTATGCGTTTTGGCGTATTGGAAGATTACCCGGGCAGGCGCTACTTCGTCGTCAAAACCCATGGCTAAGGCCATTGGTCCGTTAAACGCAGTAACATCTACGCCCTTGAGGACTTCGTTCTCGCTGACAGCGAGGCGCAATAGAGTGTTTTTGGTCACTCGGTAGCTAATATCTTCGGCACGCAAGTTGGAACGGAGCTCTTCCACCTCACTAACAGTGAGGCCGCGGTAGTCGGTCATGACAGCCAATTTGATACGGCCGAGGTCGGTTGATAGCTTGGCTACTACCTTTTCCTTGGCATCTCGTGTGATGGCCATATGTCACATCCTTAGTTTTAAAAAACTCTGGCGTTACACCAGAGGCAGAGTTCGGATATCTGGCTAGAATGTTCTAGCTGATCTACGAATTGCGCCTCGGGAGCAAATTAAGCCTGTTACGGCTGCTCCTGTCTTCGGTGAACCTAGATAATATACCTGTTTTGAGGCTGACGGTCAAGCAAATTCATCTATATTATATTGACTTATGCTACTAAATATAGTATTAATAAGTTAACCAAATCATCCTATACGCCCCGGAGTCATCATGGTATCGCTCTTTCGCAACAAGTATGTCCAGATTACGACCAAGATCGTCGGCTACTGCGCGCTCGCCTGTGTGTAGTGGCTGCCCGGTCACCTCATTCTCAACAGCGCCAGGTTTCAAGCCGATCACCCGGTGCTTCAAAACAATAACCCTAGTCTCGCCGACCTGCTAGTGATTGTGTTGAAGCAAAATGTCCAAAGTGCCCTCGACCTGCTTTATCATGGCAACCCGCCGATACCAATGCTGCGCTTGCCTGACAACATCAGCTTATCCGGATGGGACTTTTTCGAGTGGCTCGCGATTGCTTTCACTCATCTAATCCAGTGGACCGCTGTTGGTGCTGAAATTGCCCTGGGCTTTTGTACGCCACCCGTGACTTATGGATCGTGGTTGCCGTCATTGTGATCTCCGCTGTGATCATAACCAAAACTAACCGCAAGCGCCGTCGCACCACTCCTCTCAAGCCCAACTGACCCGTGGAGTAATCATGGCATCGTTCTTTCGTCACAGATACGTTCGGCGCGCTGTCAAGCTCGTGGCCGCTGTGGGACTACTGTATGTGCTGTGGCTGCCGGGACATATCATCATGGAGCACCCGCAACTGCAGAACAATGCAGTCATGATCGCCACCGGAGGGAAGGTCACGGTCGTCAGCTCGGAGCAGCTCAGCAACCATCGGAATGCGTATGAGCTCCTGCCGGTCACATTCGTTGCTATCACCACGTGCATCCAGCTATCCGTCGACATTGCCGTATCGCCCGGCATCATCGCTATCTGGCTCTGGCCGCTCTGGCTGGGAATCCTCGGGGCGGTGCGCCCGCTTGTTCAGGTGACTCGACAGCCAGGACCATGGGTCCTGGCGGTCGATGAGGCAGCTAGCGGGCCGCAAGCGTGAGTTCGGAGCGGCTGGACGCGAGATGGATGAGAAAACCGGGCGGCAAGAC
Organism: Candidatus Saccharimonadota bacterium; assembly: GCA_019352195.1. Classification (GTDB taxonomy): domain Bacteria; phylum Patescibacteriota; class Saccharimonadia; order UBA4664; family UBA4664; genus JACAFG01. The sequence continues at coordinate 11,041 of JACAFG010000007.1, read as the reverse complement.
ACTTTCGAGGTGGTTGTCGGTCACGTAGGCCTTGATAAAGCCATAGGCCTCCTCAGCCAGCGGGGCGTGCCCCAACTGTTGAAGTAGGCGGCCTGCGTGAGTCGGTACCACAGGCCAATGTGCAAACGCTCGGGGCTGGACTGATCGACCGCGTGCTTCTAGCCGCAGACAGCTTGGGCAAAGGTTATCCGGGCACCCGAACCGGGCAGGGCTTTGGTTGAGATAACATCTGCCTTGTAACCTTCGACCAATTCGGGGACGCTCAGTCCGAGGCCGTTAATGGCTGACGTCAGGTTCATCGTTGAACCCCAATCTACTAGGAGGAAATGTGGTTCCGAGTAATAATCTTACGGTTTATGGTCTGGATATGCATGATATAGAAATTATAAATTTTCGTGTCATTGCTCCGTCAGAACCAGAATTAGTACCAAGATTTAGCGACGACTCCAAATAACTCGGCCGCCGAAACAATCGTTCCGGCGGCCGTTTGAGTTTGACTTTGGCAGACCTTAGCTTAGTTTGCCGAAGTTGGGGTTTTAGTGGGATGACGCTTGGTGGGTTCGGTGTAGGTGGTTTGGGCCACACTGCCCGAGTCGCGCGCCAGCTCACCGGCTTGGCGAACCAGGCGCGTAGCCATGCCTATCAGGTGTTGGTACGTCCCGGCAGTGGATCTTGAGGCATTGACCGTATCCATGTACGCCACGGCGTCGTTGAGCTCGTCGTAGGCATACACGGGTTCACCGATATCAGCGAAGAGCTGGGCCTTGATGAGGCCGAACCAAATCTTGATATTGATTGTCCGCGTTATCAGACCGTCGGCCGGTGTGGTGACCGGAGCCGGCGAGCTTTCCCAGGCCTCGACTGCATCGTTTAAATCTATCCACGGCTTGGTGCCGGGACGCGCATGCGAATTCCGGATGACTGCGAGCAATTCCTCCATCTGATCGGGGAAATCGAGCTGGAAAAAGGCGAGCAGACTGCTGAGATCCATGCTTTTGCTCCAATCTGGCGAGCGTTGTTGGAAATTCACGGTTTTGGTGTGTGGCAGGCCTAAATTAGCTCGAAGACGCGGATGGCTGGGCAGCTTCGAGACGGACCTGCTGCTGGGCATAGGCAAGGTCATGTTCGATGTCAGCAACGAGCTGAACCATTCCCCCAAACCGGGGATTGAGCTGATCGATCTCGAGCGCAACTTCGCGCGCGGCCACGAGTTGGTCACGATGTGGCGCCATGGCGCTTGACCCCAAGGTGAGCATCACCCGGTACAGCGCCAGCCACAGCCGCGCGCGGTTGTAGACGTGGCCCGACAATTGAGCGAGCCAGAGGTCCGCCTGGCGGTCGAACTCTTCCCACTCGGGCATGCCTGGCACGGCATCAATAGTCGCAATCGCATCAGCCGCCGTTTCGACAGCTGGGGGCGCGATGACGCGCAAGTTATCCATGCCTCGTACAACACTCATGTGAGCCTCCGGACAGTAGTGGATGGGTACGAATATTGCCGAGCTAGAGTAAGCATCGGTTAAATTCGCGGGAACTTCTTTGGCGGCGCCAAGTAGACCGACATATTATACATTTTGTTAACGTATTTGGCTAGTAATACCACTTGAGCTTAGCTAATAGGTTCTTTACCGCGGCCGTAGCGTCTTCGTCGCTTGTTTTGGCCGTTACAATACCGGCGATAAGTCTACCAATTGCTGTAGCGTCATCGGCCTGGAGTCCCCTGCTCGTAAGGGCAGCCGTACCAAGGCGCAAGCCACTGGGGCGCCACGGGGTCTTTAGGTCGTGCGGAATTTGGTTGCGATTGGTAATCAGCCCTAGACCTTCAAGTTTTTGCTGCAAAACGAAACTATCGACATCATCGGGCAATTTAACGAGGGTGAGATGCGTCGAGGTTTTGGTGACAATTTCGAGTCCTCCAACGTTTAAACCAGCTTCTAAAGCGAGCGTGTTGGCTAAGACCGCCTTGATATAAGCTTCAAACGGCTGGTTATCAGGATAGGCTGCCGCACCGGTGACTTCGAGCAGACTTTGGCCGATGGCGGCGATTTGGTGCAGGTGCGGGCCGCCCGACGTGCCTGGGAACACCGTCGCGTTCACCTGCTTCATGAGATCGGTCTTTGCAAACAGCATGGCGCCGCGCGGACCGCGCAAGGTTTTGTGCGTCGTCATCGTAACGTAGTCGGCGCCCGCAGCACCAGTTCTAAAGGGTGAATCGTGATGACCGCTGGCCACGAGACCGGCAATGTGGGCGATATCGGCCAAAACTAAAGCTCCCCCATCGTGGGCAGCTTTGATGAGCTCGTCAAATTTGTACTGGCTTGGGTAAGCTGAAAAACCGATGATCACCAGCTTTGGTTTGTGCTGGGCAAGTTTTTGCTTGAAGTCGGTTAAGTCAACTTCATACCCTAATTCGGTGGCGCTGACACCGTAGTTGATCAGTTGATAATATTTTAGGTAGGCGGAAGTGGGATGTAGGTGGCTGAGATGACCGCCCCCTGCCAAGTCGAGGCTCATCACCGTGTCACCCGGATCGAGAGCGCTTAAAAATACCGTTGCGTTGGCCGGGGAGCCACTTAGGACCTGGACGTTAACGCCGTACTCACCAGTAGTGTCAAATACTTGTAACGCGAGCTGCTGGACCATGGTCTCAAGCTCGTCCGAGTTGGCGTTGCCCGCATAGTAGCGCTTGCCGGGATAGCCTTCGGCATATTTGTTTTGCCAGACCGAACCAAGCAGAGCGAGTACCGCCGGCGATGGATAATTTTCGGAGGCTATAAGATTAAGCGTGTCGCGCTGACGGTCAAATTCGCGGTTAGTAATGTTAGTGATGGGATTCATTAGGTGTAATTATAGCTTAAATGACAAGTGGCCGGAGATTCCAGATGGAACCTCCGGCCACAAGGGCCAAGAAAGTGATTCTAGACGGCGATGGGGGCCCGGATGAGCGGTGCCGGATCGTAGCCCTCCACCCAGATGTCCTCCTCGATGAAGCCATCTATCGTATGGAGGCGGTTGCGCAAGACCAACGTCGGTAGCGGACGTGGGGTGCGAGTGAGCTGCAGGCGCGCCTGGTCGAAATGGTTTGCGTACAGATGCGCGTCGCCCAAGGTGTGGACGAAATCACCAACCTCGAGGCCGGTGACGATAGCCACCATGTGCGTGAGTAGCGCGTAGCTGGCGATGTTGAAGGGCACGCCCAAAAACACGTCAGCCGAACGCTGGTATAGCTGGCAGCTGAGTCTGCCGTCGGCTACGTAAAACTGAAACATGGTGTGGCAGGGCGGCAACGCCATGTCGGCCACTTCGGCCACGTTCCAAGCGGACACAATGTGGCGCCGGGAGTCTGGTGTGGACTTGATCGACTCGACGACCGCGGCGATTTGATCGATATGTCGACCGTCCGGTGTTGGCCACGAGCGCCATTGATGTCCGTACACCGGTCCGAGCTCGCCGTTTTCATCGGCCCACTCATTCCAGATGCTCACGCCGCGCTCCTGCAGCCAGCGCACGTTGGTCGATCCCTGCAAGAACCACAGTAGCTCCACAATCACCGATTTCAGGTGAATTTTCTTGGTGGTGACCACAGGGAAGCCGGCTGAGAGATCGAAACGCATCTGGTGACCGAAGATGCTGCGCGTGCCCGTACCGGTGCGGTCGCTCTTGTCGGTGCCGGTGGCAAGGATGCGGTCCATGAGTTCAAGGTACTGCTGCATAGCGCCTCATTTCTCAGTCAGGGCCAAAGGGACTGGCGGCTTGAGCAAGGTGGTTTTGCCGTTAGCAAGCTCAATGATGAAGATCTCGGCATCGGCGGCGGTCGGTTCAACCGGCACGTCGATGACGTCCTTCCAGGACTTGGGTAACATTTGGGCTGGGCGCCAATTTCGAACCGTATCACCAAGGGTTATTCCGTCTTGGTACTTCCCGCCCTGGCCGTAGTGACCGTCGACCGGACCGGTTTGATGGAAGATAATTTGAGCGATGCGCTCACCATAAATCAGCAACACCCACTCATCATTGTCATTTTGGATTTCCATTGTCCATCGGTTGATATAACCTGGATCACCCCAGCCGGCGCACTTGCAGACGGCGATGCCAATTCGGCCAGTCGATGATCGGGCGCGCATCTCGGTTGTCCCTGGCGGCTGAATGCCGACGAATTCCAGAGTGTGCGCCAATATTCGCTCGTGAGGCGCCAACGCGATAACCAATTGGCCCGGTAAGAACCCTTTGGGAACAGGTAATCCTAGTTCGCTACACACCTCCTCGACTGGTCGGGCTACGTCCGCCTTAAAGTAGCGCTCTACGTCGTCCGGGTCACGGTGACTAAAGATTCCCGGGCGATCTAGCCGATCGGTACGGTAAAAGTGTTTGCCAAGACGAACATCGATACTTGAACCCTTGATGTTCTCTTCGATCAACGGGTAGCAAATGACTTCTCGCTTCATGATGGCATCACGAAGTTCGCGGTTACTGTAGACCATTGGTCTATCCAATCTGTTGTCGGGGTACTCACCTCTTATGATTGTAGCAAACATGTAAAACGAACGAGCGGCCGTTCCCCGAATGAGGGAACGGCCGCCGGGCGGTCGGTGAGGGTCAGGCGCTGGACGGCAGGCCCAAGGGAGGAAAGCGTCCGGACGGAACGCTCAGGGAGGAGCTTGAGAGCATCAGACGGACATCACCGGCGTGGCTGGCGATAATGAACGACTGTCCTCCACGCCGGCTGGCATGGCCGATGTTGCAGCGCAGCGAGGTTCCGATCAGCACGTGCTGAGCACCGACGGAGTGAAACGGTATGACATCGGCAACACATAGGCCGCTGGTGTGAGGGTCGACAAAGGCGACGTTGTAGCCCGTCGCCGTCTTGGTGGCAAGACACCCGGGGTATTGTGGCGCGAGGATAGAGGTCATGACGCCACTCGATTCTGTTGGAGTTGGGTCAGGCGACAGCAGTACGCGCAGATGGAGGCTTGGTAGCTTGTGCTACCCGCCGGCCGTCGAAGAGGCGGTTCGACGGTACTTCGAACTCTTGGGCGCATTCCTCGGCCGCATTGTAGATGCGCACCAAGTACACTTTGGCTCCCAGTGGCTCGAAGTAGTAGCAATCGACCACCGCGCTGACCGTAACGGCGGCACGGGCTTTGGTCTTTGGTGACAGAACGATGGGCCGAGTGAGAATGCGGACGTTGCCGCGGGGTACAGTCAGGGTAACCTGAGTGCCAGTCACGTCATAGAACGCGACAGTGGCGGCTCCGGTTCCGCTGGGCAAGCTAGCTATGCAGGCGAGGAACATGGGTCTCCTTTAGGGATTTGGGAAGGTACGGCGGACAAAACAAAAAGACCGGGTGCAGGCGGGCTAACTTAGGTCGGCTGCTGCCGGTCTTGCGCCAGTCTTGAGATTGACCATATTCATTATAACAACAAAATCACCGCCCGAAAGCGGTGATTTTGTAATTATTGGTGAAAGTTACTTTTTGCCCGAAACAGCAGCGGTTACGACGGCCGCGTCAATTTTGATGCCAGGGCCCATTGCGGTCGACAATGCCATGGCCTTAACGTAGGTTCCCTTAGCGGCGGCTGGCTTAGCCTTGAGGATCGCGCTAATGAACGCTTGGGCGTTCTCGTCGAGCTGAGCTTGCGTAAACGACACCCGGCCGATAACCTGGTGGATAATCGCCTGCTTGTCGATCCGGAACTCGACTTTACCGCCCTTAGCGTCGGCAACAGCCTTGGCCGGGGTTGGCGTAACAGTGCCGCTCTTGGGGTTTGGCATCAGACCGCGCGGTCCCAATACCTTAGCTACTTTCCCGAGCGTGGCCATTTTGTCGGGGGTAGCAATAAGCATATCGAAATCGAGCTTACCGGCCTCGATGTCAGCTAGTAGCTTATCGGTGCCAACGATGTCGGCGCCAGCAGCTTTGGCGTCATCAGCGAGCTTGCCGTCGGCAAAGACCGCGACGCGCAAGCTCTTGCCTGTTCCGTGTGGCAGTTGCACCGTGGCGCGCACCATCTGGTCTGCCTGGCGAGGATCTACGCTCAGGTTAACGTGCATTTGAACCGACGAGTCAAATTTGGTGGTAGCAGTGTCTTTGGCCAAGGCGAGGGCTTCAGACAGGTCATAGGCTTTGCCAACCTCAACCTTTTCGGCAGCGGCGCGAAACTTCTTGCCGTGCATATTCTTGGGGTTTGGCTCTGAGCGACGAACCGGCTTCGGCTCATCATCGTGCTCAGCGTGCTCCAGCTTAGCAGCCTGGCGTTCATCTTCGGCTTCGGCTTCGCGGATGCTTTTGGCTGAGCGCTTGCCAGCCTTGGTGGTTTTGGGAGCCTCGGTGTTCGCTTCGCTCGTGTCGTCATCAGTGGCAACAGGGGTCTCGTCTGACGTTGCGGCGGCAACGGTTTCGCCAGCGGCGGCGTCGGCTAGATCAACTTCCGGAAGCTCGGCTTGAGCATCCAGGGTTTGGTCGAGCTGTTCAGCGTCTTCGCGAACTTCGGCGGTCTTTTTCTTGGTGGCCATAATAATCTCCTTCGTGGTTCAAACGGCTGATTGGCCTCCCACGTTTATTGTTTGATCAGCGTATCAATTATCTTTTATCGTCAGCCTGAAATAGGTCAGGCATGACTGGTAAGGTCTAGTCTTCGACTTCAATACCCATGCTGCGGGCCTGCCCGGCGATAATCTTCTCAGCGCCGGCGAGATCAGTTGCATTAGTATCTTTCAGCTTGGCCTCGGCAAGGTCAGTAACTTGAGCTTTGGTGAGCTTACCAACTTTGGTCTTGTTCGGTACGCCCGAGCCTTTGGCGAGACCAGCCGCCTTGAGAATACGTGAAGCACCCGTTTCGCCTTTGTAAGCGAAAGTAAAGGTGCGGTCTTCATAAATGGTGACCTTAACGTTCAAAATGCCGTCGAGTTCACGGGTCTGGTCGTTAAAAGCGTTGATGAAGTCCATCATGTTGACGCCCTGAGCACCCAAAATCGAACCTACTGGAGGTGCGGGGGTGGCTTTGCCGGCGGTAACGCGGAACTTGACGCGGCCCTTAACTGGTTTTTCTACTGCCATAACTTCTCCTTTGTGGTGCAAGCGTACGCCACAGGCGCACTCCCACGGTTTTTAAGTCTCGCGTAGCGAGTTTCAGGCGACGAGACTTGCTCGCGGCCCGGTACCCGCCACCCGAATAATTAGATCTTCTTAACTTGCAGGCTGTCGAGCTCGACTGGCGTTTCGCGGCCAAACATGTTGACCAAAACCTTGATTTTGCCCTTGTTCTCATCGATATCGTTGACCATACCATCAAAGCCCTTGAACGGTCCATCGACGATGTTGACGGCTTCGCCCACCGTAAAGTCGATTTTGAACTTTGGCTCTTCAACGCCCATGCGCTTTTGGATGTGGCGAACTTCGTCATCTGAAATTGGTGTCGGCGTAGTACCCGAGCCAACAAAGCCAGTAACGTTTGGCGTATTGCGAACTACGTACCAAGAGTCTTCGGTGACATCCATTTGAACCAAGACGTAGCCCGGGAAAATACGGCGCTCAACGATTTTACGTTTACCATTTTTGATCTCGATCTGGTTCTCTTTCGGCACAATGACATCAAAAATCTTGTCTTCCATGTGCATGGTTTCAATACGCTGCTTCAGGTTTTCGGCCACGCGGTCTTCATAGCCCGAGTAGGTGTGAATGACGTACCATTTGTGAGCTAGTTGGGTCGTGTCGGTCATGAGTTATCCTTTGATGACAAGTTTTTGGATGAGCGCGGAAAAGGCAAAGTCGACGGCGCCGAGAACGGCGGCAAAAACCACCGAGAAGACAATTACGGTCAACGTGAGCCGCAGTGTTTGACGGCGATTAGGCCAACTCACTTTGATGAGTTCGGCACGAGAGGCTGCAAAATAGTTGAACAACGGCTTCATAATATTCGCCCAAATTTAAAAAGCCTGCGGCTCTTGCATCCAGTATTCCTGATTTGAGGCCAAAAGTCAACGCTAAATGGTTGAGTTATGTCAGCTAGTTTACCAGCCATGGCCAGGCGACTGCCAGAGCGCTAAGGCCCAACAAAACCCCCGATATCACGATTACGGGCGTTACCCTGGCGGCTTTTGGTACGGCCGTCGATAACAAACGATGAAATCCAGCGGGATGATCCACCTGCACCAGCGCCCGATAGGCATTGCCCCACCAAATGGCTGTGCCTGCGCCCGCCAGAGCGCCAATGGCCGCCAGCACTACTCCGACGGCCCCGATTACCAACGGCCTTAGATTGGCCGGACTAACGATGAGCCAACCGCCCGCCCCAACGAGAACGGCGATGAGGCCTAAGGTTTCAAGACTAAGAGCTGTTAGCCTCGCACCGGCCAACTCGAAATGGCGCCGGAACAGTCGCCAGCCCAGCTTGAGGCCAGAAACTGTATGGACCTGCGCCAGGGTTACTGCGATGTGGCCTAAGCTGACCGTCATAGTTATGGCAACGCTTGCGTACAATAAGACGCCAAATCCCAGCATTAATATGGCAATTTGGGCGACTTCAGGCAAACCACTTAGGTGACTGCCACTGACAAACAAACCGGCCATGAGCGCCAACATGACAAGCAAACCGAGGCTCGCTAGCACGTCAATCCCAAGCCGGCGACCTTGACTGTCAGCCGCGACTTCAAGCCAGCGCTCGGTTGGTAATGGCCGATGGTCTGATAAGCGCGCACTTCCAAATGTGATAGCGGCATGACTCAGACTGCGCACCAAATAATAGATGACTGCAATAATGATAAGTTCCCCGCCAACTGCCCAGCCAGCATCGACGGTCGCTGAAACCAAGCGATGTGGTTGACCGGAAGCCAAAACCACGCCGGCAACCGTTGCTACCATAGCTACCAAGGCCGCCGGTACAATCGTCATAAAGCTGCGGTGGTGCGTAAACCGGCCAGCAATACTGGCGCCCAGGATTTCGCTATAAGCTACCGACGCGCGACGAATTACCGGTGGCAGTGGACGGTTGTCGGGCTCACGTATCGGCTTTGGCGGTGGCGGAGCAATATCATGGATAGGCTTCGGCAAAGGAGGCGGCGTCTGCGATGGCGGTGGCCCGGTAACTTCACCGACAATCCGCTTGGTTGCAGCGGCCGGGACATCGAGGCGCCCAGCCTTGGGACGCCCAAGCTTGGCTTTTTTAGTAGTCTTCGGAGCTTCCTCGCCGTCAACCGGTAATATTTTTACACCAGCCGGTAAACCGTCGGTCGACACAGCCGAAACCACCGGTGTTTTTTGCACCAGTTGTCCGCAATTTATGCAGAAATTTTCGCCCTGAACAGCGATGACCTCATTTGAACCACAGTTTTGACAAACCATTACCGTAATTAAAGCATTTTTGGCGGACAATTCCAACGTGCTTATGCTCTAAATGTAAAACTTGTTTAGCGGCGAGAGCGCTTCTTGTGATGCTTTTTGTGACCATGTTTAGCGGGTTTTCCACCCTCGTCCCCAGTTTTTTTGTCTGTTGTACTAACAATGGGTGGAACCATTTTGTCGGATTGCACAGTTTCATCTGGTTCAGCGGCTGTAGAAGCGTCTGACGTAGGCTCGGCCAATACTGCGGCATCATCGGTGAGCGGTACTTCAGTCACAGGGGCACTTTCGCTCTCTGGCGGCAGTTCGTCATCAGTCGCCACAGGCGTATCGGCATCAACAATTTCTGCCATATCGATGTCGCTGCCTGTTGGTAGCAAACGGGGGCGGCGGCGCAAGAGGAGATATACGCCGGTACCAATTACGGCCAGAGCTAAAATGATCCACCCGGCAAACCACCAGGCCGAGTGCGACGAAGAAGCGCTGTGGCTGGTACCATCGGCGTCGTTGCCTAGCAGTACCTGGAGTTGGCTATTATCACTGGTAGCCGGTTGCTGGAGCGAGCTAGCAGCATCGCTACCGGCCGACAAGCCACTGGCGCCACTATTTGACTGCAGCACCGAGGTGCCGGCTGGCTGTAAAGCTCCGGCGTCGGCCGACGATGACCCCGAACTATCGGTTGCGCTCGCTGGACCGAGGCCAGCTGCCGAAGCGTCGGCCATAGCGGCCGCCGGTGCGGTTAAGGCGATGATAAGGGCGAGAGGAATGAGGCGTCGGTACATGAGCCTATTGTACCGGGGCGAAGACATCTGGACAAACAAAAACCGGCGGTTAGCCGGTACAAATAATAATTCAGGGGGTACGGACGGCGGTGTGAACCGCCGTCCGTGTTGAAGCTTTAACCCCACCAGGGGTGCCGACTAGGGCCGGCGGCGAGCAGAGCGCTCGACCGGCGGCCGGACGATGGCCTCGATGATGAGGCTGAGGTGCCGCAGCAGCTGGCGACCGGCCAGCCGTATCACGTACAGCAGGCCGACGAGGGCGGCCATGATGCCGATTTCCGGCCAGATCGTCATGCCGTGGCGGCTTTCCGTGTAGTCGTTGAGTACGAACAGGACGCCAACGATCAGTGCGACTGTGACGACGGGGGCAAACCAATTGCGAATGAGACGGAACATGACAGTCCTTTCGGGACGGATGGGGGGTCAGAGGGACTGTGCGTAGTCGCGCTTAGCTTCGACCGCTCGAGCCAAACACACGCAGAACGCGATGAATAGTCCGATTGCGGCAAAGCCGAGGATCACGCCGATGGTCACGTCCACGACAACATGGTCGTAGCTGATCTTGTCGGCGGCGACCGTCGTGTGGTAGCCCGTGTAGGCCAGGTATAAACATGCCGCTGCCAGACCACCGCAAATCACGGCGAACATGAAGGCGGCAAGTGCCGAACCGATGTGATCATCGGTCTGCTCATTGATCTGAGAAGTACGCACAATGACCTCCATGGTCAGGTAGGAGTGGGTTCAAGATTTCTAGGGACGGTCCGGCTGCAGGTCGCAGTCGAATTTAGACATATTAGCATAATACTTATGCTATGTCAATAGTTGCGTAATGGCTCAATACCTTCGCAACATCTAGAAACCAAAAGTGGCAGCTGCCAAACTGTAGTTATCGTCAAACAACTATAGGAGCAGACTGCCATG
>JACAFG010000006.1 GCA_019352195.1 Candidatus Saccharimonadota bacterium | reverse complement strand
CGCTTCACCCAACACCCTCAAAACTACCTCTGGTACCGCCAGCAATGACACGACCACCGTTTGGTATGGAGTGGCCGCCGATACTACGCAGCCATCAGGCACCTATACCAATAGCGTGACATATACCGCCACGGCGAATTAAAGTGAGTGATATGAATGGGCCCGTACGGAGATATTGGATGCGTGGGTTGGCTGCTCTACTGCTATTGGGCGGCCTTACATCCGTTCCCGGCATAGCACACGCAGCCTCGCAAGATATCACAATTACGCCAACCTCCGTTAGGCCAACCATAGACCCCGGTTCGGTTTACCACGGTTCGTTCCAAGTACTCAACCAGGGCGCAACTGGATACAGATACTTGGTCTACGCTACGCCCTACCGCATATCTGGTGAAGACTACACACCAGATTTTACTGCTTTGCCAACTGCCCCGAATATTAGTAGTTGGTTAAACTTTTCTGTGCCTGGCGGGTACATTAATGCCGGCCAGACGGCCACCATCGATTACACTATCTCGATCCCAGAAAACACCCAACCGGGTGGCTATTACGCCGCCGCCTTTGCCGAAACACAGTACCCGAAAGTTGCCAATAGCATTACGCTCAACGAGCGGGTTGGTGAGCTTTTCTACATCCAAGTAGCTGGACCTGCCGTTACAAAAGGTGAGTTATTAACGTGGCAATCGAGCTTCTTACAAAAGCCGCCGCTCACGTCCACTATTCGCTTGCAAAACGACGGTAGCGTCCACTATCCGGCCACGATCCGGTTAAATGTCCAAGATATCCTTGGTCATTCCAAGTACAGCTTAACAACCGACAAAGAGTTACTGCCCCAAACCATCCGAAAGGTTATTGCTCCTTGGAAGCAGACGCCCAGTATCGGCCTGTTCAAAGTCACGGGCAGTGTCAGTTTTTTGGGTCAAACCAAAACATTGCCCACCAAGTGGGTGCTCGTGATGTCCTCGTTTGTTAGGCTGATTGTTGCTAGTCTCGTGGTTCTAATAATTCTATTTGTCGTTATCTATCCTCGGCTGCAAGCGCGTAGAAAAACAAAACGACTCCGCAAGGGATGAGGATGATAAAACGACGACGGAGTAGGCTGCTACTTTATATTCTCGGTTCATTTCTGTGCTTGAGTTTGATGTCAGGCGCTGGCCCGGCAGTTGCCTACACCAGCGGAACCTACGGTAGTGGGACGTATGGGTTATGCGAGTATGGAGTGACATGTAGTATCAGCCTCTCAAGTGATGGCAACATTAGCCTCAACGTCATACCAACATCAAGCGGCAGCTGCACAATACAGAGCGACAGTCCGACCGTTCTTACCGATGATACCAATGGATACACGCTATCCTTAGCCGATAGCGGAACCGGTACATCACTGCTCAATGGAGCGGCGGCAATAAATGCTACGAGCGGCACCATTGCCAGCCCGACCGCTCTAACCGGTAATAGTTGGGGCTACCGGGTAGACGGTCTGGGCAGCTTTGGGAGCGGTCCGACGACTAGCCAAACCAACGTTGCACCGAGCAGTACGGTATTTGCCGGTATTCAGCCAAGTGATCTTATTGCCGATACGATCGCGACGACGTCGGGCGCCGCCGATCCCGCGGTTGCCACCACAGTGTGGTTTGGTACCTGTGCCAACACCAGTGTTCCGAGCGGAGCCTACACGACCCAGGTAATTTACACGGCCGTCGCCAACTAAGCGACAGCCCGCTCGCACCAGCACAATCAGATTGACAGATTACCGTTGTTTCATTAGCATAAGCGTAATGGAGGGGGAGCCCTGTGGTGGATAGAGATGGGCGCCGAATGCGCAAATTAGACCGGCTGCTGGCTCGCGAGATGGATCGGCGTGAGTTTTTGGTTACGGTCGGCCTGGGCATTGTCAGTCTCTTTGGCCTCTCGGCACTCATGGGCATTCTTAGTCGCAACGAGCCCGAAAACGGTAGCTTGGCCGACTATGGTATGCGTGACTATGGCCCATAGGGGGCAATGCTAATGCGGTGTTTTGTATCGCGTCGATGGTCCGCCGCTACGTTAAGCATTGCATGAGCAATTTCATGCATTTTTACCATTACAGAATCGAGTTACATCTTCCTACGCAAGGGCGAAAGTGCATTATGCCGTAGCTATTCCAAGAAGCCGAGCCATTGCTCGGCTTCTTGTTGTTTGCGAATTTTAGCTCAACTTAGGTTTGAGCCCTGTCACCGCAATACGTTGAGCCGACAACCCCGATACCACACAGTTTGGCCAGAAATTATAAACCAGCCCTACGCCGAATCAAACCAAACGGTACAGTCGGACGATTAATTTTCTTGAGCATCTGCCTCGGCTTTAGTTTTATGAATGAGGCCATCGGGATGATGGGCCGGCCCATAGGTCGTGATGATTTTGAGAGGTTCATCAGAACTGGCGATAAAGTTATGCTTAGTGCCAGCAGGGACCACCACGATATCGCCGGCGGCGAATGGCTGCTCATCTCCATCGAGCACGGACGTTCCACTACCCGCCACCAAATAGAGGGCCTGATCATTGTCGGGGTGGGTTTCGCTGCCAACCTCCCCTCCTGGTGGAATGCTCATAATGACGACCTGTAAGTGCTCAGATGTTGCGACAACGCGACGATAATACTCATTAGCGATAGCTTGCTGGTTGATATCGGTGATTCTGGCCATGTAATACGCTCCTTTTGTTTATTCCTACATATCAAGATAGACCTAATCCAGTGCAGTTCCTTTGGGCAAGCTGCCAAAATCTAGCTATGAATTGGGTACACGCATCCAACATCCAGACTGACTTCAGCTCGTAAGCTCGGTTCTGGAGCTGAATTGTTGGTTAACATTACACCAGGTAGAAAGTGCTAGTGTATCGCTTTTGTTAGTGATAAATTTACAGATATCTGAACAAGATTTCGCTATGCTAAGCAGTTTGATTTCACGGATCGCGGTTACGTCGACGATTGTCCTGTCGGGAGTCATGGTTGATTCGAACGCGTTAGCGGCCACCCATTTTACGGCCAATCCATCCCCACTCGTAGCGGGCCAGTCTGCTACAATCACCGTCGTTGGGGTGCCAAACCGCAATACCTTCATTGTTATGCCTGGCGCAGACTTTGTACCGCTCAATGGAAACTGCTATAACCACTTACGCATGCCGGCTTATTACATGCCCGCGAATATCTGGCACTGCGCTGACCTTTCGGCTCCCATAGCATTTTCGTCGCCAAGTGTTGCGCCACTGGATCTTATCGATGGCAGCCCCACCGGTATCGCATATGCTAGGAGTACTGGTTACGTTGGCTTTATCGCCACTGGTGGTGTCAGCCGTGGAGCCTGGACGGTATCTTCTCCAACCATTATGTACGACCAAAGCTTAGCCTCAAGCCTGTAATATAGTCCTGAAATAAAACAAACCCCGAATTTCGGGGTTTGTTTTATTTGAATAGTTTTTATGGGTAATTGCCGTAGCTACGCAGCCTGCAAAACTCGTCGAAGCCCCCGAGTTATGACTAATTTTGGACACTTGTATGTCACGATCAAAACCGTTATTCGAATAACGGTTTTTAAGAGCCATTTCTCATCTGTAAATCGCTAAATCCCAGTCCTTCTCTTATATAACTACGTTATGCTTCTAATAAGCAAACCGTCGCTCACAAACCAGCAACATACTAACCTTCACGCACGTTATCGCTTTCGCTTCTGAAACTCACCGCTTCTCGTCCAACTAATCAGGGCTTTAAACGTCACTAGAAACAGGGCCAAGACTTCATCGTTATCGAAACAACCGACCAATACCCCGGCTCGATCCAAACCAACTAGACGCAAATCGATCTAGTTACGTGGTATAAAATCTCGGCAATCATAGGCGAGCGTAAGACTCCTTCGTAACCAATCCCAGGTTAGCAAGCAGCCATACCAACGTCCAAAAATGCTTCTGACCGCGACAATGGACCGCAAGGAGAGCTATTCTCCAGCGAACGAGCTGGTCAGCTTAGCTTCGAGATATTTACGCATCAGTAGCGCCGCCGTGGCGCCTTCGCCAACCGCGCTTGCAATCTGCATTGTCGCCCCGGATCTGACGTCACCGACCGCAAACACGCCAGGCATCGAGGTCTCAAAGGTCTCGTTAGTACGTACGAGACCAATTTCATCGAGTTCAATCACTGACTTGGTCAAAAACGCGGTATTCGGTTTGAGTCCAATGAAGATAAAGATTCCGTCAGGCCGATAATCTACCATTTGGTTTTCGGGACCCATCTTCGCCACAACTTTTATGATCTTGGTGCCGTCCCCAACGATTGCGACGGGCTCTGTTTGCCGATGGACCGTAATTTTATCACTCATCTTTTCAAGCTCATGGATGAGGACGTCGGAAGCTTTCAGCTCCGACCGAACCAAGAGGTCAATATGACTGGCAAAACGCGTGAGAAAAAGCGCTTCCTGGACCGCTGAATTTCCACCGCCGATAACGACGAGTGACTTATCGCGATAAAAAGCTCCGTCACAGGTGGCACAGTAATGAACTCCGCGGGCGAAATATTCATCCTCACCGTCAATATCAAGCTTCTTATGATCACTACCGGTGGCGATCAACACCACGCGCGCCAATATGTCACCGCTCATAGTCGCTATTCGCTTATGTTCACCTTCATCGGCAATACCGGTTACTTCGGTTAAATCGAACTTGGCGCCGAAACGTTCTGCCTGGGCTCGCATCTCATCGGCCAGTGCCGAACCCGCAATACCACTGCGAAAACCGGGATAGTTGTCGATCCAATCGGTGGTGGCGGCAAGACCGCCGATCATGCCTTTTTCAACCAGTAACGTATCGACATCTTCGCGCGCGGTGTACAAGGCCGCCGACAGCGCTGCCGGACCTGAGCCAATCATGACGATATCTCGAACAGCAGAACTAATTTGGTTTGGCATCGGAACTCGTTTCAGTTAAGTTTTTACAATCTTTACAAACACCAGTAATAACTAGGCGTCCGCCAATCTCGCAATCCGGAATTGATGATCGAATAACATCGATGACCTTTTCGCGGAAATCGGCATCACGCAGCCGATAGCAGACCGAGCATTGAAAATGATCATGCGGCAATGGGTTGACGTCGTAGCGCATTGAGCCATCATGGGCAGCCGGAGCCATTCCGAGTTGACCCCGATCCGCCAAGCGCGCGGTTGCGCGGTGAATCGTGGTAGCGCTGACTTCCGGAAATGTCAGGCGCAAGGAGCTGAGGAGCTCTTGATTCGTGGCATGCGTGGCTGTCCCCATGACATGTAATATTTCCGAACAATATTTAGACTGTCGAGCCAGTACTTGAGTGGTTTCCATGCCATAAAGGATAGCAAAAGTACTTGTTATTGTAAATCATTTACATTAAGATCGTGCCAATACCCCTAATAATCAGGAGCCCTATGCAAAACAACCGTAAGTTTATCGATGTCCGAGAGCCCATTGAATTCATGTTTGGTCATGTCGAGGGAGCTCTTAATATTCCACCAGCCAAATTAATGGCGGGAGCAAAGGAGCTCAAAGACCTTCCCAAAGATACGCAACTTATCCTTTACTGCATGTCGGGAAGTCGTTCGGCAGCCGCTATGAATATTCTTAAGCAACTTGGCTATACCAACTTAGAAAATGGCATCAATAAGGATCAAGTCAAAGCTAAGTATTTCGCCAAGTCCTAAGCAGTTGCCTTAACAATCGCCACCTAAATTATCGGAGGGTAACAATGCGCAATCACAAGAATAAACTCATAGCGGCAGCAATTATGCTAGGAGTCATCGGATGGGGGTTTGGCCTCTATAAGCTCAATCACCCGGCACCTGATCCCGTAGCTATGAGTGACTCAACCAGTACCATCTCAACTGCGATCTCAGAGGTTGCGGCCGGCAAGGCCACGCTTATCGACGTCCGAACCCCGGCCGAATACGCGGCCGGACACGCCAAAGGCGCCATTAATTTTGACTCCGTAAATGTTCAAGCTGGCCAACTCCCAAATATGTCCAAATCAACCAAAGTGTACGTGTATTGTCACTCAGGAAGTCGTGCCGCAATTGTTCAACCCATCATGCAACAAGCTGGCTTTACCGATGTCACTAGCCTAGGTGCCTTGCAGTCTTGGTATGACGCCGGTGGTCCCAAAGCTTAATAGCTATAAATAGTTCGATACGTGAAGCATAGCCGGCTTCTGCTATACTTTCGACATGAATAGCGACGTAACCCAAGTTTCGTCACGTGCCAAATTAAGAATTGGCATGGTTGGCCTCATGCTAGCCTCAGTCAGCCTCATCATGTTTGTGTTAGGCCCGTTCGTAAACCAATATTACGCCCAATTTATACCCATTGAGGCCTTGTTTGTAGGTCTCGGACTTCTAGCCGTAATTTGGGATAAAAGCCACGTCTTAGTTGTCGATTCGCAGTCTGCAAGCATCAAAATCGGACCGTTCCGCACCAAACACGTACATATTACAAAGCTCAATAAACTAGCCTTAGATCGGAAGTTACGACAAACTCGAATCGGCAAGTTTACCGTAATGATTCTGCTTCTGGGCGATTCCACAGGCCAAACGTTTAGTTTTGAACCGGATGATTATGCCCAAAATTACGCCCAGTGGGCACCCTTGCTCCTCCAAGCCGCAGATCAGCTTGGTATACAAGTCGACCAACAAACTCGCACGGAGCTCCAGCTACCGGCCTCGCGCCGCTTAGACTTTGGCACCGGCAAGCGGTGATTACTTACAATAAACCCATAGCAATGAAAACAGCGGAATAATAAGCCCCTATCGAGCTATGAACAAAAATATCACGGTCACCCTATTTCTCTTACTGATGATCGCTGTAATTGTGGGTATGGACGTGTTATTCTTCCGCAACCAACTTTGGGCGCGTTTGCTTGCCAACATCGGTACAGTCCTGATATTCACGGCATTCTGTATCAGATTTTTCAAATAAACGCGCCATCAGTAAAACTATTCGAATCACGAAAATTCGCTGAGCTGTACAAGATAGTGTGCGCCCTGGCGAAGAGCCGAAGTTAATCATTGTGCTACCCAGTGACATCGAAGCGATTGAGCCGATGGTGTCACACGTCTTAGCTCAAGCTGGCGGGATCGTGGCGGTCGATATTGGCGCCTACGATACCTTAGGTGTTCCCAAGGCGCTGTGCCGCTTCGAAACGCCCCAGATAGCCGTCCAGGGCCGCATAAACCCGACGGCGACGTCGTTACTTGGAAACACGTGGATCGTTGATACTAACATTGCATAGCTGAAGCCAACTATTGCCGTAATTATGGCCACCACAATGGTCTTGCCAAGTACTTTCGAGAACGCCAAAAATGATGACCTCGCTTTTTTTGTCTGCCGCTAGCGCTGAGTAGTCAATCTTGGTTTGCATAAACCCATCCTACGGACAAGCCTAGCGTTTCGCAACTCAGGCCTGTCCTCGCCTGACGCCATCGTCGCAGCTATACTTGCACGATCGAGATCACAGACCAGCCTTGCCTTAAGCATTAGCATTTAAGGACAGGAACTTACATGCAAACCGCCATGCTGGCAGCGCTCGGACGGATCGTTCGCGCAGTCTGCTACACCGACATTTTTTATGTGAAGAGTCTTGATAACATTGGCTCGGTCGACTGGGTGCTCGCGGGTGCTCACGTCGTGACAGCGCTGCTGCTCGTTGCCACGGTGCTATTGGCCACTGTGGTATTGTTCAGTAAGCACCCTATCGCTAACACCCAGTTTGTACCGTACTTTTTGCCGGGTCTCGCCGTTGTCTTACTGCTGTGCGCCGTACCCCAGGCGCGGTTATATCGGAGCCGAATATGAGTAAATTATCACTAAAAATCGCCGTACCCTACGTCATCCTGATCAGCAGTTTGGTGGGTTTGGTCGCCTCAATTGTCTTAACCTACGATCAAGTCAACATCTGGCTTAATCCCGGTTATCTGGCTCCCTGTACGCTCAATCCGGTGCTTAGCTGCGGTAGCGTTATCCACTCCGGGCTTGGACACGTGTTTGGCGTTCCGGCGCCGTTTTTGGGGCTGGTAATGTTTCCGGCTTTGGCCGCGTTTGGCCTGATTGCGGCCACGGGAGCCACGCTTAAGCGGCGCCATTACCTCGCGTTGCAAGCAGCCGTGACCGGCTCGGCCCTGTTTGCCGTTTGGCTATTTTGGCTAAGTTTATACCAGATCAAAGCCCTGTGCCCGTATTGCCTTGTCACCGATGTCGCCGTTTATACCGTTGCTTGGTACGTGACGCTCTATAACATCCAGCAAGGCTATATCTTGGCCAACGCCCGTTGCCGCCGCTTTAACGCCTTCGTCCTGAAGTACAACCTGGAGCTACTGCTTACGTTTTTTGTCGTTGTTACCGCTTTTACGCTCCATCACTTTTGGTATTATTACGGCCAGCATATCAAGCTGTAGTGAGGCGCTAGCTATACTTAGTATTGGCTCTTCGATGCCGGCGATGGACTGGCTGTCGCCGTGCCAGCGTTAAGATTCGCGATGTAGCTTTGGATCGCCGAGAAGTCGTTCACTCCCGCCGCCGGAATGATGGCGTCCTGGCCGTCTGTGGTGGAGTAACTGGCGAGCAAATTACCGCTCGTAGTCGTCGTTAGACTCACCGAGGTAATACTGGTACTCGGGATGGTCTTGGAGAGCTCCACGAGGCGCCGTAAATCACTGGTGGTAAAGTCGGTCTTGACGTTGCTGCCCAAAGCGTCCAGTAGTTCCGAAATCTTTACCGGATTAGTGAAGGTCGAAGCGCTCGCCACCTTGTCTTTAAGCGCCACCAGCATCAGCCGTTGGTTGGCCGCGCGGTCAAAGTCGCCGTTCGGCAGGCCGTAGCCCGTATTGCCATTGGGCGTGGGATCATTGCGGGCGCGGGCTAGCTCCAGCGCCGTCTCGCCGCTAAGGACGTGTACGCCGTTGGTTAGCGACAGCGGCGAGGTATTGTTATCCAGACCAACATTGGGATCATAAATACCACGCGCATCGGTGCTTGCGATCGTGACGCTAATTCCGCCGACCGCGTCCACCGCTTGCTTAAAGGCCGTGTAATCTACGAGCGTGTAGTAATTAATATTGACGCCCAAATCGTCACTTACCACTTGCTCAAGCAAACTCATGCCGCCCTGTGGGTAGACGGCGTTAATTTTCTCGTAGCCATGCCCCGGTACATTCACCCACAAATCGCGCGGAATACTCAGCATGTAGGCGGTGTTATTGGCCGTATCAAGGCTCACGACCATCAGCGAGTCTGTCAGCTGGGCACCCCCGTGCCCCGGATCATCCGCCGAGTTGCCGGCTAGTAAGATGTTGACGCGCCCGGTGGATTCGCCGCTGAGCTTAGTGGCCGAAAGCAGCCCCAAAATGCCGCCGCTCGCCACTTTGTTGGTATTGGTCACAAATTTGTAAGCCGTCCACCCGCCAACGCCTATAATCCCAATGAGCAGCACCACGCCAACAATGATGAACCCCCGCTTGATACGGTGGCGAGGCTTTGGCTCCGGCGTAGCTATGAGCATCCCGGGGTTGCGAGAAAAAAGACTTAACATAGCCTAATTCTAGATACTTAAGGTGAGAGATCGCTGAGCGAACCCTGAGCCATATCTGGAGTGGTGAAGGCTCGGGCACCAAGCGAGCAGTAGCGATATGCTATCATCGGGACAGATATTTCCCGGCAGAGCGCAGTCTGCCTCAAAAGAGTTATTCATCAAGAATCGCAGCGCATGACTACCTATATTACAACGAAGCACACGATGCCACTTGGGTTGTCCCTTGTCATACCAGGGCTCATGGCGCTAACCACTAAGCTTTACGGCCTGGCAATAGTTATGACCGTAGTTATAACCGGGTGCTTAGCCAATTCGCTCCTCCTTGCCCGAGAGACGTTATCATTTGACGGGAGCATCCTGCGCGATGGCACCGAGCATCTCGACAATGCCAATTTCCTCAATATCTCCGACCTAGCGCGGGTCCGTCATTTCTATCTCTTTCCAATGGGAAAGATCTTCTTCATCAGTGTCATCGCCTTGTATGCCAAATCAGCCGCCCCGGTGCCCAGCCTATCCACATCAAAAAATATAGTTGGAGTCGGGGAGATCGACCCAGAGTCTATGGCAGCCTTAAGGATTGGCTCGCCACTGGCACCGCCGATATCAGCGACCGCGCACAACGCGAGATCGCCAAACTAGCCGAATAATGCGCTGGGTCTCGTGACTCACGCCTCAGTGCGCCCAGGCCGTTCAATCACGCCTGGACCGGCATCGACTAGACTCGCGTATAATGACACCTATGTCACAAGAATTCATCGAAATCGCCGGCGCCCGCGAAAATAACCTTAAGAACGTCTCAGTACGCATTCCCAAGCGTCAGATCACCGTCTTTACCGGGGTGTCGGGCTCGGGCAAGTCGTCCCTCGTGTTTGATACCATCGCTGCCGAAGCCCAGCGTCTGCTTAATGAAAACTTCTCGATGTTTGTCCGCAATTTCTTGCCGCGTATGACGCAGCCTCAGGCCGACAGCATCAAAAATCTCTCGATGGCGGTCATCGTCGACCAAAAGAAACTGGGCGGGGGATCGCACTCCACCGTCGGCACCGTCACCGATATTGCGCCGGCTTTGCGTCTCATGTTTAGCCGCGTTGGCACCCCCAGCATTGGCAACGCCAACTTATTCTCGTTTAACGATTCGGCCGGCATGTGCCCAGAGTGTAACGGCATGGGCCAAAAGAAGGCCATGGACCGCGAGCTTTCGCTCGACATGACCAAGTCAATCCAAGACGGCGCCATCCAATTACCCGGCTACACCAAAGACGACTTCTGGGGCTTTGGCGCCATCAAAGCCGCCGGTGTCGATATCACCAAGCCACTGGACAAGTTCACCCCGGCCGAATTTGAGGAATTTTTGCACGCCAAAGAGCGCAAAGTTAAGTTCAACGGCGTCAACCTCACCTATGCCGGGCTTGAATCCGTCTTCACCAACAAGTGGATTTTGCGCGACCTCTCCACCATGAGTGAGCGCACCCAAAAGCAAATGGCGCCCTTTATTACCATGGGTCCGTGTAATTTATGCCACGGCGGCCGCCTCAGCCAACAGGCGCTTAGCGTCCAAGTTGAAGGCCATAACATTGCGGAGCTCTCGGCTATGCAAATTGACGCCCTTCTCGACGTGATCAAATCAATCAAAGCCCCGGGCACTAAAGCCTTAGTCGCTACCCTCCATGACCGCCTGTCCAATCTCGTCGACATTGGCCTTGGCTATCTCAGCCTGGACCGCACCACCGACACGCTCTCAGGCGGCGAATCCCAGCGCGTCAAAATGGTCAAGCACCTCAACGGCTCGCTCGTTGATGTGATGTATATTTTTGATGAACCCAGCGTCGGCCTGCACCCACGTGATGTTCACCGCCTCAACGAGCTGCTGGCGAAACTCCGCGATGCCGGCAATACGGTGATTGTGGTAGAGCACGATCCCGACGTCATCGCTGCCGCCGATTATATCTTCGACATCGGTCCGGGCGCCGGCACCACGGGTGGGGAAGTCGTCTTTGCCGGCACCTATGCCGAACTCCTCACTTCAGATACCCTCACCGCACGCCACTTAAATGACAAAACTCTCATCAAAACCGAGGTCCGCACTCCCACGGGTAAGCTTCAAATCCGCGAAGCCCACGCCAATAACCTGCGTCATATCAACGTCGATATTCCGACCGGCGTCTTCACAGTTATCACGGGCGTGGCCGGCTCCGGTAAAAGCTCGCTGATTAACCAAGTCTTCCTGCGTCAGCACCCGGACGCAATTGTGGTCGACCAATCGCCCGTCGGTATCTCTAGCCGCTCCAATCCTGCCACCTACATCGGTATTATGGACGTCATTCGCAAAGCTTTCGCTACCGCCAACAAGGTTGATGCCGGCCTGTTTAGCTTCAACTCCAAAGGGGCCTGCGAAAACTGCAAAGGGGTGGGTTTTGTTACCACGGACCTGGCCTTCCTCGACGACGCCAAGCTGCCGTGCGACGTCTGCGAAGGCAAACGCTTTAAGGCCGAAGTGCTCCAATACACCTACAACGGCAAAAACGTCGATGAAGTCTTAAACCTCACCGTCGCCGGCGCCATCGAGTTTTTCGATATCAATGACATCGCCCAAAAACTAGCCGCCCTCAATGACGTCGGCCTGGGTTACATCACCCTTGGTCAGCCCCTTAGCACGCTATCCGGAGGCGAAACTCAGCGTCTCAAGCTTGCCAGCGAGCTCCACAAACAAGGCAGCATCTACGTGCTTGACGAGCCCACCACCGGCCTCCACCCGTCTGACATCGCCCGCCTCCACACCATCATCGATCGGCTCGTAGATGACAAAAACACCGTCATCACCATCGAGCACAACCAAGCAGTCATCCGCCAGGCCGACCACATCATCGACCTCGGCCCCGAAGGTGGCAACGCCGGCGGCCAAATCATGTTTGAAGGCACGCCCACAGAGTTAGTTAAGAGCAAGACGGCCCTGATAGCGAAGTATTTGTAAAGAAATTTAAATGTGAGGCGGTATTTTGAAAACGGCAAAGAAACCACTAAAGGAAATGTCGATGCAGAGCTAGTATTGCATGCATCTGCAATCGAATTTCCGAATTATGACCAAGCAATAATCGTCAGCGGCGATGGCGATTTTGCCTGTCTGATCGAGTTCTTGCAAGACAAAAACAAGCTTTTACACATTTTTACGCCAAATAATAAGTACTCAAAACTCCTGAAGCCATATTCTAAGTATGTAGTAGAGCTTAGCCAACTTAAGGCATCGCTAGAATACAAAAAGACCGGCATCGGCGGTCGGTCGAAACCTTAAGCCTATCCGGTCATGATTATAGCAATACTATAGCAAATATTAGTAATTATTGTCAACAAGTAGTAATTATTGCTTAATATAATTCTAATGGTCTAGAGTCGATCAGCTGGTCAGCCCCTTAATATACTCCACCTGCCCCGTATGCTGCAGACAATCACTCATCACGCTCACCAGCCGCATGCCGACTGTTACCGGCGGTCCCAACAGTACTATAAGCAGCCTTCGGGTCGCTTTTAGTTTCGTACCACAATCTGCCGGCCCTTCAGCTCGTGCGCGTAACTTTAAGTCCCGGCCTATACCGTGACCAAGCAAGCTTCATCGCTGCCAAAATTATCGAACCAGGGTATACTTCAACCATGAATACGCTTGTGATTAATGAGCTCTCCAAAAAGTATGGCAAGACAACCGCGGTCGATGAATTGTCGTTTACCGTGGCCAAAGGTGACATTTTTGGCTTTTTAGGACCAAACGGAGCTGGTAAATCTACCACCATGCGCGCTATTATGGGCTTCGATAAACCAACCAGTGGCACGGTGAGCATCAAAGGTCTCGACGCCTGGACTGACGCCACGGCGGTCAAGGAGTTCACTAGCTACGTTCCATCGGAGCCCAATTTATACCCAGATTGGACGGGCGATGACCACATCAAATTTGTCGGCCGGTTCAAACCGCTCGACCAAGCTAAAATTAATTCGCTCAAACAAACCCTCGAGCTTGATGGCAGTAAGCGGGTGGGGCAGTTGTCGACCGGCAATCGTCAGAAATTATCCATTATCTTAGCGCTCGTTCAAGAACCAGAATTATTACTACTCGATGAACCGACAAGAGGGTTGGACCCCTTATTACGCGCGACTTTCCATAAGCTACTTAAAACCTATCAGTCAGGTGGCGGCACCGTGCTCATCTCATCGCACGATCTCGCCGAGGTGGAAGCGCTATGTACCGACGTGGCCATTATTCGCGCCGGTAAACTCATCAAAGACACGACGGTCGCGAGCCTGCGCTCGGCTGGTTTGCACCAGGTTAAAGTCACGTTTACGGGACGACCGCCCAGCTTTGCCCATCTCAAGCCGAGCAATTTAGTTACGTCCGGTAGTACCGTCACCTACGCGGTCCGAGATATCAACCCGGTTCTCGCCGTCATTGCCGGTCATGATGTGGCGCAGATTGAAATCACGAATGCCAGTCTCGAAGACGCCTTCGCGGAGCTCTACGCATGAATTTTATTACCTTAACGCGTCACGCCATTAAGCGCTCACGTCGTCTTTGGCTCTCCTACGACGTCATTGGCCTGGCCTTTTTGTGGCTGTATATGCAGACCTTTCCCATCGTGCAGAGTCAGTCCACGAACTACGCCCAAATCATCAAGGCACTCCCCAAAGGTCTGGCCTCGGCCTTTAATATTACCGATGTCGCTCCTACGCTGATGAGCTTTCTGAGCAGTAAGCACTTTGGTCTGATCTGGCCGCTTATGATCATCATCTTCGTGATGAGTCAGGCGGCTTCAGCCATCGCCCGCGAAATAGAACAACGCACGATTGGATTTTTACTGTCGCAGGCTATCTCTCGTAGCACCATTTATTGGAGTCGCTGGACGGCCGCCGTTATTGGGCTGTTGCAGTTTGTTCTCGTTACCGAACTCACCACCTGGTTGTTTGCCCGCGCCTACAACTACGCCGTTAGCTTTGGTGACGTCTGGCACCTTGGACTGCTCGGGTTCTTGTTTGGTCTGGCCATCCTCGGGCTGTCATTTATGGTATCGGCTGTCGTCAGTAGCGGCTCTAAAGTGAACGCTATCGTCGGTGGCGGCATGCTGGTGATGTATGTACTCTTCATCGCGGCCAGCCTCGAAAACAATCTCAGCAAGTTGGGTTATCTGTCATTATTTAAGTATTACAGCCCGGGTGATGTGGTCACCTCCGGCGCTATTAGCCTGCAAAGCGTCTGGGTCTATACACTCGTCGCCACTATTACCACGTATCTCGGCTACGGCTGGTTTAGCCGCCGCGATATCGACGTTTAGCGCTTGACCGGGCTTTCGCCGAGGACTTTGGTTCGTTCCTGCTCAAACATGGCGGCAGAGCGGGTGAAGTAATCGTTGAGTACAACGAGCTCATCCTTAGAATAGCTGGCAATAAGTTCATTTTGGGCGACGCGTGCCGAGGTAAAGAGGGGACCAACCGCGATCCGCGCCGAGGTAGTCACGCTCACGTGCGTACCGCGCCGGTCATGGGGATTATTAGTTCGCGTAACGAGGCCAGCCTTTTCCAGCCGGTCGATCATGGTTGTCGTAGAGCCGGAGCTCAGCCCCGTGTATTGGGACAGTTCAGATGGGGTCGCGACTCCGCGGTAAAACACTAAATCTAAACCCTCAAAATCAGTCGTATGAAGGCCCAGCTGCTTGCCAATGGCATTTCGAAATAAGGTATAACGAATACCTTGTTCGCGTGCGGCGACGGCCAGTTGCTGTCGCAGTTCGGTTGTCGTAATAGTTGCCATAAAAAGTCTTTGACACTAGCTCTATATTAAAGTATCTTGATTATATAGATAAAATCTAATTTCTACAAGAGGACACATTATGGCAAACCCCATCACCGTCACCGTTTATCCCGTTAAAGATCTCGAAGCCGCCAAGAAATTCTACTCGACCTACCTCGGTACCGAGCCGTATGTCGACGGCGCTTATTACGTTGGTTACAAAGTCGGCGACGTTGAAGTTGGTCTCGATCCCAACGCCACCGTTGGCCCAATTGTATACACCGACACCAAGGATATCACCGCTGCGATTGCCGAAATGACCGCCGCTGGTGCCGAAGTCGTTAAAGAGCCGGGTGACGTGGGCGGCGGCTTGCTGATCGCGACGGTTAAGGATGAGACTGGTAACGTGGTTGGTTTCCGTCAACAGCCATAAGAGCTCACACCCTTCTACCCAAAAGGCCTCATTGGAGGCCTTTTGGGTTTTTGTTGACCTATTATTAGAACTTGCGACAAAGAAATCGCGCACCACAATGCTATGCTTGGCCGAAGTTCAAGAGCTCTCGTCAGCTCAGTAATTTTAGAATAAAGGAGAAGTTATTATGATTGGACGAGCACTTTCACCCGTGTCCGTAATGGGCGTATGCCGCCGCAACCGTCGCCGCGGTTTGCTGTAGTGACGCGTAAGCTAAGCCGTCTGGCCCACATTAAACTTCCGGCCGTTGATCAGGACAAGATGCTCAAATTCTACACCGATACGCTCGGCCTTGAAAAACGGGCCGATGCGCCCTTTGGCCCGGGCCTCAGATGGATTGAAGTGGCGTTGCCAGACGCCCCCACCACCATTGCCATCACCCCGCCCGGACCTGGTTCAACGCCCGGCGGCCAAGATACCGGCATTACTTTTGAAACCGACGACGCGCGGGCGCTGCATGCCCAGCTAAAGGAGCTTGGGGTAAAAATTGATGCCGAAGTGACCGATTTTGGTCCTGATATACCGCCAATGTTTTGGCTCCACGATCCCGAAGATAACGTCTTGGCGGTCGTTCAGGCGCGCTAGCTTATCACTGGGAGCGGCGCCACAGCTTCGACGGCCACCAAATAATTCGCCCCATGTCGTAGGCCAGTGCCGGTACCAGCAGCGAACGAACGATAATGGTGTCGAGCAGAACGCCAAACGCTACAATGAAGGCAATTTGGGCCAAAAACAAAATCGGAATAATAGCTAGCGCCGCAAAGGTCACGGCCAGGACCACGCCCGCCGAGGTGATAACACTACCGGTAACGCCGAGGCCGCGTAAAATACCGGCGTGAGTCCCAATTTTTAGCGACTCTTCGCGCACACGCGTCATCAGAAAAATGTTGTAATCAACACCTAGCGCTACCAAGAAGACAAACCCAAACAGCGGCACCGTTGGATCTGCCCCCGGAAACCCAAACAGGTGATTAAACACCAGTGCCGACACGCCCAGCGTCGCCGCGTAGCTCACCACCACACTGCCAATGAGGAGGAGTGGGGCCACAATGGAGCGAAGCAGCAGCATCAAGATAATCAGAATAACAACCAAGACAATCGGAATAATCTTAAACAAATCGGTGCGCGCCGTGTCGTTGGTGTCAACCGCAATGGCAGTAACCCCGCCCACCTTAACGCTGGCGTCGGTCGCGGGCAGGCTAGAGCGTAAGTTACGCACCACTTGCTCGGCGGCATTAGAGTCGGCTTGATCGGCCAAGGTGGCGTTAATCAGTACCTTGCCGTCAACCACCTTCGGCGGCTGCTGGGCCAGAGCCGCTGGGTTGCCGTCGCCGGCGTATACGTAAGCTGAGGCAATCCCCTGAGTAGTGGTAATGGCGTGCAGTGTGGCATCAGCTTTATCGGCGCTCGTGATAATAACCACCGGACTGCCAGAGCCAGCGTCAAAGTGCTGCGCCAAGACTTTTTGGCCGTCGACCGCTTCTGATTTCGACAAAATGAGCGCCGTTTGCGGCACGCCACTCGCTTTTAGCTGTGGCAGACCCAAAATACAGGCGCCCAAAACCGCCAAAGCCACGAGCCACGTCGCGCGAGGATGCCTGGCGATGAGGCTGCCTACTCGGCGCCACAAACCCGTAATGCCTTCCAGACCGTGAACCGACTGCCCGGTCGTATCATGGGGATGCTCCGTCACGACCTTGGGTGTTTGTGGCCAGTAAACGCGGCGCCCAAAGGCATACAGTAACGCGGGTAGTAACGTTATGGCTGCCAAAAACGAGAAGGCGATACCAATGGCCGCAATCGGCCCGAGGCTACGGTTGGAATTAAGGTCTGAAAACAGCAAACACAATAAGGCCAAAATAACCGTGGCAGCCGACGCGGCAATGGGCTCGATGGCATTTTTGATCGCGCCGGTAATAGCGGCCCACTTATCTTCGGTGCGCTCCAAGGCTTCCCGGTACCGTGCCGATAGCAGTAATGAATAATCGGTCGCCGCGCCAATGACTAAAATCGACAAAATACCTTGGCTTTGGCCATTGAGCTTAATCACATTCCAGTAAGCTAACCCGTAGACGAGCAAGATGGCGCCCGTGAGGGCAAACATAGACGTAAACAACACCACAAACGGGAGCACAATCGAGCGATAAACGAGCAGCAAAATAATAAAGACTGCTCCCAGCGCCACGGCGAGCAAAATGCCGTCGATGCCGCCAAACGCCGTCACCAGATCAGCCGATAAACCGGCTGGACCCGTAACATAGCTTTTTGTACCCGCGGGCGCTTCAGCATGCACGACTTGGCGGAGGTTTTTGACGACGACATCAACATTTTTCGTATCTGAAATGGGCACGATGTACTCTACCGCGTAGCCATCAGCCGATGGAATGGGTCCACCCACCGTCGTGGTTTGTCCCGGAGCCGGCGCCTGCACACCGTCAACTTTACCCAGGCTTTGGCCCAAGATGGCGTAGCTGCCCAGCTGATAGGGAGCAAATTTGCTCCCCGAAGTTACCACGACAATCGCTGGAATCGCTTTCGAATCGGCAAACCCTGCTTGGATGGCCGCCACCTTGGTACTATCGGCGCTAGCCGGCAAAAAAGCCGCTTGGTCATTGGTCGACACTGAGGCGAGCTTGCCAAAAGTCGGGCCGCCGAACCCAGCCACCACAAACCAGGCCACAATTATGACCGCCGGCACCACGATGCGTACCCAACGCTTGGGGCGCGTGATCGGAGTTTGGTTGTGACTATTGGTAGCCATCGTTATCAAAGCATAGCCTAAAACGCCCGGTCTGGTCTATGACCAATGTTAAAATAGAGCCAATATGTCTCAACCCGAACCAACCGGCGGTCATTTATTTACCGAAGCCGAAGCCTGGAGCTTATTTCGCATCGCGGCCTTTGGCGAAGCTATTGGCTGGACGCTGCTCATCAGCGGCATCTTAATCAATAAATACCTGACGCCCCATAGCTATTTGCCCGTCCAAATTGCCGGCAAATTTCATGGCACCTTGTTTGTGATTTATTTGGTCGGCGTTATCGTCATTTGGCCAAGTCTCAAAAAGTCAAAGCTTATGCTCGTGGTGGCCGTAGCTGCCAGCGTGCCGCCGTACGGAACCTTAGCGTTGGAGCAGTGGTGGGCTTGGCAACGCCGACGGCAAATGTCGGCCTCGCGTAAACTTAAGTAACCCTAACGCCAAGAGCACCGAGGTAGCGTGTCAGGCCGACGACAGGTAGTATAGGTAAATGATTACCTACTACACCGACGGTAGCTGCGAGCCTAACCCGGGCACCGGCGGGTTTGCCGTCATTAAGGAAATGCAGCCCCACGTTTTAGGCGGGGAGCCGGCCGATACGACCAATATCCGCATGGAAGGTCTGGCCCTGATCGCTGCCCTCAAAGATGCGGCTGGCGAGCCCTGCCAAATTTACACTGATTCCGAATTTTGGATTAACGTTATTACCAAATGGTCGCTCGCATGGGAGAAAAACAACTGGATCAAAAAAGGCGGTGCCATCAAAAACATCGACATCGTCAAAGAAGTTTGTCCGCTCTATCGGCAGTCGAAAGCCGAACTCGTTTGGGTACGCGGTCATAACAATGACCCCGGCAACGAACTGGCCGATCACTGGGCTAACGAAGCGCGTAAGCAACAGCTCGAAAAAGCCGCCTAACTTATTTTTCGGGTGAGCGCGGTCAAGACGTCGTAGGCCGGCTTATGCGAGCCATCGACGCGCACTAAACCATAATGGTTTTCACTGCTGTCGCCGTTACTGTCCTGCCAGTTGTACCAAAACAACGGGCCGCTCCAGCTTTGTTTGTGGTATAGCGCGGCGGCTTGCGACAAGATTTGGGCCTGAGTGTCTTCGGACACAAAGACGTCATTCGTACCGCCTCGGCCACTGGTGGGCGCACCAAATTCGGTAATCCAAATGAGTTTATTGCCGTCTCCGTTTTTAGCCATCAGATTGTGGATGCCCGTCATTTGCCCCTATGGGTCGGCCGCGGTGCTGTCGTTGGGGAGCATCGGGTAGGTATAGGGATGCACGGCGAGCGCGTCAAAGCTGCCCGCGGCACCGGCCGCATACATGGCGCTGACAAAGTCGTCCGGGCGGAGGTCGCCTCCGGTACTCGGCGCCGGCTAAGGTCGCGTAGGCTGAAGCTTCAGCTAGTGCGCAGCGCTCAGCGCTGGAGCAGTGGGGGAGTGAGGTCGATAATCATATCCACATTGAGCCCGGCTCTAGTAGCCGCGGTCGTCACCCTGTCGGCGTTGGCCCAAGCGTAGCTGCTTGGCCCCGCCTGTGGGACTTCGCTTCAACGCAAGTCGTAGCGAACCCACGACGCCCCGGTTGCCCTGATGGCAGCCGTCTGGCTGGTCAGCTCATCGCTTGACAACCCATTAAATGAGGCCGAGATGCCGTAGCTATCATTCAGTGCTGGCCCTGAACTTACCGTGTCGGCGCGGGAATCGGCGTCATGATGGCAGTAATAGGCCACCGCCGCCATACCAAATAGAGTCGCCAAGATAAGTTGGAGGGCAATTATGGGGCGGCTCAGTTGTAATTGTCGAGTCATCGCTACGCAGATTGATTAAATAATCAATAATTGTAAAATAAAAAGACTAAAAAGTCAATGAAATGCGACCATTGCCTGACCCCAGTCACCCAAACACAGCCGTGGGGCGGCGAACTACAGGCGTTGTTTAGCGAGCTTGGCTTTGGCCCCCAGGAGCGCGGCACTTACCATCACCAAGTACGCCAGACCAGTGGCGCACGTTTGCAGCATGGCGACATGCGTGCTCAGCACCAAGTAGGTACCCGTTACGAGCGTCCCGGCTACCAACGCATAGGATGCGCTTAATCGGCCAACCGACGGCTTCATAAAGCTAAGCGTGGCTAGGATCATACTCGCGAGCGCCGTCACAATGTGTAAAAGTATCATCATAATAGCTCCAGTATAGCGCTTACGGCCAAACTCCGCCAACCGCTACCATCACCGAAAAGCTAACCAGCACCACGAGTGAAAACAAGAACACTTGGCGTGCCCATTTTGTCACGTCGCGTGCCCGCACACCCACGATGCCAAGCCTGAGCCAGGCCAAACTCATGATTACCATGACGATCAGGTAGACATATCCCGTGTAGCCAAACACCGTCAAGAGCGGCACCACCAAGACGAGCGCGATCATGTAGTAAATCATGTGCCGCCTGGTCAGACTGACGCCCCGCACGACCGGTAACACCGGCAAATGCGCTGCCGTGTAATCGCTCAGTCGGTAGAGCGCAATGGCATAGAAATGGGGCATCTGCCAAATAACCATAAAACTAAACAACAGTAGCGCGCCGCCATCAACATGATTGGTAACGGCGGTATAGCCAGCCGCAATGGGCGCTGCTCCCGATACACTCCCGATAATTGTCCCGTAGACCGATTTACGTTTGCTATAGCCATAAAGCGCCACGTAAATGATAAACCCGGCCAGTCCAATCCCCAGTGTTAGCCAGTTCGTGCCCAGTATCAAAACCACGATTCCAATCAGCCCCAACACGGCGCCGTATACCAAGGCGGCGCGTCCCGAAATTGCGCCCGTTGCGATCGCGCGCTGTCTCGTGCGGGCCATTTGTAAATCGATCCCCCGGTCGATGTAATTGTTAAAGACACAGGCCGATGCGATCACGAGCGACGTCCCGACCATGGCCGAGATCAATAAGAGCCAGTTGATCTGCCAACGCGCTGCTAACAAAAACCCCGCTGCGGCCGTCAGCAAGTTACCGTAAATGATCCCCGGCTTGGTCAGCTCGTAATATGCCCGAACTGACGCCACTACAGTCCGTCTTGATTATGAATGTAGGTATTAACTTGACTCGGCGACAGGCTGTGATAGCTCAGGTTGTTCATAATCCAAATCGAACCCACTACCAAGATCACGACCACCATCACCATGAATCCCATTACGAGGAGCTTCCAGCGCGGGCGTGATTCTTGGCCGAGGTGTAGGAAGAACACCATCTGCACGCCAAACTGAATGAGCGCCAACGCCGCAATGAGATAGATAAGGACCTGGTTTGAAAACAGGCGTCCGGTCACCAGTAAGTACGCGGCCAAGGTGAGTACGAGTGACAACCCAAAACCGGTAACGTAAGCCGCCAGCGGGCTCGGGGTGCGTTTCATGACAGTGACCCCATCAGATAAACCATGGTGAAGATGAAAATCCAAATAATATCTAAGAAGTGCCAAAACAAACTCACTAGCGTCAGACGTTTCAAGTTTACCGCCGTTAAACCGCTCCGCCACACCTTAGTCATGAGCACGCCCATCCACACGAGCCCAACGCTGATGTGCAGCCCGTGCGTCCCCACGAGCGTAAAGAAGGCCGACAAAAAGCCGCTGCGCCTCCAGCTGTTGCCGGTAGTGGCGAGGTGGTGGAATTCCTTAAGCTCTAAGCCTAAAAAGGCGGCACCCAGGACAAACGTCACCATTAGCCAGCCGAGGACCTGGTGCTTGTTCCCGCGGTGGGCTGCAAGCATGGCTAGCCCGGCCGTGAAGCTGCTGGTGAGTAAGATGAAGGTTTCCGCGAGCACTGGTGGCAAATCAAACAGTTGCGCGCTGCCGGGACCGCCAAAGGTGCTCGTGTGAAGCACCGCGTAGGTAGCAAACAGACTGGCAAAAAATACACAGTCGGTCATGAGATAGACCCAAAAACCAAACAGGGTTTTGTCGTTGTCAGGTGGCGCGACGGCGCGGACTACGCTCATGCGGTTTGCCTCCTGGCGCGCGCCGCCGCCTCAAGCCGCTGCACCTCGGCTGCCGGAATAATGGCTTCGGTATCATCATCAGACGCCCGCACCACAATACTCACGATTACGCCCAGTAACGCGAGCGCCACCAGCCACCATATATGCCATACCACCGCGAAGCCAAAAATGAAGGCAAAACCGGCAATGATAAGACCCATGCCGGAGTTTTTTGGCATCACAATATCGCTGTATTTGGCCAAGCCGTAAGCCTGGTTTGCCTCTTTGGCTTCCCAAAACGGATCGCGCTCGGAAACGACCGGTAAGACGGCAAAGTTGTAGACGGGGGCGGGTGAGGCCACCGACCACTCGAGCGTGCGTCCATTCCACGGGTCCCCTGTGAGGTCTTGATTGGCCTTGCGCTTCCAAATACTAACCGCCAGCTGTAACAGCTGAAAGCCAATACCGGCGCAAATGATGGCCACTCCCACCCCGGCCACAATAAACAGCCACTGCCAACCCATCGAGGCGTCGTAGTGATCGAGTCGGCGCGTCGCACCCATCAGTCCCAAAATATACAGCGGCATGAAGGCTACCAAAAAGCCGACAAACCAACACCAAAAGGCATATCTACCCAGTCGTTCGTTGAGCTTGAAGCCAAACATTTTAGGAAACCAATAACTAAAACCGGCAAAATAGCCAAACAACACGCCGCCAATAATCATGTTGTGAAAGTGAGCGACTAAAAACAAGGTATTATGCACCTGGAAATCGATGGCCGGTACGCTCATAAGCACTCCGGTCATGCCGCCAATCGTAAAGGTAAACACGAAGCCCAAGAACCAGTACATTGGGGTGGCAAATTTGATGCGCCCGCGGTACATCGTAAAGAGCCAGTTAAACACTTTGACGCCGGTGGGGATGGCAATAACTCCGGTCATAATGCCAAAGAAGGCGTTCACGTCGGCCCCGGCCCCCATGGTGAAGAAGTGATGCAGCCAAACAATAAACGACAGCACCGTAATGGCCCCCAGAGCAAAGACCATCGATTTGTAACCAAACAGGCGTTTACGCGCAAAGGTCGCCACAATCTCAGAGTAGATACCAAACGCCGGCAGCATCAAAATATACACTTCCGGATGCCCCCATGACCAAATCAGGTTGACGTACATCATCGGGTTGCCGCCGCCCGTCGCGGTGAAAAAGTGCATCCCCAAGGTGCGGTCGAGCGCCAGCATGGCCAGGGTTGCGGTGAGAATCGGGAAGGCAAAAATCACCAGCGCCATCGCGCACAACACGCTCCAAACGAAAATGGGCATTTTCATTAAGCTCATACCCACGGCGCGCATGCGTAAGATCGTGACGGTAAAGTTAATGCCGGACAACAAACTGCCAAGACCCGCAATCTGCAAACTCCAGATCCAATAATCGACGCCGACCCCCGGGCTATACGCGAGCTCCGACAGTGGGGGATACGCGAGCCACCCGGCGGGCGAGAATGATCCAATTACCAGTGACAAGTTGATGAGCGCCAGACCGCTGGCGTAGAGCCAAAAACTCACCGAATTGAGAAACGGAAACGCCACGTCGCGGGCACCAATTTGCAGCGGCACAATGAGGTTGATAAGTCCAAACATAAAGCCCATCGCGACAAAGAAAATCATGATGGTGCCATGGGCCGAAAATACTTGCTGGAACGTGTCGGTCGAGACAATCCCGTGCGAAGCACCCACCGAGGTTGCTTGCTGTACCCGAATCATCATGACATCGGCCACACCGCGCAGCAGCATAAACGACGCCAGGCCGAGGTACATAACGCCAATCTTCTTGGGGTCGAGCGCCGTCAGCCACTCCCGCCACAGCCAGCGCCAGCGCTTAAAATAAAACAGCGCCCCGACGACACCCAAACCCAGCACAATCATCATCAGGACGCCGCCCATGGTAATGGGGTCATGCATAAACGCAGATACTGTTAAGCGGCCAGCAAGGTTCACTGGGTACTCCCGTAACTACCAAGCTCCGATGATTGTGGCAGCGGCATCATATACTTCATCACCGTCCTATCATACAGGCTACGGTCCGTTAAGGTGTACACCTTCACCGCGTTATTGCTGCTGGGTTTGGCGAGCTGGTCGTAGCTAGCTTGGGTGAGAGCATTTCCCGATGCCTTGGCCGCAGCGACCCACTGCTCAAATGCCAGTTGCGAGCTGGAACGCGCGACAAAACGCATGCTGGCAAACCCGACGCCGCTAATGTTCGCCGATGAACCCTTAAAATCACCAGTCGTGTTGGCCATCAGGTTTAGCTGGGTCGACATCCCGGGCATAGCGTAGATTTGACCGCCCAGCGCCGGAATCCAAAATGAGTTCATGGGCGCGTCTGATGTGATGACAAAATGCACGGGGGTGCCTTCGGGAAACTGCACCATATTGACCGAGGCCACATGCTGGTCTGGGTAAATAAACAGCCATTTCCAGTCGAGCGCAATGACTTGCACCGTGATCGGCGGCGTCGACGAAGCTAACGCTTTCGCCGGATCAAGACTATGCGAGCTTTGCCAGGTAATAATTGATAAGGCCAAGATGAGGGCCGTCGGGATGAGCCACCAAATCGTTTCAGCAGTCCGGCTGCGGTCCCAATTGGGTTGGTATGTGGCTTTGGTATTGGTCTCGCGGTAGCGCCAGGTTATAACCAAGGTCATGATAAATACCGGAATGATCACGAGCAGCGATAAACCTGTTGCCACAATCAGCAGCGTTCGCTCTTGGTCGGCCACCATACCTTTGGGGTTGAGGATAACCGCCCCGCCCATATGGAGCACCGTCACCGCCGCCGCCAGTATCACAACGGTTATTACGGCAATAGCCGCTGCGGGCCCCCGTAATTTCATGCGCTCGTGTCCGGCGCTACCAGGTTTGAAGTGGCTATCATAGTGGGGCAATTATACCATTACCGTAAGCTTTTTGTAGGTCTACCTGGTAGACGTCCGTCCAGATAACGCTTATGATTGAACTATTATGTCGACCGAAGTTCAGCCCCATCACAAAATTTTGATTATTGGCGGCGGTTTTGGCGGGGTCAAAGCCGCGCTCAAACTCTGCCAAGTTCCCAATGCGCACGTTACGCTCATCTCGCAAACGGCCGTTTTTTCATATTACCCTCAGCTCTACCATGCGGCCACGGGTGGTTCGCGGGCCGAAGCGGTCATTCCGTTAACCCAACTGTTCGCCGCTGCCGCCGTAGAGCTTGTCACCGCGACTATTACGACGCTGAACGCCGAGGCTAAAACGGTCACCGCCAGCGACGGGCAAGAATTTGCCTATGATGAGCTGGTATTATCACTCGGCTCAGTGACCAACTATTTCGGTATTGCCGGCCTCGAAAAGTTTGCCTACAACATTAAAACCATCGATGGCGCCGAACGCTTCAAGCAGCACCTCCATCAGCAGCTCATTGCCGAACGCCGTCCCGATGTCAATTACGTGGTGGTGGGCGGCGGCGCAACGGGGGTCGAACTAAGCGGCGCCCTGGCCGAATATTTGCATCAAATTACCACCAAACACGGCGTCACGACCAACTTCCGCATCGACCTCGTTGAAGCCTCACCGCGCCTATTGCCCCACTCCTCTGCCCGCACCGCAGCCAAAGTGAAGCGCCGCTTGGAGCGCTTAGGCATAAATATTATGACGGGCGCTGAAGTCGAAGCCGAGACGGCCGAAAGCTTGCAAATAAAAGGTCAATCGATAGCCTCGCGTACCGTCGTGTGGACGGCCGGGGTGGCCAATAATCCGTTTTATCAGGCCAACGCGAGCGTTCTTAACCTCGGTGATCACGGTAAAGTAACCGTTGATGACCATATGCAGGCCCGTGAAAGCGTCTATGTTATTGGCGATAACGCGGACACTAAGTACGCCGGCCTCGCCCAGACCGCTGTAGCTGATGGCACGTTTGTGGCGGCTGACATTGCTCGCAAACTGCGCGGCGTCACCCGGCCCCGCTATCATCAATCGGCGCCGTTTCCGGTTATTCCGATCGGTGACCGCTGGGCCGCCGCCACCATTGGGCCGTTGGAATTCTATGGCTTTGGAGGCTGGATGTTGCGTCGCCTCGGTGACTTTGTGGCCTATGCCGACATCGAGAGTCTGCCGGGTGCGCTCAAAGTATGGCGCCTCGACGGCCGCCGCGAAGACGATTGTCCAATTTGCGGCCAACCCACCGCCGCTTAAGTCTGGTCTGGCCGAACCTCTAACTAGTGTTTCAGCGAGCTGTTACGCATCCATTTAGGCGCGATCCAGTTGTAGCGGCCAAATTGCAACATGACGGCCGGGGCCAAAAATAAGCGCACGATAAAGGCGTCAACTAAGATAGCGACGCTCAGCCCCAGCCCCACCTGTTCGATATACGCGCTGCCCGAACTGGCGAATGATCCCACTACCACCACGAGCAGGACTCCGGCCGCGGTAATAATACCGCCGGTGCGCTCGAGACTGACAATGATTGCTTGTTTCGTATCCGTAGTGAGGTCGTGTTCTTCGCGAATCCGGCTATACAAGAAGGCGCCGTAATCCATGGACAAGCCAAACGCAATCGACATGATCAGGACCGGAATGGTCGGATCAAGCCCAGCTGTGGGGCTAAGCCAATGCATCGGGCCAATATGTCCTTTTTGAAAAATAAGGACGAGCACGCCCATGGCCGCGAGGATCGCAAAACTATTAATCACAATGGCCTGCAGCGGAATAATCGCCGACCGTAACAACAACCCCAGCAAAATGAACATTGCCACGACGATGATCAGCGCCGCGAGCCACGCCTGGTGATACAACGCCGTTAGCAAATCATTCAGGGCCGCGGCGGAACCTCCCACTTCCAGCGTCGCGCTGACGGCATGCAGCTGCCTCAGGTCGCTCACGACGTCACGCGCCACCGCGTCATCACTAACCGTATAGACAGTAAAGGCAGCCGTCTCTCCCGCCAGGCGCGGGTCCGACACCGATTGTACTCCCGAGACATGACTAATTTGTCCCGCAATCGCCGCCAGCTGGGTGCTGGCATCGCTACTGGTGGCGGGCCCTCCCAAATGCACCACGACATCAATGCGGCTACCTTGGTTAGTGAAATCCCGGCCCAGAGCTTCGGCCACCGTTCGTGAACTCGTCCCCGTGGGCAAGAAACGATAGGTTTGGGTAACAAAATGCGTCTGCGTCAGCGGGTAAGCCAGAGCGCTGATGACGGCCACGCTGCCGATGATCGCCGACCAGGGGTGCGACATCGTCAGCGCGCCCAGGCGTCCCCACAGATTGACGTACCCGCTCGGCCGCACGCGCTCGCGGAACAATTGCCACTTATTGACGCGTCCACCGAGCAAATGAAGCATCGCCGGCAGCACCGTCAGCGCCGCGAGCATGGCCATGGCAATGGCGGCCGCTGCCCCGACCGCGATGCTGTGGAGGAAATCAATCGGGAACACGAGCAGCGTTAGCAAACTCACAATCACGGTCAGGCCGCTAAAGAAGATGGTCCGTCCCGCCGTCAGCACGGTTTGGCGAACCGCGGAAGTTACCTCACTACCTAGTGCGATATGAGTCAGCTCTTCACGAAACCGGCTCACCATGAGCAACGAATAATCGATCGATAACCCGAGTCCCAAGATGGTAATGATATTGACGGCGTACTGATCGACGCTCGTTTGCGTGGCGATAAAACGGGTAAGGGCGAGCCCCCCAATGATAGCCACAACGCCGAGCATCAAGGGCAGCAGCGCTGCCACCACCCCGCGGAAAATGACGAGCAGCAGTAAAGCCAAAATGGGGAATGAAATGAGTTCAGCCCGGCGTAAATCGGTCTCTACCCGCGCCTGAGACTGTTGCTGCGCCACTACTGGCCCGCCCAGCGTAATACTCACGAGGTCGCTCTTGGCCTTGTCGCGCCAAGTTACCAGCTGCTGATACTGCGCGGTGTCGCTGCCAGACAGCCGAATAACGGCGTAACTACTGGTGCCATCGGTCGAAATCAGGCTGGCCGTCGCTGGCGTGCCGGTATCAGCCGTAATCTCAGCGCCCGTAGCAACTAGTGGCTCAAGCAGACGGCTCACTTCGGTACGAAACGCGGGTGTTTTGGCAACCCCGGCGCCCGAGCCGGTAAACACCACAATTCCACTGGCCGGACTATCATTAAAGTCATGCGCGAGCTGTGTGGCCACTCGGTCGGATTCGCTGCCGCGGACGACGAAGCCGTTCGCACTCGATAAGCTCGAGTTGATGCCACTAGCGTACATGGCGCACAAGGCAATCACGATGATCCCCAATGCCAAGACGGCGCGGGGCCACCGAATCGTCAAGTTGGAAATGCGTACAAACATCAAAATAACCGCTTACTTGTGGGCTATCTTAACAACTCACCGCATGCTTGGGAAGCTCTGACGGCAAAAGACCAACCAGCGTGTCATAATAGCGCTTATGGATATTCTCGAGTGACCGGACGAACCCATGATTTGGCTGCCCTCACGGCTCTCGGTGCTGTCGTCATGGTCGTGCCACAGCATCCGGTAACCTTGGGCACCGTGCTCGTCGCGCTGGTAGCCAACCAGCTCGGGGGTATCGCCCCCGATATTGATGAGCCGACGGCGCCGTTATGGCGCAATCTGCCGGTGGGGACCTTTTTTGGCAAAATCATCGGAAAAATGCTGGGCGGCCACCGTTTTCTGACCCATTCAATCGTCGGCGCGGCTTTGTTTGGCTGGCTGTTACATGTCTTGCTCGGACTGCTTGGCCCGATTATGCATACCGTGGATCCGCATTTAGTGTGGTGGGCCTTCATGATCGGGCTCATTTCGCATCTGATTATGGACACCTTTACCAAAGAAGGGGTGCCGTGGCTGCTGCCGATTCCCATAAAATTTGGCCTCCCGCCGGTGCGGGCCTGGCGCGTAACCACCGGTCAGGGCGTCGAGTCCTTCATCATTTTTCCCGGTCTCGCCCTCATCGATATTTGGTGGGGAGTAGCCCATTACGACCGTTTGGCAGCCTGGCTCCATCTGATAGTAAAGTAACCCTAATTTCCGTATACTAAATGAAGTAACGAACGCTAGGCATTCACTCATGGCAAAAACCGTTGGCTGTACCGATTTTGAACAAAACTGCGATTTTCGCATCACCGCAGGCGATACCGAAACCGAGCTCATCGAGGCGACGGCTTCGGCGCATGCGCTAAAATATCACCCGGAATTTGCCGACAACGACGCCGATATGCGTGCCATTATCAGAACCCATATCAAAAGTCTCTTAAGCCAGTCTCACACCGAATTTGAACCCGAAGTTGTTATCGTCAAGGTCTAAGTCGGCATCCGAAAAACCTAGGCCTTTGTCCTAGCATGTAGCGCAAAAAACCGCCCCGAGAGGCGGTTTTTTGTCTGGCTGAAGCAAGGAGCTATTTCTGCTTCGCGCGAATATTGCGGTCGAGCTCTCGCTTACGCAGGCGCAGGCTTTTCGGCGTAACTTCGAGGAGTTCGTCGTCGGCCAGGAAGTCGAGGTTTTGCTCGAGGCTGAAGCGAGTTGCCGGCACGAGGTGCACAATACCGTCGCTGGAGCTTGAACGCATGTTGGTGAGGTGCTTCTCTTTGACGACGTTCATGTCGATGTCTTCACTGCGAGTGTTCAGGCCAACAATTTGTCCACCGTAGACTTTTTCGCCCGGGCCCACAAACACGGTGCCACGGCCTTCGGCCATTTGCAGCGCGTAGGCGGTGGTAGTGCCGGCTTCCCAGGCAACCAAGGCCCCGTTGCGCTTACCTTCAACCGCGATCCCGAGCGGCTGATAGCCAATCATTTCGGAGCTCATTACAATGGTGCCGCGCGTAGCGGTAATAAACAGGTTACGCAGACCCAGCAAAGCGCGCGTTGGCAGCGTAGCAATGATGCGCACGCGGTCGCCGGTGAGCAAACTCTGGCCGGTAATCTCCGCCCGTCGCAGACCCAGCTCGCTTTGCACCGCGCCGGAGTACTCGTTGGGGACTTCAATCGTAATTTCTTCAAACGGCTCGAGCGTCTTACCGTTTTCTTCAATTGTCACAACCTGGGGGCGGCCAACTTCAAACTCGTAACCTTCACGGCGCATCGCTTCAATCAGCACTGATAAGTGCAGTTCACCGCGGCCCGACACGACAAAGCCAATACCCTGGGTACCAACGCGCAAACCAATGTTGGTCTCAAGCTCACGCTGCAAGCGCTCACCAACCTGTCGGCCGGTTGAAAATTCGGCCTCTTTGCCTTTTTGGGGCGAGGTGTTGGGACCGAGGTACATGCTAAGAGCCGGTGGCTCAATTTCGATGATGGGCAGGGCGTCAGGATTTTCGGGGTTGGTAATGGTCTCGCCAATGTGCGCAGCCGACAAACCGGTGACCGCGATAATTTCGCCGGCACCCGCCGTGGTCGATTCGACTCGACCCAAACCTTGGTAGGTGAGGAGCTTGTCGATTTTGCCGCGGCTGACGACGCCTTCAGGCGTAGCTAAGGCAACGTTGTCACCTGGCTTAATTGTGCCTCGCTTGAGCAGGCCAATGGCGTATTTACCTTGGTAGCTGTCCCAGTCCAGCGCGGTCACGAGCAACTGCACATCGCCGTCCTCGGTCACATTAGGAGCGGGGATATCGCGCACAATGGCTTCAAAAATGACCGACAAATCGCCGTCAGCGCTAGGGTCGGCTGGGACTTCGCTCCAAGCCTTACCTTCGCGTCCAATGGCGTAATAGATCGAGTAGTGAAGCTGGTCTTCGTGGGTAGCGAGCTCTAAGAACAAGTCACCCAATTCGTCTTCAACTTCACCGAGGCGAGCACCGGGCTTGTCGATTTTGTTGATGACAACAATTGGCTTAAGTCCCGCGGCCAGGGCTTTTTTCAGCACAAACTTGGTTTGTGGCATCGGGCCTTCTTGGGCGTCCACAATCAGCAAACAGCCGTCGGCCATGTGCAGGGTGCGCTCTACTTCACCGCCAAAGTCGGCGTGACCGGGGGTGTCGATAATGTTGATGTGGGTGTCTTTGTAATCAACGGCCGTAATCTTAGCCGTAATGGTAATGCCGCGCTCTCGTTCCTGATCCCCAGAGTCCATAATGAGCGTTTGGCCCATTTCGGCTTGGTTGTCACGAAACATGTGCGTTTGCTTTAAGAAACCATCGACAAGGGTCGTCTTGCCGTGGTCGACGTGAGCAATAATGGCGATGTTGCGAAGTTTAGACGAGTTATGCATCAAAATATTGTAACCTAATAGCCCCACGCTGTCTATGCCTATGTCGAAGCAGCTATTCCGCGGTCCTGAGAGACAGTTAGGATCCTCGAGCTACGTACGCAAGACGAATGAGGTTGCTTTTCACGACAGTTTATTGACTTGTTAGCAAATTAGCTTAAAATTACGCTAACTCGCGCTTCCCGTAGCGGGTATCGACCGAAAGGGTGCACTATGTTCACTGATGCCACCGAAAAAGCGCGCAGCAGATTTGAGCGCGTGCTCGACTGGCTGCTCGGAACCCCCGTAGCCAGTGTTCCGGGCATAACCATCTTCATCGAAATGGATCCTGCCACGGCAGCCCAGATCGAGTCACACCGACGACTGTCCCGCCGTCTGGTGGCCGACGGCCTCGATCCGGAATAGGTTCGTCGTTTTTCAGCCCAGCTCTGGCGGCTAGCCGCGGCCATCGAGGTGTTCGATCCGGACAACCACCTACCGAGCGGTGAACTCGACCATGTTGAGGCAGACGCCAGTAACTCCGGTCTTCACGCGGCCCCACCGCCTGACCATCACTCCATCGACCGTCGCTGCCCACTCCGCTTACTCAGGCGAGGTGGGCACTTCGTTTTAAATTGACACGACGCTCAGCCCTATTCTCAAACAAACTACGCAGAAGGGCCCCAGCCGAACCGAAGTTCAGCCGGGGCCCAGTTATTGGTGCAAGCGATGCCGATCAGGCGCGAAGCGCCGACGGTTCGTAGCTCTGCAGCCACGCGTAGAACTCATCCTGGCTCCAGCCGCCGTTCATGACGATGGCGTCGGCCACGTCCGGCACCCTGACCCGGAAGTAAGTGGGCAAACCGGTGTAGATCATCTCCAGACCGTTGGCGCCTATCCAACCGATGCTGGCGGTGGCAGTGAAGCCGACGATGGTCACGCTGTGACCGTCGGCGAAGATGTGCGGGCGCGCCCACGTGGTGATGAAAGTGTCGGGCACCGGCGGCACTGGATGCTCGTCGTCCATTACCCAAGCGAACGCAACGTAGGCGTCCCAGCTCATCATTTCCCAACCGAATTTCTGCCGGTCAGTGGCGGCCTCGCGTTCGGCCGGAGTGGCGATCGCGGGGTAATAATCGGTACGTCCAGGTGTCCCCATAGCTTCTCCAAGTGGTGGTACGGGTAGGATAAAGAATATATTATAACAAAATACATAATTAATCAAGCCTAAATTGACATCAAACCGCTCTTGCTCTGGTATGATAAAGCAGCAATTATGTCTGAAATCGCTACCATTACTATTAAGCGCTTGCCGCTAACCAAACTCATGGCGATGCATCGCCTGTTTACGGCGGCGGTGCGCACGAGTTTTACCTATTTCGACGACGACGTGCAGGCGAAAACCATTCAAAGCCATAGCCCTGTCCGGCTCGCCCGCGCGGTCATCGACCCGCGCCGCATCGTCCTCACGGCTTGGCTCGCCGACGAACTTATCGGCTAC
Organism: Candidatus Saccharimonadota bacterium; assembly: GCA_019352195.1. GTDB lineage: Bacteria > Patescibacteriota > Saccharimonadia > UBA4664 > UBA4664 > JACAFG01. The sequence continues at coordinate 17,954 of JACAFG010000006.1, read as the reverse complement.
GCCATCGGTAGCGTTCCCAGAGGTAGCGCTGGCCAAATGTACTGGCTGTATGTGGCCCCATCCGGTCGCGGCAAAAACACCGGTCTGGCGCTGCTGTCGCGCCTGCTTAAACGCGAGCGCGCCCTCGGCGCCAACACGGTGACGCTTGCCACTTACGACCACCGGCGTTACTACGAACGCCAAGGCTTTAAGTACATCGAAACCGCCAGCGTCGAAGGCGTCGACATGGACATCATGAGGTTTTATCTGTCATGACGAGTAAACCGATCTACCGCCACGATCAGCCCGTTAACAAACCGCCACGTTGGCCGCTGTATGCCTTGGCCGGAGTCTTGCTCGTAGCTCTGGGCGCGGGCTATTGTTCGCGTCATCATGGTCAAAATGCCCTCAATACCTCGCGCACCGTTAGCCCTATGGTGACGGCTACGCCAGCCGGCGGGGCAGGGCAGGTTTTGGGTATCGACGGGGTTACCAACTTTACGGCCGCGCAGGCCCAAGCACTGTCCAAGCAAAATTATGGCGCCGTAGCGCCAGTCATAACCACCGGCATTACCAAAGTTACTTTTCATTATCGTTCGATCGATCTGAACGGCGCGCCCATCACGGTATATGGCCGGGCCTATTTCCCCAATAACGACAACAACAATTTGCCAATTTTTGCGTTTGCTCCTGGCACCACCGGTGTGGGGCCCCAGTGTGCGGCCAGTCTCGAAAATGTCGCCACGGCCAGCTGGGGGAATTACGATTCTCATATGGTGACGTACGCTTCGCAGGGCTACGCCGCTGTCACCACCGATTACGAAGGCATGCGCGATCCGGGACATCTGCACCACTATATGGTGGGTCCGCTCGAAGGCCGCGCCGTGCTCGACAGTATTCGCGCCCTCGGCCAATTGTCCCAGAGCAAAGGTCGCCTCGACCAGTCAAGCGTCTTTGTGGCGGGCTACTCACAAGGCGGTCACGCGGCGTTTTGGGCCGACACCATCAATGCTTCCTATGCGCCCGACATCAAGCTCTCTGGCGTCATCGGCTACGGGCCGGTGCTGAGTGTTGAAGAAACGATGAACGACGTTACGCGCGGCTCAATTTTGAACTGGTTTGGTCCTTATGTCCTCGTCAGCTATGCCGATTATTATCACCAAAATTATAATCCTGATGCGATCCTGCAGCCGCGCTTTGCCGCCACCCTCACGGCGGACGTTACCTCCCACTGCGTCGATACCGCCTACAGCTTTTGGGGTCATGATCCCAGCAAGGTCTATACGCCGCCTTACCTGAGCGCCATTCAAAACGGTACCCTAGGTCAACTTTATCCCGAGCTGTTACACGACCTCCAACAAAATGCCACCGGCACCGAAGCTACCACCACTGCCAAACTCATCAACCAAGGCCACTACGACAATGTAGTATTACCGGCTCAAGCCCAAGCCGCCCTGCCCAGTATGTGCAGGGCCAGCAAAGGCCCTGTCACGCTCAAGCTTTACCCGAGTGCCACGCACTTTAATACCATGGTGGTCAGCTTAAATGACACGCTCGCCTGGATGAAGCAAGTGACCGACGGTGACAAAATCACCTCCACCTGTCCGGCGTCCTAACGCCTATCGCAGCAAACCTGGCTCGCAAGCGACAAACCGATACGCTTATGCTAGGCTAAGCGCATGAGCCCCAAAACCCTATATCTCATTGGCGCTACCATCGGTGGAACCATCGGCGGCTTCGTTCCCAATTTATGGAACGCCGGGGCGTTTTCGGGCTGGGGCATTCTTATGAGTACCCTAGGCGGCCTCGCAGGAATTTGGGCCGTTTACCGTTTTATGGTCTAACAATGACCAACCCGCCACGGCAGAGCCGAAGCGGGTAGGGCGGTCGATGAAATGAGGTCACCCCGGGGTGAGGTAACCGCTGCCGGCAGCAGGTGCGACTCAGCCACCGTCGTCGGGCAAGATATCGTGGTCGCGGCAGACGTTGCCGCGCGCTAGACAGTCGCAGGTCGGCGCACCGTTATCGGTAATCGCCACGGGTTGCGGCGGGCTCGGGACCACCAAGGGCGCAGCGACGCCAGACGGGAGGTAATCATCGGGGTCGGCCAGCGGTTGGCCCGTCAGAAAGATCTTATTGCCGTCGATGGTGAAGTGAGCTTTCGGACCAAAATCGTACTCCGCCAGATTAACCCAGGGCCAGTTGGTGCGGGGAAAGTGCTTCCGAAGCGCGTTGCGCACTCTGGTACCAACTTGTCGCACAGCGGTTTCCTCACCGCGCTGCAACTGCGAATAGATTTGCGAGGCGATGACGAAGCCGACGTAAGCCGTCGGGTCAGACTTCCGCACAAAGTAAGCGTACAAGATGTCTCCAGAACAAGTTGGGGTCGGTGAACGTACCTATTTAAGCACAATATTCACTAAAAATCAATAATTCCTATGCTTGCCCGTCCGTGATAACATTTTGTCAATGAGTGAACTTGCGGACTTCAGTATTGAAACTGAGACCACCGTTTTGCTCGTCTACAACGACGGGACCCGTTTGCGTGTGCCCACACGGCGTTTATCCAAATATCTCGATGGCGTCGAACTCACGCGTGTCCGCCACGCGCTCAAGCTGCGGCGCGAGTTTTGGCGACAGCACCTACCCAAAGGCTCTCTGGCGGTGGGCCTGGCGGCGGCGCTCCTCGCTATTGGTATGGCTGGGACCACCAAACTTGCCCATCAAAATGCCAAGCCAACTTCGCCCGCGCCGGCGCCCACGTCCTTAGCCGCGGCCAAGCTGTTACCGACGCCTGTCACCGCCACTACGCCTGCCAGCGTCAGCGGTGAAGTCGCCGGCGCCGCCACGGCCGCACCGCAGGCGCCAAGTCGAGCCGCCCGCCCAGGCAGTTCTCCTACGCCGCCAGTTACCGCCTTGCCAAAACCACGCAGCGAAATGAGTCGTACCATCGAAGAAGTCACCGCTCCCATTGTCGACCTCATCAAATAAAGCTTGCTTCATTTGGTATAGTAGATTATGAGGAGAACCCTATATATGTCACAAGTGAAAATTTACTCCACCAACTGGTGTGCCTACTGCAAGGCTGAAAAGCAGTTCTTAAGCGAGAACAACGTGGCTTACGAAGACGTGAACGTTGAAGAAGATGCTGCGGCTGCCAAGGAAATGATTGATCTGTCTAACCAGATGGGCGTACCGGTCACGCGGATTACGCGCGACGATAAGTCGGTCGTATTTAAAGTTGGTTTTGACCAAGACTGGCTCACCAATGAGCTTAAGATAGCCTAAGTGGGCAACCCTAAAAAAGAGCGGCCGTAGCCGCTCTTTTTTAGTTGACCTTAAACTGGATTCGATCGCATCGCGCGGACGATAGCCAGCAGCACCACCGCACCCAAAATGGCCGTGAGTAAGCTCGCCAGGCTGACGCCAGAGGTAGAGACGCCAAACAGTCTCAAGACCAGGCCACCGATAAACGCGCCGACGATACCCACGGCCACGTTCATCCAACCGTTAATACGGGCGTTGGTACCGGTAATCATGGACGCGATCCAACCCGCCAATGCACCAAGAACAATCCATCCAACTATTTCCCAAAATGTCGACATCTGCCTTCTCCTCTTAACTTGTCAACATCATAAGTCCGTACCTAAGTTGGCTTAAACGGGCATATTCACAATAGAATTGCCAATTACGCCTAAGCTCTTGTCAAATAGCACAAGCTTATCTGGGCGCGTGTGCAATGCTATACTTGAGGCTAAGACACTAATATCCGGAGCAAACATGGCCGAATTATCCGCCGGCAGCGGCGCCCCTCAGACCGTTAACGTTATTATCGAAATTATGCGCGGTGGGCGTAATAAGTACGAAATGGACAAAGAGACCGGCGTGCTCACCCTTGACCGCGTCAATGCCACCATGCTCGGATACCCCGCAGACTATGGCTATATACCCTCAACCTTGTGCGAAGACGGCGACCCGCTCGACGCACTGCTTGTGATCGATGAGTCAGTGCCGCTGGGCGTTTGTGTGCCCGCGCGCCCGGTCGGCGTGTTGCGGATGGTTGATGGCGGTGAAAATGATGAAAAAATCATTTGCGTCGCCGCTGATGATATTACCAAAGACCACATTAAGGACCTGTCGGACCTCGGCCCGGAGTTTCCCCGTATTGTGGAGCACTACTACGCACACTACAAAGATTGGAAAAAAGACTGGCAAGGCGCCCAGGTCAGCTTTGACGGCTGGGGTGACCAGGCGGCCGCTATCGAGGTGATCGAAGACGCTATCAAGCGTTACCAAGCCACCAAATAACAGTGCTTACCCGCATCAAGCAAGTCGCGCTGTCGTTTACCCCGGCCCGGTATCTACGGGGAACCAAATACGTGGGCGCGGGCGCCGTCATCTTTGATCCCGGTGGCAAAGTCTTGCTCATCAAAAATCGCCTCCGTAACTCATGGGAATACCCCGCGGGTGGCTCCGACGGCAAGGAGAGCCCGCTTGAAACCTGCCGCCGCGAGGTTGGTGAAGAAGTTGGGCTCCATCTGGCTCATTATCGCCTCATTGCCGTCGATTTTTGGCACAAACTAACCCCTAACGGCAATTTGCTCTTTACCTTTGCTGCCGATGTCAGCGCCGAAGTCGCCGCCACCGTCACCCCGCAGAAGCTCGAAGTCAGTGACTGGCGCTGGGCCACGCGCGCCGAGGCTATGGAGCTCATTGCGCCGCGCCTGCGGCCTCGTCTCGTCGAGCTATTTGATGCCTATGACACGGATAAACCGGTGTATCTCAATACTGGCCACCCCGTTATTTAAGCTAGCCATCAACCATTTCTCAGCCTAATTTACTAACCTTTAGCCATGATCGATCTCCATGCGTACCCCCATCAAACCATCACCATCACCAATCGCCACGGCCTAGACGTATTCATTCGGTTTAACGGCGAGGTCAACGGCCGACCGCTGGCATTACTAGCCCACGGCCTTAGCGACGCCCACGATTCGGACGCCTTGCGCGCCATCACGAGCGCGCTCATCGAAACGGGTCACAACGTGCTTGTCTGGGACGCGACCCATTCCACCAACCGCAGCGGCGGAACGCTGCGTCAAGCCACCGTGACGGCCGCCTACCAAGATATGGCCGACGTGGCCGCCTGGGCGGCCGCGCAGCCGTGGTACCACGATCGGTTTGTCTTAGCCGGTCATAGCATGGGTGCAGCCGCGGCCCTGATGCTAGCCAGCGCCGAGCCCAAGCTCATTTCAAGACTCATTCTCATCGCACCGTTGGTATCCGGCAAGTTGGCTGCTAAGCGCATCAATTTTGCCGTGCGCTGGCTCTGGCGCGTGTCGCGCCGCTTGCCGCTACCCGACGGATCGCGCAATGTTTTGGGTTATAACTTGCTCCGGGACGGGCTAAACTACGACGGCCAACTGCTGGCCGCCAACTTGGAGGTTTCAACCGTAATCATCGTGGGGGACGACGACAAAACCACGCCCAGCCGCGAGTCCAAGTTATTATTCGACGTCATGGCGCCGCAGTGGCGGCATCTGGTCATTATTCCGGGTGCTAACCACGTCTTTGGGGCCTCGCTGGCCGATCTTGAAACCGCGGCCAAAACCGCCATTTGGCTCGTCTAAACGCAGAAATCGCCCGCCCCATAAGGGCAGGCGATTCAAGCGAACATTGAGCTGAACTCCGGCTACGATCTGTCGGCGGACTTGCGGGTCGACAGCTGACAGTAAGTAGCGAAAATCGACTGCGAGATACCGTACCAGCCAGCCAGCCAGCCAGGCCAACGGCAGCGTCTCGAGCATAACCATCTAGCTCATGATTGATGCTGCTGGGTCCGTCGTTTCCGCCGCCGCGGCATATATCAGCGACGAAAAGATCCCGAATATCATAGCCGCCGTTAAAGCGCGGAGCCATGCAGGTGCTAGCAGGTAGGACTGCTCATTGGTGTAGCTAACAACGTAGCCCACCCCGGCACTCAATAGGGCAACGAAAATCCCGCACCAAATAACCAGACCAAGGTCGAGATAGCGGCCGATGCGAGGGTCAAAACGAAGCAGTACTACTGCCGCCGCCACCGTTACGGTCGCGCCGAAAACCGCAGATTGGAAGGCAGACCGTTTGGCGGTCGCGCGTTTGCGAGTTATCGTCATTTGTCGGTTTCCTAGCTGTGGTCGGACGGATGATCGGTTAGCGGGCGCCTGATTCGTTTCTGAGGCCACCAAAACCAACCCGCCGTGGCACCAACGAGGACGCCAGTGGCAACGTTCCACCCCGTGGAATAAATCCGATCCCATGTAATCAGCGGGCCGTTGATCAAACCAAGGAGCACCGCCCCAAGCAGGGCATGCCAGAGTCGGGTTCCAAGCGGGGGCAAGCGGCGCTTGGCCATGATCGCCAGCGCGCCCATGAAGATGCACGTTATCACCGTGACGAGCATACCGACAATGGGGAGGTATCGCCCAAAGCTGACAGCCATGCTCAGCCCGACATACGTCAAGATCGCGTACCCAGCCGCTTTGGCAACGAGCCGGCACGGCCTCGCCGGGCGCCTCGGCTCAGGGGCCGATACGTAATCAGCGGTCGGGAATTCGGGTTCGGACATAGCTGCTCCTTAGGGCTCGAATTGTGAATTTGCTGACAAAACTATGGCATAAAAAATGTAAAACTACTAGATTTAACTTGCGCTCTACGCCCAAACCGGTTATGGTAAGTGAGAATAAAAGGTAAAAACAAACACCATGAGTTACAAAATTGCCATCAATGGCTTTGGCCGCATCGGCCGCAACGCGTTTAAAATCGCGCTCAGTCACCCTGAGATCGAAGTTGTCGCGATTAATGACCTTACCAGCACGTCAACGCTGGCCTATCTGCTTAAGCACGATTCCAACTATGGCGCCTACCATGAGGACGTCAGTTTTGACGACACCAACCTCATCGTTGGCGGCAAGAGTATTAAAGTAACGGCTGAAAAAGACCCCACCTTATTGCCGTGGAAAGACCTGGCTGTGGATGTCGTGATTGAATCTACGGGCCGCTTTACCAACGTCGAAGACGCCTCCAAGCACATTACTGCGGGTGCTAAGCGGGTGGTAATTTCGGCTCCCGCTAAGGGTGACGGCGTCGGTACTTTCGTCATTGGCGTCAACGAAGACGCCCTTGGGGCCACCGATAGCGTCATTTCCAACGCTTCTTGTACCACTAACTCAATCGCGCCAATTGTCAAAGTACTCGACGAAGCCTTTGGTATCGAAAAAGCCATGATGACCACGGTGCACTCCTATACCGCTAGCCAGGCGCTCCAAGACGCCCCGTCCAAGGACTTGCGTGAAGGCCGCAACGCCGCCGAAAACATTGTACCCACCACCACCGGCGCCGCCACCGCGGCCGCCAAAGCTTACACGAAACTGGCCGGCAAGTTTGACGGTATGAGCGTGCGCGTTCCGACACCAGTCGTATCACTATCCGACATTACCGTCCTTACCTCGCGCGATGTCACCGTCGAAGAAGTTAACGAAGTGCTGAAAAAAGCCGTCGCCGACCCCAAATACCTGGGCATTTTAGACGCTACCGCCGAGCCGCTGGTCAGCTCCGACTTCATCGGTAACCCTCATAGCTCCATCGTCGACCTTGGTCTCACCAAAGTTGTCGCTGGCAATCTGCTCAAAGTCGTTGCTTGGTACGACAACGAGTGGGGCTACAGTAACCGCTTGGTCGAATCAGTTATCAATGTCGGTAAAACGATCGCCTGAAGGTCAAAACCAATGACCATCTACCTCGGCGCTGATCACGCCGGTTACGAACTCAAAACTCAGCTGAGCGAACACTTGGTGCATTCCGGCCACCAGGTCGAAGACCTCGGGGCCAAAACCCTGGATGCCGACGACGATTACCCACGCTACGCCTACTATGTGGCCAGCAAAATTTTAGGCGGCGACGATGACGACCGCGGTATCCTCATCTGCGGCTCCGGCCAAGGCATGAGTATGGCTGCCAACCGTGTCAACGGGGTCCGCGCCGCGCTGGCCTGGAACGAAGCCACCGCCGCTTCAGCCATGGCAGATGACGACGCCAACGTGCTGGTATTGCCATCGCGCCACGTCGACGCCGAGCAAGCCATTAAAATGGTCGACGCCTGGCTAGCCGCCGAGTTTAAGAGTGACCCCAAATATCGCCGCCGGCTTGACGAACTTGAGGAGCTCTACGGGTAGTGGATGCACGCCTACAAAGTCACTAAGACTAAGGCATTTATCATCTTCGCTAGCGCCGTCTTGTGCCTGGCGGTAACGGTTTGGCTCTTTTATAGCGTCTGGTTTATAACCAGTCGTCAGGCCCAGTTACGTGCCAACGGCATTGACGCTGTCGCCACGCTTGATTCGCAGGCCAGTCGATCCAAAAGAAGTTGGCCGGTAGGTTATGTTAACTACCATTTCAGTACGACATCAGGGCAGGTGGTAACAAGTAAATTTGTTCCGCTTGATATCAATTCCTTCTCAAACCTGCCGAGCATTGCCGCAGCCACCGAAATTGCCGTTCGCTACTTGCCGTCCAACCCCCAGATCAATGCGCCGACGACCGATAGTGTTCCCACTCGAACCTAGTTTTTCATTCTGTTGAGTTTGTTTGCCACCGTCTTTGCCTTCTGGATTGGTTTCAAAGTCAAACCGCTCATTGGACAAACATTGACGAAGCAGAAGTGACCGCCATCGTTTACGCCATGGCCACTTTTCAGGCATAATAACCGTAAGAGGATTGATTAAACCATGGCTTCCGTCGCCCCGACTATCAACACCACCACCCCGGAGGATTACGCCCGGCGTATTAACCGGGTAAAACCATTTGCCAAGCGACTGCACATTGACCTAGGCGACGGCGTGTTTACCGATGTCAAAACCGTTGGTATTACCCAGGTCTATGACATTGACGGCGTACCGTTCGACCTGCACCTGATGATGAATCACCCAGAAAGCCAGTTCGACGATATTGTCACTTTGCTGCCACAGCTAGTCATTGTGCACTTTGAAGCTCCTTTCGACCGCGAGGCTTTTTTTAAGAATTTGCGCAGCATCGAGATAAAAGTTGGTCTCGCTATCAATGTCGAAACTACCATTGACCAGGTCAAAGACGTCCTGCCGGTCATCGATCATTTGTTGGTGTTTACCGGCAAACTGGGTCACAATGGCGGCGAATTCCGCGCCGACTGTCTCGAAAAAATCGGCCAAGCGCGCGCCATCAACCCCAACTTGGAAATTGCCGTCGATGGGGGACTCAATCAAGAAACCGGCCGTTTGGCAATCGATGCTGGCGCTGATCTGCTCGATGTTGGCAGCTTCATTCAAGACGCCGATGACCCTGAAATCGCCTGTATCGCCGTGGAGGCCATCGCCGAAGGTATTTCGTAACTCGCCAAAAGCCCCTTAAAAGGTTATGCTTAAGCTATGACGCACACCGAACTAAGCGAGATGGCTAACACCATCCGCGAAGACATCGTAAAAATGCTCGTTTCCGCCGGCTCCGGGCATTCGGCTGGTCCTTTGGGTTTGGCCGACATCTTTACCGCGCTTTATTTTGACATCTTAAAGCACAACCCCAAAGACCCCGATTGGCTCGATCGTGATCGCTTGATCCTGTCCAACGGTCACTGCGTGCCGGTACGCTACGCCACCATGGCCCGAGCCGGCTATTTGCCGGTCAGTGAGCTGGCTACGCTACGGAAATTTGGCTCGCGCCTGCAGGGCCATCCGGAACGCTTACGCTTACCTGGCCTGGAAAGTACTTCAGGACCGCTCGGTTCTGGCGTGAGTCAGGCGGCCGGTATGGCGATCGCCCTGCGCATGGACGGTGGACGTCAACGCGTCTACTGCATTACGGGCGACGGTGAGCTCGACGAAGGCAATATCTGGGAAGCCGTGATGTTTGCGGCCAAGGAGCGCCTCACCAATTTAACCGTCATTGTCGATCGCAATAATATTCAAATCGATGGCATCACCGAAGACGTGATGCCGCTGGGCGATTTAGCGAAAAAGTTCTCGGCCTTTGGCTGGCACGTTATCGAAATCGACGGCAATAATATTGAGGCCGTCATCAACGCCTGCCGACTGGCCGAAGCCGTCGAAGAAGCGCCCACGGTAATCATTGCTCACACGATTCCCGGCAAAGGCGTCGAGTATATGGAGTACGACTATCACTGGCACGGGATCTATCCGGGCCAAGAAGATCTGCCCGGGGCACCGCCCAAAGCCGAGCAGGCGAAAGTCGCGTTGGCGCAGCTTCGTACCCTTGGCGGCCAGATTAGGAGCGAACACCAATGATTGAGCCTAAACAACACTTGCATCCCGACGTCCTGACGCCCGAAGCCAAGCTCGAGCCCATTCGCGCCGGGTTTGGCCGCGGTTTGCTGGAAGCTGGCCACCGCGATAAAAACGTCGTGGCCTTGTGCGCCGACCTTACGGACTCAACCAAAATCGGCGACTTCGCTAGAAGCTATCCCGAGCGCTACGTCGAAGTTGGCATTGCCGAGCAAAACCTTGTCACCGTTGCAGCTGGTATGGCGCTTACGGGCAAAATTCCCTTTACGTCAAGCTACGCCGCGTTTAGTCCGGGCCGTAACTGGGAACAAATTCGCACTACCATTTGTCTCAATGTTACCAATGTGAAGATTGTCGGCTCTCACGCTGGCCTCATGACCGGCGCCGACGGCGCCACCCATCAAATGCTGGAAGACATCACCCTCATGCGGGTATTGCCCAACATGACGGTGGTGGTGCCAGCCGATTCGGTTGAAGCCGAAAAAGCCACGCTCGCTCTCGCTGCTCTAAACGGACCGGCCTACTTACGCCTGGCGCGTGATAAATCACCCGTTATTACCACCGATAAATCACCCTTCGACCTGGGTCGTGCTCAAATTCTGCGTTCCGGCACTGATCTGACGATTGTGGCCTGCGGCGTGTTGGTGTATCACGCGCTTATGGCCGCCGAAGTCTTAGCCGCCGAGCACAATCTTGAAGTTGAAGTTATCAACGCGGCGGTTATTAAGCCCCTCGACACCGTTACTATTCTTGCCAGCGCGTCAAAAACCGGCGCCGTACTGACGTGCGAAGAAGGTCAGATTGCGGGGGGACTGGGGAGCGCGGTGGCCGAGGCCCTTGCGGAGCACGCGCCGACTCCGCTGCAACGCGTCGGTGTGCAAGACCGCTTCGGCGAGTCGGGTACCCCTGGCGAACTGCTGGAAGCCTTTGGCCTGACAGCGCCGCACCTCGTCAAACAGGCGTTAGAACTCATAAAGCGTAAAAGTTAGGCTTTACTAACCGGCGATCCGCTCACGCAGAGCGGATCGCAATTTGTTAAACTAACCCTATGAAGTCGAAGCTCAACGAATACACCAGTTATATCGCCCTGTATGTGCTAGGGCTGGGCGTGGCCCACAGCGCCTCACTGTGGGCGAGCGTGATCATCGTTCGTTTGAGCCCTTCGGCCCACACGGGCAATATTGCCGATAATTACAGTTTTTGGCTCACCCGCGATTTTCCCCTTTACCACGCGCTGATCCAGACCGCCTTTTTTACCGCCGGATATCTCTTGGGCGCGTATCTCATCGTGTGGGCCCTTCATAACCGTAAAGCGCGTAATGTGGCCTGGTCGGCGCTAACCGCGGCCGCCTTGCTACTTATTTGGATCATTTTAGATAATCAATTCTTTCAGTCATGGCTCTCAACCACTAGCTACAACGGCGCCTTAAGTTTTATCAAAGACAGCCCAAACTCCTCAAACGAGGAGTCGGGCGGGCCGCAACGGTCACGATCCGGTCTTACGGACACAGTAGGTCACGAAATCCAGTTCTACTGGCGTCCGGCCCATGGTGTACCACGCGGTTTGGATCCCCACGTGGCTGTACCCTTCGGCGTCGAGCGGAACACCAATCGCCACGTTGCCGCTCCAGGGGAACGACAAGATGGCAGCCACCACGGTGTAGTGACGATCAGTCCAGGCGCTCAGCCAGGCGCGAGCGGCGGAAGTGCCGTCCCACTGGGTCTGCACGTCGAACCAATCCAGCGCCATGGGCGCGTTTGGTAGGTGCCGCGGGCGGTCGCTCGCGGGGTCACGCGGATTCACCACGATGGGTGTATCCGACTTCAAACAGCCATATTCGGCTGTCGAAGTCTGGTCGACGCCGCCCAACAACCTCACCGTGCTGCCTGCCGAATACTCGGCCGGCGGCAGAGGAGCCAGCGGGATGGTGGGTGGGTTGGGCACGGCATACCCCGAAGTCACGGGCGCCAATGGTGCCACCGAGTAATCCTCGATGTTTGGTCCCACCGCCACTGGCGGCGCGACGGTCACCGAAGGTTCGGTGATCTGCCCTGCAGTTGCTGCTTCAGTGCTGGTCGCGACCGAGGTCGCGGCAGCCATTTGTGAAGGCAGGCCAGCCTGAGGGCTTGGCAGGAGGGGTCGGATGGCCACGGCCGACAACACGACCACCACCGATCCTGCCAAGATCAGCAGGATGTGGATGGGTCGCAGGTGCAAGTCGCGCTTGTACTGGCGACCGCTATCTTTGCGGTGAAGGCTCACTGTCGTCCTTAGGGTAGCAAATTGTCAATTCGAACCTGCACATTATACATAAGTTCTATCCAAAGTCAAGTATAAGCGTAGGCATAATCATCGCTAATGAGCTACAATACAAACCAATAACCGAGGGTAATTCATGAAAAGCAACTACGAGGCCGCTCGCGCGCTCTATGCCCGTACCCGAACCGAGAAATTTGCGCTCGGCGCCTTTAATATCGACAACCAAGAAACGCTCATCGCGGTCTGTAAAGCCGCCGCTGCCAAACAAGCCCCCGTGCTCGTGCAGGCCTCTCAAGGGGAAGTCGACGCCATCGGGCTGCATAATATTCGCTGCCTGGTCGACAACTACCGTCTCGAATACGGTCTCGAAATGTATATCAACCTCGACCACTCGCCGAGCGTTGAAGCTGCCAAGGCTGGCATTGATGCTGGTTTTGAATTCATCCACATCGATTTTAGCCAAGCCAAAAAAGACGCTTCCGATGAGGAAATTGTGGCTGCCACCAAAGAAATTGTTGAATATGCCAAAACTACAGGGGCGCTGGTTGAAAGCGAGCCACACTATTTTGGCGGCGGTTCTAACGTGTTCACTGAAGCCTTCGACTACGAAGAGATCAAAAAATGGTTCACGGTTCCGGCCGAAGCCAAAGCCTTCATTGAGGCGACCGGCATCGACACCTACGCGGTCGCGATTGGCAATTTGCACGGCACGTATCCGGTGCCTAAAATCCTCGACCTCGATTTGCTAACCCAAATTGTGGCCGCCTGCCCACCGGAAGCTCATTTTAGCCTCCACGGTGGCTCCGGTACGCCTGATGACCAATTCCGCGGGGCTGTCGAGCGGGGGATAAGTAAAGTAAATATCAACTCCGATTTGCGCAAAGCTTTCCGTACTACCCTCGAAAAAGTCCTGGCCGATAATCCCAAAGAGTTTGCTATCGTTAAGCTCATGCCGAGTGTTATCGAAGCCGTTCAAGCCGTGGTTGAGTCAAAAATTGATAGTTTTGGCTCGGCGGGCAAAGCCGCCGGTGCCAAGGCAGCTTCAACAGCTAAGCCAATCGACGAAGACGCCTTCAACTAGGGTTCGTTAAACGCAAAGCGCGGGTGGCCGCTCCGATGGGAGCAGCCACCCGCTTGGGTGCCTGAGTCTATATGTCAGCCTTGGGTACGCTTTAGCCCCAAGCTGGCGCAGATTTTCACGATCCACGGGCGGGCGGAGCTGGAGAAGCTCAGGCCAGCGGGGAATTGGCTGTACCCAGCCGAGGTGCCATCGGGGGCGATGATGGTCAGCCCAACGGGATGGGAGTCCTGCGGGTAGTACCACGCCACATCCTTGCCCTGCGGCACTTCGTTGACCTGCGTGGGGGTTTGGTGCTCCACCACCACACCGCCCGCGCCCCGCAACATGTAGCTTCGCAGGCTTCCGCTACTTGTGACCGTGACGGCGATCGGGTTGACGGGGTTCGTCCACTCGAACTTGAGGTAGGTCAAGACCACATTTTTTGCCGACCCGCACGGATCGGGGGTAGGGCTGCGCATGAACGGCGTCGTGCCGCCCAGGGCCCTCGGCGCGCTGACGTTGTAGCCGGTGTGGGGCGACAACTTGGTTTGCGGGACGACGGTGGTGTTGGGCACCACCTTCACGAGGGAGTCGGCCACATGCGACGTGCTGGTGACGGGCGACGGCGTCGGAGGCAAGTGCGTATCGCAAGCCCCCAGGCCAACCGTCAACGCCACCGCCAACATGACCACAGCCGGGTATTTGAAGAAAGAACGAGACATCTTGCTCACATCCTTAGTAGTAGGAGAGAAGCTTAGTCTATTTAATAACATCTATTTACAATTTAATCAACACCTGAGACTCGCAACGACAAACCATAACTGGTATGATTGAGCCATTATGGAACGACCATCCGCTACCATTATCACCTTCGGCAGTGCTTCCCAAGACGTGTTTGTATTTGGCAAAGCCTTACACGCCCGTCGCGACGTGCGCAGCCGTGACTTTGTCGAACAGTTTCCGCTGGGAGCTAAACTCGAACTCGATAACGTCGTGTTTGATACCGGCGGCGGCGCCACGAATGCGGCGGTGACGTTTGCCCGTCAGGGCTTCGGCGTCCAGTATGTGGGCATGATCGGCCGCGACCCAGCCGGCGCTGAAATCTTGCGCGTTTTGGGCCGCGAAAACGTGGGTACCGAGCGGGCGGTCCACCATACCAAACTGGGTACGAGCTACTCGGTCCTGATGGTGGCCGACAATGGTGAGCGCACCATCCTCAATTACCGTGGGGCGGCGCATGAGCTAAAAGCCGGTGACGTGGCCATTCGTACCCTCGAGGCTGACTGGTTTTATATCAGTTCGCTCGCCGGCAACCTAGATTTGTTGTCAAAATTGCTCAAGCATGCCAATCAACACGGCATCCGCGTGGCGCTCGACCCGGGAGCAGCCGAACTCGCTCAGCTCAAAAAACTCCGAGGCTTACTGCCGCTCGTCACGGTGCTAAAGGCCAATGCCGAAGAGCTCGCTGTTATTTTTGGCGGTCAAACGTTGCGCGAAACGGTTAGCCATGCCGCCGGGACCTGCGAATACATCGTCGGTACCAACGGTCCAGCTGGCTCCTACGCTGCCTTTGACGGCCATTTGTACGAGGCTGGGGCCTATCAAAAAGTCCGCGCTATCGATCGCACGGGAGCAGGTGACGCCTTTGGCTCGGGCTTTATCGCTTCGCTCGCTCGGGGCGGTACGATGGCTGACGCGCTCAGCTTTGGCAGCGCCAATGCTACCGGCGTGGTCGCCCAAATTGGTGCCAAAACCGGCATTTTGCGTTCAAGCCGCATCAAGCGCATGAAGATTAAGGTTACGGAGCTCTAAAACGTTCGGCCGCGTGGTAGAAATAGCAAAAAGTCCTATCGATTGAGTAAGCGTAACTGTTATAATTATGGAAAGCGTGGCCCCTGGGGTCGTTTGCAATAACCAGGAAATGAGAGTGAGATATGTCAACAATTGGACGTTTTCTGCAGGCTAAAGAACCATTATTTGACCACGCCTTACATCAGCTGGAGCTGCAAAGTGGTCAGAAAAGCGTCGACGTCAAACTAGCCGCCGAAATTGCCGAAACTGCCGCCGCTAAGCTCAAAGTATTGGGACTCGCTCACTATGCCACTGGTCCCCAAATCTATGACGCGCTTATCAAACAGGTTGCCATTCACGATGCTCATCTGGCACACAAAATTGGCGGGACCGATCCCAGCGACCTCGCCGAAATGATCCCCCTCATTGTGAAAGCTGCTGAAGCCGCGCCGCTGCCCAAGGACGGCTGGTTTCTAAAAGTCGATAAGGCCAAAGATATGCTGCGCGCCCACCCACCCGTCGCCGTTATGGAACGCCTTGGCTATCATTTGGTAAGTCAGATGCTCGAGCACGAAGATATTTACGAGCTATTCTTGAGTTTACGTTTTGCCGAAGACGCCGCCTGGCTCAACGACTTTGACGCTCTCTACGTCAGCTTGCAGGCCACCGATTTTGAGCCACGCCGCATCAAAGTCGTGCCCTTTGACCGCGGCAAGTGGGGCGATATTGCCGAGCATTTTATCGCCAAGAAACGTCACAATATTACCCACAGCAAAGAAATGGGCGCTATCGCGGTCATGCCCATGACCGAAGACCGCATGACCGGCGTAACCCTCAAAGTGATGCCGCTGTTGTTTCATTACTTCAACGAAATCCGTCTCTACAGCACCTTTTTTAAGCTGATGCAGACCAAAAAGAATTTTGGTGAGATTGTCGCGGAAACCCTTATCGCCGACCCGGCGCATATTCGTTTGACGGAGCACAGTCATATTCACTGGCGCGTGATTCAGCGCTACTTCGGCAAACTGACCGGTGAAGTCCACCCCGAAGAGTTTGAGCCCCACGTTCAACCCGAAGATCTGCATTGGCGCCGCGCCGAAGAAGTACTTTATGAAATCGACCCTGAACTGGACTTTTGGCGTGGACTCGATTTTGTGGCGGTGCTTAAGGACCAAGACACCATTACCTTTAACCTGATGGATCTCAGCCTCGGTTACTCCAACGCCGTTACCTACGCCGATCGCTACCTGTACCACTTCCGCGAGTCATTGTGGAACGAAGTCTTCGCCCGCTATTTGGGTGAGAAAGTGCTCGAAGAGCAATTGCTGCATAAGCTCGATAATGCTGTTATTAAGCCAGAAAAGCTCGATATGAAGGCGGGGAAAAAGTAGATGGCCCGCAAGAAGCTCCAGTATCAAATTTGCGTCTCAGGGGCGGCCCGCGGTGAGTCCGCTATCACCGGGGCCAAACTAGCGGCCGCGGCCGGTCGCGAAATCGCGCGCCGCGGTCATATTACCCTTACCGGGGCCACCAAAGGACTGCCCTACGAAGCAGCTAAAGCCGCGCAGACCATGGGTGGTATCTCAATGGGCTTTTCGCCGGCTGCCTCGCGTCTGGCACACATCAAGAAGTATCGTCTGCCGCTCGACGCCTTTGATGCGGTGCTCTTTACCGGCTTTGAATACACCGGCCGCAACTTGCTGCTGATCCGCTCCAGTGACGCCGTCGTTATGGTGGGCGGCCGAATTGGCACGTTAAACGAACTGACGATTGCCATCGAAGAACGTAAGCCTATCGGGGTGCTGCTAGGTTCAGGTGGCATGACCGAAGAAGTCGAGCACGTTCTAAAAGCCGCCAAACGTGCTCGCACCGGCATCATTTTTAGTCACGACCCGGCCGATCTCGTCGACCAGCTCATTGATATGATCAAAGTCAAAGCCCGCAAAATTCCCGAGGACATTATGGAAAACTAGCCAAAAAGCCCTGTTTCTGAACTTTCTATCTGAAAACGCTTTACTTTTACGCAAAATTGCATTATAGTACGCCGGAACACCAGCTTCAGACTCGATTACCATATCGATCTGGAAGTCCCGGGTTCGTGCCCTTGAAATTCAGGGTAAGATTTATCCATCCCGGGACCACCCGGAATCCCTCCTAGTACCCGAAAGGGGTACACATGTCCGAAGACGAAGTCTTCCCCGGCGCGGTCGAAAACGACCCGGCGGGGAATCACGCCCCACGTTCCCGCCGACGCCTCCGCAAAGCTCGCAGCCACCACGGGCCGGCCTCCCCGATCAGGGGTCGCAGCCGCGTGGTCGCCATCCTGGCAGCCGTTGCGGTGTTCCTGCTGACCATCGTGACAGCATTCGTCGGTAGCGGTTCTTCGCAGGCCAGTGCACCCGCCAAGAGTGCTCCGGTCAGCGCCCCCGCCAAGCCCGCACCGGCCGCCTGCAAAGCTTCCGACATCAAGGTTGCCGCTTTCCACACCACCGTCACGTTCTCGTTCGCCGCCTCCGGCTGTGCCTCAGGCGTCAACATCGAGTTCGGTGATGCT
>JACAFG010000003.1 GCA_019352195.1 Candidatus Saccharimonadota bacterium | reverse complement strand
TATAGTTGTTTGACGATAACTACAGTTTGGCAGCTGCCACTTTTGGTTTCTAGATGTTGCGAAGGTATTGAGCCATTACGCAAATATTGACAAAACATAGCTTTTTACATATAATATGAATAGAACCTCAGCATCCCGCTAAGGCAGAACCTAGGGAGAAACATGACCGAGAATACGAACGAAACCGCAAACACCCCCTTCCCAGTGTTCGGCGCCTACGAAATGGCCGATCTGGTCCAGGAGTACATGATGAGCCTGGGGGCACCGGTGAGTATCCGCGCCGCCGTATTGGCCTTCCTGGAGGACAAGTACCCGGTGAGTGCCGTGGACGACTACTCGCTCTGGGTCGAGCGCTTTCGGATGATCACGCGCTTCGGTCCCAAGGATTCGATCTACGAGTGGCTCCGCGTCTTCGGCCTCGATTGCGTCGACCAATTCGATCGGCTGGCCAACTTCATCCGCGCCAGCGTCGCGGCCGTGGTGGAATTCGTGCTGCTCCACGACGGCTACTACGGCGAAGCCCGTCGCCTCGACGCCGTCTGCCAGCTCAGCCCGGTCACATCGGAGCTGGCCACCTCGCACCCGCACTGATCCTGATCCACCGCGGACCGTCCGCACCCCGCCTCCAGTCGCATCTACGCGACGAGAGGCGGGGTTTTCGCTTGTTGGGCGTATAGTCCGGTATAATATGACTATGAATAAAGCCGCCGCCGCCGAGCGGATCCTCAAATTACGAGACCAAATCAACGACTACCGCTACCACTATCACGTGCTCGACGAGTCGATTATGAGTGAAGCGGCCGCCGATAGCCTTAAGCATGAGCTCAGCCAGCTCGAAGACCAATTTCCAGAACTCATTACTCCCGATAGTCCCACCCAGCGCGTGGCGGGTAAGCCGTCGGACCGCTTCGCCAAAATTACGCATGCCCAGCGTATGATCTCGCTTCAAGACGTCTTTAACCGAGATGAGGTCGAGGCCTGGGCCGCCCGTATCAACAAGCTCACGCCCGGTGCCACCACCGAGCTGTTCGCCGATACCAAAATGGATGGTTTGGCCTGCTCGCTCGTCTACATCGATGGCGTACTCACTCAGGCGATTACCCGCGGCGACGGCACCGTCGGTGAAGACGTTACCACCAACGTTCGCACCATTGAATCGGTCCCTCTGCGTCTGCGCCGCGCGGCCTCCGCCGCGCTGTTTCTTTCCGGGCGTACTGAAATCCGCGGTGAAATCGTCATGCATAAAGATGTCTTTACGCGCCTCAACGCTGAGGCCGCAGCAGCGGGCAAGCCATTATTTGCCAACCCGCGTAACACGGCCGCCGGCACCATTCGCCAGCTCGATCCCGCCCTGGTGGCTGCCCGTCCGCTCAATTTTTACGGCTATGATCTCTTGCGCGATGATCCCCTCGAGGTGCCTACCAACTCTTTTGCCTACGACACCATTCGCGCCCTGGGCCTGGCGGCTAACCGTAAAGCTACCGTATTTACGACTCTGGACGCTCTCATGAAGTTTGTCGATTATTGGGATACCCATCGCGCCAACTTACCGTTCAACACCGACGGGCTCGTCATTAAGGTTAACGACCGCGCCGTCTTTGCGCGCCTCGGTGTCGTTGGTAAAGCCCCACGCGGTGCCATCGCCTACAAGTACCCGGCCGAAGAGGCCACTACCATCGTTGAAGACATCGTTTTAAGCATTGGACGCACCGGCGCCGCCACACCTATCGCTACCTTCAAGCCAGTTGTAGTGGCCGGAACCACCGTCCAACACGCTAGTTTACACAATGCCGACGAAATCGCGCGCCTCGACATTCGTGTGGGTGATACGGTCATCATCTACAAAGCTGGCGATATTATTCCCAAAGTCCAAGAAAGCCTGCCGAAACTCCGACCGGCACATGCCAAACCTTTCGACATGGAAAGTGAGCTCAAACGCCAATATCCGGAGCTTGAATTTGTGCGACCCGCCGGCGAAGTAGTTTACCGCTTGGCCAATATGAGCGGACCGCTGCTCACCGCCAAAGCTATCGAACACTATGCCAGTAAAGGCGCGTTAGATATTGACACGCTAGGTGAAAAAAACGTCACCGCCTTAGTCCAAGCCGACCTCGTCAAAGATCCGGCCGATCTTTACGCCCTCACCGTCGCCGACCTCTTAAAACTGGACCGCTTTGGCGACATCTCCGCGCAAAAACTCATCGATGGCATTGCAGCGTCAAAAAATCCCCAGCTCCCTCGTTTCATCTATGCGCTTGGTATCCGCCACATCGGCAACCAAACTGCCACGGACCTCGCCGAAGCCTTCGGTAGTCTCGAAGCCCTCGCTAATGCCACGCTCACCGATCTCGATCAAATCGATGGCGTCGGCCACGTCGTCGCTGAAAGTGTCCTAGCCTTCTTTGCCTCCGAAGAAACGGCCGAACTATTAGCTAAATTCGCAGCCAACGGCGTGGTGCCAAGCGAGTTCCAGAAACCAGTCGGCAAACTATTAGGGGTATCGTTTGTTATCACCGGCACGCTGGAAATGGGTGGCCGCGACGATGTGGCCGCTAAACTGGTGGCGCTGGGCGCCAAAGAGCACAAAAGCGTCACCAATGACACAACCTATCTGATCGTGGGGGAGTCGCCCGGCGCGAGCAAGACTACCAAGGCAGCGAAGCTAGGGACTAAGCAAATTGATGAAGCGAGCTTAACGCAGCTGCTTGGGTAATCACATCCGCCTGATCCACTCTTCTACGACAAGGCTACAAACCCTTTCTTACGATCGCTTGGTCGTTGCCGCTTGCGCGGTTATGTCTGGGAGTGGCTTTTGCGTAGGCATTAGCTGCGTTGAACCTGGATTGTTAATCTCTTCAAAACAAAATTTGCCTCCGGCATAAATTTTGTTAGAACCGCTAATTACTGTTGCCGTAACAACGCATATAGTGTCAGCAACTTCAGGTAATCCACTACATGAAGTTACCAACCAAGAATCCATCTGAAGTTGGTTTCAAGATTGCGAGGCCTAGACCGCTTCGCGCGCTCGAGAGGATGCACCATGCCGCACGACAAGCCGAACTTCGTGCCCAACAACCCGCACCGCGGCGGTCCTCAGGGAGGCCAGCCCCCGCAGCAGCCCCACCCGTCGCCGCAGTTCGGCCCGGGTCAGAGCCAGCCGCACATGGACGGACGCGGACAGTCGGGTCAGCCGCCGAAGAAGTAGCTGACCGCAATCTCAGGCCCCCAGTCAGACCGTTTGGTTTGGCTGGGGGTTCTCGCACCCAGCCATAATATTGACTTAAACCCATTTAGTATGCAAAATATGTAGGACCCATATACAACTCTCCCTTTGGAGCGCTCATGTCTGGTATTCCTGCGCTTCCCTTGCTGGCCGGCGTACAAATCACCACGCTGCGCCATCTGGCCCCCGACCTCGGTCCGCTCCTGCCTCTCGCGCTCGAAGTCCGCCTCTTCACGTTCCTCGATGGCCCATTGGCCACCACAGACCCCACGTCCAGCTATTCGTTGTCGGACGACTGGTCCGTGCGATACAACGACGCGCTCGTATGGCTCATCTACGCCCCGGAGGGCGGTATGACGCCAGACGATGTCGACGCTTTCCTGCAGGAGCATGGCTTGGGCGCCAAGCCAGAAATGATCGCGTTGGTCCTGCCCTACACCGACGCCGATTCCGACACAGTCGTCTCCGACCAACTCTGGCACAACTCGACTTACCGTCAGCCCTGGCGTACTGGCCTCGAGTTCCGCGCGACGTCGCGCTCCGGCACGGACTTCAACGTTCAGGCGCCGGCCGAGTAATTCATCTGTCCGCAGCGCCGCTTCCGGCTTCCGGAGGCGGTGTTTGCTTTGGTTTTGCCAATGACAAGCCTCATCTAACGTGTTATAACGTGCTTAGTCCATCCATCCCGCCCATGTTGGGAGCACCATGTCCAAAGTACGTGCACTCATCAGCCTCATTGTGGGCCTCGCCCTCTTATGCGGTTGCAGTACTACCGAAGCCAACAAGATCGTGGCCGGCGCCAGTAAGGCGATTGTCGCCGTCACGTCCCAGGTTGGCCACGAGGTTGACAACGGCTGCATCAATCCGCAGGTGCCGCTCGCGGCGCGCATCTGCTTCGATTACTCAGGCAAGAGCAGTACCCTCGGTCGTTGGGCCTTCTACAAGTTTGGTACCAGCACCAACGCCAGCGTCGCCGGGCACGCCAAGAGTTTGCTCGAAGACGGCTACACGGGACCCGCTTTGGCCGCAATTGTCGCCCAAGTCTCGGGTTGGCCCCACGACGTATCGTCCTCTCCACCAAACATCACCATCACCAAGATAGTGGTCAACCAAGCCCAGACCGGCGCCACCCTCCATACGGTCGAGACCTGGAAAGTCACCACCACCGGCCCAAACCCCACCGTCCTGTTCGCCGAGACCAAAAAGGCTCACGTCGTCACCATGGTGGCCTTCAGCTCGAGCCTGCTCGACAGCTGGAAGGTCAAGGCCATCGCCTAGCTCACCTCGTCCGAACCCCGCTTGCGCGCGTCGCAAGCGGGGTTTGACTTAGTGTCAGTTCATATCGTGCCATAATAAGCACATGCGTTTTG
The DNA here is from genome assembly GCA_019352195.1 of Candidatus Saccharimonadota bacterium. GTDB lineage: Bacteria > Patescibacteriota > Saccharimonadia > UBA4664 > UBA4664 > JACAFG01. Next base: position 156,274 of record JACAFG010000003.1, on the reverse strand, counting down.
CCTGGCACTATTACCGCGTCACGTTATTCTACCTGGCTATAACCGTCGCAAGTTATGCCCTTTACCACTATTTGCAGCATCTGCCCGAGGCTAGCGGCGTGATGTCAGCTGGCAGTTTGTGGCAGCAAAAGGGGAGTGTTACCGATGGCCTTCGCAGCGTTTGGCTCATTTTTGCCTGGGGTTTTGGCGTCCAGGCCCTCATCCAGGTGGTACGCGTCTTCGAGCGCAAACCTCGCGATGCCAACTTACCCGATTTGCTCCGTCACGGCGCCTATCTTAGCGCCCACGCGGGCCTGTTCGAAGAAATTGTTTTTCGGCTCTACGCGTTCCTTAGCTTCATAATTATTCTGCATTATCTCAATGATCACGTTTGGGGCGGGCTTCAAAGTCTCGCCACCGGCGTGATCTTGCCCGCTGCTAATTGGCTCACGTTAGGAGTTTTCCACGGCCAATTTAACGCGGCCAATTGGGCTCTCGGCCTCGCCGTCATCATTGGCAGTTTATTTTTCCGTAGCGCCCACGTTCATTACGGTTATTTGAGCAAACTCAACGTCTGGATCATTGGCCTGGTCATGTTCTGGCTCACGCTTAATTACGGCCTCATCACCGCCATAATCGCTCATTTTCTGTATGACTTTTGCGTCTTTGCGGCCATTGCACTGACCGCGCCGCTGCAGCCGCGAGCGGTGGAATAAATTGCGTTCGCTTTTCGTTCGGTTTAACTGGTATAATAATACGATGAACGTCTATCTGGATGAATCGGGCATTGACCTCAAGAGCGGCCACAGTGTATTCGCTATAGTTTATATTGAGACCGAGGAAAATCTTGCGGTCAACGAAGCTATGCAGAGGCTAAACTCAACCTTGAAGCTGTCATCATTTCACTGGAAAGATATGGCATGGAGCGTTCGAGCTAAAGTGTCTGAAGTTTTGAAATCACTCCCGTTTACTTTTCAAATTGTGTATGAAAATAATCCGCTCGGAAATGTGGATGCGGTAATGTCCGTTGCCCTAAGACGCGTACTAGTAGGTCAAGCAAGAATAATTACCAATATTTATATCGACGGGAAAAATCCCGAGCCTTTGAAGCCGACTTAAAAAAGAGCTAACGTGACGTTGGTGTATCTATGCGGAAATTAAGAACAGTAAATGACGTAGCATTTCCTGGAATCCAGATCGCCGATCTCGTAGCGGGGCTTTATCGCCATCAAGCCGATCTTCCGAGTGCAAAATCAAACTCACTACAACTTCTGATAAGTAAAAAGCAGCAATAAAAAATACCACTCCTTGCGGAGTGGTCAGCTGGACCGGGTAGTCTTACGACTCTTTCGCGCGGGAATTTGTCCCCGGTAGCTCGTTACGGCAGCATTGTAGCATTGTGATACCACGTTATCAATTGCACGACCCGGATAATCTAGCGTAAGATTGCACTCATGTTTGAACAATCATTCAACGACATCCACGATATGTTGCGCAAAGACGCCGGGGTATACAATGAGCTCGACGAAGAGACGCTTTTACCGCTTCTTGATTTCAAGTATCCCGCAATAGCCGATACGGTGGCTTTGCTCGGCGGCGTAGATGAAAGCCGGTGTATCTTGGGTGATTTTCAAAAACACTCAGCCAAGGGTCGCGGCGATAAAAATTCGGCCAACAACTAATGGCAAAATGGCTTACTAAGTCTAATTTCAACGCTTACCTCGTTCACCCCGCCAAGTTATGGTTGGCTAAATACGACCCCGACAAGCTACCGCCGTGGGACGAGGCCGCCGAGGCACGCGCGATCGAGGGGCGTGAAATTGAGGCCATTGCGCGCGAGCGATGGGACGATGGGGTATTGGTGGACGGTGTCATGTTTGACCGTCCCGATATTTCTGCCGCGCTCGTCAGCCAAGGCATCGATACCATTTTTGAGGCCGCGGTCCTCACCGCCCGCAAGCTGTATGCCGCCGCTGACGCCGTCGTCAAACAACCCGACGGATCGTGGGATTTATACGAAATCAAAAGCTCGACCAAAGTAAGACCAGAGCATTACGCTGACGTGGCGTTTCAAGTAGCAGCCTTTCGAGAGGCCGGCTGGCAGATAGGGCGACAATTTGTGATGCACGTCAACGGCGATTATGTCTTGCACACTCAGCTCGATAAATCAGCCCTTATTACCGTGGTCGACGTGACGGATGAAGTCGCCGCGCGCGAGGAGCTCACGCTGCGCCAAATTGACGATGCCGTGGCGGTACTGGCCGGTCCGTGTCCTGCTCTCGATGTCACTGCCGCCGGAGATTTCTACAAGTGGCTGGAAGTAATGCGCTTTATGCACCCGAAATTACCTGAAGACAGCGTGTTTCACTTAACGCGTCTAAACGGCGATTTGGTTGCCCGGCTTAAGGCCGACGGTATCACGAAGCTCAGCGCCATTCCACTTGATTATCCTGACTTAAAACCACCGCAAATAACCCAGCTGACGGCGGTGAGGGCCGGGCAGCCGGTAATCGACGCGCCGGCCATTGCGGAGCGTTTGGCGATGCTGACGTATCCCATTTATTATCTCGATTATGAAACCAACGCCACGGCCGTACCCTTATTTGAAGGTACCAAACCCTACCAACAGGTGCCTTTTCAATACTCACTGCACGTGAAGGATAGCCCCACCAGCAAATTACGCCAGTGCGAATATCTAGCCGAAGGGCCAGCCAACCCAGTAGGCGGGTTAGTAGATCATCTGAGAAGTGACCTCGGACCGACGGGCAGCGTGATGGTGTGGTACAAGCCGTTCGAAACCAGTCGCAACACCGAAATGGGGGCCTTGCTACCTCAGTCCGCCGACTTTTTTGCGGGCGTGAACGAGCGTGTATTTGACCTGATGGATATTTTTGCCGACGGATTGTACGCTGACCCGCGCTTTCATGGTTCGGCTAGCATCAAAAATGTCCTGCCCGTGCTCGTGCCCGAACTATCGTATAAGACCTTGGGTATTCAAGAAGGCGGCGCTGCCAGTCGACTCTGGGGACAAGCGGCGCGTGGCGAGCTCGAGCCCGAAGTGGCGGCACAGGTGTACGCCGATTTACGCGTTTACTGCGGCCAAGACACCTTGGCGATGGTACGACTGCACGAAGTTTTGCTGCACCATAATGAGGTTGCCTAAGCCCCTGGTGACGGCGAGGGAATTCGTGGGGGACTGGGTGACGGTGACGGCGAGTCAACAGTACTCGCTTGAGGCGTGGCCAGTGGCCCAACGCCGCCGCTCCACGAGGCCGCCACGCGCACAAACAAAACCACAATAAAGAGCACCAGTCCGGTTACGAGCCACTGAAACCACGACGGCCTCCAGCGTTTTTTGGCCTGAGGTGCGGGTGTGGCGGTTTTGCTCGCACTTGTTGGCTCGGCCGCTGCCGTAGCTGCACTAGCAGTTACTACCGTGGTCTTGGGCTTTTCTGAAGCCAAAAAATCGTCGTACACGCGGCGCTTGTCTTTATCACTTAGTACGTCATAAGCCTGTTGGAGTTTTACAAAGGCTTTATCGCTGCCGGTAGCCGCGTCGGGGTGTTTTTCACGCGCCAGTACGCGGTATTGTCGCTTGATGTCGGCCGCGGTGGCCTTGGGTTCAAGTCCGAGTTCGTCGTAATATGTTTTTGCCATAATCCTTATGTCATAGTACCAGGAAACGCTTGGGTGTAGCTGAGAAAAACATTTTATCGGCTCCAAAACCAATTATTTGATTTGGAATAATCACTAATGTCGCTTGTGGGGTTCGATTGGCATACTTTGGGTCGTTAGCAGACGTTGGCTTTGGCCGACACAAAGGTCGCCGCGCTCTCATGACGGGCGCCGATTCAGCCATCGGGTGGCCAGCCCAGTGACGCTATTGCTATCTTTGGTGAGCAGGTCCCGCTGGGACGCCCCGGTCAGCCGGCCGAACTGGCGCCCATGTATGCCTTGCTCGCCTCACAAGAATCGAGCTATATCACGGGTGAAATCATGGGAATTACCGGCGGCAATCCGATTCATTAGCAATATTGGCACGTTCAGGATGAGATATACGTGCCCAGTAATTTTTGGATCACAGGTATAGGCTAAGAGCAGATAAACGAAGGTAAATTCATGCTCCACGATAGCCACATATTTTCAGGGTTTTCAGTGAATGACCTGGCCCCCACCAAACAGTTTTACCAGGACGTCTTGGGGATCGAGGTTGAAGAAACACCGCCGCCAATGACGTTGCTGCATCTGGACGGGGGTCGAGTTCTGGTCTACCCCAAGCCGAATCACGAGGCGGCGACCTATACCGTGCTCAACTTTAACGTTTCCGACATTGCGGCTGTGGTAATCGATCTTACGGCTAAAGGCGTCACGTTTGAACACTACGACTCCGAATGGATCAAAACCGACGAGCACGGCATTGCCGACCAAATGGGGCGCAAAATGGCCTGGTTTACCGACCCTGCGGGCAACATTTTGTCGATCATCCAGGAAGCACCGGCCACGGCTTAATTGAGACTTGGCAGCTGACGCCATCTTGGGCGATGAGCAATATTTCAGTCGAGCGCCACGCAAACTGATAAGATAAAGACATGAAGATTATTTGGTACCCCGCCGTGTCGCTGGACGGTTATATTGCCGACGACCAGGGCCAGTCCGATTGGGTCACCAGTGATGACGCGGGCATGTTTGATGATCTCGTCCAACAGTCGAAAGCCGTGATTGTTGGCCGTAAAACCTTTGATCAATTTAAAGGCGAGTTGTATCCCGTGACCGGCGCCACCACCTATGTCATCACCAATAACACCAAGCGAGCGAGTGATGATCCGGCTGTAGTGTATGTAGCGGGCGGGGCGCTCGAAGTGATGCGCTCCCTCAGTGCTGATGGCCGAACGCAAGCGGTGCTGTCGGGTGGCGGCGAGATTAACGGTCTGTTTGCGGCGGCCAATCTCATCGATGAAGCGTGGGTTAGCGTTTACCCGCTCATTTTAGGTAGTGGCACCAAGCTCATGGGCAGCTACGCTGGTCGGTTGCGGCTAAGTTTCCGTCAAGGGTACGCGTTGCCTCATGGCGTGGTTCACAACCGCTACGACGTAGGTTGATTGCTCCTAAACGCGCAAGAGTCTTGCGCCCTTGGGAACAATCCCGACCGCGAAAATCTCGCGGTCGGGATCTGGTTTGGTCCCCGAGCTCATCGCAGACTTTGGCGCCTGGCCGCCAAATCGTCGACAATCTGACTCGGTCTTTGGTTCGACAGCGTGCCCTCAAAGGCTACATCAAGCACGACGACAATAGAACCTTTGGCCACGCTTGCCTCGATGATACGTCCCAGTTGAAGCATGACTCGGTCAAACACTACGACACCAATACCGATCGCTGCGGTAGGATCATCCGCCATCGCGTCGGCAACAGCCGACAAACGTAGCAGTTCGTTACCACCCTTCCCAGCGATAAGGGTTTGGTAGGTTGGCGAAAAGGGGAACTTAACCGAAGGCATTAAGGTATCGCCCTCATGATCAATCAGCGCCAGGCCCACATATGACGAAGTGATCGGCGTGCCAACTGGGTGAAGATAGAGCCGCTGCCCACAGCCCACGGTAATTGCCGGAAGTTGTGAGGCGACGAATGATTCACGCATCACTTCGGGCAAGATTGCCCGCTCGAGGCTACGTGGCAGGATCTCTGTTGACTCCGCCAGGACAAATTCCCATTGATCGCGGTTTTGCCAGCATGACAACGGCGGCAGATTTACGAACACCACGTGCCCAAGATTGAGACGGTTATCTATCACAATCGTGCAGGCCTGCAAATAGTCCGCGGCCGTTCCAGTGGGCACGCCCGGTTTTTGATGTTCTTCCAGATATCGTAAGGCCTCCACGAGCGTTTCCATAAGATGCACCTCATTCTGGAGGAAAGGTAGCGAGCCGGTTAGCTCGCCAAACGAAGAGCTGGCGGAATCAGCTTCCACATGGGGTAGTACGTTGGAGTAAACAGTTCTGCCACCACATCGAGACAGATCGCAACGTTGTGCTTAGACAGATCGACCGCTTGGACTGCAGCGACAGCTATGAGCCGCTGGCTGCAGTCTTCGACCACTAGGCCTAGTTCGGGCGTAGAGCTGGCCGCAATCGAGTCGCTCAGCGCCCTCATGCTATAGACGTGGCCACCCGTATCCGCCAGCGCCCGTTGGTAGGCTAGGAAGTAAGGGTTTACCAGCGCCACCAGCGAAACGCCAATAGCGGTGCTTTCGATCGACAAACGAACGTAGGCCGACCGCTGTGAGCCCCCGACGGGTCTCAGGTATGCGGGGTGATCCGGCGAGACGTAGAACCAAGGTTGATCCGCGGGCTCGAATTCAGCCTTCGGGTTGCCAGCGTCGAAGCAACGCTCGAGGCCAAGTCCATCGACCGACTTTGAGTTAAGCGAGATGGACCGAAGGCCAGGATGCCGCTGTCGCGCAGCTAGGCGAGGCAGCTTCACGACAATCCGGTGTTTAAGTTGATGGACGTTGAGCGCCACCATCCAGCACGCGTCCAGATACCGTATCGGGTCGTTGGGAGATTCGTGGTGGTTGAGGTAGCTAACGGCTTCGGGAAGCGTGTTAAAGATCTGCATGTAACTCACCTGTCATCATGTGAGGGCGTAAAAGACTCGGACTCTATGGTTATATAACGGCATGGCTCATAAGTCGAGCTAAGAGGGCTAACTAACCTTAGCTTCGCCCCATGCTCGCATTTGATCCAAAATGGCGCTGAGGCCCACACCACGATCGGTAAGGGCATAAATGGGGTGACCCGTGCTGCAGTCACGCGTCACAATGCCGTCGGTCTCGAGCTCTTTGAGGCGAGCGGCCAGCGTACGCGGCGAAATACCGCTGAGCGATTCTTCGAGCACGCTAAAACGGCGCTCTCCAGCAAGGAGATCGCGAACAATGAGCAGCGTCCATTTGCCCCCAATAACGGCGAGCGCCTGGGCAATACCGCAAGTTGACTCTTGTTCTTCCATGTGTTGATTATATCAAACTTCTATATACTTTACAAAGTATAGTAAGTTGCTATACTAAATATAGTATACAAACGGAGAAGTACATGAAGATCAAAGTTATTTTGGGCAGCACTCGCCCGGGCCGCACCAGCGAGCGGGTCGCTAAGTGGGTCCTGTCGAACGCTGCCGAGCACGCTGGTTTTGAAGCCGAAATTATCGATTTGGCCGATTATCCCATGCCGTATTTCGAGGAAGTTGCGCCGCCTCAGTACAACCCCAAGCGCGAATTGCACGATGTGGTCGCCAAGTTTTTGGCGAAACTCGACGAAGCCGACGGTCTCATTATCGTTTCGCCTGAGTACAACCGCAGCTCAACCGCGGTCCTCGTTAACGCCATCGATCACATTGATTTCCAGCTTAAGCACAAGCCTGTTGCCATCGTTACTCACGGTAGCACCGGTGGTGCCTCGGCTGCCGACGCTTTGCGTCAACAGCTGCGGGGCTTTAACGTTGCCAACGTTGCCGAAGCCGTCACCTTGTTTGGCGCTGGCACCATCATTGATGAAGACGGCGTTATGAGTGACGAAGCTAAGGCTCAGCCATACGGACCGCAAACGGTCATCGGCGGTCTGCTCGACTCGCTCGACTGGTGGGCTACCACGTTAAAAGCCGGCCGTAACCAGTCTTAGTTCTAACGATTCTGGTCAAAGAACCGCCTTCGGGCGGCTTTTTGTTTAATGTCAAAAGCATGCGGTAGTAGCGTCACTTCCAGTGCTTATGCTTGGCATTAGCTGCTCACAGAGGTATTCTTCCAGCCATGATGACTTCTCATACCACCAAACGAGGCCTTATTGGCGGTTCAGTCTTACTGGCTCTCGGCACGGCCGCGGCTGCTTCGGGCTGGTCGACTTCTCACCTTACGGCCGAACTCGCCGCCGCTAACCCAACGCCAGCCACGGGCCAGGTCGAAGGTGTCTCCACCAGCTCGTCGCCGTCGATTACACCGATGCTGCATGGCAGTTCTGAACAGGTGAAGGCCAACAACGATCAAGCAGCGCCAGCGACCGTTGTCGGTGTCACGCCAACGCCAGTCGCCATGCCGTCACCCAGCGCGGCCATAACCCCACCGGTAGTCATATCACCGACGCCACAGCCCACGCTGCGTCCCGCTCCCATAACAACGCCCATTTGCGGCGCCTGCGGCGGCCCTATCCGTTCCCAGACGAGCGCCCACATCATGTGCCCCATGATGGTTTGTCGCGACTAACAATGCCTCCAGATAGCGACTTTACAACCTATCTCAGAATGACTACAACCAAACTATAACGTCGGAGGCTGACATGGTTTGGGATACATCAATTTGGTGGGTACTGCTCGCGGCGATGGCCTACTTTGCCGTAGGCTCGCTCTGGTACTCTCCGGTTCTGTTCATTAAGCCGTGGATGAAGGCTCAAGGTATCACAGGCGACGGCCCACGCGATGGATTTGTAAAAGCCCTCGGCCTGTCATTTTTACTGACGGTCCTTCTTTGTGTGATTGAAGCCTACTTTGTCCATGTCACCAAATCGCACACCACCCTCAACGGGGCCTATCTGGGTGCCAAATTGTGGCTGGGCTTTGCCGCTACCACTGCACTCATTAATAGCCTTTATGAACAACGTCCCTTGAAGCTCTACGTCATCGACCAAGGCTACCATCTCATTGGCATGGTTGTGGCCGGCGCCATTCTGGTTCATTAAAACCAGTTAGTTCACAAACGGCAAAACCCGCCGAGCAAACACTCAGCGGGTTTTGCTTGGTGGGTCAGACGGGCGAAGTTATGACATCTTCGGGTGGCGTCGGAGTGAGTGCTGGGGCAGGGCTCGTCGAGTGGGATACCGCGCCGTATGCGGTTACGAGAACACCCAGGAGCATGGCGAGAATCGGGACCCAGGCGTACGAGGAGTGCATGACTGCACGCACGTTAACGGCAATGACAGCTCCCCGCAAGATGATGACACCCAACACGATCATGGAGCTGTTGGCAGCGCTCAGCTGGTTGATGATGTAATCGTCAGACGCTTCGGGGGATCGCGTTAGCCAGATAACATAAGGCCTCTTCCGTGGTGTCGGTGGTGCACATTGCCGCGACAATCGATAATGTAGAATATAAAATATTAATCAATAATAATCAAGTTATTTGCCTCAGTTAGACTCAAGATCGTATACTTAGCCCATGTCAAAACTCTCAGCCGCCGAAGTCCAGCGAATTTCGAAGCTTGCCCATATTGGTTTGAGCGAAGCCGAGGTCGCCCATATGGCCGGTGAACTCGAGGTCATCGTCAGCTTTGTCGAACAGTTGCAAGCCGTAAATGTCGACGGCGTCGAACCCACCGACCAAGTAACTGGCCTCGTCGACGTGATGCGTGAAGACGTAGTTGCACCAAGCATGGACCGTACGTTGGCATTATCAAATGCGCCGGCCCAACTGAGTGGCTATATCAAGGTCAAGCGGGTGCTCAATGGCTAAATTTACCTTGTCAGGTCCAATTGCCGACTTGGTTGAGCAGGTAACCAGCGGCCAAGTCTCGGCCACCCAGCTGGTTCAAACGGCTCTCGATCGCATCGCCGAAACCGAGGACTATCACGCTATCCTGGAATTAAATCGATATGCTTTAGCTGATGCGCAGGCCGTTGACGCACGGGTAGCCGCGGGCGAAAAGCTGCCGCTGGCCGGCATACCATTTGCCGCCAAAGATAACTTCCTAACCTTGGGTACGCACACCACTGCCGCTAGCCACATTCTGGAAACCTTTACGGCTCCCTACGAAGGTCCGGCCATTGCCCGACTCAAAGCGGCCGGAGCAGTGCTGGTTGCTAAAACCAACCAAGACGCCTTTGGCCACGGTGGCTCGACCGAAAACTCCGATTTTGGACCAACCAAAAACGCCCACGACCCGAGCCGCGTACCAGGCGGTTCATCGGGCGGCTCGACGACGGCCGTAGCTCTCGGCCAAGTTTGCTTTGCCATTGGTACCGATACGGGCGGTTCAATCCGCCAACCATCAAGTTTGTCGGGTGTCGTTGGTCTTAAAGTCACCTACGGGCTGGTACCACGCACCGGCGTTATTGCCATGGCCTCATCTACCGATACCATTGGTCCGATGACTAACTCGGTGGCCGACGCTGGCATGGTACTCGACGTTCTGGCCGGCCGTGATGCCTCTGACGCCACCTCAATTGAGCGAAACGCGGGGAGCTACCGGATTGAAGCGGATACTTTGGCAGATGACCTCGACGGTGTAAAAATTGGCCTCATCAAGGAGTACCTTGGCGAAGGCTTGGATGCCGAGGTAAAAGCCAAATTACTCGCATTTGTTGATAGCCTAAAAAGCCGTGGCGCGACGGTTGAAACGGTCAGTATCCCCGCCACCGAGCGCGCCTTGGCAGCGTATTACATCTTAGTGCCGGCTGAAATTTCGTCCAACCTCGCTCGTTACGATGGTATTCGCTATGGACACAGTGCCGCCGCGGCCGCCAATTTGGAAGAAACCTACTTTATGAGCCGTGATCAGGGTTTTGGTGCCGAGGCCAAGCGCCGCATTATGATTGGCACGTATGTGCTTTCAAGCGGCTATTACGACGCTTACTACAAGCGCGCCCAAAAAGTGCGGACCAAGCTGGTCGAAGAGTTTGACGACGCTTTTGCTAAATATGACTATCTGGTTGGCCCCGCCGCGCCAACGGCCGCTTTTCCGCTCGGGTCAAAATCTGGTGATCCGCTCGCGATGTACCTCGAAGACGTTATGACAGTCGCCGTCAGTTTGGTTGGCGCGCCAGCAGTGGTGGTGCCATTTGCGTCCGTTGGTGACGGTTTACCGGTTGGATTACAAATTATCGGACGTCAAAAATTGGAAGGTGCCTTGCTGCAGGTCGCAGCGGCAGTTGAACTGGCGGCGGCCGCTGGAGGGCAGAAATGATTGCGTTACTTGTAGTAGCGTTAGTGGCCGGCGCCATTTTATACGCTTTTATCATGGCTAAAAGTCCGCAGCAGGGGAAGCGCTCTGGACGCTCAAAGGGCCGTAGTTACACGTCGTCACCGCAATTGGGTGACGTTCGCGAGCGTTGGAGTGTAATTATGGCGACCTCTGCCGGTGGCGCAGCTGGCCTAAAAAACGCCATTAGTGAGGCCGATAAACTCTTTGACGGCGTCATGCGAGCCCAAGGTTTACCGGGCGATACCATGGCTGATCGCCTCAAAGCTGCCAAACCACGGTTTTCAAACTACGGTATTTACGATGGCATTTGGCGCGCTCACAAGTTGCGTAACGCGTTGGCTCACGAGGTTAGTTTCGACCTCGTTCCCAGCCAAACCCGCGAAGCTTTGTCAGATTTTGAACGCGGTTTACGTGATCTTAAAGCGTTATGACAATGACATTGGCCCTTTTAACACGAAAGAAGTCCTAAAATGAAGCAACTTTATTTTATGCGCCATGGACAGAGTGAGGTAAACGCCGCCGGCATTTATGGCGGTTCGCAGCCGCACATCAAGCTCACCCAACTGGGCCGTAAGCAAGCCGTACTAGCTGGACGCGAGTTCACTGGTGCGCCTATCGACGTTATTTACGCGAGCAATCTCGACCGGGCGCAGCTTACGACCAAGCTGTTTGTCGAAGCTGCTGGCTATTCGGATGCCATCATTGTCACCGACGAACGCCTTCACGAAATTGACCCGGGCACGATGACCGGTCAGCGAGATCAAGGTTTTACCAAGGCGCTAAAACACATGACAAGTGGCGATGACCCCACCAGCGAAACCCCCGAGCAAGTCTTTGCGCGTGTTACATCCTTTTTGCGTGATGTAGAGCCCTTAACTCGTGACAAAACCGTGTTAGTGGTAGCACACGCTGGCGTCGCCCGCGTCTTCCAGTCGCTGCTCACTGGCGTCACACTGGCCTCCATTTCCGATACGACCATCCCCAATGCCGAGCCCTTTGAATTGCCGCTCGACCGTTTGAATGAGGTAGTGAAATGAACTCCGATGTAGCGGTTAAATTAGCCGGTTATTTGGAGACGGACGAACTGTTTGCTCGAATATTTGCTTATACCCGTCACCAATTTGAGGCTCGTCCTGACCTCACTGCCCATAACTGGGAACACGCCCGCCGCGACGTCCTTAACGGCATCGTAATTGGTGAGGCCGAGGGTGCTGATATGAGCATTGTCCTCCCCGCGCTTGCCATGCACGACATCGGTTTTTTGTTTGGCGCCACCGGAACAAACCATGGCGAAGTGGGAGCCGCGCGGCTCGAGGACTATCTAAATACTGGTAAAATTGAGTTAGATCAAGCTAAAATCGAAGCCATCCGCGCCTGCATCCTCACCCACAAGGGCAGTATGTTTGGCCAAAAACCCGGGAGTTTAGAGGCAAAAGTCGTCTCAGACGCTGACTTTATCGAGAAGTTTGGCCCCATTGGCGTCTATCAAGCCATTCGGACATTCGGGGAATTTAATTTTCAGGCTGAGGAAGTCATTAAGCGACTGTCGAAGCGCGATTACGAGCTCCAAACGCCAACTGGCGAGTCCATGAAGCAGCAACTTATTCAATTCAGTACTGATTTTGCTGCAGCTTTGGCGCAAGCATACGAGCCATATCGCGAAGCAGAGGTAACCAAGTGAACCCACAATTACGCTCAAAATACGAAGTAGTTATTGGCATCGAGTGCCACGTGCAGCTAGCCACCAAAACCAAGCTGTTTTGCTCGTGCGGTAATGACGCTCGCGATGCCGAGCCCAATACCTTAGTGTGTGAAGTTTGTATGGGGATGCCGGGGGCCTTACCGGTCCTCAATAAACACGCCGTTGAACTAGCTTTGCGGCTTGGGATAGCCTTGAACGCCGAGTACAAGCTGCCCTATCATATGAAGTTTGACCGCAAGAACTACTTCTACCCCGATAGTCCCAAAGGCTACCAGATAACTCAGTTCGATGAGCCAGTAGTACCAAACGGATTTATCGAATTTCCGGTCGACGGCAAAATGACGCGCATTGGCATAACTCGCGCGCACCTGGAAGGAGATGCGGGCAAGCTCACTCACCCCGAAGGTGCCAATTATTCGCTCGTCGATCTTAATCGCGCCGAAACGCCCCTCGTCGAAATTGTGTCCGAGCCTGACATGCGAAGTGCGGCCGAAGCCAAAGCCTACGCGCAGGAACTCTACAATATTGTGCGCTACGCCGCGGTTAGCGACGCTAACTTGTACTACGGCAACATGCGTTTTGACGTGAATGTGAGCGTGCGACCCGTTGGCCAAGCCGAATTTGGCACGCGCAGTGAGACCAAAAACCTCAACAGTTTCAAAGCCATCGAGCGCGCCGTCGAGTACGAAGTTCGCCGTCAGATTGTCCTGGTCGAGGGCGGCGACAAAGTTAAGCAAGAAACTCGCGGCTGGAACGACGATAAGCTTGAAACGTATTCAATGCGAAGCAAAGAAGACGCTGATGAATACCGCTATTTCCCCGAACCCGATCTGCCACCAATTATTGTTACCAAAGCCATGGTGACGGCAGCCGCGGCCGAGCTGAGTTTATTGCCGGCCGACCTGCGCAAACAGCTAGCAACGGCCAAATTGCCGGCCGCCGAATCGGAAGTTTTGGTTGCCGATCCCGTTGCTGCGGGCATTTGGCATCAGGTGGCGCTTGAGAACCCGGCGGAAGCGAGATTTGCGCTCAACTGGCTCATTGGTGATCGCATCAAGTTGGAAGAAACGAAGCAACAGCCGTTAGCTCAGTCGCAGATTACCTCCTTGCCATTGGCTTTAGTGGGTTCAATGGTGCGTGAAGGCAAACTCAGCTCATCCAATGCTAAGATCCTGCTGGAACACTTGTGGGGTGACGACACGGGCGCCAATGAGGTAGCTGCAAAACTTGGTCTCATCCAACAATCCGATGAGGGTGAGCTCGGAAAAATCATCGATTCCGTGCTGCTAGAGCAGGCTAAAATTGTCGACGACTATAAGAGTGGCAATGAGCGGGCGTTCGGGGCCCTGGTCGGTGCCGCTATGAAAGCCTCCAAAGGGCAAGGCAATCCGCAGCTATTCACGAAACTTCTCAAGCAAAAACTCAGCTAACACAGATAAGCTAAAAATCAGTCGCGGCCTGCGACTGATTTTTTGTGCAGGCTTGCACCACGTCCCTCAACCAGCACTTTACCGCTAATCTAGGTCCGGCACCCGCTGCGCCGCAACTTCCGTTTAAGCAGGAAACCACGTATTATGACCATAAGCGATATGGCAGCAACCTTCGATCCCACCACCAACACCTTTACCGCGCCCCTCATTAACGGTGTTAAACATGTGATTACTCAGCTCCCGAGCATAGTGTTTGGGGTCCTGGTTGGCATCCTCATCATCAGTATTATTTTGCGGCTGCTGCACTTCTTTTTGCGCTTCGCTGTACCTCAAATTGGCTTGCGCGACGTCATTGTTTCGACGGTTCAGATAATTTTGTGGCTGTTTTTAGTACTAACAGTCTTGCAGCGCTTTTACCCGAGCATTGTAGTGTTCTTCACCGGCTCAATTGCCGCCATCGGGATTGCTATGGCGGCCGGCGGATCGCTGCTTATTTCCGATATTGTGGCCGGTATTTTTCTGGCACGTGATGTCGATTTTAATGTCGGCGATGAAGTCAAAGTGGGGGAAGTCCCCACGCAAGGAATTATTGTCGGCATGGATGCCCGCCGCGTGCGTTTGCGGAGTGATGACGGTATCTTGCACATCATTCCCAACTCGATTGTTGAGCGCAAGGAATGGGTGCTGATTCACCGGAAAGGTGAACTCTCGAGTCTAGCGCGAGCTGCCAAGGTTATTAAGGCCGCTACGGTTGAAAGAGTTGAGGCTAAGCGAGCTCAAGCACGTACGCGACAAGTCCGCCTTCGTAAGAATGACCAATGAATTGATCTTTTGCCTCTCTTATGCTATAAATGATCTATAAAATCAATGAAACGAAAGAAAGGCGCTCATGAACAATGCTGAAGTAACTCTGGTTATTCTTCTGTCGATAACGCTCTTTATCTTGCTCGTACTCTCGATTGTGGTGCTATCGATCTTCATCAAAATTTTGGGCAATGTTCGCAAAATTTCGGAACGCGCCGAAGATGTTACCGCCAATCTCGCTGATATTTCGGCCATGGTTGGGAAAAAGGTCGCCCCAGTCGCCCTGTCCGCAGCTGTCGCGGCTGCATTACGACGGTTTAAATCTAATAGTAAGGAGTAGCTCATGAAAAAGAATACATTTGTCAAAGGTACGATTGTTGGCGCTATCATTGGCGCTATCGGCGGTATTTTACTGGCTCCAAAGAGCGGCAAAGAAACCCAAGCCGATATCAAGCGCAAAGTTAAAGGTACCTACAACGATTTAGTTGCGAGCCTCAATACGCTCAGCGACGAGCTCAGCGGCAAAGTCGACAACCTCAAGGCTGCTGCTAAAGATCTCAAAGGCGAAGCCAAAGAAGAGAGCCAAGAACTCATCCGCCGCGCCGAAGTGCTAAAGCAGGACCTGCGTATCGCCGGAACGAGCCTCGCCAAAAATAGCGGTAAGACCAAAGATACTGCGATCAAGCAGGTAAAAGTGCTCATGGGCGAAGGCTCCGAGATCATGAAAGAACTCGAGCGCGTCACGAAGCGTCTGGCTAGTTCTGCGAAAGACAAAGCCAAAGAAGTTTAAGCTTCTTCGCCGTCATTAAAAAATCCCGCTGGCAGCGGGATTTTTTAAGTTTGGCTAAAGGCTAATTAGCATTAAAAACGTAGTGGCCATTCACAATTTTAGAGTGATCGCCGCTGAGTGTGCTACCGGTATTAACGTCACGATTACACAGGCCTTCGGAAAACAAGGCCTGCGATCCTTCGGTTGGTAAACCAGCTTTATACCAATCGTAGTCGCGAGTACAGATATGGGCGATTGCCGTTTTCATCATCGCCTGATCAGCTTGTCGCGAATTGAAGTAAACCATAAATGACAACACGACCACATTTATGAGCAGTGATAATCCAAGCACAATGTAAAGTCCGCGCATTCGAAATGGCCAGGTGGGCGTAAGTTTTCGTGCCACAAAATGATCCTCATAGTTAGCATTATTATAACTTAAGCATAAGGATTATCAAGTTCAAAAAATGAACTACCCCCGCCGATTTCTCGGCGAGGGTTAGCGTCCGCGGACGTACTTGAGGGTCGGGACCGAGTGATCATCTGGATAACGCCAACGCGCGTAGCTCGCCATGGCCGCCCGGTCCTGCCGTTTCAGTGCATCAAGATATTGAGCATACGCTCGGTCCTTGGCGCGTGCGGCCTCGCTGGACGGTTGCTGCATGAGCGGGAAGATACCTGCATGTAGCCTCGCCCGAATGTCGGATGCGCTTGACGATCGAAACACTAAGCCGACCAAATCGACCATGTCGCCCGATTGGGTACAACCGAAGCAGGTGAACCGGCCGTCAACGGTGAGCGACATTGACGGCGACTTTTCGTCATGAAAGATGCACTCGGCGTAGAAACGGCTACGCGTTGCCCCGCGCCGAGCGATGGGGATTTCAAGCCAGCGACAAAGCTCGGGCCAATCTATCCGCGCTCGCACGCGCCGACGATGCCGTGCGTTAATCGGCAGTTCATTATGCCGCCAGTTAGTCCGCCAGTTGCCACGCTCATCCGGCCCGAGGTCGCCTGCCGCTTGATACACCGTGTTACCGTCACGATCAACGAACGTAGCCTCACCGATCGGTGGCCGAGCATTGGTTTTCATTTTATCTCATCTCAGTCATTGGCGGTTGGTTGCGATAGAGCCGTCGCCGCAACCAACACTCTAGTTTTACCCGCGCCTGTGGGGCGACATCCACCCGCGCTAGCCCGTATCTCGCTACTCGCAATTTTCTGCCGCAGGAGATGAATTTATTGAAGCAGCTTTCGTATCCCCAACACAATCATAAGCATTATCAAGATCGACGCGGACCAGCGGTCTTGATAAACTAAGACTCAGAAACGGGGGAGTCTATGGCCGAGGCGGCGGGCACAGTTAAAGACCAGATGGGAGCGGCCACGGTGCCGCAAACTTTTGTTCACCTCCATAATCATAGTCATTACAGTCTCCTCGACGGCCTGCAAAAGGTCCCTGCCATGCTCGATCGCATCGAGGAGCTGGGGATGACGTCCGTTGCCCTCACCGACCACGGTACGCTTTCCGGTACGATTGAATTTTACAAAGATGCTAAAAAGCGCGGCATCAAGCCAATAATTGGGGTGGAAGCCTACATTGCTCCGCGCGGTCACCTCGATAAGGCCGGCCGCCAGGACATGCAGCCGTACCACCTGATATTGCTCGCCGAAACCACGCTTGGTTATCACAATTTAATGAAGCTTGTCACCATTGCCAACATTGATGGCTTCTATGGTAAGCCGCGCATGGACCGCGCGCTGCTCGAGCAGTTCCATGAAGGGCTGATTGCCCTGAGTTCTTGTGCTGGTGGGGAAGTGGGCTCTAATATCATGGACGGCAATTTGGCCGAGGCCAAAGCCGCTGCCATCTGGTACGACCAAACTTTTGGCCGCGGTAATTATTTTCTGGAGCTGCAAGCACATGAACACCAATGGGCCACCCAAAAAACCATAAATGCGGCCAAAATCGCCATTTCCAAAGATACTGGCATTCCACTCGTGGTCACGGCCGACTCGCACTACTCCGCCCCCAGTAACCGTCAGGCGCATGAGACCTTGTTGTGCGTGCAGACGGGCAAAACCATTGATGACCCGACGCGTATGTCGATGGACATGGATTTGTATTTAACGAGCCCCGAAGAAATTATGGAGCGCTTCGCCCACATCCCCGAAGCCTACGAAAACACCGTTAAAATTGCCGAACGCTGTGACGTCACGTTTGATCTCGGCGGCATTCTCATTCCTACCTTCCCCGTGCCCGAAGACGGGGTGAGCGAAAAAGCTTATTTACATAAGCTTTGTTGGCAGGGCTTAGCGTTTCGATATGGCGGCATCCCCAAAGAAGACGTCGGTACCATTACCGAGGCGCGGGCGCGAGAACTCGTTGACGGCACCATGGTGGAACGCCTCGACTACGAGCTGGGCGTCATCGGTAAGATGGGTTACGAAGGCTACTTCCTCATCACCGCCGACTTTATCAACTGGGGCAAAAACCAGGGCATCGTCTTTGGTCCCGGGCGTGGTTCGGCGGCCGGTTCCATTGTGGCCTATGTCATGAATATCACGGATCTTGACCCCATTAAGTACGACTTGCTGTTCGAACGCTTTTTGAACCCCGACCGCATCAGCATGCCAGATATCGATATCGATATTCAGGCCGGGCGTCGCGGCGAGGTTATTGATTATGTCACTGAAAAATATGGCACCGAGCGCGTGTCACAAATTATTACCTTTGGTACCATGGCCGCCCGCAACGCTGTCCGCGACACTGGCCGGGTGTTGGGCTATAGCTACGACGAAGTCGACCGTATCGCTAAACTCATTCCGCAGCCGGTCCAAGGGCGCCATACGCCGCTAGCGGTCTCGGTTGGACTCAAAGACGGTAAGCAACCCGCCGATCCGGATTTAACCAGCGAATATCGTCGCAATCCTCGCGCCAAAGCCCTCATCGATCTGGCTATCGAACTTGAAGGCACGATCCGCAACAACGGCGTTCACGCGGCCGGGGTGGTAATTGCCCCCGCGCCTTTAGTCGATTACGTGCCCATTCAGCGCGCCCAAAAAGGTGGCTACGCGACGCAGTATTCAATGAGCTATATCGAAGAGCTCGGACTCCTAAAAATGGACTTCTTGGGCCTGCTCAACCTCGACGTTATGAACCAGGCGCTACGTATTATTCGCAAAGTCTACGGCCGTGAGATTGACCTCGCTACCTTGCCGCTCGATGACCCCGCCACTTATGAGCTCCTAAGCCGCGGCGACACCACCGGCGTCTTCCAGCTAGAATCGGCCGGGATGAAGCGTTATTTGCGCGAACTCAAACCATCGAGTTTCAACGACATTATTGCCATGGTAGCGTTGTATCGACCGGGCCCCATGCAGTTTATCGATAGCTTCATCAACCGCAAGCACGGACGCGAAGTGGTGGCTTACGAACACCCTGGCATGGAAGCAGCCCTGGGCGATACCTACGGTATTTTGGTGTATCAAGAGCAGTTCATGCAGATCAGTAAGGACATGTGCGGCTTTACCGGCGGCCAGGCCGATACCTTGCGCAAAGCTATTGGTAAAAAGCAGCTAGAGACCATGCGCAAAATGAAGGAGCTGTTTATTGCCGGCATGATCGAAAAATCAGGCGTCACGAAGGAATTTGCCTCTGGATTTTGGGAACAGCTCGAAGCGTTTGCCGATTACTGTTTCAATAAAAGTCACTCGGCCTGCTATGGGCTGATCGCCTACCAAACCGCCTACTTAAAGGCCCACTACCCTAGCGCCTTTATGGCGGCGCTCCTGACCCAGGATTACGGCAACATCGACCGCATCGCCATCGAAATTGCCGAATGCCAGCGCATGGGCATCAAAGTGCTACCGCCCGACGTGAACGAGAGCTTCAACGAGTTTGCTGTCGTGAAAGATACCGGCGATATCCGGTTTGGACTCTCGGCTATCAAAAACGTTGGTTCAGGTGCTATCGAGGCATTGCTCGCCACCCGCAAAGTCGACGGACCTTTTAAGAATGTTGAAGATTTTGCCAAACGCGTCAGCGCCCGTGAGTGTAACAAGAAGGCCTGGGAATCGTTTGCCCGCACGGGAGCGTTCGATAGTTTGTCAGAAGGTAATCGCGGCTTATTGCTTCACAACCTAGATTTACTCGTATCGTATGGTTCCAAAGCCCAAAAAAACGCGCTGTCCGGCCAAATTGATTTATTTGGCTCGATGGCAGCCGAAGATGATTTGCCGGCGCTGCGCCTTGAGACGCCGCCATCAATGCCCTCAACCCGCGAACAGCTGATGTGGGAAAAAGAGCTGATGGGACTGTATTTATCGAGTCATCCGCTTGACGACTACGCGGCTTATCTCAGCGACAACACTGCCCCCTTCGGCCGTCTTACGCCCGAGGCGGACGGTAAAACCGTCAAAGTAGGTGGCCTCATTACCAGCGTGCGCAAAATTCTCACCAAAAAAGGCGACGCCATGGCCTTTGTGGCCATCGAAGACCGCTCGGGCGTCGGGGAGATCGTCGTTTTTCCTCGCACCTATGCCGATAATCCAGATTTGTTTGAACCCGACAAAGTCATAATCGCCACCGGCAAAATCAATGCCCGCGACCGTGAGGGCCGCATCGTGGGTGATCCCAAAGTGATTGTTGACAGCGTGCGCTTGGTAGAGTACAACACTGCTAAGGCTTACCAAACCAAGCACGGTGGCCGCGTAGCCGAAGCAGAGGCCGAACGAGCCGCCTCAACCGCAGCCGCGACAGCCGAGCCAATGGCCCCCGCAGCTTCACCATCTGGTCAAATTGTGCTGCAGGTCGATGATCTCACCAACCAGGAGCTGCTCCTGTCGATGAAATCATTGCTGGGTACGCATGCTGGCCCGACTGAGGTCTACATTATAACCAGCGATGCCAAACGTATCCGGCTGCCATTTCGCGTCGAACCGTCCGCCGAGCTTGTTACTGCCTTAGAACGACTCGTCGGCAATGGTCACGTCACGCGCGAAGGCTAAGCCGAAGCGCCTCCGGCGCGAAAAAAACGAATCACGCATATAACCCTTGTCAGGGGAGCGTAGAAATGCTAATCTGTTCAAGTTATGGAAGCAATCCGCGAAATCGAAGCCGCCCACCGCAAGCCCGCTTTACCGCAGGTTAAAACTGGCGATACCGTTAAGGTTCACCAGCTTATTAAGGAAGGCAACAAGCAGCGCATTCAAGTATTTGAAGGCGTTATTATTCGCCGTCACCGTATGGATGAGCTCACGGCTTGTATTACCGTTCGCCGCATTGCTTCTGGCGTCGGGGTTGAAAAGACCTTTTTGATGCACTCGCCCAACGTTTCCAAGATCGAAATTTTGCGCCGCGCCAAGGTTCGCCGCAACTTCTTGTCATACCTCCGCGATCGCCGCGGCAAGAGCGCTCGTTTGCAGGAGCTTGCTTTTGACAAAGTTACCGCCAACGACGTTTCCGTGTTCGAAACGCCCGCTCAGCTCGACGCTGATGTTACCGAAATTTCTACAGATGAAAATCAGGACGCTTTAGATGACGCCGTATCCATTAACAGTGAAGTAAACGCTGAAAACGCCGAAGCCGCTGCCGAAGACAATGTTACTCCCGCCGATGACGAGCAAGCAATTGCCGCCGAAGAAGTGCAGGAAGGCCTCGACAAAGCCGATCCGGGTGAAGGCAAAGCCATCAAGTCGTAATCTAACGATCCAATTACCAAAAACGAGGCTAAACCGCCTCGTTTTTGGTTTACGTCCAAACATGCTTCAGGCGGCACCGGAATTCCGGTGCCGCCTGTGGGCGGGTAGTTCAGAGAACGTCGGGATAGCCCAAGGCAATGAAAGCGGCCACGGCGCCTTCGAGCGTGACAGGACCGTCGCTGCCCAGATGATACCCAGCGTCTTCGCGAGCCTCGGCGCTGGCATCCTCGGCGCTGGTGGCGAGCTCGCGTGCATCGTTGACGAGCTCCCGCAGCTTGGCTTCGATGGCAGCCTGGGCTTCGAACTTCTGCTTGAGGCGCCGTTCGTGAGCTTCCGGGTCCCTGAGTGAGGCCTGTACGTCGTGATACATGGCTCGTTCCGAGGTCATCACGCCGTTGACAGCGGGCGCGATGATGTAGAGCCCCATCTGCGGACTGGCCTCAACCAGCCAGCCATCAGCGTCGACGGGTTCGCTGGCAAAACATCTGGCTACATAGACTGATCCTTCGGGTCCGCGTCTGGCGAAATTCCGGCGATGCAGTAACCTCACCGTCCAGTGGCCATCTGTGGCGCGCTCAGTGGCCTGGGCCAGCAGATCAATGATGCTCGGGCCGACCGTTTCGCCCGACTGAAACAGTGATGCCAGCTGCCATAGGGGGACGTTGGGGACATTGCGGCCAATTGCACCTTGCCAGATTTTTGCGCCGGCTGCCTCAATGAGCGTTTTTGCTTCCGGCGACAAATCAACTGTAGTGGACATGTGCTTCCTTTCGGACGTGAACAGGACAATTAGGCGACTATATGATAACTATTAAACAAATACAAGTTACAGCTGGTGCGTCTGTGAAAAGCTTCAGGCGGCACCGGTATTCCGGTGCCGCCTGCTTGCGAACGAGTTATTGATCGATGGGCGCGTGTTCCCGGTTGTGGCCTGTGGACTCGTCGGAGGCATTCTGGGCGGCGGTGCCGCCGTAGCTTGCAACGAAGATCCACAGTCCTACGATTGCCGCCGTCGCACCTATCGCTATTGCCGCCACGTTGCCGACAGCGCCGGCAATTTCCCAGAAATCTGAAGCAGTCATCACGGACTCTTTTCGGGTAGAGAGAGCGGGAGAAGGTCGGCCGGTAGCTGGTTGGGTTGGTGCCGACCGCGGTAGCCATGTCGATCGCGCCCTGAGACGACGAACGCGATACCGGCACTCAGCACAACCAAAATGAAAACGGTCAGGGCCACGTCGAGAAAAATGCTGGCAACGCTTACGCTTGAGACGGTGGCTGGCATGTCACTCTGCCTTTTCTCCTTTGAGCGCAGCTTTTTGTCGGTCAAGATCGGCTCTGACCCCGTTGTAGAGCGCGACGTCCATCTGTGAGTGCATTCCCCACAACGTGAGCCGAGTTAGCCAGATCGAAAAGCGTGAACTGGTTTCGTTGTTTTCCCGGCGCTTGAGGGCACGCAACGCCAAGATGCCCAAGAAGATGACTAGGGCGGACAGGGCGTAGGGCAGCGCCACCAACGTCATGTGGTGCATCGAAGTGGTGAACGTAGTTTGGTCTTGCATCATGATCCGAACTCTTTTCTCGAGGAAGAACGATCAGGTAGATCGATAATATTAAACCCTATACTTACAAAAAATACAAGCTAAACAATCAATTCGACTGATCATTTTTTAATGTATACTAGCCCCCATGTCACGCCTCACTCCAACTTGGGACCTCGTAACCGCCTATGCCGACGCCGGCCGGCCGATTATCGGTATCGATGAAGTTGGTCGCGGCGCGTGGGCGGGACCGGTGGTGGCCGGTGCGGTCATTTTACGGCCCGGTCTCATAATCGACGGCCTTAACGATTCGAAGTTGGTGCCGGCAAAACGTCGCCTCGAGCTCGACGTACAGATCCGCGCGCAAGCCGTGGCTTACGGCCTCGGCTGGGTCTGGCCGGCTGAAGTTGACGAGTTTGGCCTCAGTTGGGCGGTAGCCGAAAGCGGTCGCCGCGCCATAACTGGCATTACAAAATCTGGCTTCAGTCTGGCAGCGCCGCCCATAATTATTCTCGATGGCAAATGGAACTATCTCGCTCCTACGCATGACGCCGTAGCCATAGTCAAAGCCGACAGTTTAGTCCCGCCGGTGGCTGCGGGCTCAATTATTGCCAAAGTAGCACGAGATACTTATATGGCCGAAGCCGAGAAAACGCATCCCGGATACGGCTTCGCTGCTCATGTAGGTTACGGCACCGTGGCCCATCGCCAGGCACTGGCGAGTCACGGGCCAACGCCTATTCACCGGCTGAGCTATAAACCTTTGAGCCAGTATGTCTAGCGCCGAACGCGGTCAGCAAGCTGTCACCTTGGCAGCTCGTTTTCTCGAATCTCGTGACCTCGAAATTATCGAACGCAATTGGCGCACGCGTTACTGTGAGCTTGATCTCATCGCTAGCGGCGGCGAAGTTGTGCACTTCGTGGCAGTAAAATATCGGTCGGATCCAGGTTACGGCGGTGGACTCGACTCCATAACGGCCGCCAAACAAACTCGCTTAACGCGTGCTGCCCTCGCCTGGTGTCATCAGCATCATTACTCCGGCGCGTATCAAATCGACGTCATCAGCGTGATCGGCGATTTAGCTTCTCCGGAGTTTGATTGGCTGCCAAATGCCGCCGGCTTGTAACTACCAAATGCGGACGCGCTCATCCGGCGCCAGGTAGAGTTTGTCGCCCGCTTCAACGCCAAAAGCGTCATAAAACGCGTCCAAGTTGCGCACAATCCCGTTGGTGCGGAACTGGTCAGGTGAATGAGGATCGGACACCAAATACTGCAAGCTAAGCTCCGGACGAATATTTTCGCGCCAACTAATGGCGTAACCGGCGAAGAAGCGTTGCTCGGGAGTAAGACCATCGACTTTGTCTTTCTTGCCCAGTTCCGCCAACTTGGCTTGCAAGGCGTCATAAGCGACTTGGATACCGCCGAGGTCGGCAATATTTTCACCCAGCGTCAACTCGCCGTTAACGTGGCGACCGTTCACTTCGTAGCTATTATATTGCGCCACCAGACGAGCCGCGCGCTCTTCAAAAGCTTTGCGGTCGGCTTCGGTCCACCAGGATTTTAAGTTTCCATCAGGATCAAATTTGGAGCCTTCATCGTCAAAACCATGCGTCAATTCGTGGCCGATAATGCCCCCGATTGAGCCGTAGTTGGCCGCAAAGTCACCGCCGGCGTCAAAAAACGGCGGCTGCAAGATCCCGGCGGGGAAGGTTATGCCGTTGGTGTTGGGCCAATAATAGGCGTTCACCAGCACCGGCGACATCAGCCACTCGCGGCGATCAACTGGTTGGTCGATGCGGTTAACGACGCGCTGCCACTCAAAGCGCTCAAGCGCTCTCGCATCGGTTACATAGCTGCCGGTTAAGTTCACGCCGTCGTAAGCGCGCCATTTGTCTGGGTAACCGAGCAACGGTAAAAATGTTGCCAGCTTGGCTGCAGCCTTTGCTTTGGTCTCATCGCTCATCCAGGGCAAATTAGCCAGGCGAACCTTAAAGGCTGCCTGCAGATGTGTCACCAGATCATATATTGTCGCTTTGGCACTTTCATCAAAATAAGTCTCAACAAACAATTGGCCGGTTGGCTCAGGCAAGATCTGCATGAGTGCCCCGATGATGCGGCGGTAGCGTGGCTCCATTTCGGTTGCCCCGCGCAGCGTACGCCCATAAAAATCGAAGGCGAGGTCTTCAAACGCACGCCCAAGTTTGTTCATAATCGGCAACAGCGTATGCACCAGGAGATAATCTTGCCAAATACTCACCGCAGTCGCGGCGGTTAAATCGAGAGCGGCCGTGAGAAACGCGGTCTGCGAGATACAGACTTCACGCGCCTCGCCAAAACCTTGCGCCGCAAAGTACTGGGTCCAGTTAACCCTTGGATACGCTGCAGCCAAGCTATCGGGCGTGAATAGATTATAGGTAGCATCAGGGTCACGCCGCTCAGTTGCGGTCATCGAAGCCTCCGCGAGCGAAGTCTCAAGCTGGATCACACCCTTCGCCCGCCCCTGGGCGTCATCTTGGCCCAGCAGCTCAAACAGGGACGTAAGGAAAGCTTGGTATTTGGCCAGGATTTCCGTAAAGCGTTCGCTATCCTCGAGGTAATAATCGCGGTCAGGCAGCCCCAAGCCGCCTTGAGCAAAGCGCAAGACATAGCGCCGACTGTCTTTGTCGTCGAGGTCGACAAACGGTGTCCAGAGCAGCTCCTGGCCGGACGCATGAATCTTGGTAATGTAATCTAAAATTGATGCAGCGTCGCTCAATGCAGCCACTTCGGACGCAACATCCGCCACAATTTTAGGTGAATATTGCTCGATGTCCGCTTCATCCATAGCCGTTCGGTAGTAGCTTTTTAGAAGCGTCAAGTTGGCCGCCTCATCACTTACGCTAGGCTGTTCCAACAAGCCTTTGAGCCGCTCCATGTTTTGGTCGGTCAGCTCGCCAAAAGCGCCGTAACGGGCCTTATTGGCCGGGATTGGGTTGGCCTCGAGCCAGCGCTGGTTTACGTAACGGTTAAAATCATCACCGGGTTTTATGGTTGGCGTAATCTCATCTGCGACTGACATGTGGCGTCTCCTATAACGTTCTTAGTTTAGGCGCTCGCCTGCATGCTAACAAGCGTAACGAATCTCGCACATCCTGGTTTGCGCGAATAGCTAAAGTTAGCTAAAATGGATGCAGATCGGCCAATGGCCGCTAATTTTTTGCACAACTGAATAACAATAAGGATCAAACCTATGACTGACATGCCCAACTTTTTACCCGCCATCAATTTACTCGCTGAGGAGAAAAACCTCCCCCGCGACGTGGTCGTTGAAACAGTCGAAGCCGCTTTAGCCGCTGCCTATAAAAAAGACTACTCCGACAAAGACCAAGAGGCCCGCGCCGAACTCGATCAAGAGACCGGTGACGTTCATCTGTATGTCAAAAAAGCCGTCGTCGATGATGATGACATTCAAAACGACCACCTGGAAATCGGTGTAACTGAAGCCAAAAAACTCGATAAGAAGGCTGTCGTTATCGACGTCGTTGCGCCAACCACCGACGACGAAACCGGCGAAGTAGTTGATGAAGGCACCCCTGCCTACATGGTCGAGCTCGAAGTTTTCCCCGAAGACTTTGGCCGTGTGGCTGCTCAAACCGCTAAGCAGGTTATCATCCAGCGTCTGCGTGAAGCCGAGCGCGAAATTGTCTTCACCGAATACAAAGACAAAGAGGGGATAGTGCTCAACGGGTCAGTCCAACGCGTCGAAGGCAACCTCGTCTACGTGGACCTTGGCAAAGCTACTGGCGTCTTATTCGCCTCAGAGCAAATCCCGGGTGAGCGTTACTACACTGGTCAGCGTCTTAAAGTCTATGTCGTACGGGTTGAGCAGACCGCTCGCGGCCCGCAGATTGTCCTCTCGCGCGCTCACGCCAACATGGTGAAGCACCTGTTTGAACTGGAAGTTCCGGAGCTCGAGGCTGGTACCGTTGAAATCGCTGGTATTGCCCGCGAAGCCGGTGTTCGTTCCAAAGTGGCAGTTAAAAGCAATGCTGCCGGTGTTGACGCCGTTGGTACCTTTGTCGGTGGTCGCGGCTCACGTGTCCAGGCAGTTATGAGCGATCTCGGCGAAGAAAAAATCGACATTATTCCTTACGCGGAAAATGTTGAAGAGTATATCGCTAACGCCTTATCACCAACCAAAGTCATCAAAGTCGAGCTCCACGAGGCCGAAGGCAAAGCCATTGTGCGGGTACCGGAAGATCAGCTGAGCTTGGCCATTGGTAAGCAGGGACAAAACGTCCGTTTGGCTGCCAAACTCACCAACTGGAACATCGACATTGTCTCGGCCGACGAATCGCACGTTGAAGCGGTAGCTGAAGCTGCGGCCACGGTTGATGATGCTACCGAAGGCCAGGAAGACAGCGTTATTGACGCCATCAACTCTGGCGTAGTCGGCGATCCCGCCGAAGGTATTGATCCTTCAATGGACGAGCAGGCCACTGACGGCCAGACCGATGCGCTTAGCGGTAAAGAGCCCGAAGGCGACGCTGAAGAGCCCGCCAAATAATTTCATCAGGTTGCAAAAATCTCCGCTCCGGCGGGGTTTTTGTTTGGTCGATCCCCTCGAGTTAGCACTTGTCCTTTATCATCAACCATAAGTGCAACAATATGCTTGAGCCCGGGTTTACCTATCGGTTCGATGACACCGCAATCGGTAAGATTCTCTGGCGAAGACAATAATTAGCACTCACTTGATCCGAGTGCCAGAAGTGCTATACTTAGTTTAGTTCTCGGCGCGGCTTATTACAGATTTCACCTAGAACCTGAGCCGCCGATATGGGATTATTGAAGTAGGAAGGCAGGGGACACTTTGGCAGATTTAAATTCACAATTTGATCGGTTCACTGATAACGCTCGCAAAAGCCTTGAGAATGCGGAAACTATCGCTAGCCAAATGGGCTCGAGCTATGTTGGCACCGAGCATATACTGCTAGGCGTGTTGCAGCAGGACGGTTCCATTGGCGCCAAAATGCTCGCCAGCGCCGGTGTGACGTTTGAAAAAGCGCAACTCGTCTTAAGCTTTAGTCAGCAACTTGGCTCCGGTTCATACAAGGGTGCCTCCGAAACCGCCAAGCGTACGCTCACTTACTCGATGCGGGTAGCGAAAGAGTTTGGTCAGCCCTATTGTGGCACCGAGCACATTTTGTATGCAATTTTAAGCGAAAAGAGTGCCCGCGCCATCAGCCTGCTTAAAAACGATTTACAGGTCGACCCGGTCGCTATTCGCACCGAGCTTGAAAACTATTTATCGAACCAGCAGTACTTTTATGCCGATGATGAGCGCACCGCTACGGCCACCCGCACCAAGAATGGCGGCAAAAGTAAAACTCCCGCACTCGATCATTTTGGTATCGATCTCACTGCCAAGGCTCGCGCCGACCAGTTGGACCCGGTAGTTGGCCGCGAGATTCAAATTGGCCGCGTCATCTCAATTTTGGGTCGCCGTACCAAGAATAACCCCGTTCTCATTGGTGAGCCGGGCGTTGGTAAAACCGCCGTCGCCGAAGGCCTCGCACAAAAAATTGCTGGCGATGATGTTCCGGAAACCTTGCACAACAAGCGTCTGGTGATGCTTGATTTAGCCTCGGTTATCGCGGGCACCAAGTATCGCGGAGAGTTCGAAGAGCGCCTCAAAAAGATTCTCGATGAGGCCAAAGCTTCGCCCGACGTTATTCTCTTTATCGATGAGCTCCACACCGTAGTTGGCGCGGGTGCTGCCGAAGGCGCCATCGACGCTGCCAACATCTTAAAGCCGGCTCTCGGCCGCGGTGAAATCCAAGTAGTCGGCGCCACTACGCTCGAAGAGTATCGCAAGCACATCGAAAAAGATGCCGCCTTGGAGCGTCGATTCCAACCCATTCAGGTTCCCGAAGCTACCGTTGAAGAAACGATCGAAGTACTGCAAGGTTTACGGCCCAAGTACGAAGAGCACCACCACGTCGAAATCACCGATGAGGCCATTGAGGCCGCGGCTAAACTTGCTAAACGCTATGTGGCCGACCGCTTCTTGCCTGATAAAGCCATCGACCTGGTTGACGAAGCAGCTTCGCTGGCTCGCATTAAGCGCGGCGGCAGCCCCAAGCCGGCTCGTGGTTTGCAAAAGCAGCTCACCGAAATTCGCGACGACATCGAAAACGCCGTATTCGATCAAGACTTTGAGCTGGCCGCGCGCCTCAAAACCCGCGAAAGCGTTATTGCCAACCGCCTCAGTCAGCTCAAGCTCAAGGCCGGCGAAGATAGTTCAGTCAAAATTGGTGCCGAAGATATTGCTAGCGTCGTCGCGCTTATGACGGGTATTCCGCTTAACCGTCTGGTCAAAACCGACGTCGAAAGCCTGCTCAAATTAGCCGATTCACTGAAATACCATGTGGTTGGTCAAGATGAGGCTGTGGAAGTCATTGCTCGCTCGATTCGCCGCTCTCGCACCGGTATCTCTGACTCTAGACGCCCCATAGGTTCATTTATCTTCTTGGGCCCAACTGGTGTTGGTAAGACCGAGCTCGCGCGACAACTCGCCGAAGAGTTGTTCCACAATCGCGACGCGATCATCAAAATCGACATGTCGGAGTTTATGGAAAAGCACAATGTGGCTAGGCTCGTGGGCGCACCCGCCGGCTACGTTGGTTATGACGATGGCGGTCAGCTCACCGAACAAGTACGCCGCAAGCCTTTTAGTCTCATATTGTTCGATGAAATAGAAAAAGCTCACCCGGACGTCTTCAATATGCTCCTGCAAATTCTCGAGGATGGTCAGGTTACCGATGCCAAAGGCCGCAAAGTCGACTTCACCAACACGGTCGTCATTATGACCAGCAACGTTGGCGCCTCCGAAATGCACCGTGAGGCAACCATTGGCTTCAAAACCGAAACCCCGGCCGAAGAGAAGCAGCTTGATGCCACGCATATTCGCGTGAAAGAGAAAGTCCTCGGCGAGCTTAAAAAGAGCTTCCGTCCCGAGTTCCTCAATCGTATCGACAACATTGTGGTGTTCAAATCTCTCAGCCAAAACGACATCAAGAAAGTACTCAATTTGCAGCTGGCCGAACTGGCCAAGCGTATTGCCGAGCAGTCGCTCAAGCTCAAGGTCAGTGCTACTGCCAAAGCTTTGCTGATGGAGCGTGGTTATGACGTCGAACAAGGTGCCAGGCCGATGCGTCGCGCGGTCCAAGATCTCATTGAAGATCCTTTGGCAATGGGTCTGCTCGATGGCCGCTTTACCGAAGGCGATAATATCAACCTAACGCGCCGAGGGGACGAGCTCGTGCTTACAGCCGGCAAACGTACCAAAGCCTTAGCTGACGAAGTCGAGACGATCACGGAATAAACACCCCAGGCCCAAACAAAAAACTCTCCAACAGGAGAGTTTTTTGTAATCACCATCTCAATCTCCAACGAAGTTGGAAACTAGGGTAGTGCCCCGACCGCCACTGGCAGTGACGGTCGGGTCGAGCAAGGACTAGCAGTTCTGCGGGGTTGAACCCGCACGGTGCGATCTCGGGCCTGGGCCCGGGACGTAGGGGTTGGGGTCGCGGTCAGCGGGACCTTGGTGGGTAGTGGCAGACGTCTCTGAAGCCGGCGTCGGGAGACGGTTGAGGCGTGCGTACGTCACAGGATCAGCGTATTCGCCCGGACGTCCCCACGGGCCTTCGGAGAACTTGGCGTCGGGCTCTACGTGTGACCGGGCATCGCCGGTCTCACCGGGATGACCGGACAACATGGCCATAGGCGGGGCGTCCCAACAGAAGTCTTCGCCGTCGACATCGTTGGGCGGATCGCCGGCCTCCTCGGAAGCCGAAATCGGGTCCGGATGACCAGGAGGAACGATGCCCCTTAGGGTCAGCTTCCAGACTTTCTTTTTCTGGCTGATCTTGGCTTTCCAAGGTGATTACTACATTGTATACTAGTTATGCTATAAAGTCAAGTAATATTTGGCGCGTTGTTGAGCGAGGCCCATAAATGCAAGCTCGCGGTGGTGCGATGCGGCGCCCAACGTAACGCAAACTCAGTGAGTTCCGCCTTTTTGGGCAGCACTTCCCAGCCGTACAGGCGCTTCATGGCGTTTTGCAGCCCAACATCGTCGGGTGCAAACACGTCCGCTCGTCCCAGCGTAAACATGAGAAACATTTGCGCCGTCCACACGCCAATGCCTTTGATGGCCGTGAGCTCGTCTATCGCCTCGTCATCGCCGCTTGTTTCAAGATGATCATAGATATCGGGTTGGTCTACAAAATGGACGGCTAAATCAACTAAGTAGCTGAGTTTTTGCCGCGACAAGCCGATGGTTTTCATTGCCGCCTCATCCAACGCTGCAACGTTGATGGGGTCGAGACTTGTCACCACCGCCAAGCGGCCGTAAATGGCGCTGGCCGACGCCACTGACACTTGCTGACCAATAATGGATCGACATAGCGATTCAAAATAACCGCCGCGATCGCGGGGTGCTAACGGCCGCTGACGAATTATGACCTCCCCCAGCTTGGGGTCAAGCTCTATTAAAGCTTCTTCAGCCTGCTTCACATCAGCCGCCGTCATTATCGGTAACCTGCGGCCTGCAGCTCGAACAATTCGCGGTAGCGGCCAGCTAGCTTCATCAACTCGTCGTGGCTGCCCGATTCAGTTACCCGACCTTTTTCAAGCACAATGATGCGATGAGCGTTACGGACGGTACTAAACCGGTGCGAAATGATAATCGTGGTTTTACTGGCTTGCACCCGCTTAATCTGCTGAAAAATCTCATATTCGCCTTTAGCATCAATGGCCGAAGTCGGTTCGTCGAGCACCAAAATGGGCGCGTCACGGTAAAACGCCCGCGCCAACGCTACCCGCTGCCATTGGCCGCCGCTGAGGTCGACGCCTCCTTTGAAGGCATTAGTTAAGATTTGGTCGAGGCCATTAGCAAGGCCAGAACGGAAGTTGTCACCCCCAGCCTGCTCAACCGCCTTATCGAGTTCGGCCGGCACTGCTGGACGCGAAACCTTACCCGTTTGGATATTCTCACCGAGAGTTAACGGTCCATACTTATTAAAATCTTGAAAAAGAACGCCGATACGGCTATTCCAATCTTCCAAATCGATCTCTCGAATATCGACCCCATCAATTAGGATTCGTCCCTCAGTTGGGTCGTAGAGTCGCATGAGCAGTTTGACGAATGTGGTTTTACCAGCGCCGTTCTCACCGATCAGCGCTACGTCCTCACCAGGCGTGACCTCCAAGCTTAGATGACGCAGTGCCCACTGCTTGGCATTGGGGTACTTAAACGACACATTCTCGAACACAACCGTCGGCGCCCCTTGCGCCTGGATCGATCGGGGAGAAATCGGCTGCACCAGACGAGGCTCCAGGGACATGAAGTCAAAATAATCGTCCACATACAGTGAATTTGCCTGCATCAGCTGCAGCATTCGTGTGGCCGCAGCGCCAGCCGACGCGAAGTTTTGGACTACCTGGCGATAAAACACAAACTGCCCAATGCCTGCGAGTCCTCGGCTAACCACGAGGTTGATGAGCCAAATTTGGATACCTAGTTGTACGCCGGCGTCCAGAATACCGGCAACTCCCAGCTGGCGCTGCGCTTTTTGGCGGATCTCGGCCTGGCCTCGTCGCGCAATTTCGAAATGTTTGCGCCATCGATCGGTAAGCCACCCGCTAATGCCGTAAAGCTTAATCTCTCGAATTTTAGTATTATCTGTTAGCGAATTACGTAGATAGACCTGCATGCGGAAATCTTCGCCGTTTCGATCGTAATAGTGCCATTGCCGAACATTGGCTGTCGCTTCAATAATCATCACCGGCGCAAGGGTAATCAAAATAACCGGCACAAGCCACGGCGACAGCGTCCACAAAGCTGCCGCGGCAGCAATCAGTTGGACCGTGCTTCCAAATAGATTTTGAGATTGGCTCGATAGATTCCTCATTGCAAAGGCGTTCTGAACAATCTTATTAAATTTGTCATTGAAGGCCGCGTCATCATAATATGTCTGGTCGAGTCGGGTATATTGGTGCAACAAATTTTCCCAAATGAAACCGTCAAATTTGAGCGCATAAATACTATCAAGGTATGAGTCGAGATAAGCCAGCTGGTTCAATACGAGCTGCGCTAGCGCCAAACCACCAACCAGCCAGTAAAGCGGCGTAAGGTTAGAATTGTGCTCAGCTAAAGCTTTCGCCAAGCTGTTTACAACCGCACCCGCTAAGAACGCGGTTAACAGCGGAATGAGTCCGGTAATGGCTTGAATGAGAAACTGGACAATGTACATCCATGGCGATACCTGCCACGCCATCTTGAGTACTCGGCCAAAATTGCTCGTAATGAGACGAAAAGAATGGATAAATGTCGACATAGTTTTCATATGTAGGTAATCATATCGAGGCTACCTGTATTTGACAATACTTATTTTTATTGTGTTACTGTGATATAATGCCTGCAAGAATGCCGCGCAGGACAACTCAATTGTACGCCTTATGTTCGGTGTCTGCTACAATAGATCTAATGGCGAAATCTACCACTCATTTTAGTTGCCAAAATTGCGGCGCTAGCTATTCCCGTTGGGTAGGCAAGTGCGAAAGCTGTGGTGCTTGGAACAGCCTGCTCGAAGAAGCCGCCGCACCAAGCATCAAAGCCGGCAAAACCGTCGCTGCCTCGGCCGTGCGTACTGAACGCCTCGATAGCATAAAAGCGGGGGATAGGCCGAGATTCCCTTCGGGCCTCGATGAAGTCGACCAGGTACTGGGCGGCGGCATTGTACCAGGATCCGTTATTTTGCTCTCGGGCGATCCCGGTATCGGTAAATCGACCCTCGTACTTCAAATTGCGGCGGCCCTGGCTCAGTCAAAGCATGTCTTGTATGTTTCGGGTGAAGAGAGCACGTCTCAAATTAAACTCCGCGCCGACCGCCTCAAATTGGCGGCTGATGGTTTGGACTTATTGTCCGAAACCAGCGTCGACAGCATTATCGCCACTATTACGGGCGGCCAGTACGATCTCGTTATTATCGACTCCATTCAAACCATGGCCGTTGACATACTCACGGGCGCCCCCGGTACCGTTGGTCAGATTACCGCCAGCTCGCAGGCGCTGCAAAGCGTGGCCAAAGGGCGCCATATTTCGCTGCTCATTATTGGGCATGTCACCAAGGACGGGACCATTGCCGGCCCCAAAATTCTCGAGCACCTCGTCGATGTGGTGTTGTATCTGGAAGGCGACCGGTATGGGGCCTTTAAGGCGTTACGGGGGATTAAAAACCGCTTTGGTTCGACCAGTGAGGTCGGTATCTTTGAAATGGTTGATTCTGGCCTTATCCCCGTGCCCAACCCTTCGGCGTCATTGCTAGCCGAGCGCCAACCTGGCCCCGGGTCGGTAGTACTAGCAACGTTAGAAGGCACCCGGCCCTTATTGGTCGAAGTGCAAGCGCTGGTGGTTCCTACAAGTTTTGGTTATCCCAAACGCACCGCCGTTGGTTTTGACCTCAACCGGCTCAATTTATTGGTAGCCGTTCTTACAAAACGGGCTGGCCTCAACTTGAGCTCTGCTGACATTTATGTTAACGTAGTAGGCGGACTTCGCATTACTGAGCCGGCCGCCGATTTAGCAATTATTCTATCAATCGCCTCCGCTCACAGCGACGTTGCGGTCCCCGGTGATCTGGTCGCCTTTGGCGAAGTTGGCCTTAATGGCGAAATTCGCTCAGTCAATCAAGTTGCCAAACGCCTTACCGAAGCCAAGCGTCTCGGTCTAAGTCGTGCTATTGGTCCCAAATTCGGTACTGCGGCCGGCATCCAAGGTGTTGCCACGGTTGCCGATGCCGTTCGCTTACTCAACCCATCAAAAGATCCAGTTATTAACCGAAGGGATACTTAATTGTTCGCATACCCCATTTTATTAATCCTCCAATTCATAGTTATCACTGCCGCCGTGTTTATCGGAACCATCCTCGCCCATCGCGTGATTCAGCGAGATGGTGCTCCCCGCCCCTCGTCACCAGACAACTCAGCAAGTACGACTGCTACCGCTATGACCATGGCCGACGTTACCACGGAGCCGATTATTGATGACGCTTCCATGCCAGGCATTTTGGTCGACACTTCCGCGATTATCGATGGCCGTATCGCCGATATCGCCCACGCTGGCTTTATTCCCGGCCGCCTCGTGGTACCTCGCTTTGTCCTAGCCGAGCTCCAAAACATTGCCGACTCCGACGACGCCATGCGCCGAGGCCGTGGCCGTCGCGGACTCGAAGTCTTGAACCGCTTGCGCGAAACGCCCGGAATTACAGTGGAAGTGACCGATGAAGATGTTTCAACCATCAAAGAGGTGGATGCCAAGCTTGTAGCCCTCGCTCAGCGTCACGAAATCAATGTTCTGACGACCGACTACAATCTCAACCGTGTCGCTGCCATTCAGGGGGTACGAGTACTTAATGTTAACGAATTATCCAATGCCATTCGCCCGGTCGTGTTACCCGGCGAAGAGCTCACGGTCCGGATCGTGCAGCCAGGTAAAGAACGCAGCCAAGGCGTCGGCTATTTAGCTGACGGCACCATGATAGTGGTTGAAGATGGCGATAAGCTGATGGGACAAGAAGTTTCCACTGAAGTTACGCGCGTATTCCAAACCGTGGCGGGCAAAATGATCTTTGCCGTGCCCCGCGTTCCGGTTGGTTCAGGAGCGTCGTCTAAGGCCGGCAAACAAGATAAGCATGATGCACATGAAGCAGCGCCTGAAGCTATGTTGGACGCTGCCATGGCGCCCATGGCCACGGTTGCGGCCGAGGGCGCCGACGCTCCTACGAAGCCGGGCCGTTCACGTGGACGCCGCGGCGGCCGTGGACGCGGACCTGTGTCACCGACCGGCCGGCTTGAGGACAGTATTATTGCCGCTACGAGCGACGACACCACCGACCGCGACTAGTACTCGCGCTAATCAAAAACCCCCAGCCTGAGCTGGGGGTTTTTGATTACTACTCGGCAGACTACTGAACCGTAAACGCGATAGGAGCGGTCGAATTACCGGCGCTATCGGTAACATACCAATGATGCGTGACGTTTTTGGTAAGCACCTGCGCCGACTCGACGGTGCCGTTGGTAGGTGCGCCTTTAGGACTGCCGTCGACAAATAGTTGGTATGCCCCCTTACTGTCATCGGTCCAGCTAAAGACGACGCTACCAGCAGGCGGACTACTGCTCGAGTTTGGTGTCAGTCCTTTAAAGCTCGAGCTAGTTGCACCCGCTACCACCGTTTTCTGGTCACTGCCCTGATACAAGCCCGTATCGGTGATCGTTGCCTTCACAATATAGGTTCCGTCGCTGGGCGGCGTATAGCTAATGTTGTAGCTACCCGAAGCCGATATGTC
The DNA here is from genome assembly GCA_019352195.1 of Candidatus Saccharimonadota bacterium. Taxonomy (GTDB): domain Bacteria; phylum Patescibacteriota; class Saccharimonadia; order UBA4664; family UBA4664; genus JACAFG01. The sequence continues at coordinate 120,002 of JACAFG010000003.1, read as the reverse complement.
TTGAGTTGATACAATCTGGTCATTAAACGTTACTACCAGTTGGGCAGTTCCAATCCCAGGCTTGCTGGTTCCAAACGTGCCGAGCGCCACGGTGGCCGTAAAGTTGTAGGGGCCACCGCCCGTGAGGCCCGACAGCTGAACGGTCGGCTGGGTGTCATTACAACTGTGGACATCGTCACTATCAGTAATACCGGTATCCAGTACGTTCTGAATGGCCAGCGGCGGCGTACAGCTGGTGGCCAGCTTGCCCGAGACTTTATCAATATTAACCATCTTACGCACGATCGCCTTGTACCACTTGGGGAAGTAGTCGTTGGGTGAGGTCGATTTTAAGGCTGGTCCAGGTAAGGGCAAATATTGCAGTCCGTCGGGTTTGGCAAAGGTCTCCATCGGCTTGCCCATCAGCGCAGCCGTCATAAACCCAGTCCAGATTGGCCCAGAAATGTTAACGGCTTGGTCTGACATCGGCCCGTTATTGTCATTGCCCGCCCAAACGCCTGCCACAATTGAAGGCGAAAAGCCAATCGTCCAGGCGTCGCGAACATCAGTGGTGGTACCAGTTTTTACGGCTACACCCTGACCGGCCTGACTGCCACCAACGTGGCCTGGGATTTGCAGCAAACTACCGAAGACATACTGACGCGCGGTTGAGTCGCTCAGAATGTTGGCAATGAGATAGGCCGCTTGAGGGTCGAGCACTTTCTTGGGAGTCTTGGGTTTAGTGTCATCTTCAATGGTATTGCCCTTAGCGTCGGTAATCTTAAGTACCATCGTTGGGGCATAATGCACCCCGCCGTTAGCAAAACTCTCATAGGCGTTGACGTGATCGGCCAGCTTCACATCGCCGTCACCCAGCACAATACTCAGGTCATTATCGGGGATGGTAGTGGTAATTCCTAGGCTATGCGCCGTGGCGATAGAGGCAGTTGTTCCAGCCAGTTTGAGGGCTTGGACCGCGGGGATGTTGAGCGAGCCATTGAGGGCCGTGCGAATAGTTACGGGCCCACCAACTTCGACGCCACCGCCAAAGTCACGCGGGTGGTAGGTAGAGCTAAATGAGTCACCTTCAGCAATGGTGTCGTTAAGGATACTGCCAGCGCCGTAAGTATCGCAGGCGGCCGTGTTACTCGTGCAACCAGCTGTCATATTTTTTTCAAATAAAGTCGCGTAAACATAGGGCTTAAAGCTCGATCCTGGTGGTCGCTTCAGCGTCGCGACGTTGTTTTGATCTTGAGTGAATGAATACGATCCCACCATACTCAGGACCTGGCCTGTTTTGGGGTCTGCCGCTACGAGAGCTGCGTTTGAACCGCCAAGAGCCGTTAAGTTTTTATAGTTGACATCATTTTTGTTCGGATTAAAGGCGGTTTTGCCATCTGGCGTACACGTATCATTACCGGGATTATAGACTGATAACTCGGCACATTTTTGTAGGTTGGGGTCGAGCGTGGTAATAACTTTCCAGCCTCCCGATTCCACCGTGCTGGCACCGTATTGGGCTTCAAGCTGATCTTGAACGGTAAAGACAAAGTTAGGTGCCGTGACGGCAGTGAAGAAGGCCGCCGACTGGTTGATTTGCCGTGTCGCGTTACCAGCGGTTGAGGTGTCGAGCTGAGCCAGCGTCCACTTGGAACCATCAGCCTGCGCTTGGGTGATGTAGCCTTGGGCGGCCATCTTGTCCAGAATGTCGTTCTGACGAGCAATGAGGTCGGCTTTGTGTTCGCCATAAGGGCTGTAGTATGACGGTGCATTGGGGATGGCGGCCAGCAGTGCCGACTGGCCAAGGTTGAGGTGCTGAGCACAATTTTGCGTACCGTAGTTGGCTGGAGCCTTACTAAAGTAGGTGCGACAAGCTGCCTCGACACCGTAAGCGCCGTTGCCATAAGGAATTTCGTTGAGATAGAGCTTCAGTATGTCGTCTTTCGAGTAGAACTGGCTAATTTCCACCGACAAAATGAGCTCTTTAATTTTGCGCGAAATCGAGCGGTCGTTGGTGAGCAGCGAGTTTTTTACATACTGCTGCGTGATAGTTGAACCACCCTGGTAAGCTCCATGATGAATAAGGTCAGTAAGCGTGGCACGGAAAATGCTGATAAAGCTAAAGGCACCCTCTTTGTAAAAATTACGGTCCTCAACTGCGACAGTGGCATGCTTGAGGCTATCGGGCATTTGATCAAAGTTGATAACAACACGCTGCTCATTCCCATGAACCTCGTAAAGTTTGGTGCCGTGGCCAGGGTTTGTGAGCTCATCTCGAGCATAAAAAGTGGTAGTAAGTCCAATTTGTGCGTTAATTTTTGACGGGCTCGGCAAATCTTTGGCGTACCACAAAAATACGAGCACCACGAACAGTGCACCGACACCAATAATCTTTCCCACCCGAGCCATACCAGCACGTGACAGCCAGTAGGCCTTAAAGCGGCTTGGGGTAAAGGACATAAAAAAACGTTTGAGGTGGCCTTTGAGGCCAGGGGTACGATCAGTGGGCGTTGAGATTGGTTTGGCGGGCTTGCGTTTTGCGACTCGTCGCGAGCTAGTTGGCATGATCCCTCAAAGATAATTACGGACTTTATTATAACAGTCGACGCCTTCTCAAGACAGCTGTTATGCTTATTTCATGTTACTAACAAATCACGCCCTTACCGGCGTTTGGCTTGGCACGGTCATCGAATCGCCGCTGATCGTGTTGCCTGCTGGTGTAGCGTCTCACCTCTTGCTTGATTCGACACCCCACGCTGCCTGGGTCCCCAGGCCGTTTCTCACCTATAAAGTAAAAGGCCCTGACATTCCAGGCTGGTCGTTTTTTAAGACGCCGGTAAATTTTCTCATGGGAAGCTTAGATTTTGCTGGGGCTCTTACCATGCTCGGACTCGGCTTATACGCCTTTCCCGCGCGCCGCGTCCAAATTGCCTGTGGCTGGCTGGGTGCAGTGGCCCCCGACCTGTTGTATTTACCTGAAATTTTCTTCAAACGACGCTTTTTCCCGCGTTTTAAGGCCTTGCATCACAATATTCAGTGGAGCGAATCACCTTACGGCATTGCCACCGAAGTTTTGTGGGGCCTGTTCATGCTCTATATGACGTATGGCGTGCAGGTCATATAATAACCCCATGACTATTCGTGGTATGACCAGCACAGACGTTGCCGCTGTAGTAGCGCTTGGTCAAAACGTCGGCGAATTAGCCGTCAGTGATCAATCGCTGTGGTGGGGCGAGTCGAGGCTGCAAAGTTGGGTAGACGCAGGGCAGGATATCCTCCTGGTGGCAGACGCCGACGGCCAAGTGGTGGGAGTCCAGTTAACCTGGGTCCACGCGCCCACGCGCATGCTGTATTTGTCCGATATCGTCGTTGACCCAAAATGGCGCGGGCAAGGTATTGCCAAAGCTTTGCTTGAAGAAACCCTCAGTCGCGCTCATCTGCTGGGTCTCGATTGGGCCTATGGGCTCACGCAGCCAACGAACGAGCGCATTCAGCAGTTGCTTCAAGCTCATGGCTTTACCAAGGGCGAAGATCTGGTGTGGTACGAGAAAAAGCCGCTCTAACTGCCTGGAGTAAACCCAGCCCGATCTGCTACACTAAGCCAATATGAGTGATGACGAACTACTATCCCGCGGGGTCGATCAAATTATCGGCCGAACCGAGCTCGAAGATGCCTTTAAGAGCGGCCGCAAGCTGCGCATCAAGTTTGGTGTCGATCCAACCCGCCCCGATATTCACATCGGTCACGCAGTCTTGCTGCGTCAACTACGTGAACTACAACGCCGCGGCCACACCGTCATTTTTCTGATTGGCGACTACACGACCAAAATTGGCGATCCGTCGGGCCGCAGCAAAACCCGCCCCATGCTCACTGACGATGAAATTGCCGCCAATGCTAAAACCTACCTCGATCAAGTGGGTCAAATCCTTGATGTTAAAAACGTTGAGATCCGTCGCAACTCGGAGTGGCTGTCAAAACTAAGTTTTGCCGACCTCTTGAGTCTGGCCTCAAACCTCAGCGTGGCTCAGATTATTGAGCGCGAAGACTTCAAAAACCGTTTGGCGACCGGGCAGGAACTGTCACTGCACGAATTCTTGTATCCGTTAATGCAGGCTTACGATTCGGTCGTACTCGAGGCTGACGTTGAGTTTGGCGGGACCGATCAGCTGTTCAACCTGGTAACGGGCCGCAACTTGCAGAAGAAACTCGGCCAGCGCCCGCAAATCGTTTTTTGCACCGAACTTCTCGTTGGTACCGACGGCGTCAAGAAAATGTCGAAAAGCCTCGATAACTACATTGCCATCACCGACGAGCCGCTCGATATGTACGGCAAAGTTATGAGCATCCCTGATAACCTCATTGCGCCTTACTATAAACTTTGCACTGAAATAGAGCTTGTCGTTATTGATGAGCTGGTCAAAACCTTGGCGGCCGGCGCGAATCCACGCGACGCCAAAGCCTCGCTGGCCCGCGAAATTGTGCGTATCTACCATGGTCCCGCTAGCAGCGAAAAAGCCGAAGCTGATTGGAACAACCAGTTTCGTGATGGCGGCCGGCCGGAGACAATCGAGACCATTACTGTTGACCCAACCGCCGATTTCTTAGACATCCTGGTTACCACAGGTATGGCCTCCAGCAAATCCGACGCGCGTCGGTTGATCGATCAAGGCGGCGTCAAACTCGATGATCACGTCGTTGAGTTTAGTAATGAAGCGGTCATAACAGACGGCCAGATTTTACAGGTAGGGAAGCGCCGCTACCTCAAATTGCACGTAACCTAGGGGGACCGGTGAGCGAATACGACTGGCAGCAGCGGCCCATTGGGTCGCTCAAAGGAGTTGGTAAGGTCATGGCCGAAAAGCTGGAGCGGCTCGGCTTGCGCACGGCTGGCGATCTTATCCGGCACTTTCCGCGCCGCTATGACGATTATTCTCAGATCATCACTATCCGCAATATGCGTCCCGGGAACGTTACGTTTCGCGGCACCATTGAGCGCGTAGCGGGACGCTATGCCCGCGCGCGCAAACTCCATATAACTGAGGCGATTATTACCGACGGCACCGGCACAGTAAAAGCTGTTTGGTTTAACCAGGCGTTTTTGGCCAAAACCATTCCGACGGGCACACCCGTATTAGTGAGTGGTGAACTAAAGTTCAAAGTCAACGACCTCGCTCTCCAATCGCCGTCTATCGACGTGGTCGACGATGGTCTTACCGGCCGTAATACGGGCCGAATTGTGCCGGTTTACCCGCAAACCGAAGGCTTGTCGAGCCGCCAACTACGTGCACTCATCGAGCCCTTGCTGCCCCTGGCAGCGACGCTGGACGACCCATTGCCTCCCGAAGTCGTGGCCTCCGCCGGCCTCATTCCCTATGCCCAAGCCATAGCAGAAATTCATTTCCCAACCAGCCCGATGATGCTCGCCAAAGCCCGCAACCGGCTGGCCTTCGAAGAACTGTGGTATCTCATACTGGCAAGCCTCGTGATCAAACACGAGATCAAGACCGAGGCAGCGCCGCTCATTGAGTTCAAAGTTGAGGCGGTGAAAGCCTTGCTCGACGAACTATCGTTTGAGGCTACCCCCGATCAAAAGCGCGCCGCCTGGGAGATTTTTCAGGATCTAGCACACGAGCAGCCGATGAACCGTCTGCTCGAAGGCGACGTTGGCTCAGGTAAAACCGTGGTAGCTACCATGGCGATTGTGATGGCGATTGCGGCCGGTTATCAAACGGCGCTCATGGTGCCGACCGAAATTTTGGCACGGCAGCATCTAGCCAGCATGACGCCGCTCTTGGCGCGCCTGGGATACGAAGCTGTGGCGCTACTCGGCAAACAGTCGGCTGCCGACAAAAAAATTGCTACCGCGCGTATCGGCGAAGGAACTCCGGTACTGGTTATAGGAACGCAGGCCTTATTGTCCGGTAAAGTTGATTTTCCCAACCTTGGCCTGGTGGTAATTGACGAACAACACCGCTTTGGCGTCGCCCAGCGTCAGGCCCTGAAGCAAAAAAGCGGGCGCTTGCCGCATCTTTTGAGCATGACGGCCACGCCGATTCCGCGCAGTTTGCAACTCACCGTGTACGGGGATCTTGATTTGTCGATTATCGAACATGTTCCGCCGGGTCGGCAGCCCATTACGACCAAGGCCTACGAGCCCAAAAATCGCCCGGAGGTCTACAAGCTCGTCAACGCCCAGCTCGACGAGGGCCGCCAGGCATTTATTGTCTATTCGCTCATTGAGCCCAACGAACAAATAATGGCGCGTTCGGCCGTCGCCGAATACGAACGCTTAAGCAAGGGGCCGTTTAAAGGCCGCAAAATTGGGCTGGTCCACGGAAAAATGTCGGCCGATGACAAAGCTGAGGTTATGGGTGCGTTTGCGTCGGGCGAGCTGGATATTCTGGTTGCCACCACCGTTATCGAAGTTGGCATCGATGTCCCGAACGCTGCCGTGATGCTCATTGAAGGCGCCGAACGCTTTGGTTTGGCCGCCCTCCACCAGCTCCGTGGCCGCGTTGGGCGAGGTCAGTACGCCAGCTATTGTTTCTTGGTCGCCGAAAGCAAATCGCCCGGCACCCTTGAACGTATTAAGGCCCTGGAAAAAACCAACGATGGTTTTCGCTTGGCCCAAATCGATCTCGAACTGCGCGGACCGGGACAAATTTATGGTCTGCGCCAGCACGGGACGCTCGACTTACAGCTGGCCGACATCGGCGATGCCAAGCTGCTGGCGGCAGTGCGTAATTCGGCGGCAGCATTTTTGGCAGACCCTGCCAGTTTAACGAAATATCCAGCCATTGCCGCCCGTGTTAACGGCCTCAAAGCCGTCACATCGCTCGACTAAGCAACTGAAAAATTCAATAGCTAAATATAAGTTCGCGACGCGCGTCCATGGTAAGCTAGTACTCAGATATGAACTCAGGTTTTGTTACTCCTCATCGTGTTATCAACCGCGTCGGCATCCACCAGCGTTTTGACACCGCCGCTTTTCACATGATCGCGCGATATTTGCCGACCCATGGTTTTCCGACGCTCAAAGACATCGTGTATTTCGAAGGCTACAATGGCCCCGACGGGCTCAAAGTTAAGTCACCCGGGGTTAACGAGCCCAGCCACCTCTATGATCCGATTAATGATAAGGGCGAGGTACCGCTCCACATTACCAACCACTACGCGGGTTTGGTGCGTTCAATTCAAGCCGGTGACCGTATTCGTGGCGCCTTTGAGGCCTCGTGGTTAGCCCACTACATCTGCGATGGCCTCACTCCGGCCCATCACTGGCCCTTGGAGGCCAAAGTGGCGGAGGCCGCCAGCGACGCCCTCGATGACATTGCCGCCGACACCAGTCGATTTACCGCTACGCTCAAAAAATACTGGGCCGTTTGGGGTGTAAAAGGCCATATGTCGACGCATTTCTACTTTGAAAGCGGCATTGCCTTGGCGCTTATGAGTTACCCTATTCGCGCCACCTACTCCGACGATGAACTCGCCAAAGCCCGTCAGCTCGGTGCGCTGGAATATTTTAAAGCTGAAGCCCGCAACATTGCCGCGCTGGATTTGTACGAACGCTTTTATGTCCAGGGGTGGAGCCCCGAAATCCTTAACGCCCTCAAAAATCAGATCGCTCCGCTCACCGCGCGTACTATAGGTATGATTTGGCTCTTGGCCGTGTTAGAAGCGGGTGAAGAACTGGCGCTCGACGCGTCGGCCGCCGCCGAAAAGTCATGAAAATCCTTGCTGGTGCCCAGCGTGGGCACAGCTTTTTGCAGCCACCAACCTCAGGAACGCGGCCATTAAGCGACAAAGTACGAGCCGCCATTTTCGATGTGTATGGCTCAGTAGAGGCAAGAAGTGTACTCGATGTCTACGCCGGCAGTGGCGCGGCGGGGTTTGAGGCGCTCTCACGCGGGGCGTCCCAAGTCGAGGCCATTGAGGCGAACGCGCGCGTGGGACGGGTTATCGAACAAAATGCCGTAACGCTCGGCTACGATTGGGGTTATAGCCTGCGCATTGTAACTCTAGCCTCATGGCTGGCGCGTCCCGGCAACGAACCGACGCCGCGTTACGATCTCATCATCGCCGACCCACCATATGCCAGCCTGGAGCCCGACCTGCTGGAGCGGCTCATTGGTTTTTTGGTCGCCGACGGTGTCTTGGTAGTATCGCATACCTCAAAACAAACCAGCCCCCATTTGGCCGCCGCCGAGCTCGTGAAAGCCAAAGTCTACGGTGACACTGCGCTAAGTTTTTACTGTCGCCCCGCCGCCTAGCATACCGAGACTCAAACTTAGGCTTATGTTTTGCCCCAGCATCGGTATAATAGCTAAGTCACAACGCCTGCGGATGTGGTGAAATGGTAGACACGCCAGTTTTAGGTACTGGTGTCGCAAGACGTGTAGGTTCGATTCCTATCATCCGCACCAATTGATAATTCAACTACTTTTACGAGACTAGCAAAAGGCTCCCTCCAGATATAATCGACCACTTTTTCGCTATCAACTCGTACGTTCAAGAACAAAATTCGGCATAGTGCGTCTTTCTCGACGGCAGACCCAGCTTTAAGCTTGGCAGAGGCGTTTTTTACCAAGTTCAAAAACTCAACTTTGCCTAGCTTGATTCGTTGGGGGTCGACAATCTTTTCTTGAATCCTGCTAATCGCATCTTCAAGCTCCCCCTGTTGCAAGGCAAGCTCGTTCACACGTTTCTCGTTAATTTTATAGGTGGGTGAGTCGGTATCAATTAGTCCGATTTTCAAAGCTCGTTCACTAAGCTCGCTCTTGATGTGCGTTAAGGCTCCTCTACGGCTCAGTATGTCCTGCTTGAGCCGCACGAGCTTTGAGTCGGTCATACTATCTATACTGCGGCTGTAGCGGTCGTAGGCATCGTCTGACAGCTCAAACCGTTCTAACATCACATATATTGAGCTGAAGATATTTTTCGCCCTCATAGATTTGGGCTTGCGAGTGCAGGTAGGGTTATCGCAACGATACGACAGAACGTGCTGACCGCTGCCATTTCTATTCTTCCCAACAGACATAGGCTTAGGGTCATTGCAGATGGCACAATAAACAAAGCGATGTAGCGGATAGAAAGTCGCTCGTTTCTTGGGGTGGACATCTTGCGTCCTGCCATAACCAATCACCTGCACAGCGTTAAAAGTCGCCTCATCTATCATCGCTTCAAAGTTATATATTTCACGCAGGTCAACTTCCTGATTTGCCTGGATTAACTTCCCATAATAGAACGGGTCACGAAACAGTATGCTCAGCGCGTTAATATTTGGCTTGATAATGCGGTGGCGCTTATCTTTAGTTACTCGTTGATAGCCGCTCTCAAGGAGAAAATCTAAAATTTGCTGAAGCGTCTGGCCGCTCGCACGTCTTTTCCAAGCCTCAGTAATCAAATCAAATGAATCGTTCGGCTCGTAAAGCCCTGTGGTATCTTCGCGGTCGTAGCCCCATTTTGGTGTTCCTGATGATTTACCCTCAACAAAGTTGCCCTGAACCCCTCGGCTTACCTTTGCTGAAAGGTCGTCGGAATATTGTTTCGAGAAGACGAATAACATACCGAGTAGCATCTTGCCATTGGCATCGTTGCTAAATTGATGACTATGAAACCTAATATCCTTGATTACCCCCTCATCAAGCATATTGATGATTTCGCCGCCTTCGAGCATATTGCGGCATAGTCGGTCTGGATGCCAGCACAAAATCCCATCGTACTTCTTTGCTTCTAGGTCACGCAGCATCTGCGTAAATTCGGTTCGTTCTTTGGGCTTTTTAGCCGATTTTTTCTCTCGGATAATATTAACAACCCGTAGCCCCATGCTATCTGCCAGTTTCTGGCAATCTCTAATTTGGTCGGGAACAGACCGAACCTGGCGGTTATTATCATCCGTCGATTTACGGGCATAAAGTACATAACGAAGTTTTGTAAGGTCTACTGGTTCTTGGCTTAACATGGTAAAATTTTAACACTTAAACCAACCTACAGCTCGATACGCTCACCGTCTCTGTCAATAATTGTGGATTCGTTCAGTTTTGCCAGCGGAGTCTCCGCATCAATAGATTTCAGAAGTTCAATAAAATCATCCCAAATAGCCGCCTCGTCCATGTCGGCTTGACGAGCAAGCTCAATAACTGGATTGAGCTTGGGGGCGTTCTCTTTAGGTAATGTTACTTGGCTCGACATAATCACAGCCTACCGGCCGTAGGCCCACTTTTGAGTTTGGTGACGCTATCAGTGACGGCCTGAAACGTGCAATGTGTGTAGAGCTGTCACACAGCCTCGTTGTGCCGTCAACCGGTAAAGTATCGCCCACCCGCTTAGAAGCCCTCTAGTAGGCCCTAAATGGCTCAGAATAGAGATTGAGGGCAACCTCGGCATCAGTCATTGAACTGACTCGCAATTGTTGCGCGAGTGGTATAGTATACCGTACACATACCGAACATAAGCATAGGCATTTCATATCTGATAGATGCTCTGTATAATCGAACGAAAGGCAAGGGGAGTATGGCAAAGAGGAAGAAATTAACATCTATCGAGATTTGTGCAGGGGCTGGCGGCCAAGCACTAGGCTTGGAGCTTGCGGGTTTCGAGCATACTTTAGTTGCCGAGATTGAGCCACAATTCTGCGAAACATTGCTTCTCAACAGACCGGAATGGAATGTTGTTGTTGCAGATGTTAAAAAGATGTCTGGCAAAGGATATGAGGGAGTAGATTTGTTTGCTGGCGGCGTTCCATGCCCTCCCTTTTCTGTTGCAGGAAAACAGCTCGGCGCAGATGACGAAAGAGATTTATTCCCCTCAGCCCTACGCCTCGTATCTGAATTAAACCCTCGTGCCGTATTACTCGAAAACGTCAAAGGGCTTATGTCGAAAGGATTCATAGACTATCGAAAAGAGATTCTCGATAAGCTTGATGAGATGGGCTACCAGGGCGAGTGGAAGCTTTTAAACGCCTCAGATTTTGGGGTTCCGCAGCTTCGCCCCCGCGCTATATTGGTGGCACTAAAAAAAGAAATATTCCCGTATTTTGTATGGCCGATAGGCAATTCGAAGCAAGTTACGGTAGGCGAGGCATTGCATGATTTGATGGCAAGCCAAGGTTGGGAGAAAGCCGACGAATGGCGTTTGCTCGCTAACAAAGTTGCGCCTACATTGGTTGGCGGAAGTAAAAAGCATGGCGGCCCTGACCTCGGCCCTACACGAGCTAAAGCAGCTTGGGAGTTGTTGGGCGTTAACGGCAAGGGAATTAGTGATGACATTCCAGGAATCGGCCATGAGGGGCTGCCGAAGCTTACAGTTCGGATGGCTGCTCGTGTTCAGGGCTTTCCTGACGAATGGCTGTTCGCAGGTCGCAAAACTGCCGCCTATCGCCAGATTGGTAATGCTTTCCCGCCGCCAGTTGCGCGAGCGGTTGGAGAAGCGATTGCCGATGCTATCTACGCGTCGGAAGATGCTAGTGCAGTTAAACTAAATACAGTAAAGGAAGTAAGTAATGTCTGACGCTTTAGTACCTGACGAGAATATGCCGAAAATACCCAAAGTCCCAATGACTAACATAGACGAGCAAGTGTTAATTGCTCGTGAGCGGAAAAACTTTCACGCTCGGCTGCTTGAAACAATCCTGTCGATAGATGAGAACGGGGTTGCCTCAAATGCTGACAAAGGAAACGGGGCTAGTATCGCAATCGCGGGACACATTGCTAAATTTCTTGTGTCTGAAACACACGAGAAGCTTGCAGGGCAAACAAGTGGTAGTCAATTTGAAGAAATTGTCGCGAGTTTTGTAAAGGCTACGTTCCATCACCTTGGCAGCCTACGGCCAGGCGAATTTACCATCTCAAAAATAGGCAACAAGAGCGTTAAGGGTATTGCGGGTTTTGAGCAGTACAAGCATTTAATCGCCCTCAAAGAGGCGGCTATGACCAATCCCGATTTAGCAGTTGCCCTTGGACGCGACTACACAATTACACCCGACATTGTTATATCCCGCGAGCTGGTAACCGATGAAGAAATAAATAGCGACGAAAAATTAGTTGATGATTCTGTTTCATTGAGGGCAGATTTACGAAAGAGCAACGGCGGTGAGGCTCTGCTTCACGCTTCGATTTCTGCCAAATGGACAATGCGTTCGGATAGAGCGCAGAATAGCCGGTCTGAGGCGTTAAATCTAATCCGCAACCGCAAAGGCAATTTGCCGCATATCATGGTCGTTACCGGCGAACCGCTGCCTAGTCGGCTTTCATCCCTAGCTCTGGGTACTGGCGATATTGATTGCGTTTATCACTTTGCTCTCTATGAGTTGATGGAAGCGGTCAAGTCGCTTGGAAACGAAGATTCAATTGAGCTAATGAATATCATGGTTGAGGGTAAGCGCCTAAAAGATATTAGCGACCTACCGCTCGACCTCGCTATTTAAACAGGTTCGACCTGCGTAGAATTTCAAAAAAAATGCGGGAAAATTTTTTGCTCTTTTCGAAAAATGCTACCTAGTTTTTTCGGGGTAGGCGTTTTTGTTTGTGACCCTATAAGCTATAGGTTAGTTGGCGGGAGTGGGCTGTGATGGAAAGCAAGGCCGGTGGGCCTATATTACTTTATTGTCCCGCTTGGACGTGCCTACTTCTGAACTGTGGTGTCATTAGGGTCAGGGTTACTGGGGACGAGCTGCAAGCCAGGGTCGCAGGTCGTCGTTTGATAGGTGTCGCCACAGAGATAATAAACCCCCTGAGGTGGGTTCGTGTTCTTAAACTCTTCACGAGTGTAGCTGGTGGGTGCTGGTGTCGGCGCTGGAGTTGGGGTTGGGTTAGGCACAATTACGCTTCCAGCTTGTAAGCCCGAAGCGTTAGGGTTACTCGGAGTCGTTTTAGCACCTAGAATGCCTCCTGCGGGAGCTGGTGCGGTTTGGTCAATGCTAGCAGACGGACTTGGTGTAGGGCTAGTTACGCTAGCCGTGAATGCACGTGAATCTGGACCAGACGCAGCGGGATTGTCGAGGCTATAGCTAGTACGCAAAGGCGAGGACGGTATATGACCGCTAAAGGCTAAGCCAGCAAACGCAAGTATGGCGACTGCACAAGCAGTAAAAATGTATTGTCGCTTCGTTAATGCCACAATTTCATCCCCTTTCTAAACGTCCGATGCTGCTGGTTGATTATGCTATTTAACGATAGAGCAATCGTTGAGTTCGATAACGCCAATGGTTTGGCCTGTCACCGTGCCTTTTACGGTTGCACTCTCGCCGTTCTTTAGTGAAAGAACCGAGTTCTTGTCGCTGATGTTGCAGCTAATTTGAGTGGTCGAAAACTCTTTTGAGGTTACGTTCTGAAACGAAAGGCCCGTATCTGTGATGTTCGAAATAGGAGCGGTGAACTGTACGAGCTTGTTCTTGTACTTGTTCTCAGCGGCGACCTGGTTAGCATCAAATTCGTCACCGAATGCTTTTACGTCAACAACTGTTGCCGTCTGCGGCTGTGCTGTACCGCCCGTGCCACTTGTTGCGGCTTTCTTGGAACCACCAGCCGCGCTGGCAATAACGCCAATTACGATGAGAACGAGAATTGTCGACATGATTTTGTGCTTCATGAACCAATTGCGCTGGTCAGATTTACAGTTTGGGCATTTCTTAGCCTTGTCATCTATTTCGGTTTGGCATGAGGAACACTTCTTCACGGGTGTTAAAACTCCTTAATCATTTGATTACACACATTAGAACACGATAATGGCTCTGTAATCAAATGATTATGTCCACCTATCTGGGTTATTCCTATGCTTGGGCAATGGAACACCAAGATGAAAAAGCCTTTCTGAATAGCGTAGCCAAGCGGCTAGCTGATTTGCGGCGCGAAAAAGGCTTAACTCAAGAGCGGCTTGCCGATACTGCAGGTGTTGACCGCGTAGCAATTGCAAACATTGAAACTGGCTTACGTAGGCCAACTGTTACGACGATGTACCGACTAGCTAAGGCGCTGGGCATCAAGGTCGAAGAGCTATTCAACAATTTATAGCTAGAAGTTAACGCTCGTTAAAGCTGCCGCTAATTGACGATTATTGAAGTGTACGTACCTGCTTGTCGTGGCTGGGCTGCGGTGTCCGAGCAATCCTTGGATATGGGGGAGTGCGACGTTTTGGTCTAGCAGGTGGCTCGCGAAGCTGTGGCGTAGGCTATGAACAGTTAATTTGCTATCCAATTCGGCTAGCCCTGCATAGTGCTTAACGATATGCCAGACCGAAGCAGCCGATAACGCGCTGCCAAGTTTACTCATAAACAGTGCTTCATGCGGCTTGCCCATCGTACCCGCTAGATACACTCTGAGTGTCTTGGCAAGCTCAGGGTGGATTGGCACAACGCCCTCTGAGCCACCTTTGCGGGTAACGAGAATAATAAGTTCGTCGAGGTCTATATCCTGCACTTTGAGCCGCACTACTTCCCCACGGCGTAACCCCGTCATCAATAATAGCTGAACCAAGGTTAGGTCGCGCTGGCGAAAGTATGGGGTGGCAGATTGTTCAATCACGGCTAACAGGCGCTCCCAATCACGCCTCACAAGGTAAGGGCTTCTCTTGATGGGTAGTTTGATAGTGTCGAGATTTACCGTGGGGTCGAGCACCACCACTTTGCGCTTGATAAGGTAACTAAAGAACGACTTTATTGCACTTCTCGCACGAGCCTTTGTCGGAGGGGCTACAGTCATGCCCTCTAGGTAATCCGCAATACTGTTTGATGTTACGAGCGTGGGGTCGTCAACTCCCGAATCCATTACGAACGTAATGAATCTGCTTAACTCGAAACGATAGGCCGCTTGGGTGGCAACGGATAAACCGCGACCCTGCACGAGGTGAGATAGAAATGCTTCAAGGTGCGCATTAAGCATTGCCGTGGCTCTTTGTCTGCTGCTTTTGCATGGCACTGAGTTCTTTAGCGTTGACTAGCCAGCGTTTCCCCCCAGGCTGCTTGAATGCCGTCAGCTTTCCTGCCCTACACCAGGCAGTCACCGTAGTGCTTTTAACACGCAGCATTTCTGCCACTTCTTCGATTGTTAAATACTGCTGGTTCACTATCATTTCTCCCGTCACAAAACCTTTATAGTTTTAGTGAGTTTATGTGTGTTTATGATAGTTTATTGTGGTCTATATGTAAATAGGTCAGTTTATAGTGGTGTTATTTGCAGTTAAATAGTTATTTAAATGGGTTGATAAGGGCTTACGCTTATAATATTGTGACTCCTTGCCGTAATCCTGAATCATTAGACGAACCGTAGTTTTTTTCAGGCTCTAATGCACGGGAGTCTCTATAGGTTTCAGTAGCTTTAGGCTCGAATAGGGTAGGCTTATATCTAATAGAATCTCCGAGTTCGCACGAATCAGCGCATGATTAAGCGTAAGTACATTCATTAAAGCCTCCCACCGTTTGAGGCCACGTTCGGCGGTTGTCTTGGGCAATGCTTCTAGAATCAAGCTTAACGCAGCCTTTTCTCCTGAGATACGGAAAGTTGCGGCATAATCCCGCCATACCTGCTTGAGCTTTCTCATGCCAATCTCTTTACAGGCATCTTCTAGCATCTGTTGAGCAATAGTAGTATCGAGTTCTCCTAAGGCGAACGTCTGGATGCTTCCTTTGCCCGTCACCTGAGTAATATGCTTGCGCAATATCGCCTCACTAAAACCCCGACTAAAGACCTCTTTAAGCGTAAACGGATACACATGGCCTACTAATGGCTCTAGTTCGCGTTTTATTGCTGTCTGATTGAGTAAGCGATGCTCAACCCGAATGACCTCTAGCGGCTGACTACGAATATGCTCGCGGAGCTGCAATGCGAAACGATAGTGCGACGTATCCGACTTTTCGGGCTTCTCAAGAACGCGAAGTATTTCAGCCGGTTTATTGTAAAAGATGAGGTACTGAGATTTATTAAAGAAAGCTATATACGAGCCGGTCAACTCTTTCTCGTAAATTTCCCCATCTTTCTTATAGCGCGTATTCTTTTCGAAATAGATTAGATTTCTAATGAATGTGTTGGCGGACATATTAGTGAGCAAAACGTTACGGCCGTAATCGAGGCGACCAATCTTTTGACAGGTCTTCAAGTCGATGGGATGAACCGTAATGCCGCAGTCCTTGAGCATTTCGATAGTTGCTGCAATCATTTCTTCAAATTGGCCTGAGCTGGCTTCATAGTAGTTGTGTCCATATACAGCCTTATTCGGCGACCAATGGACGGTTAGCCAATATGGGTTCCTACGGTTCGAGCAGATTCGTATTGTTATATGTGGGGTGTACCCGTTGGCAGTATTTACCATGCTGGGATTCAGTTTATAGAACCGATAAACACCAAAACGTGCTTTGGAGTTTGTACTGTCAGATTTAAGCGTATCAATATACTCTGGGTGGTTCCCGTGCTTATCCGTGAATAAGCTTGGGTCGTTTAAAGTAAATCTAAATAGTGTTACTCTTACCATATCTAGCATGGCATTCTCCTATGGTTTATGTTGAAGTGGGGTAAATGTGTGGGTTGTTTTAGCCTTAAGGAGGGCAAACAAAAGTACACCGTTTGCGAAGCGGCGTTAATCCAGTAGCGAATTTGGTTGACTGAATACCCATACCATAATCGTAGCTTTCTAGAGGTACGCTATGGTTTTCGTGACGGTTTAGGTGATGGTTTTTCGGGATTTATTTTTGCGATAGGTTCGCGCCTTTTGCGCATCATAAGCTTTAAAGCACGATGGGCTTTCATCTTTTGTGTGCTGAGTTCTCCACTCATTTGGCTTTAAGTCGATGCGCCCCCTACAGGTCTGACAGACAGATATACGGCTCACTTTCGCGATAAGTAAATCAAGCTCGTAGAAAAGCACTCCTCGCCAATCAGCAACGTATAATTCTTCCTCGTCTGGCCTACCGCGCTCATCTCTCCCCGTAACGTGACTATCAGGGTCTGTATGACGGATAGCATTTTTTCGTTGATTAACGAGCGCCCGTTTCATTTCGTAGTCACCATCATCAGAGGCTAAGAATGCTAAATCCTTAATAAGCTGGCGCTGCTGGTTCTTGAAGTGCTGAACAATTCCAGCCTCATATACAAAATGCTCTTCGGACGGCCTTTCAAGCACATAGTCTAGTTTGAAAGGGAAGTTAATCCATTCGCTTAGGGTGTCGATTTTGGCATCGGCCACGGCTTGATAGACTCTATCGCTAGCCTCAAGCGGGTAGTGTGAATAATATCGCGGTGAGTATTCGAGGTCATGCCCGTTCTCAAGTATGCCAATTGATTCTGGGTAGGTAAGCAAGATAAAGTCCTGTGGCTGCCCTGATTCATCCTCGAAGCCACGCTTTTGCCGCTGTGGCCAGTGCTTGAGATTGAGTGGCAATTTGGTTCCAGCGCCGTTTAAATAAGCTCCCGCCAGGTCGTCAGGGAGAATCAGCGAATCACCGTCGGCCACAAAACCCCAGGCAAGCAGCTTTTCGAGAGAGGCGCTATCCTCAGGGTCTAGCAGTACGTCGCCGTACAGCTTCAATGTCTTAAACTTGGTCGCCATTTACATTCGTCATTCGTTATCAAGACATTATACCCGTTTAAACCTACGGGCGGACATCCGCCGCTCGAAATCTCTATTTACTCGTGCGGTCTATGTTCGGTATACTCTGCGGATTAGGGGGAACCGAAATGGCATATTATCCAGAGATAGTTGATTTGGGGCGCAGGGTCAAACGCGCCAGAATTGAGCAAAAATGGGAACCTGCGGAGCTTGCCAGGCGCTTATTCATATCAGTTGAGAAGCTAT
Source organism: Candidatus Saccharimonadota bacterium (assembly GCA_019352195.1). Lineage (GTDB taxonomy): Bacteria > Patescibacteriota > Saccharimonadia > UBA4664 > UBA4664 > JACAFG01. The sequence goes on along the minus strand of JACAFG010000003.1, from coordinate 102,241 downwards.
ACGCAATTGAAAGGGGAGAGAACCCAGAGATTACGCTGCGCGAGGTTTTGGCACTTTGCCAAAAGCTGCGAGTGCCGATTGCAGAGCTGGTATCACTAAAATCATCCCATGCCTCACCGTATCGCATTAAGGGGTAAAATGTACAAATGAATGACCGCTATAAGCATCTGAATTTTACGCCGCTCAACAAGCAAAAAAAGAAGCGAAATAAACTTGTTGGCTCATTCGCGGAAATCCCGTTCACCAACCGCTCATGGTTTGATAGGGCGTTGCCCGAAGTCTTATGGGTGGCGTTACTACGAAACATTTACGCGCTTCAAACGTTTACGGACGTATTGAAACCGATTCTCAATGAATTTGAGTATCAGGGAATTAACTCAATCGAGCTAACAAATCTCGGCTCTATTGAGCACGATAAGGCAGAACGTATAATCAACTTCATTTGCTCTACGCGCGAGCATCGCATCGCACTACGCCCGTTATTATTATTCGAAGATTTACCTCAATATAACCTCTGGAAAGCCGCCATTAACGAAGAACCCGATTACCAGGCAGACGGAGAGGCTCTTGGCCTAACTATTCACAAGACACTAGACCATCAATCCCAAGAGGCAACGGACTGCCGATGGGCGAAGTGCTACATAGGTATGATTAGCAACAAAATAACGTTCATTCATCGCAGCTCAACACCCTACGACATTCTGGACTATCCAGATGTGGCGGATATGCGTAAAACCCGCCCCTCAATTCGTTCTATGGAAATAGCGTTCGATATGGGGGTACAACATTCCGACTGGGCTGATAGTTTTTGGGAGGGATGCTTTGAATCAACAGAATGCTTTGTAAATGACTATGGAGCGCCTCATGAAGAACGCTTCACTACTCAGGATACGGCTGATTTCATCCGCCATGAACGACGAAAGCTGTTTCTCCTACGTAATATCATTGGCAGCTACAAGAAAGACATAAAACTTGATATTGCGGTAGGAACCGGCTTATTTGCGGTTAAAATTCTGGATGAATTGCTCGATAATGAAGCCTCGCGCACCGGCATTCTCGGCCGTCTTGCGCTGCGTACCTTAACTGAGGTGAGCATCAATATCTCATATTTACGTTCCGCACCAGAGGAAGTCTGGGCATCATTCAGAAACCACGGAACCGGCGAGGCAAAGAAAGTTTTACTAAAACTGATGAATACGGGCGTACAATTCACTTTCGTCGATATTGACGATATTTTTCTGCAAGCCAATGAGGACAGATGGATGGAATTTAATAGCATCAACTTAGGGGACTGGGAAGACGCAAACTTACGCGATAGAGCGATAAAGGCCGACGAGAAAGATATTTACGATACATTTTATGACTGGCCGTCACACTACACCCACGGCCAATGGGGCGCGATTCGAAGAGAGGTGTTCATGGTCTGCACAAACCCTTTGCATCGGTTCCACCTGCTACCCAATGTCGAGGGGGAGCGGTCATACGCTGATGTATTACTCGATGCGACAAGGCTGACGAAATGGATTCTGCACGATGTTTACGCAATATACCCTGAGTTGCACCCCCCAATGCTTCTTGGGAGTGGAGAGCAGTCACATGGATAAAGATTTTCGCCAACTTATTGATAATGAGCATGGATTGCTTTCCGAAAGTTACAAGCACGAAAAGCCAATACTTGATTTGTCTATCGAAGCGTGGCAATCCATCTTCACTCCCAATTATTTCGAGAATCTAAAGGCTATGGCTCAACTAAGCATAGCCTACAAGGCTCAAGCTGATGAGGCTGGATACTTGGTTATTACATCCGTAATGAGGAAGCACTACGCACAGGCACTATCTCAGCTTCGATTTGCGGTGGAGAATTTTACTATATCCTTAAGCATCCTCTGCTCACCAGCGCCCATGTATGCGTTATTTAACGACAAGAGCCGGAAAACTAATAAAAACGATGAAAAGCTAAAAGAAATGGCCGTGAAGATTCTTAATGAATATGATGCTGACTTGAGCGACGAAATTAAGCGGCTAAAAGATGGGCTGAATGAATATGGTTCGCATCAGAGCGCAGGGTTTTTACGAGGTAATTTCAGTAGCACGGACACGGGCGTTACGCTAAACATCTTTAATCAACCCAACCATCAGATGACTGCTGGCACTTTAGGTATTTTGATAGAAGCACAACTTCTATTTCATAAGGCTTATGCGCAAGTAAGCACAACAAGCGAGCTACTATCTGTTAAGCTCTCTGCATCTGCACAAATGCAAAAAACAAGAATAGCTATCGACCAATATAAGCGCGACGTTAAGCATCTGTGGCCAGAGCTAGATTTGTAACAATTGGAGGCAATATGCCCGAACAATCAAAGCTCGACATTGAGGCATTATTTCTAGACCACTTGAATAATGCGATTGAGACGACACGCGAGCTGCCAACTGGCAATGTAATCAACAAAGAAGCCTCAAAAAGATTCGGAAATGGAATCAAGATAGTTGTTCACTCGAACGACCACGGAAGCCACTTTCATATTCAGCACGAGGGGCGGGAGCTTGATGCGCGATTTTCATTCCCGACCATCGAGCTAATTAACTATAAATATCAAGGCGGACGACCGTTCACGACGCTTCAAATAAAGAATATTATTACAACCTGCAACATTCCGCCGTATAGGGGATTTATTGAAACCGAACTCGATAAGCAACAATTAGCGAGACAATAAGGTTGCCACCCTCTTGGCCGACGGAGAATCTGGTACAGCTTCAATAGGTCGGAAATCCGACCACAGCCCCAGCCAAACATGAACGCTACGTGTTAGAATTTTAGCTATGAGCGAAAACATAGATTTCACCAGGAACCTCGTTAAGGGCAGAATAGCTGAAACAATATTCGCACAAATGTTTCGCCATAACGGTAGGTACACTGTAATTGAGTTTGGGTACGAAAAGGTAGTCCCCCAATTGGTAGGTCAATACTATAACCATGACAACCCCATTATTGAAAGTCTCCGTGTTGCGCCCGACTTTGCAGTAATTAATCTAGATACAAAAGAAGTGCGACTCATCGAGGTTAAATACCGTTGGAGGCTAGATACAAACGACGTTCTAGCTCGGGCAAATAAGATGAATGCCTCGTGGAACCCATCATATTTATTTATTGCGACTCTCGATGGATTTTATTTTGACGAGATAACCAAGATAATACTTGAAAATGGTAACATTTCGCCGCTCGCAGAAATACCGGATGCCCTTCAATTAGAATACCTACAGATTTTGAAAGATTTTGAACCAAGAGTTAACCAAACTGCAACGTCAAAAGTTCGAAGTACGTCCACTACGCCCAATAGTGAAGATATATTTCCTGACGCACCTTAGGTTAACAAGGCTCTTCCCCTCATTAGACTTGTACGTTCTAGAGGAGCTGCAAAGGTTCGAAAATCCGACCACAGCCCCAGTGGTTTAGTAGGAATATGTAATATCACGCGACGCTTTGGCAGCCTCCCTTAAACGTTGCCGCCAATCAGTCGCCGGATTATCTATAAACCAGTCAGCCATATCTGTAAGATGTGGTTCAAAACTTTTATCTTCAGCTGCACCAATTTAGAAAATTAAATTATCAAAATAAGCGCTTAACCAAGCGCTTATTTTGATATTCGATATTCTGCCAATCAACTACGTTTTCCACATTTTTGCATTGACATTGTATATACATAGATATACAATTTAAGCATTAATGGGGCCGAACAATGAAAACTACCACCCAAGTCAAAATGTGGGGCAATAGTCTGGCTATCCGTATTCCCTCACGTGTAGCGCGGGATCTCGGCCTATCCAGTGATTGTCAGGTCGAAATTACCAGCGACGGCACGACGGCTACCATCAAACGCGACGAGCAGCCCAGGTTATCATTGGACGACTTAGTGAAGGGCATCACCCCTGAAAACATTCACGGCGAAATGGACTGGGGCGCTCCTGTCGGGAATGAAATATGGTAGCGGACTACGTCCCCGCCCGCGGGGACATTGTGTGGTTTGATTTTAGCCCCCAGATTGGCCACGAACAGGCTGGCACGCGTCCTGCACTGGTGATTTCGTCGCGAAATTACAACGAACGCTCAGGTATGATGTTGGCCTGCCCGATAACGTCTAAGATCAAAGGCTATCCATTCGAAGTCCGCGTCAAGTCCAAAAAAATGGAGGGAGCTGTTCTTGCCGATCAGATCAAAAATGTTGATTGGCGAGCTCGAAAACCAGCGTATGAGGAGAGGGCCAGCGATAATGTCATATCTAAAACGCAAGGACTAATTGAAAGTTTAGTAAGCGGCTAATTCACCCAGTAGATCCTTATTCGGTCGAGCCACGCAACTAAGGGTTTGAACAGGTGTCGTTCAAGAGCATCATTTAAGACAATTGAATAACAATTATTCTAATATAAGACCTCCACGGAGGGCTTATATAGTCTTTGATTGAATGTGTCTCATCCAGATCACACTAAATAGGTCTAGACATAGTATTATAACAACGTTATAATATTTCTATGATTCAAAGCATCCAAAAAATTATCAAAATCGGTTCAAGCGGGGGCGTCACTATTCCTGCCAAAGACCTAAAGCGTCAGAATATTGCGATTGGTGACGAAGTTGAAGTAATCGTCCGCCCTGTCCACTCTCCTAACAGTGATGACCAGAAAGTCATTGCTACTGCTCGTGGCATCTTGAACGACTACAAGCAGGATTTTGATAATCTCTCTCAGCGATGATTGTGCTTTCGCTCGAGCATTTGCTTGAGATCCACGCACTTGTGCTAGCCGAAACTGGCGGCGCTTCGGGTTTGCGCGACCTTGGTAGGCTGGAGTCGGCGGTTGCTACGCAAACCCAAAACGTCTTCGGTGAGGAGCTATACGCTAATATTACTGATAAATCTGCTGCCATTATTCGGGGGATTATCGCCGATCATCCATTTGTCGATGGTAATAAGCGTACGGCCATACTTGCAGGTTTAACCTTACTTCGACTTAACGAGCTTGAATTTCGGGCAACAGCAGGTGAGATTGAAAATTATGCAGTCGAAATCGCTACCAAACATATCGATGTTAAAGAAATTTCGAACTGGCTAAACTCCCATTCGATTCAAAGCTAAGTCCGATCACATCGATCCAATCAACTAGCTGTTCGAAGGGATGTCGTTTAAGGGCACCAGCAATTAAGTCTTCAAAAACAGCGCCAATAGCGCTGTTTTTGTGTTTTAACAAGACGAAGCCCCGAAGGGCTCGCCGAAAATTGGCGCTCCTTTCGGGGCAAGATGGAGGACGGAAGCTGAGTATGGCGCTAGGTAGCGATCTGGACCAGCCCGGGAATGCTCCGGAGCTTCGGGGCGATCACCGCGAGCAGGTCAACGATACCGCTCGGGTGGTAGAGCACGGAAAAACTGATGGGCTTGGTTCCGCTGTCCAGGGGGTAGCTGATGATGGCGAACCTCAGCAGGCTGCCGCTGTCCGTTTGTTCGTGCGTGATTTGCAGCAGGAGCTGCCCGTCACCAACGCCATCAAGGCCAAGCCGGAGGAGGGCGATCTGCTGAACGTCGCGCCGTCTGCATCGATGAAAGTGGGCCGACCGAGCAGAGCGCCCCACTTCTCCGCTTCAGACCGGAGGCTATCGATGAGTTGATCTGACAGCAAATCCGAATACGTTCGGGCTTTGCTAATGGTCAACGGGATAGTCCGTTCGGGCCATATTGGGTATGTCATAGCTTGCCTCGCTAGGCTGAGCTTTACCAATTAACTTTACGGCTATAGCATAACTACTAAAGTAAGTCAATTTGATCGAATTTAGATTTAGAAAAACTCAAGCAGGATGTTAAAATACTCAAATATGTCAGAACCAACTTCCCACAAACCAGCCAATCAGTACGATGATCCCAGCCATAATTATCTTCATTATTGGGACGGCCGCGACTACGAAAACGAGGCCGAACGAATGGCCATTACGCGTCTGCTTGACGGCAAACACTTTAAGCGTGCCGCTGATATTGGCGGTGGTTACGGGCGCTTATGCGTCTTTTTGGAACAATATGCCGACCGCGTTACCCTCGCCGAACCAAGCCAGCAGCAGCTTGATATTGGGGCTGAATTCCTCAAAGATCACCCCGAGATCGACCGCGTCCAAATGCAGGCTGACGAACTCAAGTTTAACGACGGCGAGCTTGATCTTATTACCATGATCCGCGTCATGCACCACCTACCGAAGCCAGAGCCAGAGTTTGCGGAGCTCAGCCGGGTGCTAGCGCCGGGCGGCTATCTCATTCTCGAAGTCGCTAACTCCACCCATGCGCGTAACCGCATCAAGGCCACGCTCAAAGGCGAAAAAATCCCCGCGACGCCCATCAACGTGGCTTCCGCCGCCAGCACAGCCGACGGGGGCATTGCCTTTGTTAACCACCATCCTGCGACGGTGGAACGCCAGCTGGCTGCCGCCGGTTTAACCGTGGAGCGCAAATTATCGGTCTCAAACTTACGTAGCCCAGGACTTAAAAAAGTCTTGCCACGTCAGCTCATGCTGGGACTCGAAAACGTCATGCAAACCACGCTCGCCAGCGCCAATTTTGGCCCCAGTATGTTTTTGCTCGTGCGTAAAGCCGCCTAAATAATAGCGATCACCAATGACAAGGCCCGGCAACGCTTTCGCGCTGCCGGGCCTTTGGGTCAGATTGAGGGCGGTTGAATCAGGAGCCTGGCCTTCACGATGGAGTTGATAGTGGCCAATATGACGTCGGGTTTGGGCATGCCCAAAATGTGGTTGAACTGCCGGTCTTTTTGGGCCGGTGAGTCGATGATGAGAGTGCAATATCTGAAGATGCGCCCCCAAACCGACTGTTTGTAGTTGTTGAGGTCGATCCGGTCGACGTACAAAATGGCCGGGTTACGCCCCACCCAGAACAACCAGCCAGGCCACAAGGGCACCAGCTGAATGCTCGTGGTCATGAGCGCTACGACGAAGCTCATCCACCTTAGCACCGCGCCCACACCGTAAAGCGCCACCAATACCCAGACACCGATACCAAACCAGCTGGGCAAGCCGGAAAAGACATGGTGGAGGGGCGCCGATTGGCCTTCGAAGGTATTGCGGTAAACCTGAGTCACGTCGATGGCGTGCCACAAATTCACGACAATTGCGCTCGCTGCCAAAGCAATGAGGAGGCTGATTGTCCAGTAGCCCAGATGTGGTTCCCTCACCGCGTTCTCGCTCCGAGCTGCTCGTCTGGCATCGCCCCGACGCCGAACGTGCCTCACGGCCAAACGCAACAAGAAGACACCGGCGGTTAGCAATATTGCCATCCCAACGAGCCAGTGCCAGTCGAAGCTGAAACTGACGGCCGCGCTTTGGGCCTTGGCTACCAAACTATCGATGAAGCTGTTGGCGGACGTATTGTCGCCGGGAGGCGTCACCATAACGTTGTAAACCGCGTTTTGGAGATACACCGACGCCCAACTGGTAGTCCACAAGACGAGGCCCCCAAACACAATCATGCCCCCGATGGGTGCGTACATCACAATCTTCTTGCGCCGGGTAGCGAGTATGAGGTTGTCTACGGGCAGTTTGGTGATCGCCTCGAAGCGGTCTTTTTGATCGGCGACTTTGGCCAGTAAGATGCGGATGGTGTACTTGCGTGGAACCCACTCGTACTTCACCTGCAGCCGCTCGGCGGGGGGCTGTGCCTCGTCGTAGCGGCCAAAAGCATCAACATCTTGGTTGATCCACTCCATCTCAGCACGCGCCCGCAGAATGATCCACACGGCAATCAGGCTGAGAACGGCCCAAATGAGCACATTCACCCACCAAACCGACAGGATGGTGGCTTTTAGCCACGCGAGCTGGGTGAGCACGAAGACAAGAAAGCCGAGCATCACGACGGCGCCGCTGCACAACAGTGCGTTCAGGCCTCTGCGTTCGCTCCCTTCGACGTAATCTTCGAAGGTCAGCTCGGCGGTTTCGGGCTCCAACATTCTTTGAAAAGTCGACTGCGGTCGGTGGCGCGGTGGTTTCGGTGGTTCGGGTGGTGTCGATGGTGCCGGCGGCGTAGGACCGGTCATGAGGTCTCCCTAGGACTTGGATTATGAAGGTGGGTGAACCAATTTCACTGGGTCATCTATGGGTGGTTTATACGATATTAATGTTCAAATGGCAACTATTAATAGATGCTAGACGGTTGTGCTTGTCATCAAATATAAAAAGTGGTACGGTCTCGCTAGGATTTTGAGCCAAGCGTAATGATTATTGTTGATCGATTCTGCAAGTACGATTTTAAGCTCAATATAAGCCTAAAATCAGCTTCCGGAACCGGGTAGCAATATCCGGGTCAACCCCATTGGTCAACCTCCATCCGGAAGTTGAGCACCAGATGGGTTAAATGACCAGCTCCTTGAAAAACTGCTTACAACATGTTCTACAGCATTTTAACTTCCGTCCATTTTCCAAGGTTTTTACCGTTCCGAAGGGATTTTGCCATGTCCGAACCAGCCCGTGACGACCGGCTACCTCGCCGCCGTCCTGACTCTGCCGCACGTCCAGATACCAGTATTGCGCTAACGGGTCGAGGCCCGGCACCCGTGGTGCGACCGGCATCGCCCACACTCCGGGCAGTGTCCGCCATTACCGGAGAGGCGGCGTCCGTCGGCCAGAGGGTCGTGTCTCTGGACAAGTCTTCTGAGCCGCACCCGGCCCTCGACCTCCGAACGGTGAGTGATGCCCTGACTGGGCCCATCCCCACCATCAAGGACGGCATGGCCGTGCCCACCTCGCCTCCACCCCCGGTCATCAAGCCAGATCCCCTGGATCCGGACGAGCGCCGAATCGCGGAGGACGGCGGGCTCGGCAACTGGTTCGCCCTACGCAGGTTCGTCTTGCTGCACCCCGACCGCGCAACGAGAGAGTTTCCCAAGAGCCTGAAGCTCAGCAAAGAACAGATCGACAAACTCATGGCGCTTCGGCATGCCCGCAGCGCCGAGGAGCATCAGCGCCGGCTGCTCGAGCAAGCAGAAGAGTCGCGTCAGAGGGAAGCTCGCCAGAAAGTCGCCGATTTCTACAACGACGTCTTCATGACGGGCGCCAGAATCTACGCGCTCGTCCAGACTCCAGGGATCGACCCGGTCATTCTCAGTGCCAACATCAAGGGCACGGCCGCCAAGACCACCCTGTTGTTGTACGTGCTGGCGATCATCAGGTTGTTTGGCGGCAAGGACACGCTCCTGCTTCCGACCACCAAGAACTCCGCCACGAGCACGGCCGGACACGATGCCGGCTTCGATATCTACTCCGAAGTGCTCTTCACCATCGGCAAGTTGGTGAAGTTGCTCGAGGACGATCCGAATCCGACAAACAAAAAGCTGTGGAGTTTCATCAACACAACTCCGCGGATCGGGCTCGGCGTCATTTCGGGGAACCCTAACAGCGTCATCAACGACCACAGCGAGCTGACGGTGCAGACATTCAACCGGATGTTCGATGCCCTCTACCCCAACTGCCATACGATGGGGCTCGATACGGGCAACGACGACGTCAACGAGGACAGCATTGTTCTGGCCGGTGCCCGGAAAGCCACGGTGATCATCTTCAACTGCAAGGCCGACGTCGAGATCACGCGCCTCATGCTCACGAGCACGATGGACGCGTATCGAACGGACACCGAGCCTCCGGCAGAGATTGCTGGCCAGCCAGGATTCGTTCAGACCCCTAAGAAGGTCAAGAAATCAATCGTGGTCGTGAACGCCATTCGTGTGGGCGAGGAGATCGATTTTGATCAACTTACCCGAACTGCGCGCCAATCGGCCCACGCGGTACCAACCGACAAGTTCGCCGGCAAGTGCATGACCGTCCCGTACGATCCGTACATCGCCAGCAAGCGGGGAACCGTGTGTGACCCCAACGCGATCGACATGCAGACCTTCTTGGCCTACATGAAGGTTGCCGAACAGGCTCTGCGCATTTCCGCTGATACGCGTGGAGTCGACATCTCTCACATCGATCAGGTGGCCGAAACAGGTACGCGGTACCACCCTCAGCTCCAAGCTGTGAACCTCTACGGTGAGCTGCAGTCTTACCCACCCCCACCAGAAAGAAGGTAGTGCCATGATCGAAACGTACGTGCGGCTCCGCGCCGCCGCAGCCCGCGGCGTCGTCGTTCTGGGCGGCATGTTCACCATGCTGTTGACCTCCGCGTCCATGGCCATGGCCGTCCCGGCCGCACCCACGGGCGGCGGAGGTCCCAACCAGGGGTCCTACATCAACAGCGGCAGCTGCGACGCCGCCAACATCATGAAGCTGCCACTCATCGGAGTGGTCAGCGAGACGTACGGCGTTGTGACGATCCTCTTCTACTCAGTGGCCCTGATGGCACTCGTCTGTGGCGCACTGTTGGCCCTGGTCACGCTGCGACCGCTGTTGATCGCTCTTCGTTTCGCGACCATCGGTCTCGTGATTCTGGCGATCGTCCTGAAGATCTTCACGGCGGCCGTCAACAAAGAGGTCCCCGGCTGCTACTAGCACTCCGGTCCCGTCGAATATGGCCTGGAGTGCGGATCGCGCTCCAGGCCATTCGTCCTCTAGGAGGAGGTGAACGATGGACATAATCAGTACTATCCTCTCCGGTATTCTGACCATGGTCGGCGCGTTTGTACGAACGCTCAACCTCGCACTCAAGGCGGTTCTCATCAAGCCGCCGCGTGTTCCGCCAGGCGACTGGCAGTACGTGCTCTATGGTGCTTCGTGGAGCTTTGCCAATATGCTTTCCGTGAGTATCACCTTGGTATTGCTCATGATCGGTGCTGTTATGCAGCGCCGGCTCATGTACGCGGTGAAGTCGTTGGTTGTCTTCTTTTTTCTGACCGTCATTGGTGGGGGAGTCTTCTTCCGCTTCTGTGACTCGCTGCAAAGCCTCAGTCAGAAAATTACTGACTACTTCTTCAATCTGGGCGGGACGAATCCCCTGAATGGCATCATCACCATTCCCAGCATTCCGGGTGTTTTGGCCGGACTGGTCGGACTCGTGCCGGCGTCGTGGTACATCATTGTCCTCATCGTGATGTTCTACATCTTTGGCATCGCCATCATCCTCTTCGAGATTCTGTTTCTGCCCATGCTTGTCCTGAGCGTGGTGTCGCAGAAGATGAAGGCGGCGTTCGACTGGCTCGTGAGCATCGGCTTTGTGTCGCTGTTTGCTGGCGCCCCCTTTGTTATGGGGTGCCTGGTGCTGTCGGAGTACGTGAGCGGCAAGACCGCCACGGTCACTTCGTTCGGTGCCATCGTCTCGCTCATCGCCGGTCTGGCAGTGGCGAGGTACGGCCTGTTTTACATGCTCAAGTCGACGCATAGCTATGTGGCGACCAAGACTGAGCAGGTCCGGCAGCGCATGAGCGGCCAAACCAGGTTCGATTGGCGCGGCCAGCCAGCAGTGAGCGCGGACACGGTGAACAACAACTACGCGCAAAACATGATGCCGCCGGCTGAACCCCAGTACAAGCCGACCTCGCTTCCGAAGAAAGTCGTCCACGGCGCATTGGCCTATGGCGCCCTCAAGGGGGCGGTCTACTTGGCATCATCAACGAATCCCCTCTCGGGGACCGCTGCTGCTGCTCTCATGGTGGTCCACCACCACCACCGTAATAAGGCCGAAGCCGATACCGTCGAGCCCTAAGGAGGGGAGACATGACAAGTCCAACAGAAATTGATGGCCGGGACATTCGCGAATTGTATGTGAAAATACCGGCTCGGACGGTGATGAATTTTCTCCGTTTCGACGACCGGCGTGATCACATTGCGCTTGTCTTCTTCGTTCTACTCGACTTTTACATCCAGTTGCGCATTCCAGGACAGTATAGCTGGTTGATCGGCATTGCAATCTGGATCATGTTTTTTCTGCGGATGACCTTTGGCCGGGTGTACATAGTTCTCGGCCAGTGGTTTGTCAGTCAGTGGCACGGGGTCGTGAACGGTGGCGTCCTCTGGATGTCTTCCGATTTCGATGGGGTTATACCAATTCCGGCCAAAACTGACCGCAACTCCGAGTCGAGAGCGAGAGCCCAAGCTAAGGCTGAAGCCAAGGCGAAAGCTAAGGCCCGGTCTAACGCAAAGAAGGGCCGACCGCCCAGTAACAACGAGGAAGTAAAGCCCAAGCGTCATCGCCGGCCCTTCCCCAATCGGCGGCCGATCCGGCTGAAGATTTACCGCATTGGTGACCCCAATGACGTCGCGTCTGGTGGCGTGGTCTACACCTGCATTTACGATCCCGTAACCAAAGCCGACTACTTCGTGGTGACCGGCGCCGGCAGTACCAAGAACTGGGACCTGCTGAGTGCCGCCGACAGCAATCGCGGCTTCGTCGACGTCGTCCGTGAAGTCTCCCTAGGTCAGCACAAGTTCTCGGTGCGCGTAACCTCGCTTGACCGGTCTCGACCGGTCGACCGGTTCGTGCTCCAACGTGATTTCCAGGAAGACTACCATCCGATGGCCATCGCGCTCATCAATCCCGCGGTGGGCAATCTCTCCAACGAGGCCTATGAGATCTTGGCGGAGGGATTTACCGATCAGGAGTGTGACGGACTCGCCTTGTCGGGGCGGTTATACCAGCAGTCGGTGGCGTTCTCCGCGCTCAATGAGCTCGATATCGACCAAGTCACTATTTGGTCCATTCGCCGTACGGGTGAATGGAGTCGGGCTGCCAAGCGCAGGAGTTTGGCGCTGGATGATTTCAGCGCCTCCGACATCAAGACGATCATCGATACGGTGACCGGCGGCCTCGAGCAGAACGCGATCGAGGATCCGCATGTCCTCGATTTGGCCGAGACTCGCGATTTCGTCTACAACGGGCTCCACATCACGGATTCCGATGAGTACAACGCGTGGCGTATGGAGCACCTCGACTCGGTCAACGAGACCGAGGAAGACACGCGCAAACGCCTGGGGGCCAAGTTTGTTGGTACCCCAAGCGACTTCGAGGATCTTGTCGCAGAGTCGCTGTCACCGCATTGGCCGAGAAAGTACATTTACCAGGGACGCGATTTTTGCATCGTCGATGGCACGTTCATCGCTACCTTGGTCATCACGGCCAATACCACCGAACGGCAGGACAAGTTGGTTCTGCCCGACTACTACCGGCAAATCAATCTGGGCGCGCGGAAGATCCACTTTTCGCAAGCCACCCTCTCGGAGAGCACCAACAGTCAGCTGCAGGTTCTGTGGCTCACACTGGCGTCGGGCTTTAAGGACGCTTTCTCCGAAGGAACTGGGTTGAGGCTCAACACCTTGGCGGCCAAGGATCGGCGCAAGCGTGGTGAAGCTCGCCGCGTCGAGCTGCACGAGAGTGGTTACGGCGCCGACTACACGCGGATCTTCTCGATTCTTGCGACCTCGCACGATCAACTGGAGGCCGACATCCGCACGGTCGTGAATATCATCAAGTCCAAGAAGCACGTGGCCAAGCGTGTCACCGGCGCTGCACGCCAGTTCCGCGCCGCCCAGTGCGCCAATCTGGGTCTTCCCATGATGTAAGCAGTTGCATGTCCGTGCCGCTGTCTCGGGTGGAGCTTTTCCACCCGAGACAGCTAAGCGCTTCAGATATATGTTTTAGCTTAAAACGTATATCCGAGGTGCCTAGCAGCGTCTCGAACCTTGAAATTGAAAGTCCAATATATCCGTTTTTGTCCAATTTTCGAAAGAGGTGAACTCCATGTCCCAAATGCGTACGCTGCCGGGCACGCTTGAGAGTTTTGCTCTCAGCTGGCCCTACACGGCTCCCATGCCGTTTTCGACCCGGGGTGTATACCTTGGGACGGAGTTTTACAATCGCAGGCGGTTTGCGGTTCATCCGTGGCTGCAGCAAGACCAAGACATGACATTTGCCAATACGTGGCTCATCACCGCCCAGATCAAGGCGCGCAAATCGACGCTGAAGAAGACCACTATCGCTCGGGCACTCGGCCTCCAAGCCGGCAAGAACCTCGACGGTACAGTGGCGATGATGCGCATTCGCGATCACAGCCGCAAGGCGGAAAACGGGGAGTCGGAAGACGCCGCTCTAACCCGTAAGTGCGGTGGCAAAACGTTCAATCTGGCCACCGAACCGTTGGTTAACCCCTTCGCTATGGACATTGGTCTCGACCGTTTCGATCACATCGAGACGGCTGTGATCATGGGCCAACGTTCGTCGGGTCGCGAGTATGACTCATACGACTTGGCCGCGATCAGTGTCGGGGTCGATGAGCTGTGGGCGAAACCGAAAGTATCGTCGCTGAGATATTTTGCCGACGCGCTGTCCACCGTCTCTCGCGCCGACGTCGAAGCGAACAAGCTCAAAGGTCGCCAGGAGCAGCGCAAGATCTATCACGAGCGGTTCAAGCACAATCCCGGCCTGTACTACGAGATCAAACAGCGCGTGTTTCGTGCTGATGACAGGCTCGATGACGAGGTTGGACAAATTGTTTCGCGGGCTCATTTACTTGCGGCCGATTTTTACCGCATCCTCGACAAAGATTTTGGCCGTACGTTCAGTCACATGGGCGGCATGGCCGATTTCCTCGGGGCCCGCTTTGCCAACTGGTATTGGCTGGGTATGCCAGCCAAGGGCCAGGGTCTGCTCGAAACACTGCAATGGCAGTGGTTGTCGGTGGCGCACCTGCGCCAACTTGACCACCTCATTCCGCATATCAATGCCAACGACGAAGGCCACCAGGCCATGTCCAGCCCCGATTACGCGTCGATGCGAGCTCGATCAGCGGCTATTACACGCCGTTTCCCCACCTGGGATATCGAGATCGCGCAGTATACGCAACAGATCACCGGTGTCGGCGGCTATGGCACTGATCATCACAACAACGCCGAGATTTTGCGGCAGACCATTTCCACCCGAATCGTCGGCCACCTCGAAGAGAACGACGACGAGGGGATTGCCGATTGCCGCGCGATGGGCTTCAACGATGCCCAGATGCGCATTGTCCATCAGCTTCGGCCAAGTCAATGGGCCATGATGGTGTCGACGCTACCGTATCCCATTTTTTTCACTCACAAAGTGTTGCCTGATGAGTGGGATATCATCGGCGCCAACTCGTCCAACGACCAGATGGTCGACCGCGTTCCGTTTGCCGAACAAACCGACCCGCGCTATGTTCGGTCGGGTCTGTACGAAGCTACGGGAGTGACGGTATGAGCACCGAGCAGCCCAAGCGCAATCGCCAGTCTGGCCGTTTCGACTGGCGAGAGCTGCAGTATGGCAGAATCGCTGTAGCAGCTCTCTTCGCGGTTTTCACCGTGGTGATTGTTATTACGCTGCTCGGTAAGTCGCACAGCCAAGCTTCGACCGTGCCGGCATCGTCCACGTCCCAAACGAGTTCGGTGCCGGCCAGTTCGGCGGCAGTCAGTTCGGGTGCGGAGCTTGCGAGCGACGCCCCAGTGCCGCCTATCGAGGCCTATACAACAGTGCCGACTCTGCCAGCGATCGTTATTCCGTCAATCCCGGCCGGTTTTCCGGCCGGGACGCCGGATACTCGTTTGCTGAAGGTCAACCTGGAGAACTTTGTGGCCGCCTACTACCAAGTTTTGCCCTCCGACAATGTCGCATCGCGTCAGGCGCGGATCGCCAAGCTAGGTCCTGCGGTGGTTCCTCCGAGCGTTTTGGAGGGACTCCCGCTCGGTACCGATATGGGCACCGAGCTGAACAAGCTCAAGGCCGCAGGTGTGTCCATGACCAACGCTGCCATCGATCTTAAGGTGGCACAGTTCACCCTCATCGGTAATCAGATGAACGTCAAGATGCCGGTGTCGTTTCAGGAAGTGTCGGCAAAAGGACGCGTGCTCATGACGCCGAATTACGCCACCAACACCCCATCATCGGCCAGTTGGCCGGTGTCCGACTGGGAGTTCCACGATGGTACGTGGACTCTAACTTCGTTTCACCCTTAGGAGGTGAGCGGCATGCGCCGTAGTCTGTTAATGAAGATTGCGGCCGTCGTGGTCGCTTTCATCCTGTTCATTACGGTCGGGATAGTTACGATCGCCCAGAAAGTCATCAACGGCGCCGAAGTGGTGGCCGGAGCTCTCAGCGGTAATCCCGCCGACCTCATGCAGGTCTCCACGGCGCTGCTCCAATGGGCGTCCGGAGATCCTATCGGTGGCCTAGCGTGTCCCAATCCGAACGCGATTCCGCCAGGTACCCTTGGCACCGCGCCGGCCACCGACACGCTGGTCCAGGCCATCATCGAAGATACGTCGGGTAATTCCGACATCACCCTCGCTATGCTGGTAGGCGCCGAGCTTACCAGCGGGAGTAGTCCCAAGCTGGTGCGTGCCGGAGCGTACGGAGTCGATCAGCTCTATGACCCGGGTTCGGGGGCCAACGCGGGCATTTCCATTGCCCAGGCTCTCAACGCCGCTCAGGCCACCAACTACGAGCTGCCTCGCTACGTGAACGCGGCCCACAACGTTGATCCAACGTTGTGGGCAACGAACCCCGGCAAAGCGGCCGAAGAGACGGCTTATAACGCGGCCACGGGGATTGCTGATTTTCCGGCGTCCCCAACGGCAGCCGCCATCCAAAAGGCGTATGCCAAATCGGTGGCGACCATGCGGGCCAACGGACTGGCAGTTACGTTTGTTACCGCTTCCACCGAAACCACGGCCGATCAGTTCGCCCAGCATTTGTTTGTGGGCGTTCCCAATACGGCTACTGGTCTGGCGATTTTGGCTCTCGAGCCCAACGTCGCCGGGTTCTTTCTGCCAAGCAGTGGTAGCCCTGGACGAGTGAGTTCCGACCTGAAAAGCGGCATCAAGTCCTTCCAGGCCGCCGCCCAGACGCCGCTGCTTATCGCCACCGACCAGGAATACACGTCGAGCGTGAACTCGTTCGGCTTAGCCACGGGCAAGCGGGCGAGTGATCTCGCCAGCATGAGCGCCGATCTGGCTCGTCAGGAAGGTGCCCGTTTGGGCGCCGGACTGGCCGCCGCCGGCGTCAACATGGACTTCGCGCCCAGTGTCGACCTCCAGGTGGCGTCAAATCCGGTCATCGGACAGTATGACCGGGGTATTTCCAGCAGTCCGACCGTCATTTCCCGGGCGGCGGCTCCCTTCATTGCGGGGCTCGCTAGCCAGAAGGTTCTGGCGGTCGTAAAGCACTTTCCCGGACACGGGCGAACCACTGCCGACTCGCACACCAGCTTGCCGGTAACCCCGCCCCAGTCCCAAATGGCAACCGTTGACGAAGTGCCCTTTAAGACCCTCGCCGGCACCAAGAATTTGTCGGTTATGGTGGGGCATCTCAGCGTTCCAGGTCTCACAAGCGGTAAACCCGCCAGTGAGAGTCCAGCCGCCTACGCGTACCTGCGTAACGTCACCGGTTTTTCAGGGCTCGCCATCACCGATGAACTCGGAGGAATGGTGGGCGCTGGCACTGGCCCGGTGGGTCAGCGCATCGCCGATTCGCTCAACGCCGGGGCCGATCTAGCCCTGTTCAACGTCAGCTCGTCCGACGAGTTTGCCGCTGATTTTGCACTGGCTCAGTCGCTTACCACCAAGGTTGACGATAGCCACGTGCTCGCCGAGAAGTGGCAGTTTGGCTTGATCCAAGCCCTGCCTAAGCCGGCTCCCACCACGTCGCCAAGCACAACTACCACTGGCGTGGTGGGTAGTCTCACCAGTCCCACGGGTGCCATTCCTGGCGGTCTTGATGCCAAGATGGTACCGGAGCCGCTGCGCTCGATCATGATTGCTGCTGCCAAAGCCGAAAATGTTCCCCCGGTAGCGGTCGCGACGATGTATCTAACTGAGCAAAATGGCTTCACGTTCGAGTACAAGTACTACGACAGCAACCACAACCCCTCGGCCTTCAGTAGTCTGACCACCACCAGTCCCGAGTGGCACCTCGCCACCTATGGGACAACGGGGGAGTGGCCGCAACAACCCGGGTTCACGGGCCCGTTTCAGTTCGGTCCAGCTGCCTGGGCGGCCTACGCCGTCCCGGGTCATCCGGATATCAACAACTTCACGGATGAAGCCTACGCTGAGGCCAACTACATTGGCCACGACGGGGCGAGAGTTGGCGCCAATATGGCGGCGCTGCGAGCAGCCGCCGAGCAGTACAATGGCCAAAAAGATTTCGGCTACGGCGGGGGTATTCGCAACCCTGACCCGTCTAGGTTCCAGTACGTCTACCAGCTCTACGCCGACCAAGTAGTGCATCTTGCCCAAGCGCTTGGCGGTGGAGGTTCCGGTCCCACACCCGACCCCAACTGCACCACTGACACTGGTTCCCCCGGTCAAGGTGGTGTGCTGGGTCAACTGATCACCGCCGCCGGCGGTGATCCTGCTAAGGTCATCGCTGTTGCCAAAACCGAGCTCGGTACGAACTATTCTTGGGGCGGCGGCGGCGTCAACGGACCGTCCACGGGCATTTGTGGACCTAACGGTGCCCAGAACGACTGCAATATCGTCGGTTTCGACTGTTCAGGCCTCACTCGGTATGTCTTCGGACAGATCGGGATGCCCAACATCGGTCAGGTCGCCAACGACCAGTGGGTCAACATGGCGAACTACCGCGTCTACGACGAAGCTCACGCCCAGCCAGGTTTCCTGGTATTCTTTACGGGCGCAGACGGTGGTCCCGGTAATCCCGGTCACGTCGGAATCTATCTCGGCGGCGACAAGATGATTAGCGCCCCCCAGAGCGGCGACGTAGTCAAAATAAGTACCGTCAGCACCTGGGGCGGGCTTATCGGCTTCGCCAACCCCTACGCGTGGAAGGCGCAGGGCGGCGGTAAGTAAGTACCCAGTCAAGTCCCCGGCGGCATGCGCCGCCGGGGACTCCTACTTTCGGGAGGTTTTTATGAATTGGCTCGACGGCTTGATGGGCGGAATTTTTCGGCCCGCGTCAAACACGCCGTATCCACCGTCGAAGATGTGCCCTCGCCAACCGTGTTCCGCGCATTTTGGCGGCCCCGGCACGAGCGCACGCATCGACAAAATCAGGCTGGAACAGCACTTGGCGGCCGCGCACGGCGCCAAGCCCCGAAGTATCTGGCGCGTCTGACGCGTCAGGTCGCAGTACCCTCCGCATTTCCACCGATTCTCTAGGGAGTAAGTCATGGGATTGTTCGATTTCTTCGGAAGCACGGGAACCAGTTCCGGTCGCCCGTCGGGAAGTCTCATTTCTCCCGCGGCCAAGGTCAGAACCAGTGCCATCACCGGCCGGGCCGTGGCGTTCGCGTGTCCCAAATCGTCGTGCAGCAAGAAGTTCGACTCCGCCGCCAAGCTCAAACGGCACCGATCAGTGACCGGTCACTGATCGCATCAGCTGGCGACGAGAACCCTCGTCGTCACCGACTTCCAGAAAGGCGTCCCGAATGGTCCTCTGGGATTTTGGCAAGAAGCCGGGCGCTCCGCGCCGCGGTGTCATTGGCGAACCGCTGCCTCGCCCGAGTCAGCCGGTCAAGCGCGGCCACCGCTGCAAGCTGATCTGACGATCCTTATCGAGTTCGTCGCCCGAGTTCACCAGACCCCGTCACGGCTTGGGCCGTGGCGGGGTCTTCTCGTTTTTAGGCTTGACCAAGTAGTACCGAACAGCTAAAGTAGTCGAGTTGTTCGACGCACGCTCGTTTCGAACAAAGATCAATCCACACTAACTACATCCCGATCAAGCTGACAAGCAGGCGCATTAGGTGCCGGCCGCAGTCAGACGTTAGGACCGAAGTTGGTCTGGTGAACGTTTTACCCTAGCATCCTCGCGATGCTTATCCCTCGTAGCTCAAGGTAGAGCATCAGACTGCGCTCCTGATGGTTGCTGGTTCAAGTCCAGCCGAGGGAACGAAGTTCGTATTACTGCTAATTGCCTCCGGTTTTAATGGCGTTAGCGGTCAAATTTGCTCTCGTTTCGAAGTTTGCTACGCAGGTTCGCTGCGGATGAAGCTCAATTGGATGAGCACCACTTCGTCGAAGTGGCGGTTGGGGGGTTCGAGTCCCTTCGTCCGCTCGATCGAGGATGTGTTGAGACTGCACCTCAGCACATCAGTAGCCGGCGACCATGGCTTAACCGCGTCCACCTGGTAAAGCTGGTGTCGCCTCTTACTATTCAAATGCCCCACGTCCAGCTCGTTCGCACCCTCGTCAGGCTACGGTTTGACGAGGGTGTTCTTCGTTTGAGGGTATTTTTGGCGTTCCGAACGTAGCAACCGATGACAATCGCGGCTAGATATGCTAGCCTAGGAGCCTATGGAAACCAAGCTTACCTCACGAACCGAAAATCAGGCCCAGCTAACAATTAGCCTTAACGAAGCCAAACTTAAGCCTATTGTGGCGCACGTTCTTAACGACCTGCGTCCGCGGGTAAAAGCTGCCGGTTTTCGCCCCGGTAAAGCGCCGGATCATATCGTGGAGCGCGATTTAGGTTCGGCCTTAGTGCAAAACGAGGTCTTAGAGCACGCGGTTCAGGAAAGCTACAGTGAAGCCGTAAAAGCTGAAAATCTGCCGATCGTAGCTCCGCCGCAGGTTCAGATCGATAAATTTGTGCCCTACACGGAACTAGAGTACAAAGTCACGGTCGAGCTCATGCCGAAGTTCACCTTGCCCAAGTACCAGGATATACGTATTAAGCGCCCGGTTATTGCCGTAGACCCAGCCGAGGTTGAACAGACCATTACCGACCTACGCCGCCGCGAGGCAGTTCGCCTCGACACCGATCGCGCCATCGAAGCTGACGATGAAGTCGTCTTTGACTTCGACGGTACGAAAGACGGCCAGCCAGTCCGCGGTGCTTCCGCCAAAGACCAAACCCTGGTTATTGGTTCGGGCCTGTTCATTCCCGGCTTTGAAGACGAGCTCATTGGCATGAAAAAAGGTGATGAAAAGAGCTTTGATATTCGTTTCCCCGATGAGTATCACGAGAGCACGTTAGCCGGTCAAGTTGTGACTTTCAAAGTCAAAATCAATAGCGTCAAAGAGCTGATTTTGCCCGCCGTTGATAGCGTTCTGGCCGATAAGGTTGGCGGATTTAAGTCGGTTGATGCGATGAAAGCCGATATCGCCGACCGACTGTCGAGTGAAAAAGCCGAAGCCGCCACACGTGACTACGAGCAGCAAGTGTTGGCCAAGCTCCTTGAAGAGACCAAATTTAGCATTCCCGAAAGCCTGCTCGATCAGCAGCTGCGACGATTGCGCGCCGAGCTCGAGCAAAACTTGGCCTACAGTGGCCTCGATTTGCCCAAATATCTCGAGATGAGCAAGAAAACCGAGGATGAGCTCACTGAAGAGCTCAAGCCCGAAGCCGAGCGCCGCGTTGGTCTGGCCATGATTCTGACTGAAGTTGCCAGCGCGGAAAACATCACCCTTAGCGCCAAAGAGCTCGATGACGAAATCGAGCGCATGAAGGTCCAGTACAAGGACGAGGCCACCAGGGCCGAACTCGATCGCCCGGAGACGCGCGAAGAGGTGTACAACCACCTCATGGCCTCCCGGGTTATTGGCAAGCTCGTTAGCTTTGCAGAACAGTCCGAGTAATACCTGCACGCTATCAGAAAGGTGGTTATGGATATTAAGGCAGTTGGGTTCGATTACATTGGTGTCACGGCTCACCTGAATGGCCCGAGTATTTTTGATGTAGTGGGTGAGATCACGGGGCACTCGTTCGATGAAGTCAAAGCCGTTTATGGCCAGCACAACGCTGGTTTTCAGGTCGGATCCATCACTAAAGATCAGCTCTGGTCGGCCGTTGCGAGTGAATTAGACGCCTCAGGCCAGATCGATAAGATCCTTGCCGCTGCTGCCGCTGATTTGCCCGTAGTCGACCCCGAAATGCTTGCCTTTGTCGACAAAGTCCGTGCGGCAGGTTACAAAACTGGGCTCCTCAGCAACTTGGCGCCCGAAACACCTTGGGATGAAGGCATGCGCGCCGCAGGTGTGCCGAACCATTTTGATGTGGTAATGCTCTCAGGCGACGTTGGCTTGGCCAAACCGGACCCCAATTTATACCGCCTGTTTGCGGGCCAACTTGGCGTCGACACGCACGAGCTGATTTTTACGGACGATCGTCAGGCAAGTCTGGCAGGGGTAGAATTTATTGGAGTTCGGCCGATTGTGTTCGAAAACCTAGCCCAGCTTAAAGCGCAACTCACCAAGCTTGGAGTCAAGCTGTAATCCAAACAAAACGATTGGTTAAGGCAACAGCTGTCCAAGCAGGCTCGCGATTAATAGTTAGCACTCAATGCCATTGAGTGCTAAAATAGTCTTAGATTAATTCGATTACTAGGAGATAACCCCTATGACCAACCCTATGAACTCAATCTTGGTCCCAACCGTCATCGAAAAGACCGCCGGCGGTGAACGAGCCTACGACATCTATTCTCGCTTGCTTAAAGAGCGGATTATTTTTCTTGGTACCGGCGTTGATGACACTGTCGCCAACCTCATTGTGGCGCAGCTGTTATTTCTCGAGAGCGAAGACAAAGATGCCGACATTAAGCTCTACATCAATTCACCCGGCGGGTCCGTCTACGCGGGTTTGGCAATTTTGGATACGATGAACCTGGTAAAGCCCGACGTTTCAACGATTTGTATCGGTATGGCCGCCTCTATGGGCGCGGTTCTACTGGGCGCCGGTGCTAAAGGCAAGCGCTACAGCTTGCCTCACTCGCGCATCATGATTCATCAGGGTTCGGCTGGTTTTGAAGGCACTCCAAGTGATATTGAAATTACGGCTCGTGAAGTCCTCAAAGCCCGCGGTACGCTCGATCAGCTCCTGGCCGACGCCACCGGCAAGCCGCTCGACATCATCCACCACGACACCGACCGCGATTACTGGATGAGCGCCGATGAAAGCAAAAAGTACGGTCTCATCGATCACGTTGTTCAAACTGCCACCGATGTCAAAAAAGCGAAGTAGTTAGAACTTAGAGCGACGACGAGTCTAATTGACCAGGGTAGCGGCTTCACATGGCCCGACCCTTGTCTTATAACCGGCACCAAACCGAGTCATAACACCCTCTTGCCGTAACCTGTCAATCCCTTATAAATAGTGTTGACAGTTACTCTAGAAACGAGCAAAATAAATTCAAGAGGATGCTTAAATCAAACAAGGGCCACATCCGGCCACTTGTTTTACGTGTTTAGAAAAACCTCCGACCACGAGTTTTATATCTGGAAAAACGATGGTTTCAGATACAAGACCCGCAACAAACACACCCATCCAAACCGATTGCAACATCGGTTTCAAACCAAGTCACATCACCCTTAATACCGGATAAGGAGTCTATCTTGGCTAATCCTGGCGCGCGTACCCGTAAAAATCTTTCCAAGTCGAAAGATGTTCTAGCTCTCCCAAACCTGATCGAGATTCAGTTACAGTCGTTTGACTGGTTTACCACTGAAGGTCTCGAAGAGTTGTTTGCCGAAATTAACCCAATCGAAGACTTCACTGGCAAGGCGCTAGCGCTTTACCTGCGTGACTTCCACTTCGAAGAGCCCAAGTTCGACGAAAAAACCGCTAAAATCAAGAACGCCTCGCTCGAGGTGCCTTTGCGTGCCAAGGCCGAGCTCGTCAACAAAGAGACCGGCGAAGTTCGTGAGCAGGAAATTTTCTTGGGCGACTACCCTTGGATGACTCCTCGCGGCACGTTTGTCATCAATGGCGCCGAGCGCGTCGTCGTTTCCCAGCTGGTTCGCTCGCCTGGCGTGTTCTTCACCTCGGACCGCGGTTCGGCTGGTGAATTATTTGGTGCCAAAGTTATCCCGAGCCGTGGTGCTTGGCTCGAGCTCGACACCTCAGCTGCCGGCGTAATCTCGGTTAAGATCGACCGCAAGCGTAAATTACCTATCACGACCTTGCTCCGTGCCTTTGGTTACGGTAGTGATGACGAGATCAAGGCCATGTTTGCTCACGTAGATACTGGTGACACCAAGTACATCGAGGAAACCCTCGAAAAAGACCCGAGCGCCTCAACCGCTGAAGCTCTTATGGAAGTCTACCGCCGCATTCGCCCTGGCGATTTAGCTACAGTTGAAAACTCGAAGAGTCTTATTGAAGGTATGTTCTTCGACTTCAAGCGCTACGACTTCTCTAAAGTCGGTCGTTACAAGCTCAACAAGCGCCTCGGTCTCGATACGCCTAATACCGCCGAGCACCGGGTATTAAGCCGTGAAGACCTCGTGGCAATTGTCGCCGAGATCGTCAGCCTCAACAACGGCAACGGTGGCCCCGACGACATTGATAACCTGGCCAACCGCCGCCTCAAGATGGTCGGTGAGCTCATGCAGAGCAAATTCCGCATTGGTTTGGCTCGTATGGAACGCATCGTTAAAGACCGCATGTCGGTTTATGACCCCACCACTGTTACTCCGGGCCAGCTCATTAACGTGCGTCCAATTGTTGCCTCGGTTCGCGAGTTCTTTGCTTCCAGTCAATTGTCGCAGTTCATGGACCAGGTCAACCCGCTCGCTGAGACCGTCCACAAGCGCCGCTTAAACGCCATGGGCCCAGGCGGACTCAGCCGTGAACGTGCTGGTTTTGAAGTGCGCGATGTGCACAAGACCCACTACGGTCGGTTGTGCCCAATTGAAACACCGGAAGGTCCGAACATCGGTCTCGTTTCCAACTTGGCTTCGTACGCAGCAGTCAACGAGTATGGCTTCATTGAGACGCCTTACCGCAAAGTTATCCGCGAAGCCACCACGGCTAACGCCGTTGGCGAAATCGCTCGCGGTGCCGCCAAGGCTGGGGCCGACGTTATCGTTAAAAGCGGTGATGTGATTACCGACGCCGATGTGAAGAAGTTGGCCAAGGCTGGTGTCGAAATTGTACAAATCAAGCCTCGTGTCACCGACGACGTCGTCTACCTCGATGCCTCCGACGAAGAAAAAGCGGTTGTGGCCGGATATGGCGCCGAGCTCGATGACAAAGGCTACTTCATCGTTCCTCGTGTTGCCGCCCGTTTGAAGGGCGAAGCCGAAGAAGTCTCTACTGCAGATGTCGACTTTATGGACGTCAGCTCTAAGCAGAT
Source organism: Candidatus Saccharimonadota bacterium (assembly GCA_019352195.1). Classification (GTDB taxonomy): domain Bacteria; phylum Patescibacteriota; class Saccharimonadia; order UBA4664; family UBA4664; genus JACAFG01. Next base: position 77,230 of record JACAFG010000003.1, on the reverse strand, counting down.
TGTATCTATTTCGGCCGCGCTCATCCCGTTTGTTGAGCACGACAACGCTAAGCGCGCACTCATGGGCGCTAACATGCAAAAACAGGCTGTGGCGCTCATTAAGCCTCAGGCTCCAATTGTTGGTACCGGCATGGAAGCTACCGTGGCCCGCGACTCTGCTCAGATCATTTTGGCCGAGCAGGACGGCGTGGTTGATTCGGCAACTGCCCGCGAAATCAACGTTACCTACAAGAATGGCGACAAAGCTCGTTATGAGCTCACCAACTTTGCCCGATCAAACGTTGGTACCACCATCCACCAAAAGGCGACCGTAGCCGCTGGCGATGAAATCAAGAAGGGCGACGTGCTCATCGATGGTATGTCGACCGACCACGGCGAGCTGGCTCTCGGTCAGAACGTTCTGGTTGCCTTCATGAACTGGCAGGGCTACAACTTCGAAGACGCCATCGTGCTCTCGCAGCGTCTCGTCCGCGACGACCGCTACACCTCAATTCACATTGAGACCTACACGGTTGACGTGCGCGACACCAAGCTGGGACCGGAAGTCGTTACGCGCGACATCCCCAACGTCTCAGAAGACAGTCTCAAAGACCTCGACGAGCGCGGTATCATCCGCATCGGCGCCGAGGTGACGGCTGGCGACATTCTGGTGGGGAAGATCACTCCCAAGGGCGAGCAAGAGCTCAGCTCCGAAGAGAAGCTCCTTCGCGCCATCTTTGGCGAGAAGGCCCGCGACGTTAAAGATACGTCACTCCGCCTCCACAACGGCGAGCGCGGCAAGGTGGTCGGGGTTAAACTCTTTAGCCGCGAGCAGGCCGATGAGCTCCAGGCTGGCGTTATTGAGCAGTACCACGTCTCAGTCGCTCAAATGCGCAAGATCTCGGTGGGCGATAAGATGGCCGGCCGTCACGGCAACAAGGGCGTTATTGCCCGCGTGCTCCCGGTTGAAGACATGCCTTACCTCGAAGACGGTACTCCTGTTGATGTAATCTTGAACCCGCTCGGTGTGGGCAAGCGTATGAACATTGGTCAGATCTTTGAGACGCACCTTGGATGGGCGGCTCAGGCCCTCGGTTACACCGTAGCCTCGCCAGTATTCGACGGCGTCAAACTCGAAGACATTAAGGCCGAGCTCAAGAAGGCTGGACTGCCCGAAGACGGTAAGACTCAGTTGATGGACGGCCAAACCGGCGAACCATTCCAGGAACGTACCACCGTTGGTTACAAGTACCTTTTGAAACTCCACCACATGGTCGACGACAAGCTCCACGCTCGTTCAACCGGTCCCTACGCTATGGTCACCCAGCAGCCGCTTGGTGGAAAAGCGCAAATGGGTGGGCAGCGTTTCGGAGAGATGGAAGTGTGGGCGCTCGAAGCTTACGGCGCTGCCAACACGCTCCAGGAAATCCTCACCATTAAATCCGACGACGTGGTCGGTCGCTCCAAGGCTTACGAAGCCATCATTAAGAGCGAAGAAATCCGCGGACCGCGCATTCCCGAGAGCTTCAACGTACTCGTTAAGGAATTGCAGTCGCTGGGTCTGGGCGTAGAGCTCACCCGCGACGGTGTCGATGGAGAAGCAGAGCTCGATGCCGAAACTGTCATCAGTGCTCGTTTGAATGAAGAAATTACCGATCTTGGGACTGAAAAACTCGTCGTAGGTGACGCTGTCGTCGCCGACATGCCGCTCGTTAACCTTGCCGAAGGCGGTGAAGACCAGTTTGAAGCCCTCGACGCGGCTGAAACAGACGAAGCTGAAACCGATGCGGCCGAGACCGAAGAAGTAGAAACTAACGTGGAGGCACAGGGCTAAATATGTTTGATCTCGATACCGTACAAGCCACTGATTTCACCGGCGTTAAGCTAACGCTCGCCAGCCCTGACCAAATTCTTGGTTGGAGCCATGGTGAGGTTACCAAGCCTGAAACCATTAACTACCGTACCCAGAAGCCCGAAAAAGATGGCCTCTTCTGTGAGAAAATCTTTGGGCCAACCAAAGACTGGGAATGTTACTGCGGCAAATACAAGCGCATTCGTTACAAAGACATTGTTTGTGACAAGTGTGGCGTGCGCGTAACTCGTTCGATTGTCCGTCGTGAACGTATGGGTCACATTTCGTTGGCCGTCCCGGTCACTCACATCTGGTTCCTGCGCGGTACGCCAAGCTCAACCGGTCTCGTGCTCAACATGAGTATCCGCGACCTCGAGCGCGTCGTCTACTTTGCCAGCTACGTAGTTACTAAAGTTAACGACGAGAAGCGCACCAAGGCTCTCGCTGAGCTTGAAACCGAATTCCACTCACGCCGCAATGAGATCATCAAAGACTACGAGCGCCGTGCTGGTGAGCCCGATGCCGATGTTAAGGTATTAGCCGAAGGTCAGAGCAAAGAACTCGACGATTTGGACACGTCTCGCGGCAACGCCAAGAGCGAACTCGAGACCTTGGCCCGTCTGACGCTGTTACCAGAAGCTAAGTACCGCGACCTCAACATGAAGTACGGTGAAGTCTTCCGCGCCGAAATCGGTGCCGAAGCTATCCGTAACTTACTCGCCGAAATCAACATGGATGAGCTCATTGCCGAGCTCCAGGCCGAATCGGACAACTCGCAAGGCCAGAAGCGTAAGAAAGCTCTCAAGCGTCTCAAGATGGTTGAAGGCATGAAAGCTGCCGATCTGCGCCCTGAGTGGATGGTTATGACCGAGTTACCAGTTATTCCGCCAGATCTTCGCCCGATGGTCCAGCTCGCCGGTGGCCGCTTTGCTGCTTCCGACCTCAACGACTTGTACCGCCGCGTTATTAACCGCAACAACCGTCTCAAGCGCCTTATCGAACTCGACGCTCCGGAAGTTATCCGTCGCAACGAGAAGCGCATGCTTCAGGAAGCTGTTGACGCGCTCATCGATAACAACGCTCGTCGCGAGCGGGCCGTGTCATCAACTGGCACGCGTCGCAAGCTCAAGAGCCTCAGCGACATGCTCAAAGGCAAGCAAGGCCGTTTCCGCCAGAACTTGCTTGGCAAGCGCGTCGACTACTCCGGCCGTTCAGTAATTGTTGCCGGTCCGGCTCTGCGTTTGTACCAGTGTGGTCTGCCAAAGATGATGGCGCTTGAACTCTTCAAGCCATTCGTCATCGGCGCTCTCATCGAGCAAGGTCACGCCCACAACGTTAAGAGTGCTTCTCGTATGATTGAGCGCGCTACCACCGTGGTTTGGGACATTTTGGAAGAGATTACCAAGGGTAAGCACGTGCTCCTCAACCGTGCTCCTACGCTCCACCGCCTCGGCATTCAGGCTTTCCAGCCAGTGCTCATCGAAGGTAAGGCCATTCAGCTGCACCCCCTCGTTTGTCGCGCCTTCAACGCCGACTTCGACGGCGACCAGATGGCTGTCCACGTACCGTTGAGCTCGGCGGCCCAACGTGAAGCTCGTGAGATCATGCTCTCCACCAAAAACCTACTCAAGCCGGCCGATGGTGAAGTGGTAGTAGACGCATCTAAAGACATGGTTCTTGGTTGCTACTACCTCACCTTCCTCAAGTTTAAGGAAGATAAAGCCGGTAAGGCTTACAGCTCAACCAACGAGGCAATTTACGCCTTTGAAACCGAGAACATCAAGCTCCAGACGCTCATTCGCGTCCCCATCGAGGGCGTTCTCACTGAAACCACCGTTGGCCGTATTCTCTTCAACGAGATTCTGCCTAAAGACTTTGGCTACCTCAACGCCACCATGACCAAGAAGGCTCTCCAGAAGCTGATGAGCGAAGTCTTCGTGCGCTTTGGTTCTGAAGAAACTGCCCGCGTCATCGACCTGGTCAAAGACTACGGCTTCAAGTACGCCACCGTATCGGGTGCTTCAGTTGGTCTCGACGACTACATCATCCCGGAGGAAAAGGGTGAGATCATTGCCGCCGGTGAAAAGCAGACGGCCTCAATTTCCAGCCAGTACGCGCAAGGGTTAGTAACCGACGAAGAGCGCTACCAGCGTACCGTTGATACCTGGAAGCAGGCGACTGAGCAACTGTCTCAGGTCCTGGCCGGTCAGCTCATGGCCTCGAATACGACGACCTCGATGTTCATCGACAGTGGATCCGAAGGTAACCTCGATGTTGCCAACCAGATTGCCGGCATGCTCGGCCTCGTGGTCGACCCAGGCGGCAAGACCATCGAGCTCCCGATTAAGAGTAACTACAAAGAGGGCTTCACCGTTCTTGAGTACTTCAACTCGACCCACGGTGCTCGTAAGGGCCTTACCGACACCGCTCTTAAGACGGCTGAATCGGGTTACCTGACTCGTCGTTTGGTCGATGTGTCGCAAGACGTTATCGTTACTGAAGAAGACTGTGGTAACCACGAAGGTACCTTGGTCTCACGTCACGAAAGTGCCGCCATTGGCGAAAACTTCGCCTTCCGTCTGGCCGGTCGCGTTGCTGCCAAAGACATTAAGGTTGATGGTAAGACCATCGTTAAGGCCTCTCACCTTATTACCGATGAAACTGCTCGACTCATTGACGCCTCCGAAACCGACAACGTCCAATTGCGCACCATTCTAAGCTGTTCAACCAGCTGGGGCGTCTGCCGACTCTGCTACGGTATCGACCTCGCTCGCGGTGTCCTCGTTAAACTCGGTGAGCCGGTCGGTGTTATCGCCGCTCAGAGTATTGGTGAGCCTGGTACGCAGCTAACCATGAAGACCTTCCACAAGGGTGGTGTGGCCGGAGATGACATTACCTCGGGTCTGCCCCGGGTTGAAGAAATCTTTGAGGCCCGTGCACCTAAGGGTCAGGCCGTCTTGGCAGATCTCGACGGTGTCGTAACGGTAAAGTCAGGCGCCGGTAAGACGACCATCAACATCACACCCGCTAACCTCAAAGTCACCACGATCGACCTCGAAGGCCGCAAGGCTGCCGTCAAGACCGGCGACAAGATTATTCCGGGCGATGTTCTGGCAACCGACGAAAACGGTAAGAAAGCCCTCAAGAGCAAGGCCGAAGGTACCGTCAAGGTTAGCAAGGACCACATCGAGCTCACCCACACCGGTGGACCAGAGCGCGAATACACGGTTCCAAGCTACCAAAACGTCGAAGTCGCCAGCGGCGATCTCGTAACCGTCGGTCAGCGCCTCACCGAAGGCTCAATCAACTTGCAAGACATGCTTACCCTCATTGGTGAAAGCGCAGTTCAGCGCTACATCATTAGTGAAGTGCAGACCATCTACGCCGCTCAAGGCCAGGTGGTGTCAGACAAGCACATCGAGGTGATCATTCGTCAGATGTTCTCACGCGTTCAGATTGAAGAGCCTAACGACAGCTTGTATGTCACCGGTGAAATCGTGCCATTGCAGAGCGTTATCGAAGACAATGCTCGCTTGGCCAAGGACAAGAAGACGGGCTCGACCTACACCCAACTCTTGCTCCCGGTCACCAAGATCTCGCTTTCGAGCGACTCGTTCCTCTCGGCCGCTTCGTTCCAGGACACCACGCGCGTCCTCATCGCCGCTGCCATCAAGGGCAAGACCGACAAGCTCCGCGGTTTGAAAGAGAACGTGATCATTGGCCGCCTCATTCCCGTTGGTACCGGCTTCAAGATTGACGGCAAGCTCCCGATGCCTTCGCTCGATGCACCGCTTGCAGCTGCGCGTCCTGCAGTCGCCCAACAGATTGACGAATCGCCTAAAGACCTGTAACATAACAGCTTGTATGTGAGACCGTCACATCCCCGTGGAGAATTAACCCTCTACGGGGCCAGACGGTCCCAGATCAACTTAAACTAGGATCCCGATACCAATGCCAACCATTAACCAGTTATTGCGCAAGCCGCGCCAAGATCCCAAGCACAAGTCGTCGACTCCGGCTTTGGGTTCTATTCGCAACTCGCTCAAGAACCGTAGCTACGCCCTCAATTCGCCGTTCATGCGCGGCGTTTGTGTGAAGGTTTCTACCACCACGCCAAAGAAGCCTAACTCGGCGCTTCGTAAAATTGCTCGTGTTCGCCTCACCAATGGTATGGAAGTTACCGCTTACATTCCTGGTATCGGCCACAACCTGCAAGAGCACTCCGTGGTCCTTATCCGCGGCGGCCGTGTCAAAGACCTTCCTGGTGTTCGTTACCACATTGTTCGTGGTGCGCTCGACACCGCCGGTGCTGCCAAGCGTAAGCAAGGTCGTTCTAAGTACGGTGCCAAGAAAGAAAAAGCGGCTTAGTCTGTGAGTCAGCCATATTGGGATAACACTCGGCGTATTCGTCTTGTCGGGGCGATAATCGTGCTGCTGGGCAATTTGCTAGTGCTTACGTCTCGCCCATGGGCTTTAACCGTATCAGGCGTAGGTTTGGTGTTGATTCTGGCTGATAACCAGATTGATCGGATGTTCTTCAATCGCTCTAAAGCCTAAAGCTTTGGGACTCTGGATCCCGATTCCAGATTCGAATTAATTTAAGCATCACCCGTACCGTAAAGCGTATAGCATGCGGCAGGGAGTATCTTTAAGGAGAGAAAAGCATGCCACGAAAAACTACCAAGTCCCTCAAGCGCGTTGTCGAGCCCGATCTGCGCTACAACAACGTTATGGTCACCAAGATGATCAATAAGATCATGCGTGACGGCAAGAAGCGCCTGGCTGAAGGCCTGATGTACGGCGCTCTCGAATTTATCGAAGAAAAAGGCAAGCAACCTGCTGTCGAAATCTTCGAAACCGCTATCAAGAACGTTGCTCCGGCCGTTCAGGTAAAGGCTAAGCGTATTGGTGGCGCAACCTATCAGGTACCAACCGAAGTTCGCGGCGACCGCAAAGTCCACCTCGCCATGACCTGGATTTTGGCTGCTGCCAATGCCAAGAGCGGCAAAGGCTTCGACCAGCGCCTCGGCGAAGAACTGCTCAACGCCTACAACAATACTGGCGACGCCGTTAAGAAGCGTGAAGACACGCACCGAATGGCTGAGGCTAACAAAGCCTTTGCTCACTTCGCTCGCTACTAATAAATAGCCGCGACAAAACGCGAAACGACCGCCTTGCGCATACGCGCGAGGCGGTCGTTGGCGATCGATGAGGTGCAGTTGGCGCTAGTGACCGGAGATGATCGAGCGCTCGTCCTCCAGACTGTAGTGCTCTGATGACCTGACGGTCGAGGCGGACTGATGGGTTGCCGTGAGAATTCCGGCCGGCCAGTCCCAGAACAGCTTGAACTCCTCCAGGTCGAAGCCGATGGCCTTCATGCGCGCCACGATGATGGCCTTGAGCTTGTCGTGGCTCTGTTGCTGGGTAGCTGCCGTGCAGGTCGTGCGAGCCACGAAGGTGGGATGCGCGGCCGGCCGGCCAAACCGCCAGGCACCGTCGCGGAATTCCTGGAGCCACTGCATGGGGTACGCCAGGACCGCGTGGCGATCAGCATCGGTCTCGTCGCTTGGCCTGGCATACTGCTCGGGGGTGGGAGCAACCGGCTCGGTTGCGACATCCGCGATTGCTGTGGATACATCCAAGGTACTGGTCATTGCGACCCTCTCATGATGGTCTCGACTAAAGCTCGGTCGAGTCGTGCGGTCTAAACCTCAATCCCGGTTGGATCAAGATAAGACCAAGCATAAAACTATCGCTTAGTAATGTCAACAAAAGCTGACACTTTAGACGAATAGTTGCTGCCAGCCCAATCGCGTGGACTCGGCGGCAGCGAGGTTGGGAACACTCGGGTCGGTGGTAGGGGAGTAATAGGACGGCCACCAGTTGCACGGCACGTGGTCCTCTGGGCCCCACAGCCCAGCTGTAACGGGCCACAAGTCGATGGGTGCATCTGCAGTCGTAATTTGGTACATGAGCTGCCTCCTGTCAACGAACACGCTTGGACTCGTTAAATGTAGCGTTTGACTCAATAATTACGCTAGTCGAAAAGCCTTGAGTCAAATATAATTGACTATAAGCACATGCTAAGACAACTCCGAACCTTCATGACCATAACAAGCCAATAATCCCAGAGGATCATCCCGCCAGGGTAAGCACCATGCATCAACTCCAGCAGCACATTTTGAGCCAGCTTATTCGACACTCGTCGCGCCGCTACGCCGAGCTCAAGCCTACCGAGGTGGAAGGGAACTTGTTCATGTATCACTTGCGGTCGTTAATGAAGGCGGGTTGGGTTACCAAACGCGCGGACGGGCGCTACGAACTGACCCCCGAGGGCTTACGCTATGCCGACAGCCTGAGCCTCAAAACGTTCACTCCGCGCGCTCAGCCGCGCATGGTGACCCTGCTCGTTTGCCGTAACGCGACCGGCCAATATTTGCTTCTCAAACGTAAGCGCCAGCCCATGATTGGCAAAATCAACTTTCCGTATGGCAAAATTCATCTCGGCGAATCAATCGGCCAGGCCGCAGCTCGCGAGCTTAAAGAAAAGACCGGTTTGTCGGCAGGCCTCACTCATCGCGGCGACGGCTACATTACAACGTTTATCGGCGACGAGCCCGTCTCGCAAATCTTCTTTCACTTATTTATCGCCTCTCAAATTCACGGGCAACTCGTCCCCAGCAGTGCCGACGGGGAGGTATTTTGGACCAACCCTCATTACGATGACCCTGACGTAATGCCAAGCGTCCTCGATTTAATCGCCCTCATTGAGCCGGCTGACGAGAAATTTTTCTTCACCGAGCTGACGTATCATCTCTAGTATTTGCTGACATAACGACAAACCGCCACTCGGAGGCGACGATTGTCGCGGCCGAGTGGCGGGTAGAACAGTTTGGGCTACAGCCTCGCCGTGGAATAGACAGGATGCAGCCGGATGCGTCGGCCATAGCTGATGGTAATCGCGACGGTCGGTACTGTGGCAGTTCGCGCGAGGATCTGTTCGAGTCGTACGGGCGTAAAGCTCGCCGACGGAAACTTGTTCAGCATATTATAAACGAATAAGTCATATTTAGCAAGCACGTTCACTACTCGGATGACAAGCCGGTCAAAACCAGGTATAATAATATCACTATGAAGCTACGCTACCGCGCGCCCACAGCCTGATTCGCCTCGCGAACGTAGTTTTAATTCTCTAATTATTAGGCGCATGGCGTCGACAAGGACCTATTATGCTCATCAGCCTGCAAAACATCGCCAAAACAATTGGCACCAAAAATTTATACGATGGCCTCGACGTCACGATTAATCCCGGCGAAAAAGTCGGTTTGGTAGGACGTAATGGCATTGGTAAAACCACGTTGCTCGGCATTATGAACGGTACCGATACCGAGTTTACCGGTCAAATCGACAAGCGACGCGGCCTCATCATCGTATCCACCTCGCAGGAACATCACGGTTTGGGCGATATCACGGTGCTAGATTACATTTTGGGTAACCTGCCCAATTACGCCGATTTGCACCACATTATTAGTACCTATCCCGATACTATGGGCGACGATATGGCACTCATCGAGACCTATACCGATGCGCTAACCCGCTTTGGCGAGCTCGGCTATTATGATATCGAAGAGCGCGCCAAACGCGAGCTTGAGGCATTTCAGCTCGAGCCGAAACACTGGGAAGGTAAATTCGAAAATTTGTCGGGTGGTCAAAAACGCTTCGTCGAGCTGGTGAAGGTCACCTTGAGCGATGCCGATTTAGCCCTCATCGACGAACCTACAAACCACATGGACTACGTCGCTAAAGACGCCTTCATCGAGTGGTTCGAAGACGCTCAGCAAGCCATTGTAGTGATTACCCACGATCGCGACGTGCTTGGCACCGTCGACCGCATCATTGAAATCAAAGATCACGAAGCTTTGAGCTTTAAAGGTAACTACGATGATTACCTGAAGCAAAACGGTTCAACCACCATGAACGCGGTTGAACAGTATGAATACGACCAGCGCACGTTAGCTAATCTGCGTAAGCAAGTGCTCGAAGCGCGCCGCAAGAAAGGCATGTCCGGCGGCGATGGGGCCGTACGCTACCGCATCATGGAAGAGCGGTTTGCCCGCCAATACGACGATTTAGCCAAAAAGATCAAAAAGCCGACATTTTGGATCGACGCCGATCAGTTGGAAACGATGCAAGGCAAAGCCGTTGAAAAATACGACCGTTACAAAGCCAAAAACATCAAAATAAACGCCAAAACTGGCGACGATGCCAGCCGTCGCGTCATGCTGACCGTGAGCGATTTATCGCTCGGCTATGGCGAGCCGCTGTTTAAAGACATTAACTTCACGCTTGCCGTTAGTGAGCGCATCGAATTCCATGGCCGTAACGGTGTGGGTAAGTCAACGCTCGTTAAGGCTATTCGCGCCGCCACTGACGGAACCCCCGCCAGCTCGAAAGTATTTGCTGGGACGATTGAAGTCGATCAAAAGCTGCGCATTGGTGTCTACGAGCAAGAAATCGACGAGCGCTTTATGCAAATGCCGCTCGGAGATGCCATTACGCTCATCCACCGGGAGCACGATGTTACCGTCAACGATCAGCGCGTGCGCCAGCTACTAAGCGACTATTTGTTTGATCCCACCGGAGACGCCAAATTGCCCATCACGCATCTGAGCGGTGGCCAAAAAGCCCGCTTCCAGCTCATTGCGATGCTGTGCCACCAACCGAACTTGCTGATTTTGGACGAGCCCACCAACCACCTCGATTTGCCGAGCATCGAAGAGCTTGAAAAAGCCTTAGAACGCTATACCGGCGCCGTGCTGTATATTTCACACGATAGCTACTTTACTCGCAAAGTGGGCGGCGAAGTCGTCGAAATTGCGGCCCCTGCCCCCGTCGAAGCGGCCTAAGAAGTCCGCAATAACCCCTAAGAAAAAGCCCACGGAAAACTCCCGTGGGCTTTTTTCTGTGGGCGTGTGTTGTCGGGTCAGAATCTACCTGAACGAGTTAAATCCGGACCGCTGCTCACGGCACACGGTGCAGTCAGCATCAGTCTGCGAGAACTTGATGGCGTGACCGAATCTGCACCTCTTGCCGGTGTAGCTCGAAGTGCTTCGGGGCGGTGGTGAGGCGAGCCAGTTGTCCTCGAGTATCACCGGCGGGCGAGGCTTGCGACGTGTGGAGGGAGTGATGGCTAACGATGCCCAATCAACCCCTCGGGCTGTGCGACCGCCGAACAGCTCGCCCAGTGATGTTCGTCTGGGTTTGCCGTTGAAATTCTTTTTGGGCATGTGAGACCTCCATGTCTCGAAGGGCGAAAGACGTACATGAATCAGGTCAGTGCGAGGGCACTATCAATGAACTCCTTGCGGTGCGAGTGGCGGCATAATGCCAGGGCCTGCAATCAGGTAGCTCAGTTTTACAAGACGTCAACACATAAGTCAATGTTAACCGTACTCAAGGCAGCAGCTTTTAGTCGTTCTCATGCTAAACTTTTGCCTATGAAGCATCTCTTTTTTGTTGGCATCGCCGGACACGCCATGCGCGGGCTCGCGTATGCCGCGCAGCAATCTGGCAACCAAGTTACGGGTCTCGACGTTCCGGCAACTTCCCCTGGCAGCGATTGGCTCGACGAGCACGGCCTCGTTTGGACCAATATTAGCTCTCCCGCTTTGCTAGATGGGGTGGACGAGGTCATCATCTCGGGCGGGACTGCCGCCAGTGACCCAATATTAGTTGAAGCTGCCAAACGAGGCCTGCCGGTCATATCTTTTGCCGAGTTTTTGGGTAAACTCACGAAAGATAAGCGAGTCATTAGTGTGGCTGGCTCGCATGGCAAAACTACCACCACCGCATTTATCACCTGGCTACTCGAGTCAGCCGGCCGACAGCCCGACTTTCTCATTGGTATTCAGCCGTTTAATTTCGACTCAAGCGCCCGTCTGGTTGGTAGCGACATAGTCGTGATTGAAGGGGACGAATACCGCGCCTCAACGCTTGATGAGCGTTCCAAACTGCAGTTTTATCATCCCGACGTGCTGGTTTTGACATCGGTGGAAATGGATCACCCGGACGTCTTTGCGGATCTGGCGGCCGTCAAAGCCCGGTTTGCTGAAGTCATCGCTGCCATGCCACCCAACGGGCATCTCATTGCCTGGTCCGATAGTGCGGCGGTGACAGAGCTTGCCGCGCATGCTAAGGCGCCAGTAGTGCTATACGGCCTGCAATCGGGTTCGGTTGTCGGCCGGAATATCAGTTATACCGCGACAGGTATTGAATTTGACCTCGAAATTGACGGCCATGTTCTTGGGCGCTTAGCGGTGCCGCTGTTCGGGCGCCACAACGTTCTCAATAGTCTGGCCGCAGCGGCTGTCGCCATTGGTGAAGGTTTGCGCTTCGGTGACATCGCCGCCGGAGCCGCAACTTTTAAGGGCGCCTACCGCCGTTTCAATGTGGTTTCGATGCCCACGTCACCCGTTACCGTTATCGATGACTACGCGCATCACCCCACTGAAGTGGCGGCTACCATTCAGGCGGCCAAACTGCATTTTGCCGGTCGGCGAGTTGTCGCAATTTTCCGCCCTCACACCTATTCTCGTACCAAAACGCTGTTGCACGAGTTTCAGCACGCCTTCGGCGAAGCCGACAAAGCATATATCACGGGTATTGAAGGCGCGCGCGAAGCGGGGCAAGAAGCCTCGGTTAGCGGAGCCGATGTAGCAACTGGCATTGGCGCCTCAACAACATACGAGCCCGACCGCGCCAAACTCGTTGAGACGGTTATTGCTGATGCTAAAGCCGGTGACGTCATCTTGTGTATGACGGTGAGCGGTTACGACAAGCTGTCAGGCGAGCTGGCGCAACGTTCGGCTGGCCTCTAAAACGAAGAACCGCCGCCTGAGGCGTTGGTTCAACGCGCCAGACGGCGGCAACAGCTCGTAGAGCTAGTGGACGGAACAAAACCAGGCTGAGGCCGGACAAAAGTTCGAACATTCTGCCTCGGAACAACGACGAGACAGTGCAGTGAGCCACATTATCAGCGGTTCACGGCCGCGACGTGCCATGAACATGATGGAAATTTCGCCACGATCAGGTGTGAGGCGCGTCTCTTGATAACACCCAGGCAAGTACGTGTGGTTTGTCATGAGTGTCTCGTTCCGTACGCCGTAGTGGGATCGTTATCTGGATCGTGCAGGCCGACTTTGATGAAATCCTCGAGGTCGGCTCGCGAAATACGCCAGGATCGACGAACGCGATAAGCCTTCATCCGGCCCGAGTCAATCAAACGCCAGATGGTGGCCTTGCTCACTCGGAGGATTGTGGCCGCTTCTGTGGTGGTCAAAAAATCGTAGTCATCAGACGGGGGCGAGTTGGCATCCATCGTCTGCTGCTCCCTTCAAACGCACGGCCAACAAGGCGTTGACCTCACTCTCACGGAAACGCCGATGTCCGCCGGGCGTCCGGATGCAGCCAATGCGGCCGGCCGCGGCCCAACGAGAGACCGTTTTGGGGTCGACCCGAAACAATAAGGCCACTTCACCGGGAGTGAGCAGATTTTCGCTATACGAGAGATCGTTCATGACCTATTCCTTTCGAGCCGCCGCACGACGGCAGAAATACTGGCACTGGCATCCCAGTACGCCAGATCATTTTGGGTAGACGAAGGCTCGAGTAGTCACCGTTCGGTGCCCACCTCACTGGGGAGATCGTGGTACGCGGCAGTTTGGCATGGGCAACCCTGAGGCTGTCCGGCAAATTGTCCCTGATGGTATCGACATGCGCTCGCTCGTCGCGATCAAGCCGGGTGGCTTCGAGCTCTGAGCGCACGAAGACCAGGCCACCATGCGAATTGGTGCGGCGAATGAGGCGCCCGTCCCGAACCATGGAATAAACGGTGCCGGTGGAGACTCCGAGAATGCCGGCAGCTTCCACGATGAGAATCTCATCGGTACTAGTTGTGGGGAGCTCCCCCGGTGTACTCATAAGTAGGCCTTTCCAAAGGTGAGTGGATCATGAGTAAATCGTGAGATAGGCAATTAATACCACGAATGATGCAATAAATCAACAATATCCACCCTGAATCTAAAAACCTCATTACCCGTTAACAAAGCAAAAGCGCCTTGGTAAGCTTGTAGTTGTAACACAAACAAGGAATACCAAAGGCGCTCTTTGCAGCCTCATCATATCGTAGATTATTTGTGGTCATAGACGACACCGTTTCGGAGCCGGCCCGCCCGAAGGGTGGCCGGCTCAAACTGGCTCGTAACAGTGAAATCATCACCCTCCTCATCTGGAACTGTCTTTCTAATACTTGTCAGCGTACTCTCAAGGATATCTTCAAATGGGCCCTTCTGTACCATCATCCGGATGTACCACAGCTTGGTACGTATGGAGCATTTGTGGCCCATTGTCACCGGCTGTTGCCGAAGCTGCCCCAGCTCCTCGGGCAGCCCTTGGTTCCGGCCGAAGTGCGGCTGGTGGACTCCACCAAACTGCCGGTGTGTCGTGATCACCGGCAGAACCGCTACAAAGTCGCCGCTGGCCTCGCTGGCTGGGGCTACAACTGGCAAGGAGCCTGGTTTGGATTTGAGATCCATGCTGCGGTCGATCTGGAGGGACGACTCAGCAATGTCACCTTTACACCGGCCGATGTCTACGACGGGCACGTTACACCCCGGCTGGTACGGTCAGAGACGAAGATCGTGGTCGGCGATAGCCACTACGGTGATAAGATCGCCCGCAAACGACTCTGGCGAGACCAGGGTGTCATCGTAGTGGCGCCCGTTCACTACAAACAGAAAGCCCAGGTTATGGCCCGATGGCAACAGAAGCTCCTGGCGGCCCGGGTGAAAGTTGAATGCACCTTTGACTATCTGAAAGAACACCTAAACTTAGTCAGCTCTTTTCCGCGGAGCCGGGACGGCTACATGTTGCATGACGTACTGATCTTGTTGGGATATCAGATGGGGTGGGGTTTTTAGATTCAGGGTAACCATCATCACTAACAAACAAATCACCCCGTCACCATTACAGTGACGGGGCTGCCAAAACGAGCCGGAGCTCAGGGTTGGCGAAGAACGGAAGAACAACGAGCGGCGAGCCGGTCATGACGCAAACGCGCCCAAGTGACTACAGTTACCACCACCGCTTGGACTGCGCCGGTCGAGGAGTGAGGCCGAACGTGGTGTTGTTGTCGCGGGCCTGGCGGGCCTGAGCGGTGAACAGCTCACCAAGGGCTCTGGCAGCACTTTTGTCAGTCGGAGAGGCTCTCCTGTGGCATGGTCCGCAGTAGCCGTCATTGGCCATCGAGCCATTATTATGACAGCCCTTATTCCTATTCTTGCACTTCATGGGTTCCTCTCGGTCGCGATAGATGGATTGAAAAGACATGAGGTGGAGCGAACCAAATTGCCGCGCAACTTGAATCGTCCGAAATTCTACAGCAATCCCTAACCCGCGTCAATGACGTATCTTGTGGCCACGCCTTGCGTTTAGTAACAGATATAGGTACAATTTGAACTAATCAGTGCGTCGGCGCTGTTTTCATTTGCGCCGATCTAACCCAATAAAGGATAACCAACTACCACCATGGCCCGTGAATACTCTCTCGAAAACACTCGTAACGTAGGTATTATTGCTCATATTGACGCCGGTAAAACGACGACCACTGAGGGTATTTTGTATCGCACCGGTAAGACCCACAAAATTGGTGAAGTTCACCAGGGTGAAGCCACCATGGACTGGATGGAGCAAGAACAAGAGCGTGGCATCACCATTACCTCGGCTGCCACTACCTGTTTTTGGAAGGGCAAGCGTATCAACATCATCGATACGCCTGGTCACATCGACTTTACGGTTGAAGTCGAGCGTTCCTTGCGCGTGCTCGACGGTGCAGTCACCATTTTTGACGGTAAAATGGGCGTGGAGCCTCAGTCTGAGACCGTTTGGCGCCAGGCCGACAAGTACGGCGTCCCGCGCATCTGCTTTATCAACAAGATCAACCAAACCGGCGGCGACTTCTACAAGTCTTTGGACTCAATTCACGAGCGCTTAAGTAAGCGCGCCTACCCAATCCACCTCCCGATCGGTTTTGAGCAGGAAATCAACGGCATCATCGACCTCATCGAAATGAAAGCCTACACCTACAAGGAATATCACGATCACGAGCTCATTGAAGGCGAGATCCCGGCCGACATGCTCGAAAAAGCCACTAACTATCGCAGCCATCTCATCGAAAACGCGGTCGAAGCCGATGATGCCATTTTGGAAAAGTACTTGAACGGCGAAGAGCTGAGCATTGACGAAATTAAACTCTGCATTCGTAAGAGCGTACTCACCGGTACCTTCTTTGCCGTATCAGGTGGCGATGGTCGCGGCGTAATCGTTGAAAAGCTCTTAGACGCCGTTAACGACTTCTTGCCGAGCCCAATCGACATTGGGCCCGTCTTTGGTACCGATCCCAAGACCGGCGCCGAGCTCGAGCGCAAGCCCGACGATGTGGAGCCTTTCTCGGGCCTAGCCTTCAAGATTGCCACCGATCCGTTCATTGGTAAGCTGGCTTTCTTCCGGGTTTACTCGGGTATTCTCAAGAGTGGTTCTTACGTCTTAAACGCCTCCACGGGCGAACGCGAGCGCGTCGGCCGAATCGTGCTCATGCACGCCAACGACCGCGAAGAAGTCCAAGAAGTCCACGCCGGTGAAATTGCCGCTGCTGTAGGTCTTAAAAATACGACCACCGGCAACACCATTAGTGACGTCGACAAGCCGGTTATTCTGGAATCAATTGTCTTCCCTGAGCCGGTTATCTCAATTGCCGTTGAACCAAAGACCAAGAGCGACCAAGAGAAAATGGGTAATGCTCTTCAGCGCCTCGGCGAAGAAGACCCGACCTTCCGCGTCCACACCGACGAGCAGACCAACCAGACCATCCTCGAAGGTATGGGTGAACTCCACCTCGACATTCTCGTCGACCGCATGAAGCGTGAGTTTAAGGTTGAAGCTAACGTCGGTAAGCCTCAGGTCGCCTACCGCGAGACCATCAAGAAGGCTGCCAAGGCCCAAGGTAAGTTCGTCCGCCAGAGTGGTGGTCGTGGCCAGTACGGCGACGTTTGGATCGAGCTGACACCAATGGAGCCGGGCGGCGGTTACGAGTGGGAAAATGGCATCGTCGGCGGAGTCGTACCTCGCGAGTTCATCAAGCCAACCGAAGACGGCGTCAAAGAAGCCATGCAAAACGGTATTTCAGCCGGTTTCCCCATGGTGGACATCAAGGCCCGCATTTACGATGGATCGTTCCACGACGTCGACTCCAACGAAATGGCCTTCAAAATTGCCGGCTCTATGGCTTTCCAAGCTGCTGCTAAGCTCGCTGACCCAATCATCCTCGAGCCCATTATGAAGGTAGAAGTAGTGGTGGCCGAAGAGTTTATGGGTGATGTCATTGGCGACCTCAACTCTAAGCGCGGCCGCATCGAAAAAATGGAAGACCGAGGTAATGCCAAGGTTATCGATGCCTTTGTTCCGCTCGCCGAGATGTTTGGCTACACCACTCAATTGCGATCGATGACCCAAGGTCGTGGCTCTAACACGATGGAGTTCGACCATTACGAGGAAGTCCCTCGTAACGTTGCCGAAGAAATTATCGGTAAGCGCGCGGCCGCCAAAGCGTAACTTAACCCGACCTGCTACGGTTCTCGTCCGCTCCGTATTGTCTGTCGATAGGCCAATCTCGCCGGCGCAACTCCTGAGCCCTTTCGCCTCGTCGTCTTGTTACGCTTGCCGGATAAAGCCGGGGACAAGGATAGAGAGGCAACCCGAAGTTAGTGAAAACACCCTAGACAAGCGTCTGGGGTGTTTTCACTAATATGGCCAGGCGATAATTGCGACGATAAGCAAGCACGAGAGTTATAGGCGATTTAAGCTTAGCCAAGGCATTAATCGTACCTTGACAAAGAAGTGTAAAAAATGTATAATAAATACATAGTATTACCCGTGGTTTTACTGGTTGACGCTCAAAATTGAGCGGAGTACTATAGAAATTACAAAGCAACGTAAGCGAAAGCCAAATTGTTTTGTAGAAATGCACTTTGACCACTCGTTTGTAAATAGACCTTAGGCTTTTTCAGAGAGACGATACTCCCGAATTCCCCGCACAGGCAAACCAGCAGTTCTGGGCTGGATTTTGGACGTCGTTAGTCAGGTGGCGGAACGGCATTGCGCTGGGCTGATCTACTGTTCTCTGAAATAAGGCAGCCGGGCTCCACCGAGGGCCACGAATTAACTTTCGAATGGGCCGTTTCATGCGACCCGGCTGCCCGACTTCTGGCTTAAATGCCAGTGCCCCACAAACGGATACAGTTGAGCTATGCCGGCTCTGCTGCGTCCATCGGGTGAGAGAGGCGGCCTTTGGCTGCACCTTCGCACGGGTGACGCCCACCTGCTCGAAGCGCTAGACGGCCTCTCAGGCCGCTTCTCTCCCCAGAAGTTCGGTCCATGCTGGATCGTCCTTCTCTGGACCGGCTGCCAGCAACCTACGTAATTGTAGGCAGCCGGTCCACAAACTTCCCTGCCGGCTGCGCTTCCGACGCGCAGCCCACAACGATACGACTGGACCTGAACACAGGTGCCCATGGATCCCACCGATCCACCTGGCACGTCCTACTCGTATCGTCTGCTAGTCCAACCGCCACCGCCGCGGCTATGTTGGCTAGCCCAGCGGCCCATCGAGAGTCTACCCCCCCCGGACACTCGATGGGCCGCCCGGACCATCATTTCACCAGCCGCTGACATTTTGTCGGCGGCTTCTTCGTTTTAAAGCCCCAAACCCTTTACAAAGCACGGTCGTTTTCCGTATAATACGAGGGTCCTTTTCGGGCATCTTTTTATGCTTGAGCAACTTATAGATTAACTGTTCGTTCCAAGGCAGATTGCTGGCCCGCCAGCTCGAAGGCCACATCGCAGTTTGCGATCAGCCATCTGGATTGGAACAATTAAAGGAGTTTTAAAATGGCAACATTTGAGCGCAACAAACCGCACCTCAACGTTGGTACCATGGGCCACGTGGACCACGGTAAGACCACTTTGACCGCGGCTATCACCATGGTGCTGGCTAAGCACCTCCCGTCCGACATCAACAAGGCCGTTAACTACGACCAAATCGACAACGCTCCCGAAGAGCGCCAGCGTGGTATTACCATCGCGACCTCGCACCAAGAGTACGAGAGCGCAAAGCGCCACTACGCTCACGTCGACATGCCTGGTCACGCCGACTACGTTAAGAACATGATCACGGGTGCTGCCCAGATCGACGGCGCCGTGCTCGTTGTGTCAGCTGCCGATGGTCCGATGCCTCAGACTCGTGAGCACGTTGTGCTCGCCAAGCAGGTTGGTGTTCCGAACATCATTGTCTTCATGAACAAGATGGACATGGCCGACCCAGAACTCGCTGAACTCGTCGAGATGGAAATCCGCGAACTACTTTCGAAGTACGACTACGATGGCGATAACGTTCCGGTCATCAAGGGCTCGGCTCTCAAGGCTGTTGAAGGCGACGCTGATGCCGAGAAGTCTGTCCTCGAACTCGTTCAGGCCATGGATGACTACTTCCCAGAACCCAAGCGCGAAATCGACAAACCGTTCCTCATGCCTATCGAAGACGTCTTCTCGATCAAGGGCCGTGGTACGGTTGCTACCGGTCGTATCGAGCAGGGAAAAGTCTCAGTCAACGATCCTGTTGAAATCGTCGGCATCCGCCCCACTAAGAACACCACCGTTACTGGTGTAGAAATGTTCAAGAAGTTGCTCCCAGACGCTCAGGCTGGCGACAACGTGGGTGCTTTGCTCCGCGGTATTGAGCGCGACGACATCGAGCGCGGCCAAGTTTTGGCTAAGCCCGGTTCAATCACTCCTCACACTGACTTTGAAGCTGAAGTTTACGTGCTCTCAAAAGATGAAGGCGGCCGTCACACCCCATTCTTCAAGGGCTACAAGCCACAGTTCTACATCCGCACAACCGATGTTACCGGTGCCGTTATCTTGCCTGAAGGCGTAGAGATGGTTATGCCTGGCGACAACATTTCTATGAAGGTTGAGCTCATCGCTCCAATCGCCATGGAAGAGGGCCTGCGCTTTGCTATCCGCGAAGGTGGCCGTACTGTTGGTGCCGGTGTTGTTACCAAGATCCTCAAGTAGTTTCGAACTTCGTACCTGGCACATTCCGTCGTTAGATCTTCCGGTTCGCGCTCGACGTACCATATAGTACGCCTCGCTTACGATCCTCGATCTGCCAAGGACTGCACTCACGTACAAAGTTCTTTAGAACACAAAAAAGAGCCGCAAGGCTCTTTTTTGTTGCAAAATATACTAAATTAGTATTTAATAAGCAAGTCAAACGTTCCCGGCAGAAAGATCCGTCATGACTGAAGCAACTATTAAACAACAGCGCCGCCGACTCGCCATCCGGGCCTGCATTCCAACCCAGCAACGAGAAGTCACGTGCATCATCGACGTATTGGCCGGTGTGGGCGAAGCCCGCCCGTTTGACCCCGACGACTTGTCGCACTGGTTGGCCGTCGACATCGAAGTAGACGGTGAAAAGATCACCGGTTTGCTCTCGGCCCCATATCGCCTGGCCGCCGACAGCCAGATTGTTTTGGCCAGTCTCACCATTGCCACGGGCGAACTCGAGATCGACGACGACGCCGAGCTCATCGAAAGGCTCCGCACCTGCCACAACATCTTTGGATGGAACCGCCTGTTTGGCGATTGCGACCGCATTGAAGTGGGGCACGACCCCGACAAGCTCGAACTGCAGACGTTTGTACTGTTTCCGCCACTGGCTGACGACCCGTCGACCGGACTCAATGCCCCTACGTCTCTGGAAGGCTCCAAATGACCCCTACATCAACCGTCGTTGCCTCGCCGGCAACTGGCACCATCGATGTGGTTTCGTACCACGGTGTGACCGCCGATATCGACGAGATCTTGTGGCGCATGAACGGCCACAAACCCGCCGAAGGCTACGTCCCCGCAGACGAATGCACCTTGGCCGTGCGCCTCACCGTCGAATTTGGCGCTCAGCAGCGCCGTCTCACCTCCCTCATGTCCTGTCCATTTCCGGCCTTGCCGGAACACGGCGCAGATGCCGCACTTACGATCACGCGGCCGTTCGGACATCACGTGACATACGTGAGCGAAGTGGTTCGTCAAGAAAATATCGACACGTGGCAGGCCATCTTTGGCGACGTGTCCGTTGCCCGGATCAAGTTCTACGGCCCCAACCTCGAAACCGGGTGGTGTGCCATCATTACTTGGGGCGAATAACCCCATTGCCTCAAAGGGCCCGCATCCACCTCGGATGCGGGCCCTTAAGCTATTTAGCCCCATAAAAGCAAAACTCCTGATGGAGCCATCTCGGTTGAGGCGGCTCCATCAGGGTAGATGGGATGGGTCAGGCGGAGGTCTTGGTTGTGGTCTTGGTGGCGACCTGGTTGGTCTTGGACGGGTACTTCTGGCTGAACCTGACGGTGAGCGACAGGCCGGTGCGCGACACGGTCACGGTGAGCCTGTCGGGGGTGGTGGCGACGGCCGAGTCGTCGGCCACCTTGGCCGCCTTGTCGGCCTTCTCCCTGGCCACGACGATGTCCGCCGCCATCTTGGTGAGCTCGGCAGTCTTGGCCTCACACAGCGTGAGATGGGTGAGTTGGCGGAACATGCCGAAATTGATACTGTAGGCCAGCCAGCGCGCGGTGGGGACCGAACGCTTCTGCTTGGCGCAGGCAGCGTTCAGCCTGTCACCATGCTGAAGCGCGAGCTCGATCGCATGGGTGATCATCTCGGGGAGATGCTCACGGATACGCTCGAGGTGAGCAGCTTGCTGCGCGGCGGCCCGAGCGGCGGCCGTTTGGCGGTGCGACATGACAACGTTGTTATCGGATGTGAGGCTGGCCATACGTCCGGCAGGTGCTACCAGGGTGGTCATGTACAGTCCTTATTCTAGGACGTCTGCAAAGGATTGCCTCAGCAGGTACTGCGTGGTTCCGCCATCAAACTTCAGGCGTATAAACCTATCAAAAAATACAACTTTCGAGGTCTAGAGTCAATAGTTTTTTAGAACTTATGCTAAAAGACAAAATCCCCGGCGGAACCAGCCTCTTACAAGGTGGTTCCGCCGGGTAGCGATTCAGCTGTCGCCGCCGCCGTCGTTGGCCGATAGGCTGGCCAGTACGGTCTCCGTCAGATTGGTGGGTACGTCGGTCGGAAGCAACAGCTGCACCCGGATAGCGCGGAGCAGGCCGTCCAGGTCCCAGTCGAACCTCAGCGTGAGCCTATCGCGGTCGAGCAGAACGTGGAGCTCGTCGGTGGCCCAACCGACCTCGCGGATGTAACTGCGGTCGGAACGGCCCAGCACGATGTCGAAACTGGCGTCGCGTCCGTGGCGGTAGCTGAAGACCGCCTTTTGGATGGCTCTGTCCACCAGATAGGTCAGACGTTTGGGCAGGTACTTGTCGGACGACTTCCGGCGCATCTCTTTGAATTCAGCCTCCAAATCGGCCGACAGCTCTGGGTGGCGCGACTGATGTCGGTCGAGCGCCAGCACGTGCCGGGCGGTGTCGACATCTGATACGAGAAACTTCATGGTGGGTCATGTCTGTACGAAGGGAACTACGGACACATCGGGTAGGCAGTATTCGTTTTAGGCCGGTAATTACAAATGGCCTTCTCGTTGGAGTTTGGCCACCTCGGCTTCTGCCACATGTACCAGGCGCGTATTGGTCTCCACCATTGGCGGATAGTATCGAATGGTGTCTTCGAGCACTCGCCTCCAGCTACCCCGGCTACAAAGTAATACCGGTGCTATTACCTGACATCTCCCAGGATTACTTGGACATGATGGCGCGGTATTGGGAACATCGCCAACTCCACAGCGGTATGTTTGCGGCTCTGGCGGCCGAGGTAAAACGCTACAACGACACCATCGCGGTAGACGACGCCGATGTCACCGACCTGTTTGCCGGGCTGGGTCTCGATCCCGAGCTGGCGTCGCATTTTCTGGCCAATGTCGGCCGTGCCAAGGTGAAGGCCGATGACGCTTGGCCGGGGCGACAACATTATGTTCGAGACACCACCATCTGCAACGGCAACGACGAGCTGAGCGTATGGATTGAGTTCGTCGGCGAATCGCCCAACCTACGCCAGCTCACCAGTGGCCGATTGCGGGCGCTGGTAACGGCCAAGGCCGAGCTCAAATCCGGCTGGCAGCACCTGTTTGGCGACGCGCTGTCGGTAGAGTCCCAGTTTGATGGTACGGCCACCAGCTGGCAAATCTGCGCGTTGCTGCCACCCAATATGATGGGCCAAGTACTGGCCGACAACCGCGTTTCATCCTAACCCAACTGGCCCCCAGGGCCCTGCATTCTATCGAGTGCGGGGCCCTTAGCCTTGTAAAGCCGGTTTTTCACGGTTATAATATCGCTCAGTAATACTAAATCACCTACCGAGAACTCGTCCGGTCACAGGCAGTACGCCTTTTCACTCCGCGAAGAGATTACGGTAGAGCACCAGGAGTTTCCATCACATGGCCGCAGCCACCACCCCCGCAACCCCCGAGAAGCAACGCATTCGTATCCGTCTTAAGGCTTACGATTCGAAAGTAATCGACCAAAGCGCCAAGCAAATCATCGACACCGCTATCCGTACCGGCGCCGTTGTTGCAGGCCCCATCCCGCTGCCCACCGACCGCACCGTCACCACGGTATTGCGTAGCCCACACGTCTACAAAACCGCTCGTGAACAGTTTGAGATGCGCACTCACAAGCGCCTCATCGACATCACCGAGCCCACCCCCAAGACCATCGATGCCCTGATGAACCTCAACCTGCCCGCAGGTGTGGACATCGAAATTAAGATGTAGTCGACCAAAAACCCCGCGAGAGCGGGGTTTTTGAAATCGCGGTCCATGTAAGGCTTCATATGGCTTTTTACGTCAACTTAGCCTGACAGCTATGGTTAGTTGGGCTGTTGTCGCCATCTAGCTCGACCAGAAAGCGGGTCACAAATATCAGTGGCGAGTGCGCCTCGACCGTTTTTACCGAGTCAGACCAAGGGCCATAAATAGGCTCGTGGCTAATGTTTGATAAAATATGGCCGGAAGATAAATCCGTCAGCTTTCCAAACTAAAACTCGTCCCAGTCGCCCAATGATAAGCCTCGCAAAACTGATACCACTCGTACTTACAAAACACGTCGACATAGTCGTGCCAGTTTGAAAAGTCAGCCACGCCGGCTCCCAAGCGGTAATTGAGGTCGTTTAATTCTTTGGCGCTTAGATGCTCAATGGCCGACTCAAATTGTTCCCAGTAGGCGTCGCCGCTAGAATCGTGAATCACTTCGTGCGACCGGCTCATATCTTCGGCCGGCGCGGCGCTGTCGCTGGGCTCGGTGCCAGAATCGCCAGACGATCCCAAACCAAGTTTGTTCCAAGTCCTCATCAGCGAATGATAACCCGCTCAGGAAATAAGAGCTAGAGACGCATATCCAAGCGACCAGTGAGTTCAAAACTTGTAACTCTTCACAAAGCTAGTAAGCGCCTAGAAAGCTACGATTAAGGCCTAACCAAAGGACTGTTATGCGCGAAGCGGAAATGTTTTTACGAGCCGATCAGGCTTTTACCGATGCGGTAAATATGATTGATGATGAACAATGGGAAGAGATGGTCCCCAGCACGCCTGATTGGAGTGTGCGCGAGCTCGTAAACCACGTGGCGCTCAATAATTTGTCCCTCACCGAAGGCGCGCACATGACAGCGGAACCAGGTACCGACGTGCTGGGCGAAGAGCCCGCCGAGCGCTGGACTGAAATTGCCGAAGCCGCCGAAGAACTAGCCGAAACTGCCGACGAGACTATGGCGACCAGTCTAGCGGCGCAGACGGGCGACCGTTTGCTGCACTTATGGGATCTCAACGGCGCACTTGGCCGCAGCCAAGTGATGGACCCCAAAGTAGTGCAGTTTGCCTATGACTTTATGCTGCCACGGGCATACCAACTGGCCAACTCCGATGCGGTTGGTCCCGTCGTACCAGTTTCAGATGACGCCGACGTATCGGCTAAGATTTTGGGCCTAAGTGGCCGCGACCCAGGCGTATCGGAAGGCGACATCCATACAACGCTGGGCAACGATCGCTCAGTTTAGCGCGCCAGCGATCATAATCAAACGGCCGACTCTCGCGGAGTCGACCGTTTGGCTGTGGAATTTCAGGCAGGATCTAGGAGTTGCTATTACCCGATGAGTTTTTGCCACCTTTGCGGCCAGCGTCGACGGCGCGCTGATCGCCTTTTTCAAACGAGCCAGACGAGGCATTGCCGCCTTCACGGCCAATTTCTTCGTAAAAAGTCTTATCGTGATTTTTGGCTGTAGCCTCACCACCCGCTTTGCCCGCTCGCGCGTGCTCTTCGGGATCGCCAAAATTACCGCGACCGTCTGATGTCTTCGTATTTGCCATGTGGACCTCCTTGGTTACCGGCGTATCTTACCGTGAGTCGTAGTTGGCATCACCGCCAGATATACCAAATTTATCAGGTGACTAACCCCAATATTTAACAGATAGGTGAGTGCTTGTGGTGGTTTTGGCATCGGCAAAGAAAAGGCACGATTCATTGACAAAACACTGAAATATAGTATCGTATGATTGACGCTGTTTCATCTGCTGCGGCTACCTGCCGCCCTCAAGAATGGCATAGAACATGACACATAATGTCCCCAAAATTGCCAACCCGGTGTTGTTTGCCTTGTCGTACGTCGTTACGGGCGCGCTCTACGGACTGTTGTTTTGGACCGCCGGTTTCGCCACCCATCACCATCCGTCCTACGGGCTGCCCGCAGCTCTGGTTGCTGTGGGTTTTGCGTTCGGGTTTGAGATCGTCGGCTTCGGCTGCCGCAAGCTCTACAATGACGGTTTACTACTGCAAGTGGCGTTGGCCATCGGCTTGATCCTTGCCCTCATCATTCAGATGTTGCCGGCTACCAGCTGGCTCTACAGCGCCATCATCGCTTTGGTGCTGATGGGTTGCTATCTCGATCGGCGAGCTGGCATGCGCCACAACGCCGAAGTCCGTTCCCAGTTCACTTCGAGTCTGAGAGGCTAACCGATGCCCGAACTTTACGATCACCATGCCAGAACCGGCCTGAATACGCCGGACGTGCAGTACGACAGCTCTATGCGAGCGGCGGCGGCCGAACGCAAACGTCAAAATCGCACCGAACTGCGAAACGCTCTACTGACGGGTCTGGTTCTGGGAGGTTTCGCTGGTCTGATTGGCTCGACAATCAGTAGAGATCCGATTGCAACCAGATCAGCACTCCTGCTCATTGTCGGTTACACGCTCGTCGCAAGCTGCGGAATGGGTTTTCTCACCTGGCTATTCCAGATCTTGCCAAACGGCGGCCGCTTTACCGTGCCAGTCTTCCTGGTGACAGTGCTTACCGCACTGATCGGGTCCAACTTCAGTTGGCCGTTCTGGCTGATCTACCCGGCTTTTAGCTTGCTCACGCTGGCCTCTGCACTGGATTACCGGCATCAAAAACGGCAAGACACCGAAGGTCGACGAGCAGTTCGATTGGGGCTGCCCGATGACTGAGCGCCCAGTGGTCTTTGACGAGCTGCAGGTAGCGGCCGGTCTGAAGTGGGCCAAAGATAAGCGCACGCGGCGTGACAACCTGTACCAGGCGCTCGCCCGCGCGATCGGTGCCACCGTCATTGCCTGCTTCGTAAGTTGGCGGACCTACCGGTATTTAACCCCAGTGCTAGTGATCATCATTATCATCTTAGCGCTGGTGGCTTCCAGAGTAGCCGTATGGCTAGCCTGGAAGATCTCGGGACGGCTCCGCTAGCACGATTCAACCTCGTCTGAATAACGGCCGATCCCAAACCCGGGGTCGGCCGTTCGACATGGTGCCTCGCGAGGTTTGCCAGTAATTATGCTGTCACGCGTTAGTAACAAATAAATAGAAATTGCCCAGTTACGATCCAAAGTTGCTGAAAATATCCTTATGTTGCTTGACACATCGTCCCAAGGAGTACATTATGAGCTTACACAATACACGAGCCGGTGTTGTGTGTATTGTGGCTCAGCAAAAGAGCAAACGCCGGATCACCTTAAAATATTTTGGAGGCTCCATGGACTCAATATCCACCGTTCATAGTCACAGCCACTGGCCATATATTGTGGAAGGCATCTTGCTTATCCTCTTTGGTCTCGTAGCTATCGTTTGGCCAGGTATGACCGCCGTAACCTTTGCCAGCATCTTTGGCTTGTACGCGCTCATCGCCGGTGTCGTTGGCGTAGTTAGCGGCATCGTCCACCTAAACGCTGGTTGGTCCTCGATCGGCGAAATCGTTCTCGGTGCATTGTTTATTGCAGCCGGTTCGTACATCCTCGATCACCCCGGCACGACGGCCGTAACGCTCGTCTTGTTCGTCGGCTTCACGTTCATTTTCCGCGGTGTGTTTGATGTCGTTGCCGCTATTGGTAGCAACAGCAACCACAAAGCCCTATCGATTGTTTCGGGCGTTTTGGCCCTCTTGGTCGGTCTGGTCTTGCTCCGCTACCCAGTTGGCGCAGGCGTTGCCTACGTTTGGGTAATTGGTATCTACGCTCTGGTTTCGGGCCCAATTGTTCTCGCAGTTGGCCTCGGTGCTGGTGACCCGGCTATCGCCGCTAAGTAGTTCCGCCCACAAAATAATCCCCCGTAGCATCGCTGCTGCGAGGGATTATTTTGTGGCAAGCACGCTTTAAGCGGCTGTTTTGGGCAGGTTGGAATCAGCAATCACAAACTCTAAGCCAAGGAAGACGATCAGTGCGATCACTAATATGACGATAAGCTTAACGACACTTAAAGGTACGAACAAACCAAGGGTTACCACGGTAAGAACGAGAACCGTCCAACGAAGTGCCAAGCGGTGACGACGCATCCATACGACAGCTGTATTCTCGCTGAGGGTCGGTAGCAGGGCAACTCGGCCACTAGCCAACAAGTTTTCGCTGCCGGTACGTACCGTCGTGGCCACTTTACCAGGACCGGCCAGCCAGCCAACCAGCGCGATTACTGCTCCGAGGAGTGCCATTACACCTAGCTGCCAAAAGAACGGCGTGAGAATAGTGTGCCAAACCGATACGGCAGCGTTACGGTAAATGGGATCGCTGATGGGATCAATCATGGCTGCCCGGCCGATCCGGATAACGGCCAACGTAACGACACCGGCAAAGATAATGCCAATACCCGTTTGGACGGTCGTGCGACGCCGTTTCTTACTCACGCCAATTGCTAGTGCCAGCAATACGACCACGAGGCCGATGAGCAGCCAGCGCCACGTGTTGAGCAGTGTCACATAGTGGGGGATAGTTTGGAGCGCGGGCACGGTGGCGATGTTAATGCTGCCGATATTAGCCGGCAATGGTCGATTGGCGATTATGGATAGCGGCGTGTCTTGCAGCTGGGCAGAGATGAAGGTGTAGACACGGCTGATATCAATGTCTGGGCTACCATTGGAATTTTTAGCAATATTCACGAACGTAGCCTGGGCCTGCGTGTTAGCAGCAATCCAAACCTTAGCAAACTGCGGACTCGCCACAATCGTACCAATCGTAGTATTGGTGTAGGTTTTTACTTGAGATGAAATAGGGCCAGCCAAAAACTGCGCTTGCGGTGGCAAAGCATTGCTAACGAGCGAATTTACGTCAACATGCGCAAACAGTTGATCGGTGGCGGTCTTCTGGATAGCGAGTTGTACTTCCGGAGCCTGAATAACAGGACCAACCGTCTTAATATAGTCGCTCGGCTGTAGGACGGTGCGGTTAAGCCAAATCACCATGCCGGTCGGAACAATTACGATGAGTGCTAACGCCAGCAGTGCCGTACTGAGATTTGTCCGCCAGCCCCAGCGAGTTCGCTTGGGCGCAGCTTCGGTCGCTAATTTAAGCGTTTCGACTTGCGTAGTGAGTTTGGCTACTTCGGACTCAAGTTCTTTAATGCGGCCTTGGTCCGATATGTTGGCCATGATATTCCTTGTTGTCTATAATTTTGTGCATTATACCAACATTTTGGAAGAATTACCAGTGGCGGATGATGTATAAACGACAAGCCGACAAATTCATCCGCATCGCATAACCCAAGCAATATGAACTCAAACGCCAGATCCAAAATCTCCGCTCCTGCCCAAAAACGAACGATCCTCAATTCAACCATCGCCTTTGTCTTAGCCGGTTTGATTGTAACAACGCTGCATGAAATATCGCATCTCGTCGCAGCTCTAATATTGGGAGCAACCCAGGCAACTATCTATCCCAACTTTGTCGTTACGCCCGACGCCACCTCTCACGCCCACGACATCATAAGTTTAGCCACGGGCCCACTATTTAAGTCTCGTATCAGGTTTGCTAGCCATTTGGTGGCTCAAAAGCTGGCTCTTATAGACGTCAGCTACTGGGTTTAGTGTGTTGCTAGCTATTTGGGTGGCCTTCTTGAGCGCCGAAACCGGCTTTGGCTACATGTTCATCACCCCGTTTGTCACCGGTGGCGATACCAGGCAAATTGCCTCACTCACGCATCTGCCGCTGTGGGGTGCGTTTATCGTCTCGGCCCTCGGAATTTTCGGCTGCCTATATGTCTTGCCACGCCTCATGAGCCCGCGGGTCAGCACGTTTGCGAGTGACAAAACCAGCTTTTTTGCGATCACCATGCATCCCTGGTATTTAGGAACGATTGGTCTATTGGCCATCTACGTATTGGTCGTTGCCGTGCAAAACTACGCTCATATTGCCAACACCGGCTATATCGGCTTGATGGGCGTGGCAGCGTAGTTTGGCGTGTTGCGCAGCGGCAAGCTGCACGGGCGACTATTGGGCTGGCCCGCCCATTGCTACCGGGTGGCGGCCACTCGAAGGCGAACCCATAACCGTAGAATGTCAGCTCCAAGGTAACAGCGTTTTCGGCGAGGGTTACCTTCGCAACGTTACCGGTTGGTACTCCAACGTTTGGGACGAGATCGACGGACCTGATGGCCGAGTTGCTGGCCTCGCTGCCGACATTTGGCTCGGCAACCAAGGCTGGCGCGGCGTTCGCTGTAACAATTGATCTGCGCGGCCACCGGACTCGTTCCGGTGGCCGCGAATCATTTAGCCTGACCGGCCGGAATTATGTCTCATCAAAGCGGCATTTGAGGCCAACCAAAATGCCTAAAAATCGGTTTATAATGTAACGATGAAATCGATTACCACACAAATTAGCCGTTTCGATCTGGCGGTCACGCGTCAAATTCGCACCTGGCCGTCATCGCTTGACTCAGCTATGACGGGCGCCAGTCTTATCGGGCGCCCCGCAACGGTAACGTTAGTTGGTCTTGCCCTGCTAGGATCGACGCTCTGGCAGCATCACTACAACATAGCTCTCGTGGCGCTGGCTGCGTTGGGATCTTTATTGTTTTCGGCCCTGATCAAAGTGATATGGCAGCGTACCCGACCCGATACGGCCGCCGCACTTGGCCTCCACACCTACAGTTTTCCGAGCGGTCACAGCTATGGTTCCCTGGTCATGTATGGGCTGTTGGCCTTTTTGGCGGCTGGCCATTTAGCCCAAGTCTGGAACAGTGTTATCCCGCTACTGTTCACCTTACTCATTATTATGATAGGCCTCTCACGCGTGTACCTTGGCGCGCATTATCCGACTGACATCTTGGGAGGTTGGTGTCTGGGCCTGCTTGTGCTCGTTCTCATTATTAAAGTGGGGCAAGTCTAATGGCCCATCCGCGCTACGTTTTTATCATCAATCCCGGCTCTGGTTCGGTAACTTTGGCAAGAATTAAACTCCTCCATAGCACCATTACAGAGCATAAACTGGACGCGGAAGTAGTGCTTACCGGCTCTGATATCGTGGCCCAAACAGCTCGTCTGCGCGACGCGGGCTATAAAGCGGTAGTAGCAGCAGGGGGCGACGGCACCTTGCGCTCCGTGGCCTCATCGTTGGCCGGGACAAAAACGGCCTTCGGCGTCTTGCCATGGGGAACTTTTAACCATTTTGCCAGAGATCTGGGCGTGCCAAACGATTTAGAAGCTATCTTCAAGGCGCTGGAATCAGGCCAGACTCGCCGCGTCGATGTTGGCGAAGTGAATGGATCAATTTTTTTAAACAACGCTGGGCTCGGATTTTATCCTCGCTTTGTGACTGAACGTGAGAAAATACAGCCCTATATTGGCAAAATGCTGGCGGCCGCCATTGCCAGCGTTAAGGTTCTCATTCACTATCAGACGTTTAGCCTAAATTTGACGATTAACGGCGAGGTTACCAAGGTGACCTCGCCACTCGTATTTATTGGCAATAATGATTATCAAATTGATCGCCTCGGCTTGGTGGCGCGAGAAAACGTCGATAAAGGTGAGTTATGTGTCTATACGCTAAACTCCGACAAACGCGCTGACCTCGTAAAACTAGCCTAGCGCACCACTTTGGGTACGACTCGCAGTATGGACATGTTTCACCAGTTCAATCCTTCGGAGCTGGTAGTTGATTCTAGGCGCCACGGGTCCTTATTGGTTGGTCTAGACGGCGAAGTCGAACGGATGAAACTGCCGCTCACAGTTCGCCTCGAACGTCGCCAGCTGCTCCTCATCGACGCCGTTAAAAACTAGATCGTGTGTCGGTGGCCGCCGAGCGACGACAGACCTGCGGATGGGGCACGCCTCGCGATCAACCCAATGCGCCAACTCTAGCCTACCAATTTGCGAACGAAAGCCGAACAGGTATGATAGAATTAAGCTATGAATTTATTTGATTCCAATCAGCCACGACCGCTAGCAGACCGTATTCGCCCAACGACTATTGATGAGGTTATCGGCCAAACCAACGTCGTTGGTGAAGGCCAGTTTTTACGCAGCATTATTGAGACGCATACTCCCACCTCACTCATATTATGGGGTCCACCCGGGACCGGAAAAACTACCATAGCGCGCATTATTGCCACCAGTTCAGGGTCGGCATTTGAAGAAATCTCGGCCGTCACAAACGGGCTCCCCGACGTGAAGAAAATCATTGAACGCGCTCAAGAGCGCCGCAAAATGGGACAGGGGACGGTGCTATTTGTTGATGAAATCCATCGCTTTAACAAAGCTCAGCAAGATGCGTTTTTGCCGCACGTCGAAAACGGCACCATTACCCTCATCGGCGCTACGACCGAAAATCCCTCGTTTGAAGTCATCGGCGCATTGTTGTCGCGAAGTCGGGTAGTAGTGCTTGAGGCGCTAACCGTCGAACAGCTCGAGGCTATCTTGGAGCGCGGACGGGCGGAGCTGGGTGCCCAAATCGAACCACAGGCAATCAATTTACTGGCGCAACTCGCTGCCGGTGATGCGCGGGTGGCGCTCGGCGGTCTCGAAACTGCAGCTAGCCTCGCAGGTGGCGCGAGAATGACCACTGAACACATCAAACAAGCCATGCAAACTACGGCCGCCAAATTTGATAAGGGCGGCGAATATCATTACAACGTCATCTCGGCCTTTATCAAAAGTGTTCGCGGGGGCGCTGTGGACGCCGCCCTATTTTATTTGGCGCGCATGCTCGAAGGCGGCGAAGATCCGAAATTTATTGCACGCCGACTGGTGATTCTGGCTTCCGAAGACGTCGGGGTGGCGGATAACCGCATGCTCATGCTCGCGACCGACACGTTCCTGGCCGTCGAGCGCATTGGCCTGCCTGAAGGTCGGATCATTCTAAGCCAATGCACCATTGCACTTGCCAAGGCTCCCAAAAGCCGGAGCGCCTACGATGCCATCGCTGAGGCGATTACGGCGGCTAAACAAAATCCTGCCGCTGAAGTCCCGCTGCATCTGCGCAATGCCCCCACTAAGCTCATGAAAGAGCTTGAATATGGCAAGGGCACCAAATGGGAGGCCGGTTTCGAACACCCGAAAGGCTTTTTGCCCGAAACGCTCAAAAACGATACGTTTTACCATCCGTCCGACACCGACAAATAGTGCTAGACACCTAATCACGTAACCATAATCGCACGGATATACGGTCGCTCTGGGCAAAGGAAAGCGCCCGTCGAAGTTCGACTGGCGCTTCACCCTAGATCTGGGTTGTGCGGACAAATCACGCCGACACGATGTCGAGCGCATAGGTCGAGACGGGGTGCTGGCTCAAGTCGAGCAAGTGCATGGAACCGGCTTCGGCATCGGCACCGAGCCCGACAACCCGCTGTTCGGCGCGGATTGAACCACCACGCACGGCGCATTCGTAGGCCAAGTGATAGTGGCCATGAAAACACAACGGGATGCCACCACCGACGAACACCTGCGAGACGAGCTGACGGTTGGCGTCGGTTTCGGGCGAGTCGCCGCGAGTCCAAGGCCGGACGCCTTCGTGTAACTCCGCCAGTGGGACCTCCATCGGGCAGTCGTGGGTAACCAGAACATCAATGGTGCCCCGGCCGCCGAGCCGACTGTATGCTCGGCGCATGTCGGCCGGCGAAACGGCTTCGTCCCACTCATAAACGCCGCGCGCGATCTGGCCGTTACGGTCGTCGGCGACGCTGTAGGCACCGCCCAGGGCCATAAATTGCTTGCCTGACCACGTCCAGGTGAACCCGCGCGGGGCGTACCAGATGTTGTCGCGCACGCGGACAAACTTGTCGTAGTTCTTGACGCCTTGCTCGGCCATCAGACCCCGCAAGAAGCTGTGCCGGTCGTGATTCCCATCGACGAACACGACCGTCAGGCCGTGTTTGGCGAGCTGCTTGGACAACAGCCGGACGAAGTCCCGGTAGGTTGGGAAATCGTCGCCGCCGTAGTCGGTGGTTTCGAAGTCGCCAGCCACCACTAGTACCTGGAGGTTGTTTGCTAGGGCGGTGGGGATGATCTTGTCTCACCAGTCGCCGAAGCGGCTGTGCGTATCTCCGACCATCATGACTTGTGAAGGGCTGAGTGTACCCGGATATACCACGGTAACTCCAATCGGACGTAGGGACTAAACCGTAGTACTATAACATCAATATCGCAATAAATCTATAAGATCAACCTAAGCCCTGGCAGCTACGCGCACGACCGACTACGCTCTAGCGAGCGAAGGTTGCCACTAAAAACACCACATCCAGCACCATGACGTACGTAGTTTGATAAATCAGGTAGTTAGGCCGTTGCCGAGGATGCATCGCGACTACTAACGAACCCACCATCACCATCGCGCCTAAGGCACTAAACCACCGGGCGAACACACTCAACTCCGCGGAAGCCGCCAGCATGATCGTTAATACGAGCCATAACAAGGCCATACCGTAGGCTGCCAAGCGGTGAACTGGTCGCCGCCAGCCGGGCCGATCCGGCACCCAGGCCGTTATGAGCTGGGCCGCAAATGATAGTAAATAGACCGCCGTAAACCACCAGGGCAAGTGAAATGTCGGAATAAACCATTGCGTGAGAAACGCGGTAAACGCCACACCTATCACCGTCGTCACGCTGGCAAAATACCAAAACGCCGAGCGATGTGCGACCGCGTGCAAGCTAATGCTCATCGAACGGTCACCCGGCCAGCGGCGGATTAAGAAAAAACCAGCGGCCCAGATTACGAGGACGCACATGAGGGCAAATAGCGGATAAACCATATGAATTTAGCTTATCACGAGCCTTAACTTGCGCCGCAATGCTGTAACGACTTATGACTCGCAATTTCATCACGGTTATGCTTTAATACCACCATGAGTAAAAAGCGCGCCGCAGCGACCACCGAAACCAACGGTACCTATTTTCTAAAAATCCTGATTTACTTCGTCTTTGGTAGTATCTGGATTAAATTTAATGGATTGGTAATATTTCCGATTGGCCTCATTATTGGCCTCATGCTTACCACCCACGACCACTTCAAGATCGATCGTAAAATTGAGTACGCTGTGCTCATTGTCGCAGCGCTTTTGGGTCTGTCGGGTCAAATTGGACTCTATATCGCCATTCAATAGGGATTGTTGGCATCAAAAAAACCGCTGCAACGTGGCAGCGGTTTTTTGGTTTGGTTGCTATTAGAAGCTATCGATCAGCCACGCGAGTGCCCCAACCATCGTGATACTCATTATAATGAGCAGGAGCATATCGAGTTCTGAGCGCACGGCAGTAAGGGTCGTGGGGAGGGCAGCATAGACAAAGCTAACAACGATATCGGCGACAAATAGAATGCCGACGAGCGTGATGGTGAGTGATGGTAAGCGTAGTTTCATAAGAATGCGTGCAATAGTAGCACATTATGCAACAATTGTCAACAATTAGGAGCGGCTCTAAACAAATGAGGCTGATATTGTTGACACGCACCCATCAGATACGTTATAGTCGTTTGGTATCTGAGAGCTGTTCACGCAGCAATCAACTAGGACACCGGCAGGTCTGCCTCGCAGAAACCGTCAGTAGCCTAGGACTTATTTATGTAATGTAACCTTAGGCAAACCATGAAGGCACTCCTCGGAACCAAACTCGGTATGACTCAGCTGTTCGATGCGGACGGCAACGTAGCTCGCGTTACGTTGATTCAGGCTGGTCCCTGCACCGTCACTCAAGTCAAAACTACCGAAACCGATGGCTATAACGCTATTCAGATTGGTTTTGGCGATGCTAAGCACCAGGCCAAGCCTCAGACGGGCCACCTGAAGGCTGCTAACGTTAACTCCAGTGTGCTACGCGAAGTGCGTGTGGCTCCCGTTGACGCTAAGCACCCCTACGCGAAAACGCGTCAGGCAGCCTACGATGAGGCCCTGGCACTAGAAGTAGGCGCTAAAATTGACGTTACCGCCTTTGAAGCTGGCGACAAGATCCAGGTAACGGGAACGTCAAAGGGCAAAGGTTTTGCCGGTGTTATTAAGCGCCACAACTTTAACAGTGGTCGTAAGACGCACGGTTCTCATGCTCACCGCGGCCACGGCTCAATTGGTTCCATGTTCCCTCAGCACGTCTACAAAGGTATCCGCATGGCCGGCCGGATGGGCAGCGACCAAGTAACGGTTACCGGGCTCAAGATTGTTTTAGTTGATGCTGAGCGCAACATTTTGGCCATCTCAGGCGCGGTGCCTGGTCCGAAGCGCGGAACTATTTTGGTGAAAGGTTTCTAATGGCAACTACCGCTACATCCTACTCGAAGACCGGCGCCAAGCACGACACAGCTATTAAGCTGGACGCGGGCATTTTTGGTGCCGAGGCCAACCACGATCTCGTGCAGCAGGCTTACAACATGTACTTATCAAACGGGCGTGTAGCCAAAGCCTCGACGTTAAAGCGCGGCGAAGTTGCTGGCGGCGGTAAGAAGCCTTGGAAGCAAAAAGGCACGGGCCGAGCTCGTGTTGGTTCAATCCGCGTGCCAAACTGGCGCGGCGGCGGGGTGGTCTTTGGACCAACTGGTAACGAGAACTACACGGTTGCCATGAACATCAAGGCTAAGCGTGCTGCTATTCGCCAGGCCCTTAGTTTGCGAGCCGAAGCCGGTGACATTATCATCCTCGAAACATTTGAGGCTGCTGAAGGCCGCGTTAAGCCAACTATCGAATTGTTTGGCAAGATGAACATCTCCGGCAGCGTTCTCATGGCCGTTGAGGCTAAAACCTCGCTCGTCGATCGTGCTACCCGTAACGTTGCTGGTCTCAAGACGGTATCCGCTACCTACCTCAACGTCTTTGAAGTCATGAACGCCGATAAGATCATCATCACCGAAAAAGCTCTCGACGTGATCAAAGAATGGTTAGGAGCTACCAAATGAGTCAGTTAATTCTCACCCCCAAGATTTCCGAGAAGAGCATGTACCTGGCTGAACGCGGAATTTATGTCTTCGAAGTGCCGTTAAGCACCAACAAGATTGAAGTCACCAAGGCCGTTGAAGCCGCCTTTAAGGTGAACGTCACCGACGTTAATATGGTTATTGCCAAAGGCAAAGTGAAGCGTTTCAAGCAAATGCTTGGCCGCCAGAGCAATGTTAAGAAGGCCATGGTCAAAGTTAAAGCCGGTCAGTCGATCGCATTATTTGAGGGAGCAAAGTAATGGCTATTAAGTATTACAAGCCAACCACCCCAGGCCGTCGCGGTATGACCACTGGCGATACCGATAATCTTTCTAAGGTAAAGCCAAAGAAGAGCCTGCTCGTTAAGCAAACCGCCAAGGTGGGCCGTAACCATCATGGCCGCATTACTACCCGTCACCGCGGTGGTGGTGTTAAGCGCGCCTACCGTATTATCGACTTCGATTTCAAGAACGTCGCCTCAGCCGTTGTGCAGACGATTGAATACGATCCCAACCGCTCCGGTCGGATTGCCTTGGTTAAGATCGATGGCACGAAGTATGCCTACGTTTTAGCCGGCTCCGGTATGAAAGTTGGCGATCAGCTAGCTTCGGGCGAAGATGCGGCGGTAAAGACCGGCAACCGTTTGCCGCTCAAGAACATCCCCGCTGGTACACTTATCTACAATATTGAGCTCGTGCTCGGCAAAGGCGGCCAAATGGTGCGTTCAGCTGGCACCAAGGCCTCACTCGTTTCAAAAGAATCATCAATGGCAGGTTTCGTCCAAGTTCGTCTGCCCAGCGGTGAAGTCCGGCTCGTTAACGAAAACTGCCAAGCTACCATTGGTACCGTTGGTAACGAAGCCCACCAGAACATTAAGTACGGTACGGCCGGTCGTAAGCGCCGTCTCGGCTGGCGCCCTGCCGTTCGCGGTTCGGCTATGAACCCGGTCGACCACCCGCACGGTGGTGGTGAAGGTGCCCAGGCAACGTCAATCTTCAAGTATGGCCAGAAGACCCCATGGGGTAAGCCGGCTCTTGGTTTGAAGACGCGCCGCCGTAAACTAACCGATGCCATGATTGTACGTGGCCGCAACGCCGGAAGGAGGCGCTAGATGAGTCGTTCACTCAAAAAAGGACCCTTTATCGACGAGCGCCTACTGGCGCGCGTCCAGGCTCTCACTCAGAATGATAAGACCGTTCTCAAGACATGGTCGCGTGATTCAACCGTAGCTCCAGAAATGGTTGGCCACACTATCGCTGTCCACAACGGCCGTATGCACGTACCCGTATTTGTGTCAGAAAACATGGTTGGCCACAAACTTGGTGAGTTTTCGCCCACTCGTAAGTTCCGCAACCACGGCGGTAAGTTAGCGAAGGGTAAATAATTATGAAAACCCAAGCTACCGCTAAATTCATTGGTACCTCGGCTCGCAAGACCGGCCTCGTTGCTGGACTCATTCGCGGTCGCCGTGCTTTAGAGGCCCAAGTCATCTTGGCCAACGCCGATCAGCGTGCTGCTGGTGTTTTGGGTAAAGTTCTGGCCTCTGCCATTGCCAACGCCGAGAACAACAACAACCTGAAAGCCAAAGATCTTATCATCGACAGCGTGCTCATTGGCCCAGCTAAGCCGCTCAAGCGTTCTCGCGCTCGTGCCAAAGGCAGCGCTTCAGCCATCCTCAAGCGTTCTAGCCATGTAACCGTAATTGTTTCCGATGGCGGCCTGGTCGCAACCGTTGCGACACCCAAGGCTGAAGCTGCCCTGGCTGCTGGTGTAACTCCGGTTGAAGCCGAAGTGGTCACTGCCAAAGAAACCAAAGCGCAGCCGAAGCGCGCGACTAAGGAGTCAAAGTAATGGGTCAGAAAATCAATCCCCGCAGTATGCGCTTGCAGCTCGACCGCGACTGGCAGTCCCGCTGGTTTGCTGGTCATAGCTACGCCGCCTTCCTCATCGAAGACCTCAAACTGCGCAAAGCTGTTGCTTCCAAATACACCAAGCGTGCCGGCATCGCTCGTGTCGACATCGAGCGTTCACCCGGTCAGCTCACGGTAACCATCCACACCTCAAAGCCCGGTGTTGTCATCGGCCGTGGTGGATCAGGGGCCGAAGAACTCAAGACCGCGTTAAACAAGATTGCGACGAGCCCCGTTAAGGTCTCAATCGAAGAAGTGAAGCGCCCCGAAACCAACGCGATGTTGGTTGCTGAAAATATTGCTTCTCAGCTCGAACGCCGCATTAGCTTCCGCCGCGCCATGAAGATGAGCGTTGAAAATGCCATGAAGAGTGGTTCGCTCGGAGCCAAGGTAGCGGTTGCCGGTCGTCTCAACGGCGCCGAAATGAGCCGCCGCGAGGCAGTCGCCCAGGGATCAATCCCGCTTCACACCTTGCGTGCCGATATTGATTACGCCCAGGCATTGGCTAAAACCACCTTTGGCGTTATCGGTGTCAAGGTTTGGATCTACAAGGGCACCAAGTTTGACGCTCAAACAGGAGCGAAAGGTTAAGCCATGTTACTTCCAAAGAAAACCAAGTACCGAAAGCAGTTCAAAGGCCGCAACAACGGCAATGCTCAGCGCGGCACAACCATCGCTTTCGGCCAGTTTGGCCTCAAGGCTGAGACGGCGGAGCGCATTACCTCACGTCAAATTGAGGCCGCTCGCCGCGCTATGACCCGCTACGTAAAACGTGGCGGCAAGATTTGGATTCGTATCTTCCCCGACACTCCTATCACCAACAAGCCAGCCGAAGTCCGCATGGGCGGAGGCAAGGGCGCCGTCGATCACTATGCTGCCAAAGTTAAGCCAGGCCGCGTTATGTTCGAGATGGACGGTGTGACCGAAGAAGTTGCCCGCGAAGCCATGCGTTTGGCAGCCCACAAGCTGCCGGTGCAAACTCGTTTCATCGTTCGCGAAATCCCTGGGGAGGCCGAATAATGAAACTGCAAGATATTACCAAGAAGACCGATGCTGAGCTCATGGAGCTTGTTAAGACGAGTCGCGACGATTTGGCCAAGGCAGTTATCGACAGCCGTACCAAAGAGGTGAAGGACGTTAAGCAGCTGGGCCGTTTAAAGAAGACTGTCGCCCGCGCGCTCACGATCAGCCGCGAACGGCAAATTGCCAAAGAGGAGGCTACCCAATGACACGTACACTCCGCGGAACGGTAACTTCCGACAAGATGGACAAGACGGTGGTAGTAGCCGTGTCGAGCCTTAAGGAACACCCGATTTACCGCAAGAAATACAAAGTAACGACCAAGTTTAAGGCCCACGACGCCGAAAACGCCTGTCACATTGGTGATCTCGTTGAGATTACCGAAACTCGGCCCCTGTCGAAAGACAAGCGCTGGGAAGTGGCTCGCAAAGTAAGCGCAAAGGATATGGAGGCATAACATGATCCAGGCAGAATCCCGGCTCAAAGTAGCCGACAATTCGGGCGCGAAAGACATTTTGTGCATCAAAGTCCTTGGTGGCTCACGTCACCGCTACGCTCGTGTTGGTGATGTTATCACTGCCACAGTGAAAAGTGCGACTCCGGGTGCCGGTGTGAAGAAGAAAGACGTTGTTCGCGCTGTCATCGTTCGAACTTCAAAAGAGACCAAGCGCGCCGACGGTTCGAGCATTCGTTTCGATGAAAACGCCGCCGTGTTGGTAAACAAAGACGGTCAGCCACGCGGTACGCGTATTTTTGGACCCATTGCTCGTGAACTCCGCGATGGTGGCTACATGAAAATTATCTCGCTCGCACCGGAGGTGCTGTAATGAAACTCCGCAAAGACGACAAAGTAATTGTCTTGCTCGGTAAAGACAAGGGCAAAACCGGTAAGGTTACGGCCGTTATCCCGGGCGAGAACAAAGTCTTGGTTGAAGGTATTAACGTGGTCAAGCGGCACACTAAGCCAACCGATAAGCTACCTCGTGGCGGTATCCTGGATATAACCAAGCCGATTGACGTTTCCAAGGTCATGGTTTTGGATCCTGCCACCGGCAAGCCAGCTCGTGTTGGTTTCCAAATTAAGCCCGATGGCACCAAAGAGCGTGTTTTCAAAGTCAGCGCTAACCACGACCGTAAGCCGGCTAAAGCCGACAAGTCCGCCAAATCAACTGATAAAGAATCTCCTAAGGTCGCGCCAAGCGAAACCAAGGTAGGGAAGAAATGACACGTTTTAAAGACAAGTATGTAAAAGAGGCCGTTCCGGTCCTCAAAGAGGAGTTCGGGTACGCCAATCCTCACCAAATCCCTCGCATTACGAAGGTGGTGGTGAGTGCTGGCGTGGGTCGCGCAGTCTCAGATTCTAAGCATCTGGATGCCGTGGCCGAGACCCTCGAGACCATTACTGGCCAACACCCAGTTACGACCGTTGCCCGTAAGAGCATCGCCAGCTTTAAGCTGCGTGACGGCAACAAGATCGGCGCTACCGTGACACTACGCGGCGCTCGGGCCGAAGAGTTCCTCGATTTGCTCGTATCGGTGGCTCTGCCCCGTATTCGCGACTTCCGTGGTATCTCGGACACCGCGTTCGATCCGCACGGTAACTACTCGTTGGGTATGACGGATCACTCAATCTTTCCGCAGATTAAGTTTGAAGATGTTTCAACACCATACGGATTTCAAATTAACATTGTAACGACGGCGAAGACGCCAGCCGAGAGCAA
This sequence comes from Candidatus Saccharimonadota bacterium, assembly GCA_019352195.1. Lineage (GTDB taxonomy): Bacteria > Patescibacteriota > Saccharimonadia > UBA4664 > UBA4664 > JACAFG01. The sequence continues at coordinate 35,960 of JACAFG010000003.1, read as the reverse complement.
GCGGTTGCTCCAGCTGATGGGCTTCCCCCTGAAGAGGAACGCATAATGGCACGAACTGCTTTAATCGTTAAGGCTGCGCGGAAGCCTAAGTTCTCAACCCGCCAGGTCAACCGCTGCAAAATCTGTGGTCGTCCTCGTGGTTACATCCGCAAGTTCGCACTGTGCCGTATCTGTTTCCGTGAGTACGCCTCACGTGGCCAGATCCCGGGTATTACTAAGGCTAGTTGGTAAGGAGGCAATATGTATTTCAACGATCCCATCGCCGACCTGCTAACTCGTATTCGTAATGCGACCATGGCACGTCACAATCAAATTTCTATGCCGTACTCGAAGATGAAAGAGGCTATTGCCGCCATCCTCAAGACGTCTGGCTACGTTGCCGACGTTAAAACGGCCGAAGCGGGTGGCTTTAAGTCGCTCGAGATCACTCTCCACGATGACCGCGAAACCATCACTTCGCTCATCCGTGTATCTAAGCCCGGCCGCCGCGTCTATGTTGGCGCGTCGGAGATCCCAACCGTACTAAACGGTCGTGGTCTCGTGATCCTGTCGACTTCCGGCGGCCTTATGACCGGCCGCGAAGCTCGCAAAAAAGGTCTCGGCGGCGAATTAATCTGCAAGGTCTGGTAGGAGATACTATGAGTCGTATTGGACGAAAACCCATCACCATTCCTGCCGGCGTCACCGTCGAGCAGCTTGATCGCACCATTAAAGTTGCTGGTTCTAAAGGCAACTTAGAGCTAACGCTTATGCCCGATCTCAAACTCGAGCAAGCTGATAGTGTCTTAACGCTTACGAAGACCGTTGAAAACGCCGAAACACAACGCTCCTACGGGCTGATGCGAACTATGATCGATAATATGGTCATTGGCGTCTCCAAAGGATTTGAGCGCCAGCTCGAAATTAACGGCGTTGGTTTCCGTGCCGCCGTGGCGGGTAATACCATCACTTTGGCGCTCGGATTCTCGCACCCAGTCATCTTTGTGCTTCCAGCCGGAGTTGACGCCAAAATTGAAAAGAACCTTATTACTCTGAGCGGCTACGACAAGCAGCTGGTTGGTCAAGTAGCTGCCAACCTGCGGGCTCTCAAGAAGCCAGAACCGTACAAGGGTAAAGGTATTAAATACGTCGAAGAGCGAATCCGCCGCAAGGCCGGTAAGACTGCGACGAAGGGTTAGGATTATGAGTCAAACAACACCATTAGAACGTCTAGCTCGCCGTCGTGCCCGTGTTCGTGCTAAGATCACTGGTACTGCTGAGCGTCCACGATTGTCAGTTAAAATCACCTTGAGCCACATTTCGGCCCAAATCATTGATGACACCACCGGCCGTACGTTAGCTGCCGTATCCACGGTTGGTTCTAAGCAGACCGGCAGCCTGACCGACAAAGCCGCCTGGGTTGGAACTGAGATCGCCGGCAAAGCCAAATCGGCAAAAATTAAGCACGTCGTCTTCGATCGCGGCGGCCGTATCTACCACGGTCGTCTGCATGCCCTCGCAGAAGCCGCCCGTACCGCAGGATTGGAGTTTTAAGATGGCAATTGTAGAACAGCCACGAGAATTTGAAGAGAAGGTTATTGCCATCGACCGCGTCGCGCGCGTCGTAAAAGGCGGTCGTCGCTTCCGTTTCCGCGCCACAGTAGTGGTTGGTGACGGTAAAGGCCGCGTTGGTGTCGGTGTCGGCAAGGGCTCCGAGGTTATGACCTCAATCGCCAAGGCCGTAACTCGTGCCAAGGCCCAGATGATTACCGTTCCGCTCAAGAACGCTACCATTCCACACGACATCCAGGTCCGTTTTGCGGGCGCCCAGGTCCTCCTTAAGCCGGCTTCAGCTGGTACCGGAGTTATAGCCGGCGGCGCGGTCCGCAACGTCGTCGAGGTCGCTGGTATTCACGATCTCTTGACCAAATCGCTCGGATCCAGTAATAAGGTAAATAACGCTTACGCCACTATCATGGCATTGTCTCAGCTAAAGGCCGACAAGCCCAAAGTTGGAGCTCATGCCAAAATTGAGCCAGAAACTGTGGAAGCGTAGGAACCATCATGAAGATTCACGAATTAACTACAACTTCGGCCACCGATCGTAAGCGTGTCGGACGTGGTATCGGCTCGGGTACGGGTAAGACCTCAGGGCGCGGTACCAAGGGTCAAAACTCACGTACCGGTGGCGGTGTTCGTCCCGGATTCGCCGGTGGCCAGAACCCACTCGCCAAACTCTTGCCAAAGAAGCGCGGTTTCAACGCGCTATCGCCGACCATCTTTGCCGTCGTTAACCTTGACCAACTCAATCGTTTTAAGGACGGGGACGTTGTTACGCCCGCTAGCCTGATCGCTTTGGGTCTCGTCAAAAAGGTTAATGTTCCGGTCAAACTCCTCGCGCAGGGCGAAGTAAAAACTAAGCTTACCATCCAGCTGCAGGCCGTCAGTGCCAGCGCTAAGGCCGCTATCGAAGCCGCCGGTGGTACGGTTGAAGTTACCCCGCTTCCACGCGTTCACTCCAAGAAGGCTACTCGACCCGTGGCTACCACCGAGGCGACCACGAAGTAATGAATACGGCGACGCTTAAGGCAGCATTCCGCTCGCCCGACCTGCGTCGCCGTATTCTCGTAGTCTTGGGCTTATTGATTATTTTCCGTTTTATGGCGCACGTACCTGTGCCGGTACCAGATAACGCCGCCCTCGCTAACTTCCTCAAAACTGTCTTTACCTCTAATAAGATTCTCGGGTTTGCCGATCTCTTTTCGGGTGGAGCGCTCACGAACTTCTCCATCATCATGATGGGTGTTGGGCCCTACATTAACGCTTCCATCATTATTCAGTTGCTCACCCAGGTAGTACCAAGGTTTGAAGCGCTCAGTAAGGAAGGCGAAATGGGCCGTCGCAAGCTCAATCAGTACACGCGCCTGCTTACGCTGCCCCTCGCAATTATTCAGTCGTTCGGCATGGTCTTCCTGGTCCAACAGACCTCCAAGCAAATCACCGGCACCGACCTCATTGGTCACCCCAACCTGTTGCAGTGGGTGCTCATGATAGCGACCATTACCGGTGGCTCAATGTTACTGATGTGGCTGGGTGAAATAATTACCGAGAAAGGGGTCGGTAACGGTATATCGTTGCTCATCTTCTGTGGTATTATTGCCCGCCTGCCCACCTCGGCCGGCCAATTCTTCTCGCTCGCCAGCGGTGACACGAGTAAATTATTTACGCTCATTTTCTACATCGTCGGTATTTTGGCAGTCATCGCCTTCGTCGTCCTACTAAACGAAGGCACGCGCAATATTCCCGTGTCGTATGCCAAGCGAACGCGCGGCGACCGCGTCTACGCTGGGGTCGACACGCACTTGCCGCTGCGCGTCATTACCGCTGGTGTTATCCCCATTATCTTTGCCCTCGCTTTTTTGAGCGTTCCCGGTTTGCTAGGACAAGTTCTTACCAACGCTAAAACCCCATGGGTGGCTAACCTAGCGCATAATCTGACAACGTGGTTTGCCAGTGGCAGTCTGATCTACTCAATTTCATACTTTGTCCTGGTCGTTGGTTTTACCTTCTTTTACACGTCCGTTGTCTTCAACTCCAAAGACATTGCCGAAAACCTGCAAAAACAGGGCGGCTTTATACCCGGTATTCGTCCTGGCATTCAGACGGCGCAGTACCTCAAGCGCGTCATTAACCGTATTACACTGGCCGGCGCCATTGGCCTGGGTATTATTGCCATTTTGCCGTTTATTATCGAGGCTTTCACCAAGAGCCAGGTTCTTACCTTTGGTGGTACGAGCTTGCTCATTGTGGTGTCGGTAGCGCTCGAGACGCTCAAGCAAGTTGAGGCCCAAGTGATTACCACGAGCTACGAGCAGTACTAAGCCCCGGGCCAACTCACTTACATTTCTAACATCAGTATGAAATCACTAAATCTAGAACAACGAATTAAACGCCTCGAGCAGCGCAACACCCGCGTTGAAGGCGACAAAGCCTGGGAGACCAGTTGGCTGCGTCGGTTGAGTATTGCCGCCCTGACCTATGTCGTTGTGGCGTTCTACTTGCGTTTCGTCGTCCACATCAATCCCTGGATTAACGCGTTGGTACCGGTCATTGGTTTTATCCTCTCTACCGTTACGCTAAGCTTCATCAAGCATCGTTGGCTTAAAAGCCGCCATCAAAGCTAAACCTTGATGCAGCCTAACTCTAAGCGAACAAATCATCTCGAGCTACCGACGGGTAGCGAAATCATGTCGATAACCAACGCCGAAGAAAAGCGCTCGCTGCCGCGCGAGCGCCAGCTGGTCCATTTTCCAGACTTTGAGACAATTCGCGCTATTTACGACCACTTTGGGCTCGATACGAGTCTTTTTGACGAGCGAGAACTATCCGCCTCTACGGTGCTTGATGAGGGCGCTAAGCAGGTGCACGCGTTGTCTAAGCTCATCCTTGATAACAATACCAATCAGCCCTGCCAGAATTTGTTTGACGCGGCTTATGACTACCTGGCCGAAACGGATAAGCCGGAGGCAGCCGACGCTATCTTTGTTTTTGGTGCGCCCACACCTGCCCGAATCCTCACGGCCATTGAACTCTATCACCAAGGTTTGGCGCCCAAACTGATTGTCAGCGGCAAAGGTCCTTATTATGGCAGTAACGAATCAATCACTGAAGCTGGCAAATACGCCGATATTGCCGTCCATGCGGGTATTCCAGCTCACGCCATCATTGTTGAAGCGGCCTCCATCACCATTCCCGATAACGTCAGACGCACGCTTAATTTGTTAGATACACTCCAGCAAGTCTATCAATCGATCATTATCGTTAACTTACCTTATACTCAGCGCCGCGGGTGGTGTGTTTGGAAAAAGCATACTCCAGAGGGTACTACCATTTATCGAGTAAATTCGGCCACCGTACCCCAATATCGACGGGGTCAGTGGTCTAAAAATATCGACGGACTCAACCTCATCCTCGGGGAGTTCATAAAATTGCGGGTCCAGATTTCCTTTAATGATTCATAGCGGCATTCGCTGTGATACAGTAAGGCTATGACAAAGCACAAGCGCTTAATTGTAATCGAGCTAGTTGCCGCCACTATTGTGCTGGTTGCAGCCGGTTTTGCAATCTTACATGGCTCACGCACATCGAGCAGCCAACAGGGGAGTCTGATGGTAATTAAAGGCACCGTCACCAGCTACGTTACGTCTCAAACCGCGACGGACGGACCCATCGCGTTTGCTATTGACGGCCAAACTATCGATATCGGTGCCGCAACCAAGTCGGGCACGCCGCCGGCGAATGTTTACAGCCCTATCAAAGTTGGCGACAAAGTAACAGCCAAAGTCGTTACCGGTTCAACCAACACGTATACCATCCTCAACTGCCCGTCATGCTATGTGAAGCACGATTAAGTTTGGTCCGTGTCGCCGCCCCATTTCAAAACCGCTAAAAACTACCAAAAACCGAACGCTTTTTGTGCGTAGGTAGGCTCATTTTCCGAAAATTTGGACCCAAATTACCTTACAATGGCATTTATATCAACAAAACCAGATATAAAAGCCTTTACAACCCAAAACCAAGTGCGTATACTAAACAACTGTAGTCACTCGATATGTCAAACGCCAAGAAAACACATTCGGAACCAACCGAGAATCGCTCCACAAAGGAAGTAATTGAGCTAGAGGGCACCGTCCTCGAGACTCTGCCTAACGCTCTCTTTAAGGTGGAACTCGAGAACGGACATGTTATTTTAGGTCACATTTCAGGAAAGATGAGGATGCACTACATCAAGATCATTCCTGGCGACCGCGTTTCATTAGAGATGACACCATACGACCTGTCAAAAGGCCGTATCACGTATCGACACAAGAATTAAGTCCGTAAGAGGTAATTGCCGTGAAAGTACGCGCTAGCGTCAAAAAGATGTGTGAGCAGTGCAAGGTCGTTCGACGCGAAGGTGTTGTGCGCGTAATTTGTGCGGCTAAACCTCGCCACAAGCAGAGGCAGGGTTAATGGCACGTATCGCTGGCGTAAATATCCCCGACGCGAAACGCGTTGAGGTTGCCCTCACTTACATTTACGGAATCGGACCGGCTATTAGCCGCCGTATCCTTGAGGCTACCAAAGTAAGTCCCGACACACGCGTGAAGGATCTTACTGAAGGTGATGTCGTTAAGCTCCGTGAGTTTATCGACAAGAACATCGAAGTTGAAGGCGACTTGCAACGTCAGGTAAGCCTCAACATCAACCGTCTAAAGGAAATTAATTCTTACCGTGGATTGCGCCACAAGGCCAATCTCCCCGTTCATGGTCAGCGCACCAAGACCAACGCTCGCACCAAGCGTGGCCGCAAGATTACTATGGGCTCGGGTCGTAAGAAGTCGGCCGCTAAGACTTAAGCTCTCCATTCTTTATCCGATTTACCACTAAAGGCAGAACAAATGGCAACCAAGACCGCTTCCAAATCAACCACCGCTCGCCGCCGCAAGATCAAGCGGTCGGTATCGGCTGGTCAAATGCACGTTCAAGCAACGTTCAATAACACCATCGTTTCGTTCACCGACGAGCGCGGCAACTTGCTGAGCTGGTCGAGTGCCGGTTCGGCTGGTTTTAAGGGTTCACGTAAGTCAACTCCGTACGCTGCTCAGACAGCCGCCGAGCGCGCTGCTACCGCAGCCAAGGACTTTGGCTTAACCAAGGTTGATGTTTTTGTGCGCGGCGTTGGTTCTGGCCGTGAGTCGGCAATCCGCGCGCTCATCTCGGCTGGCATCAATGTTGCCAGTATCAAGGACGTTACCGGCATTCCGCACAATGGCTGCCGTGCCCGGAAAGCGAGGCGCGTCTAAAATGGCACGTAACCTTACCTCTATTGCCAAGCTGTCTCGTCGTGAGAAAGTTGCGCTTCACCCCAAAGCCATCAAGATTATGGCCAAGCGGCCTTATACGCCTGGTGACCACGGCCCAACCGGCGGTCGCGCCAAGCTCAGCCAGTATGCGGTTCAACTGCGCGAAAAGCAGAAAGTAAAACGCATGTATGGACTGCTGGAAAAGCAGTTTGCACGTGTCGTAGGTGAAGCCGAGCGACGCCAGGGCGTTACCGGTGATATTCTCATCCAGTTGCTCGAACAGCGGATGGACAATGCCGTCTATCGTCTCGGTTTGGCGCCCTCACGCCAGGCTGCTCGCCAGGTAGTTACCCACGGCCACATTATGCTCAATGGCCGCCGTGTCGACATCCCGTCGATCATTCTTAAGCCAGGCGATGAAATCATCGTGCGCCCCAAGAGCGCGGGCAACGAATACTTCAAGCAAATTGCTGAAGAAATTAAGGGCAACACCAACTCGGTTCGTTGGCTGAGCCTGACCCCGGCCAAATTATCCGCCAAGGTAACTGGCTTGCCCGCCCGTGAGGATGTTACCGAGGACATCAACGAGCAGTTAATTATTGAATTTTACTCAAGGTAAGGAAAGGACATACCCCGTGTTACACCCGATTCAGCTCCCCGAGCTTAAGACCACCCACGAGGACGGCAACAAAGCTACCTTCGCGATCGAGCCATTATACTCTGGCTATGGTATGACCCTTGGCAACTCACTTCGCCGCGTTATTCTTTCCAGCCTCGCTGGTGCAGCTGTTACCGCCGTTAAGATCGACTCAGTTGCTCACGAATTTTCAACCATCGATGGCGTAAAAGAAGACGTTGTTGAGATCATCCTTAACCTCAAGAAGATTCGCTTCCGCGTCTTTTCTGATGAGCCCCAGTTCCTCATGCTCAACGCCACGGGCAAAGGTGCTGTCACGGCTGGCGACATTAAGACCACCTCAGATGTTGAAATCGTCAATCCTGAGCAGGTCATCGCGACGCTCGACACCGCCAAAATCAAGCTTGGCATGGAAATTAAGGTCGAAAAAGGCCGCGGATATGTTCCGGTTGAGCACCGCGAAGGTGAGAAGCTCGAAGTTGGCATGATTGCCGTCGACGCCCTCTACTCTCCGGTCCAGCGTGTTCGCTACAGTGTCGAGAACACGCGCGTGGGTCAGGTAACCGACCTCGATCGTTTGGTGCTCGAAGTTGAGACCGATGGCACGGTTACGCCGCACGACGCCGTTCGCCAGGCAGCCGAGATCTTGGTTGAGCACTTCCAGGTCGTTTCTGGTCAGCCCCTTGGTGTAACCGGTGCCAGCGTTGTTGACGCTGATATCGCCGATCCAGGCAACGCCAAGCTCAGCATCGAAGAGATCAGCTTGTCACCTCGTACCACGAACGCCCTCATTAATAATGACATTAAGACCGTTCGCGATCTGCTTCGCCTGAGTGATCAGGAGCTGCACGAGCTCAAGGGCTTCGGCTCTAAGGCTTATGACGAGGTCAAAGAGCGCCTGACAGAGTTAAACTCGGGCGCGGAGAAGGTAAACTAAAATGCATCGCCACGGTTACCAGGGGCGCAAGCTCCAACTCGCGGCAGGTCCGCGTCGAGCGCTGATTCGCGGTCAGCTTACTTCGCTCGTGCTGCACGAAGCCATCACTACCACCGAAGCTAAGGCCAAGGAAGTTGCGCCTCGTTTTGAGCGCCTCGTGACCTACGCTAAGCGTGGTACGCTGGCTGGCGGCCGTGCTCTGCGCCGTGAGCTGCTCACGGAGAACGCGACCCAAAAAATGATCGCTGAGCTCGCTCCGGCATTCGCCGAGCGCCAGGGCGGTTACACCCGTATTATTAAGCTTGGCAACCGGCGCGGCGATAACGCGCCCATGGCTCGTTTGTCCCTTGTCCTCGACGACGTCAAGATTGTTTCGGCGCCAGTTGCCGAATCTAAGCCAGCGGTAAAGACTGCTAAACCAGCGACCAAAACCACCAAAACCGCTGCGAAAGCCGAGGCCAAGTAATGATGTTAAAAACTTTTTCTCCCAAAGCCGGTGATGTCACGCATGAGTGGTACCTCATCGATGCCGAAGGTAAGACGCTCGGTCGCCTCGCTACCGATATTGCCAAGCTCGTTATGGGCAAAGGCAAGCCGAGCTTTAGCCCCCACGTCGATGGCGGCGATAATGTCGTAGTTATCAATGCGGCTAAAATCGTTGTAACCGGTAGTAAGCTCGTCGACAAAGAATATCACCGTCACTCTGGTTACCCAGGTGGTTTGTCGACCGTAACGGTTGGCGAACAGTTGGAAAAGCACCCAACACGTGTGCTCGAATCGGCTGTAAAAGGCATGCTGCCTAAGAACCGTTTGCAAGATGATCGCATGGCGCGCCTCAAGATTTATCCCAACGCTGAGCACCCGCACGCGGGCCAAGCGCCTAAAGTTCTAGGAGACAAATAATGGCTGAAACTACACCACACTATCATTACGCACGTGGTCGCCGCAAGGAGGCTATTGCGACGGTTCGTTTGTACCCTGGTAAGGGTGAGGTGCTCGTTAACGAGATGCCGGCAAACGATTATTTCAACAATGCTTCGCTGATTGCTTTGCTCGACCGTCCCATTAAGCTCGCTGGTCAGGACCAAAAATTGATGGTCAGCCTGCACGTTTCAGGCGGCGGTAAGCGCGGCCAAGCCGATGCTGCCTCGCTGGCGATTGCCCGCGCCCTCAACGTTATGAGTGACGACTTCCGCTCCACGCTTAAGAAAGCCGGTCTCCTGACCCGCGATCCGCGTGAGAAAGAGCGTATGAAGCCTGGTTTGAAGAAGGCGCGCAAGGCTCCTCAGTTCTCCAAGCGTTAGTCCTAACTGCTCGCAGCGCCTAGCGTTGCCAACACTTCCAGCCCGCCCTCGATGTGCGTATAAGTACCTCTCGTTTGCGGGCTTTGGTGTGCCCTAGCACTCCTAACTGATCAACGTTAGGAACAGCCAAGCAACTAGTTAAGAATCCAAGCAAAAAGCCACCGACCGGGTGGTTTTTTAGATAGTTAAACAATATTGCCTTGTCGGCACCGATAGATGCGAGTAAAACTAGTATAACCACGTTGCAGTCGCATGTGGGTGGACGTACCTAGACAAGGAGGACAACGATATGACAACTTCAAATGATGTCAGCGTCGATGATTCTTTGCCCGACTTGGACACTGAGTCCGACCTCATCGGCGACGACGCAAACTGGCTCGAGCGCGCCTTATGTGCTCAAACCGACCCTGACGCTTTTTTCCCGGAAAAAGGCGGTTCAACCCGAGACGCCAAAAAGATCTGTATTGGCTGTGAAGTGCGCTCCGCGTGCCTATCAGCGGCGCTTAGGAATGACGAACGCTTCGGCATTTGGGGCGGTCTGAGCGAGCGCGAACGGCGAAGACTAAAGCTGAGTCCGATATTCAATTCGGCCAGGCGGACCAACGAGAGCGGTAGGCCGTCCGGTGAGGCGCTTGCCATGTCAGACCTCGACCGCCGCCGCAAGCTGTTCAACCTGATGGTCGATATGCATGTTGGTGGTGATAGCCATCTCACGCCCGACCCCGATCTGGCCGACGAGTTGTGGTTTTACAGCGGAATATTCCTCGCGCCGTCAGTCACTGATTTAACGCAGTGGCTAGCCGCCGAGGCCGCTGCAGGACGGGTCACGCTGACTGCTGCGGGCGACGTCACTGATTGCGTCGATCCCAGCGCCCACGTCATGGTCGACCTACCGGCAGGCGCCGACAAGACCAGCCTCAATGGGTCAAGGAGCGAAGTTCAGGCGGGCAACGTACCGCCAGCAAGCTACAGCTTTGCTCCCAGCTTCACGCCTCCGCCCAGTTCGCGAGCGTTCTACCGAGGCCCGGTTTCAACCACGACGTTGGCCGAGCGTCAGCAATTGCTCGCCGAAATTCTCGGCGATGCCTTCGCCGACGTCACCGGCGGCTATGTAATCGGTCTGGCCACGAAAACCGGCTTGGCAAGTAAGCTCGACTTCGTCCGAAGTGCTACCGACTCGGCAACTGCCCAGCTCGACCGGTTTATCGCCGGCGAAGTTGAGGCGGAGCGCTTAATCGGCAGCACCGACAGCGTCGGCAACCTGATCATCACCGGCTTCCATTACGGCCCGACGCTGGTTGAATGCCGACCACGGCCCGTTGCAGTCAAAACCGCTACCACCCAAGACGCGGCCACGGCAACAGTAGAGGCCGTGCCTCACCTTGCACAACCCGCCGCCGATCGGCTGCGTCCATCCGTTCATCGCCAATCCACACCAGAGGAGCCGGCAGTGATAGATCATCAGCGCCAATCTGCTCTCAAGCGGTTGTTCGATACCGCCATACGAGAGGGCAAAGCAGGCTTGGTGCTTGATAGCGCCAACCTTGCGCTCATCTACACCCAACTGCATTTTGTGCCATCAACGCGTCGCAGCCGCAATTCACGTCATGGAGGTACTCAAAAGGATCTGTGGCAGAAGTTTGTTGCTTCGCAGGGCAATCTGCTACGGATCGAGCCAGTTGGTAACGTGCCAACGATCGTGGCCTACGATTTCCAGCCGGCTACCAAGGCCGTCGAGCGTCCGCAACCAGTTGCCGCTGCGCCCGAAGTGGCGCCGCCGGTTTTGCCGGCCCCGACCACAGTCCCCGCCGAAGCGCCGGACGATTCGCAAACTCGGCCGGAGCCCGATGCTGAGATCGAACTCAGCGCCGTACTCCCGCCCGATAGTGAGGAGCTGATCGCCGGCGAACCAGTCGACGAGATCGTGGCGGCAGTACCGGTCGGTGAAGAAGAAGATGGTGCCAGCACGTTTAAGACCATCGAAGCGGTGCTCACCGATGATGCCTCTCGGCCAGTTCCGGAGCCAGTGGCATCGGCTCCGGCCGAGGTCGCGGTCCTCGCCTCCTCACCAACCGCAGACGCAGCCGTCGCCGTGCCAGCAGTGCACGGCACCGGGCCAACGCCCCTGCGGCTCGTCAGCACCACCGCGGTGGGTGTTGTTGCCAACCTGCCGTCTCGCGCCCTGCTGACCGCCATGTGTGGTCCAGCGCGGCCGGTCGAAACCAAGACCGAACCCAAAGCAGCGGTCGAGCCTTCGTCCGCTACGCCTGGGGGAGCCCTGCTTGGCACCGATGATGCCAAGCGCATGCGCCGCATCATTGCCGTCCTCAAGGCCTGCGGCGGTCGTGGCGGCAAAGAGCTCAATGGCTCAGCCCTGACCCGGATCATCGAGCTTGGCAGCAACTCGTCGGTTACCAATGATGTCCTTCGCCTGATGCAGGCGATAGGCTACATCAGCCGGACTCTGGTGGGCAACCGGCAGATCTCGATCGAACTGCTACCGGCGGGAGACGTCTTCTACGAGCTGGCCCCGGCTCGCTTGTCCCGCGCTGCATCGGCTCATCTCGCCGAACTTGGCAAGTCCGGCCAGCTACTGACTCCCGATATCATCGGCGGCATTTTTGCCGATATTGCCGGGGCCTGCGAACTGGTCGTGCTCCAAACCATCTACGACCAAATGCTGGTGTCTCGGGTGGACAGCCTATCCGCCGACGTCGGTCTGCCCAAAGCGTGGCTGAAACTCATTCTGGACGAGCTCAACGAAGCTGGCCTCATCGAGTGGAAGCGCAATCGGGCAGGGGCATCAGTGTCCATCATGGTTTTGCCGGATGGTATCAAACGGTTGGACCCGGCCCCGGTGGATAGCATCACACCAAGCCTAGCCGCCGTTACGCCCATCAGTGAGGGCAAACGTACGAAACTGCACGCGGTTGAAGCACCAGCAACTGCTGAGTCGGTGGCTCCAATCGACGCCGCAGCCCTGCTCGAGCGGTATCGTGCGGCCAAAAAGCTCTACGGCAAAGGTGCGGTGGCCCGCCTAGCCAATGCCTACACGGTTGCCGTGCGCAAGACGGCGCCCGGCCGATCGTTCTATCTCGAGACGCTGAGGGACGGTCTCGAAGCTCTTGACCGCAGTCTGGCGTCAACCTCAGGCGATGAAGTCATCGCCTGAGAGTAATACAAGCTCAGTTCGCACGTCCAGCTGCCCCGGATTGGTTCGCCAATCCGGGGCATCTCGATTTTAGGCCTCGATCCCAAACCATAAGCGATATATAATACAGGAGTGAAAGAGACCTCAAAACGCACCGTCTGGACGCTGGTAGCACTGGCGGCCGGATTGTTGGCGCTCGGTACAACCGGGTTCATGGTCTATGAACATGAAAGTTTTGGGAACGCGCTCTACACCACCGTCATATTGCTGTTAACGCACTTTGATGACCGCAGTGTTACCGACACCCCTTCCCGAATTATTGTCCTTATCCTCATTGTTTCGAGCCTAGGTCTTATTGCCTATTTGCTCAAGTGGCTGGCCGAATATATGATGGGGCTTAGCAGTAACGTACGGCGCCTTAGAGTGAAAGCCAAAGTCGAAAAATTATCAGGTCATTATATTGTCTGCGGCCTCGGCCGAGTGGGCGCTCAAATTGCGCGTGAAATGAAGCACGAGGGCGTCGCCTTTGTTGCGCTCGACCGTGACAATGCCAAAGTTGAGGCTGTGGCCGGCGAAGGCTACTTGTCGCTCGCGCTCGATAGCACCGATGAAGCGGCGCTCCATCAAGCCGGCATCGACCGGGCTATCGGCCTCGTGGCCTGCCTCGGCGAAGATTCGGCCAACTTGCTCGTCACGCTAGCTGCCCGCTCGCTCAATCCCAATCTCTACATCGTGGCACGGGCTAACCGCAGCGAAAATGAAGTGAAACTTAAGCGTGCTGGCGCCAACCGTGTCGCTATGCCGTATCAAATTGGCGGCTACCACATGGCTTCAATGGCCCTGCGCCCCAACGTCGTAGATTATATGGACGTGGTTTCCAGCCCCAACGGTACCAACGATCTCGAAGTTGAAGAAATGGTAGTGGGTGAGAACTCAAAACTGGCTGGCCACTCGCTTGGCAAGTCGCTCGCTGAAGGACAGGTTGGCGCTACGGTTATTGCCATTAACGGTGCCGATGGTACGAGCCGTGTGCGTCCCACTGGCCAAGAACGAATCTACCCAGGTGACCGCCTGATTATTTTAGGTTCAAAGCACGATCTTACGGCTGCATCGGAGCTTATTCGATGACTCGCGATTTTGACGTTGCCGCCGGAGTCGCCTCAGGGCGGCTCGATGTGTATTTGGCCGCCGAGCTGGGATGGTCGCGTAACGCAGTCACCACAGCCATAAAATCTGGCCGGATTGTGGTTGACGGTCGTCCGGCCAAAGCTAGCCAACCAGTATTAGAAGGGGAAACTATTAGCGTCGCCGAACCAGTCCTTCCGGATGTCACCTCGCCGCCACAATCCTTATCGCTGCCTATCGTCTATGACGATGCCGACATGATAGTGGTAGATAAGCCAGCAGGAATCGCCGTCCATGGAGGAAACGCCCAGAGCACGGCCGGCACCGTGGCAGAGTTTGCAAAACTGCACACCACCGATCTCGACCCCGATCGCCCTGGCATTGTGCACCGCCTCGATAAAGAGACGTCTGGACTGCTGGTTATCGCCAAAACCGCGGCAGCCAAAGCCGACCTGCAGCATCGCTGGCAGCAGCGTGAGGTTCATAAGACCTACCGTTTGCTTGTTATCGGACGCGTCGAAGAAGATGCAGCTATCATCGATTTGCCGTTGGACCGTAATCCAGCGATCCCGACCCGACGTGCGGTTCACGCTGCCGGCCGTCCCGCCACCACGCGGTATAAAACCTTGGCCGTATACCCTGGCTATACCTATGTTGAAGCCTATCCTGAAACGGGGCGCACGCACCAGCTGCGCGTCCACTTCGCCGCCATTGGCCACCCCATCGCCGGTGACATCACCTATGGCGCGCCCAAGCGTCCACTGGGGCTGACGCGTCACTTTTTGCATGCTGCTGGCCTAAAGCTAGTAGCGCCATCTGGCAAGCCACTAGAGCTCGCCTCGCCCTTACCGACGCAGCTCGAAGCGGTCTTGAGGCAGCTGGAGGCAAGCGCGTAGCTATGACTGTTCCTCTATTACACTCACGTACCTTGGCCCAGGTCGACAAACTCAGCGTGGCCATAAACTCAAGCTATATCTTTCACGGCCCCCGTTCGAGTGGAAAAATGACTACTGCCATGTGGCTCGCCGAGCGCCTGGCGTGCGACGGTGATGGCGGCGACAATTGTAGCGTCTGCCGCCAAATCGAATCGGCTAACTATCCTGATCTCATCATTGTTGCGCCCGAAGACAAACCCAGCGTGACGATTGAACAAATCCGGCGCCTGTTCACGACGTTGGCGCTGTCGCCATACCGGGCCGACGGGACGCGGCTCGTGCTTATTGATCAAGCCGAAATGCTAACGACCGAGGCCCAAAACGCGCTTCTCAAAAATCTCGAAGAGCCACCCTCCCGTACCCAATTTATCTTGGTCACTTCAGCGCTCGAATCGTTACTACCAACGGTTCGTTCACGCCTTGCGACCGTATATTTTGCCCCTGTAGCCAGCGCGGACATTGCCGATTTCTTGCAGCAACGCTCTAATGTGCGGCCTGTCGACGCCGCCGCGCTCGCCGAGTTGTCCGACGGACTGGTAGGGGAGGCAGTACGGCTGTCCGACCTGCCGGAGGCCGCCACAGCGCGTACCGAGCTCGACCATGCGGCGAGTCAGTTGCTGCACCCCAATCGCTTTACGCGCCTCATCGCCGCGCGGAGGCTAGCCGATAACAAACAGCCGATGACTGATTTGCTGAGCTTGCTCCAACGTCGCGTGGTAGCTTCGTTAGTTGACGGTCAGGCCGCGGCCGAAGTCCGCCGTCAAATCGCCGCCCTTGTCTCCGCCCGGCGTCTCCTGGCGGCGGGAGTGGTCAGCCGCGTCGTGCTCGACCGCCTTACGGTGGAGTTGTAGGCATGCTTGGCGTACTCGTCGTAATTATTGCTGCGGTTTTGCTGGGACGTACGCTTGTAGTCAGTACTGCTGCCGGAAGCCCGTCGTTGGCGCCTCGACGCATGTCACCACAGCTTATAACTGCAGTCTCCTACGCCGACCGGCTATTTGCCGAAAAACGCTGGTTAGCCGCCGAAAAAGCCTATGTCAATGTACTAAAACTCGACCATAAAAATCTCACGGCCTACAGTCACCTTGGAATTATCTACTCTACCCAGAAAAACTTGGCTGACGCCATCGAATGTTTTCAGATTGCGGTACGGCTCAAGCCAACGGCCTCAACTCACCAGAACTTAGCGACAGCCTATTATGAAAATCACAACTATATTAAAGCCATTAGCGCTTTCGAAAAGGCGATTATGTTTGAAGCCTCGGCCTCGCGCTACATTGGGCTGTCCAAAGCTTACAAAAAAGTGAGTAATCTTGAAGGAGTGGTAACGAGTCTCGAGCAAGCTCATGCCCTTGATGCCAGCCCCAAAATCAAAGATTTACTTGTAGCGGCTTATTTAGAAGCAGGGCATCCGCAGCGTGCCCATGACCTTGCCGCCGAAACGGCACCCCAGCAGCTGCCGTCCGACATTACGACTCAGCAGTCTTGAAGTGCAGCCTTACAATTGGTACGATAGCCAGGTTCAATCGGAGCCATGGTCCAGCCGGCGTGGCTCAATGGTAGAGCAACAGTTTTGTAAACTGTAGGTTACGGGTTCGATTCCTGTCGCCGGCTCCAGTTATATCGTCGTTTACCGGATCCAAAATTCGCGTCCACCATAGTTTTGAAAAGTTTTAGATTTAGTACAGTTCGCGCAAAAGCAGCTAGCACTACCGCGAAATGTACTGAAGATAAAACTTTTCTGCCGGGTTACTCAAGTGGCCAACGAGGGCTGACTGTAAATCAGCTGACATTAGTCTTCGGGAGTTCAAATCTCTCACCCGGCACCATTGCACTTATGTTTAAAGAGCCAGGCCCGGCTCTTTTTTACTTTGCTTTATGAATGATGACACTATTAACATATTGTGCCATAATATATATTGCTTTGTACCCTCAGAGCATCACTGCGGAATGAACGGAACATTGTCATGGACACGACCGGCACTCCCGAACTACGCATGGCCGACGAATGGGCTCCCGAATTCAAACGGGTCGTCGTCGATCCCGACGGCTGGCGCTCCGGCGTGGAGGGCTACCCCGGCTCCAAGAGCTGGGACGAGCCTCTCTCGCGCGCGGAGTACGTGCTGCGTCTCGCCAGCTCTACGACCGCGCCTCGCAGCTGATGTTCGCCCGCTGCGAAAGCAGTCCTAAGGTCATGATTCTAATGGCCAGCCCCGTAGGTTAAACGGGGCATTTTCTTTTTCTGGTTACTTAGTCAGAATCTTGGCAAAAGACAGCGCCATTCAGCTAACTCCTTTACAACTTCGTGCAAACGAACTCCCGCATACTGCACCATTCGACTCTCTTCGCTGCGTCATGCTAATCCATGCCAGTTACGAAGGGCGTCGAACGCAATCATCAACCGAGCAAAGCATTCGCCCCGCATCAAACTGATGCGGGGGCGTTGCGGTCGAGGAGGACATATACGGACGAGAACTAGGAACAGGTGGAACGCGGCTCAATTTCGAGATCATGCAACCTCCGGTATAAGCCGCCATGGGCCTCGAGCTCAGCGTGCGTGCCTTGCTCAACAATACGCCCGTCGCTTAGTGCTACCACCACATCGGCCGCAGCAATCGTCGAAAAACGGTGAGCGATGATGATCACGGTTGTGCTGCCCGTTTCGGACAGTCGCCGCAATTCATCGCTTACCAGCAGCTGCGTTTCGGCATCCAGCGCACTGGTGGGCTCATCAAGCACGAGGATAGCCGGATTGCATAACAACGCGCGAGCTAGTTCCAGTCGTTGCTTTTGGCCGCCGCTGAGCCTGATGCCTCGTTCGCCGACCGTGGTGTTAAACCCGTCGGGCAATTCCTCAATAAAACTGAGGGCACCCGCTCGTTCGGCCGCCGCGGTAATCTCTTCAAAGCTGGCATCGGGACGCATGATAGCAATGTTAAAAGTCACACTGCCGTCAGTCGTTGCAACAGCTTGGCGAGCGTACTTTTGCCGCTGCCACTTGGACCGACGAGCGCCACTGTCGTGCCTGGTGCGATATCAAGGTTGATGTCGTGCAAGGCGGCACCATCACGGTTGGGATATCCAAACGAAACATTCCTCAGCTCAATGCTCCCGCGAACTTCGGTCGGCCAGGTGGGTTCGGCCGGCCCTTCAATGGTAGCTTTGGTCTCAAAGAATTCTACTAGTTCCCGCAGCGCCGGCGAGCCTTCATTCAAAATGAACTGGAAGGCCCCATAACGCCAGATGTTGGTATAAATACGTTCCATCCAGGCGTTGGCGAGAACGATCGTGCCAAGCAGCAAACCGTTCGTTGCCCCGACAAATGAGGTGGCGTAAAAGCCCAGACGCGACAGGGTAATGAGTTGATCCTGCTGCCAGATATAGCGCCGGAATCTCGCGTGTCGCGGTGTTTCGGTCGCCCAATGTTCCTCAAGCAGCTCATCATGAGGCACGGTGAAGTCATCTTCGCGTCCAAGCTCTTTGATGGTGAGAGCACTAGAGTTGAGGACAGCGTCACTGAGCTCGATACGCTTAGTAAAAGACCGATATTCCTGCCGCAGCGGGTTAATCTTGCCCTCATTGCGCCATGCCCACAGCAGGTATCCCACAATCGTGACGATTGCCAGTACGCCAAACTGCCAGCCGATGAAGAACGTTCCCATCGCAATCAGCAGAATGCGAACGGTCAGCGGCAGAGTGTCGAAAATGAAATAGTCGATCATGTGTCGACCTTCTTGTGGTTCTTGCTCAACAACGACTCTTTCTTGCCGCTCGAATTAGCCACGTGCCAGTCGGCTCCCAGTGAAAACTGCTTGCGGTGACCGTGACCGTTGATGATGATGTAGAGCTTCCAGGCGGCACTATTGCGCGATACATCCATAAGCGCGGTGACAATGTTCTCAATAAAGTACAACAGTGTCGCAACCACCAGGATGAACGCAAAGTAGCGCGTGCCGGTAAGTCCGCCGACGAATTGATGGTCCTTGGGCGCGCTCAGTAAATCAATCAGCATTTTGATGGGGTAAACCTCACCAAGTGCCAAAATTTCCGAGGCAACCAGTAGCAGAGCGGTACGGTGAACAATGGGTTTTAGTTCATCAAGCTGCTGGCGGGTTTTTGGGTCGGTGCCAAGCACTTTCCAGAAGCGTCGGAGCATTTTGAAATCCATGATGACCTCCACAGGTCCGGTAGGGGCGGGGACGGATTATTAAAGAACGTATGTTGCAACGCGAACGATGCGACAACAAAAACGGCTCTGGTAGAGGATACCGGAGCCGTTAACGCTCTTTAACGCGGGTCTTGTCAGACCGAGCTGGGTACCTCAACCAAGGGTGCAGTGCCGCCAAAGCGACCACGCATAGACAGCGTGGTGGCCGGCCACAGAGCAACCGAAAACTTGTTGGTGGTTGGGTAAATTAACATAATGTTACATAAGCTAAACCATAATTGAATAATTGTCAAGCTTTAAGGATGTTGCTCGGGCATCGCTGCATAAAACAGCTTGCTCAAAGTGGCCGGTTATGCTATGGTTTTCAGGTTAAATGCTTGCCACAAACCGGTTTTGCCCAAGTAGCTCAGTGGTAGAGCACTTCCATGGTAAGGAAGGGGTCCAGGGTTCAATCCCCTGCTTGGGCTCCATTAGAATAATTTCACATTCAAACTCAAAGGATAATGGTATGAAACGTCTCACTCTCGATGAAACGAACAAAAAGTGGCTTGGACTCTGCGCTGGCATCGCCAACTATGTAGAAGTCGACGTTACCATTGTCCGCCTCATCGTGGTGGTTGTGACCATTATGACCGGTATTTTCCCAGGTCTCATCACATACTTAATCGCCGCCGCCATCACCCCCAAGAATTAGGAGATTCCCATGCCCAAGCGTAACCGACCTTTTGTCGCTCTCGAGTGCACCAGCTGCCACAATCGCAACTACACCACTAACAAGAACCCCAAGAATACAACCGATCGCCTTGAACTTGAAAAGTACTGCAAGCACGAGCAAAAAGTTCTCACTCACAAAGAGAGCAAGTAGCACCAACATTTAGCCTGCGCTTCTGCGCCGGGCTCTTTGTGATGACAGTCTGGTTTACCGCCTAGCGAAGTCCACTCATATTTGAACCGGCTTAAGGAAACGCAAAGCAGCCATTAAAGCGCTGTTTCATGTCATAATGGAGCTATGACAAACCTTTATTGCTACGAAGCGACCCCAGCCGACCAGGCGGAGTTAAAGATTGCCCTTACCGGCCTCGAGCCGATTTTTATTGAGGCCCCCTTATCGGCCGCCAACGTTCACAGCGATGCCGCTATAATCTGCGTCTTTGTATCGAGTAAGGTTACCGCCGAAGTCATGGCAGCCATGCCGGAGCTTAAGCTCATTGCTACGCGCTCAACTGGTACCGACCACATCGACACTGCCTATGCCGCTGCTCATGGCGTTAAAATTGCTTCGGTAGCCACGTACGGCGAGCACACGGTCGCCGAATACAGCTTCGCCTTACTGCTGGCCCTCGGCCGCAAAATTGCTGGCGCTCAGGCGCTCATGATCGGCGGCGATGCTTCTCATGACGACCTCACGGGCATCGAATTATTCGGTCGTACTTTGGGCATCATCGGTACGGGCCGCATTGGCCTCAACACGGCCCGAATTGGCCGCGGCTTTGGCATGAACGTAATCGGGTACGACCCCTATCCCAATCATAATCTCGCGGCGGAAATCGGTTTTAGCTACGCGAGCCTCGATGAAGTGCTAGCTACCTCGGACGTTATTTCGCTCCATGTCCCGGCCACTCCGGAAACACGTCATCTCATCAATCAACACGCGTTTTCACTGATGAAGCCCACTGCCATCATTGTTAACTCCGCTCGCGGCGAGATTATCCATACTGATGCGTTAATCGAAGCGCTCCAAAACGGGCACCTTGCCGGCGCTGCTCTTGATGTCGTCGAAGATGAACGTCTTGCAAGTCTGGCCGAGGAACTGAGTGCCGTACGTCAGCATCATTCACGCGAGGCGTTGCGCATTAGTGTTCTCGAGCGGCTGCCTGGCGTGCTCATGACCAATCACAACGCCTATAACACCATTGAGGCCCGTCAGCGCATTGCCGCCATGACCGCACACAACATTCGCGACTTTATTAGCACCTCTACCTCGGAGGCTCACCATGGGTAAATTAGTTATTGTTCGACACGGTGAATCCGAGTGGAACGCCCGCGGCGTTTGGACCGGCACGACCGACGTCCATCTTACCGCCAAAGGCCGGGCCGATGCCGCCAAAATGGGGGAGTTATTAGGCGATGTCAGGTTTGATCACGCGTTTGCCTCAGAGCAGGTCCGTACGCACGAAACCCTCGACGAGCTACTAAAGACCGCCGCACAGTCCGATGTACCTCGCTCATACAGCCATGCGCTCGATGAGCGTGATTACGGTGATTATACGGGACTAAACAAGTGGCAGGTGCGCGATCAAATTGGCGAGGCTGCATTCGAGGCGTTGCGCCGCTCCTGGGACTACCCAATGCCTAACGGGGAAACGCTTAAGGATGTATTTGCTCGGACCACGCCGTATTTCAAAGAGGTAATTGCGCCTGCTTTAGCGACCGGTAAAACCATCATTTTGGCTGCCCACGGCAACTCTATTCGCTCCCTCGTCAAACTCATTGAGCAAATTCCCGACGACAAGATTGCCGACGTTGAAATGATTTTTGGCACCTGTCTGTTTTATGACTTTGATGACAGCGGTAAACTTACGGGCCGGACTGAGCGCCACATACTCACCGAGCTACCACCGGCCTAGGGTAACCTCGCGCAAACCCTCGACGGCTGAGGTGAATTTACGTACAATAAGCAGGTTCAAAACATATTTAGGGGTATAGTACAGCGGTTAGTACATGGGTCTCCAAAACCTAGGACCGTGGTTCGATTCCACGTACCCCTGCCAGGATTTATTCAGCTCCATAGAGTCACAAAACACCAGCTAGAGATTCGATCAATTTTCCCGTATCATAATTACTCCTTCGCAAAGCTATTATTTAAGTTCGAGCCCCGTTTCCCTACATGAGCGTTTGGTATTCGGAACTTGACATTAGTTTATGCTTATGCTACTATAGTTAGCGTTCAGTGAAATAGCATCAAAACTGATCCAGAAACTTGATTTCGTTCGTACCTCGCTGCGGCCGCACGAGGAACCAATCCCGCGAACCGTCGCGGACCCGAGGCCCTAGGAGCCTGCCATGACCTGGAACCACACCACCGGCGAGACCCTCACCGCGGCCGATGTGGCCAGCTTCTTCGGCCACCGCGCCGGGGGACTGTTTCACTCCACCACCGACGCACTGGCGGCGGCTCAGCTGGCGCCCATCTGCGTCACGGCGTCGTTCGCCAAGGAAACCGGCATGATCACCACCATCGACGGCGAGGAATCGTTCCCCGCAATCGATGACCCTAACGAGGTGCCCGACAGCGTTCACTTGGACTGGTCGGCCCGTTCCAACGGCTATGCACTCGTCATTCGTGGCGAGCTGGGAGGAGCATCCGACAATGATGAGTACATGCTCATCAACGTCGACGCCCTTACCGTGGGAGCCGTGATCCATCGCGTCTCCTGCAACGGGACAACCCACCGGTTCACCCGAACCGATGCAGGGTACGCCTACCTGCGGGTTGAAGCACCCAACCTGGTCTGAATGACCAACTTCGCCACGGTCGCAGTGGCGACACCTCTGATTCAACCTTCAAAGGTTGAATCAGAGGCCCAACCCGAGCGCTCAAGCATCACTTGAGCTTTCAGGCTGAGTATCATCGAAAAAGTTCGATAAGTCAGTACTTCTAACTGGGACGTACTGCTCCGTCAGTAACTGACGAATCGCTTAAATATGATCCTCGATGTCATCATCCGTTCTATTCCCGCCCTGCCACCCCTGCCAAAGAACTTATGCTTAAAATAAAATCAGCAATGGTATTGTTTTTGATATGATAAAAACATGACGAAATTCGTTGAAGAAACATACCGTAAAATTGCTAACGCGTATACCCGCGAGTTTTTTGATGATGTATCGGATACGCCTATGATAGACAACTTGCTTGAACGACTTGCAATCAAATCAACTGTACTCGATATTGGGTGCGGACCTGGGCAATTTTCACAGTATCTCATGGGGCACGGGCATAAAGTCACTGGGATTGATACATCGGATGAAATGTTAGCTATAGCACGAGATAAAGTGCCGACGGGTACATTTACAAAAATGGATATGCGTAAACTTGTATATCCCGACGAAACCTTTGATGCGTGCTTAGTTGCATATTCTTTAATACATATCCCGAGCTCTGAATTACTTACTACATTACGCGAAATCATTCGTGTAATGAAAGTTGGTGGAATTGCGCTATTCATCGTGCAAAAAGGAGATGCCGATCAGATTTTAGATGAGCCTCTTGCAGAAGGAGAGAAAATTTTTGTGAATTTTTTTAGTGAAGATAGGTTTAAAAAATTTTTAGTAGATGGGGGCTTCGATATCATCGAAATGGGTACGATGGAGCAGTCTAATGAAGATGTATTATCGACCACTGTGTTGTTTTCGATAGTTCAGAAGAAGAAATAGTCGAATACATATCTTGTAGAATAATCAGACTACTGGAATTACAAAATACCAGACCAGCAGAGGTTCTTACTGAGAACAGGAAAACTAATAGCTGAGTTAGCTTGGTTAATTGCAGTTCTAACGTCCCGACAAATGCTCAGCAAATTTAAGTCCTCATTACGAAAAGCCACTGTATCGTATGGGTTCGTAGTTCCCGCCGCATTAAATCGCCACCGAGCTAATAGTTCGAAGTACGTCAACTAGGGGCTGCCATATAGCAATTAACTGCTTTTCAAGCTCAATTTTGGCCTCGTCTGATCTGTCAGCGGGGTCATTTTTGATGGTTTGGTTATTCATTTTCTATACCTCCATTAGATTACGTGTTTCTCGAACTTTTTCTGCAATTGCCCGAGCAAAGTTGGTGTACGTAACAGATACAGAACCGTTATTTGCAGTCATAGAACTGAAAAGTTTGGTTATTGTTACCCGTTTTTGCTCCGGTGTCTTTTTTTTGTATCAAGGTTGGCGGCCTTTTAGGGCAGCTCTATGATTGCCAAGCGCTCTTCTAACTGCACTCCAAACGACTTCTGAACCTTTATCAATTTATCATCCGACTCAGCTCGCTGAGTCTTGAGTTGTTTATGCTTTTCCATGTATTTCTCCTTGGTTATTTCTTCGGCCAGCTTATCGTCCTATATTCCCTCCTCCATGCGAGACAACCAAGCAATTTGTGCCTGAATGAACGTTACTTCTTTCTCGCGGCTCTCTCTGGCCGCCTGGTGTTGCTCACGCATGGTAGCAGCTAGCCAGCGGAGACTTCCGATTGCCCAGGTCGGCCGGCGAAAAACTGCGCTTGCTGAGAAACAAGGCAGTAATTGATTTGAATGGTTATCCACTTGCTACGAGCATGGTAGCACTGACCATCGACGAGGTGCTTCTGTACCCCTGGCCGAAGGACATTTCTCTGTCAGCCAAGGGTCGCCTGCACGCCAGGAGCGGTTCATTCGAGCTAACCATCACCAGGCATAACAGTGGTGGCGGGGTCTCGATCTTAGCGACCAGATCGTCATGGACATCTCGCTTGGAAAAAGAAGGGTGACCGCCAAGGCACCGCTCATTCCCGGCCGGTCCTATGAGTTCGGGATGCTCCTGGAGGCAGCGCTTGATTCGCTCATCACCGCCGCCAAGAGGCACGCGGAAAGGCACCGCATGTCATGATCCAGAAATCCGCGCTAGCCACTCAACCGCCATCGCGCGGGCCCTTCGCTTCAAGCGAGTGAAGGAGCCCCGCCGGTGGCTTCTTCATGTCTTGAGTGAAAATAGTTCGAGACTTGCTCCGCCATGCACGCTACTATTGACAAGCATAAGCATTAGAGGTACAATAGTATGCGTTCCATGAACCTGAATTCAACCCCCAATCAAAACACTCTCCCGTAAACGGGCAACTGTCACGCTGAGGCGTTTTGAGCCCGGAGCACCCGTACCTTGAATAGTCTCGCATCACTCGACCCAGAAATGGAGCCTACCATGGCTGCACAGTTCACCGTCCCTACCGTCACGTCGATGGCGTGCGGCCACACGATAGTAACGTTGCTCGGCGAGTCCGGGTACTACTGCGAGCAATGCAAAAAAAACCGCGCCGGCCGAACTGCTCGCCCAGGCGCTCGCCCAAGCGGAGCGCGACGAGGTCGACGACCTCGGGCTTCTCGACCTCGCTAGGGAAGTCCTAAAACTGGCCAAATCCGGCAGCATATCGATGCCGATGGGCACCGATTCGGAGTTGGTCGCGGCCTGCAACGGCCGCACCATCCTCACGAAACAAGGGATTTACCTCGATCGCATCTATGAAGATGGGGTCAAAATCGGGTTCGCTGTAGTGACCGGCCGGCTCAATAAGGCCCCGCGTCCCCACCACAGAGTCATCCGAGGCATCACCTGCGAGGCGGCCGAGCGCCTGCCGCACAGGACAGGTATGGGTCGGCGGGCCATCCCCACAAGGATGCATGGTGCCAGAAGGGGTACCACCCGAGCGTTCAAGCTCAAGCTTGAACCTTCAGGTGGCATATTCTAGGGTAAATACCTAACTGGCCCATAGCTTCCTCGCTCAAAATGGTTCAAACGTCACCCACGACCCGGAGACAAAGGGCTTATCCTTAAATTGAGGCTTCAGTGAGCCTCTTAGTGGAATAATCAAAATTGAATATTTAAGGCAGTGTATCCGTGGCCTTACAGAGCATGTATAAGTATGTTGTGGAAGCATCGGAGCAAATAAATGCTTCTACTTTGCTTGTAACACTCCGTTCAAGAGATGCAAATCAGTTAATTGCCTTTCAACCAGGGCAATATGCTGCAATTAGTTTCTTTAAGGGGGGAAGGCCTACTCCAGCTCGCTGTTTTTCCATAGTGAGCTCGCCAACCGAGCAGGAGATCCTCCAATTTAGTATGCGCACACGCGGCCCTTTTACCCGCGGCTTGTCAGCGGCCCAGATAGGTGACGTAGTTGATGTCCGTGGCCCGTTCGGGTGCTTCGTGCTTGACATCGCTCGGTACACGGACGTAGTGCTTCTCGCTGGAAGAATTGGCATAACTCCATTCATGAGCGTGGCGTCATTTGCCACCAGTATTCAGGCTACTAAGCGTATCGCCCTCTTATATAGCTGCACGACTCAAGATGACATGCATACTTCTAAGACCTCACCCGGCGCCAATCGACGCCGAACAACCAGCATAGAACTTCAGGCCCCGGGTTCGTTTCGTTTCGCGAGCCACCCCGACGTAATAGGCAAGTTACTTAACGTCAGCCTAGGCGGAGCGGCCTGCTCGATGAGTCAGCGACTGCCAAACGGCATGATTACCGAAGTGACGATTGCACTACCAAACGGTGAAAACGTGAGTTTTGTGGCGATGGCCGTGCACTCGCGCAAATATATACTTCAAAAATAATCCTATAGGATTGCGTTTAAGACCGTAATTTTTACTCGTAACCGAGAGGCCTTGGTGAAGTTATTGGACGAACGAGTAACTCTGGCGATCGCGCAAACTTCCCTGAATCAGCGTTTGACGCGGCTGCTACCTTTTTCCAAAGGTAACGAACTAAGACTTAGCTGTAGACGGCACAGGGAATGCTGCCAGGCACCCGACACCTGCTGCTAGCATGATGAGTCCAATAAGTAGGCCGATGACTTTATTATGGCTTTGAATAGACATAAATATGCCGATGAAGATACTTGTCGACGCGAGCCAAAGGCCCAAACCATAAAGCATTGCGCGACCGATACCAATAGGCGGCTGGGCACGAACCACGACGACGCCCATGATAAGCGCAACAATGGTGTTAGATACCGCCGCGCTCATAGAAGCCACTGCAGCCCCGTGGGCACCCCAGTTCAGCGCAAACACTACCACTGCGACGGCTTCGGTAGCGAGGATTGCTACAGGGGTGTTCTGAGCGATTTTAAGACGGTTCATAATCTACCTTTTCGCTAAGAGTGGCTAAACACTAGTAGTATTATAGCGCTCCTCACAGCAGTAATTGTGCAATTTATGTTACGATCATTACCGTCGAGGCACTATCATGGATGTTTGTGCATTGTCACAATAATTATGGATTTCAAGAGTCTATTTTTAGGCACTTGCGCCTGGCCAGCTTAGTCGCCAGCGGTATTAAATAGAAGAGTATCCGTATAGCTTGCCAATATTGCTTGGTACTCGTAAATAGTAGGACAGGAGATCATATGCTAGGTCCCATAGATTACGTCGTAATTGCTTTCCCAGGAAGCCAGTTTAAGGGCGAAATTTTGCCCGAGCTCAGTCACTTAGTTGAGACTGGCACTATTCGGATCATCGATTTGCTTTTTATCACCCGTGGTGAGGATGACGTGGTGGCGGCCGTTGAGATCGAAAACATGCCCGCTGAAATTACTGAGGCGTTCAAGCCATTCATGAAAGACTTCACTGGCTTACTGTCTGATGAGGACGTTGCCGAAGCCGGTGCTTTGCTCGAACCCGGAAGTTCAGCTGGATTGTTATTGTTTGAACACGTGTGGGCCAAAGACCTCAAACAGGCCGTGATCGGCGCTGGCGGAGTGCTCGTGGCCGACGGGCGCATTCGTCCCGAAAATGTTGAGCGAGTATTAAGCGAGTTGGCCGCAGCGCCAGCCGAAGGAGATAAATAATATGTTAATGCGACGACGTGGAGTAGGTCTAGTTGGAACAATGGCGCGGACAGCCGTGGTTGCTGGTACTGCTACGGCCGTAGCGGGAAATGTGGCTAGTCGCCAGCAGCAATCGCAGCCTCAAGCTGCTCCAGCGCCAGCACCCCAGGAACAACCTGCCGCGGCTCCGGTAGCAGCCGATCCCTACGCTGAAATTGAGAAGCTCGGCAGTCTGAAAGATCAGGGCTATCTTACCGAAGACGAATTTCAGGCTAAAAAGCGTCAAATTCTCGGACTGTAGGATCAAAACCTGTCAAAACCGGCATCTCAAAGCGAGGTGCCGGTTTTGCATGAATACGACGCGACTTATATTCGGGCCTTAAGCGACATAAGTGCGGAGCACGAGTAATATAATCCCATGGCTCTCTCAAACAGCGAAAAAACCCTCAATCAAGCTTTTGGAGCGTCTCTCGTAATGAAAGCTCTCGACGCAGTGTTTGAAATTGTCGCTGGCGTCTTACTGCTCCAGTCACCATCGCCAATATCCAATTTTATTCCCGATACCAATGCTTCACTCGAGGTATTGATAGTCTACTTCATACTGCATGGATCGTTTAAACTCGTACTCGTAGTAGCTTTGTACCGTAAAAAGACTTGGGCCTTCCCCCTCATGATCGGCTTTTTGGTAGTGTTTATGGTCTATCAAATCTACCGTATGTTCGTTGAGCCATCGTCCTGGCTCGTGGCTCTCATAATTTTGGACGCCGGATTTATTTGGATCACAAAAATTCAGTATAAGCTTACGCGTAAACTGCTTGCCGCCAAAGCACGAGATCCAGACGTAACTGCCAAGATTGCCAGCTAGAGCCATTAAATGCCACAATGAGAACAAGATTTAGCGGTGCTGTAGCCCAAGCAAAATTAGTTTAGTTCACCGAAAGGATGCCATGAGTACAACGCCGGCCGTTTCTCCCGATCCCTACGCCCCTATGAGAAGTAAGGCCTATATTCAGTTACTCGTTATTGCGGCCCTTATTGGAATTCCTGTCTCAGTCGTGGCGTTTTTCTTTTTGGCACTGACCGGCCAACTGCAGACGTGGCTCTTTACTGACGTTCCTGCCCACATTAGCTCTCACACTGCCGCTACCTGGTGGCCGCTCATTCCACTAACATTGGCGGGTCTCATTGTCGGCCTTGTTATCAAGTACCTGCCCGGCAAAGGTGGCGAAATGCCAATCGAAGGCTTTAAAGCGGGCGGCTTACCGATCCCGGCTAATCTCCCCGGTATTGCTATCGCCAGTCTTGCGAGCATCGGCCTCGGCGCGGTAGTTGGTCCCGAAGGGCCGCTGATTGCAATCGGCGGCGGCTTGGCCTACTGGGCGGTTAAGCAAGCCAAAAAAGATCTGCCAAATCAGGCCGGCGCTATGATCGCGGCGTCCGGTAGCTTTGCCGCCATCTCCGCCTTATTGGGTTCGCCATTACTGGGAGCCTTTCTTATGATGGAAGCTGCTGGTCTGGGTGGTGCCACCATGGAAATGGTCTTAATTCCTGGTTTACTGTCGGCTGGTATCGGCTACCTTATCTTTCTGGGCCTCGGATCGCTCACCGGACTCGGGACCTTATCACTCGCCATCCCTAATTTGCCTCATATCGGCGCACCCACGATTACCGAATTCGGTTGGGCAATCGTAGTGGGCTTAGTTGCGCCGCTGGTGATACGGGCCATCCGCTGGCTTGGCTTTCGAGTTAAGCCTTACGCCTCGCGTTTCGGCGTCGGCGGAGCGGTAATGGCCGGTGTGATAGTGGCCTTACTTGCCATTGGCTACAGTATCACGACCGGTGACAGCTCCACCAACGTCCTGTATTCCGGTGAATCGTCACTTGGACCGCTCATTGTTAATGCAAGCTCGTTTCCGGTTTGGACGCTCGTTCTGCTCATAGTTTTGAAGGGTCTGTCTTACGGTATTTCGCTCTCGAGCTTCCGCGGTGGTCCAACTTTTCCGGCTATGTTTATTGGAGCCGCCTTGGGAATTGCCATGTCTCACTTGCCAGGCCTATCGTTAGTGCCGGCCATTGCCATTGGCATGGGGGCAATGACCGTTTCTATGCTGAAGTTTCCCTTGGTCTCTATATTGCTCGCCACGTTGCTCTTGTCATCAGATGGTCTCGATGTGATGCCGCTGGTGATTGTGGCGGTGGTCATCGCCTATGTCGTAACAATTCGCCTGAGTCCGGCACCCCAGCCGGCGCCAGCGGCCTAACGCACTCGGTAGCGTGACCGATCTAAGACCTTGCAAAAAGTGCCAAAACAGCGTACTAATATGTCACGAGAAAA
Organism: Candidatus Saccharimonadota bacterium; assembly: GCA_019352195.1. GTDB lineage: Bacteria > Patescibacteriota > Saccharimonadia > UBA4664 > UBA4664 > JACAFG01. The sequence goes on along the minus strand of JACAFG010000003.1, from coordinate 5,977 downwards.
CTAATTTCCTGTGGCGTTAGCGTGACTGATAATCTTGGCTACTACAAAACGTTTGGACTTACTCCCAGCGCTTCCGCGGCGCAAATTAAGCGTCAGTATATCGAATTATCCAAGCTATATCATCCAGATCACGGCGGCAGTGAGCGGGCAATGCAACGGCTGAACGAGGCCTATCAGGTGTTGGGCCGGAGCGAAAAGCGCTCCCGCTACGACGAACAAAACCGCTCACGCATCCAATCTCATACGGCACCCAAGCGGCCGGTGGCATCTGGCGATGACAGTTGGGCTGCGCGAGCCGTGGCGCGCGTACAGGTTGAAGATGCGGCCCGCGCTGAGGCTCACAAAGATATCATCATCGGCCTCGCCTGGTTCGTTTTTGGCGGTTTTTTTGTCTCAATCGGCTACTTAAGCCACACCAACAACTCGGTCTACTTGTTGTTTTGGGCCGCCATTGGCTACGGCTTGTTTAGTATCGTTCGCGGAATTCATTACTTCTATAATCCGCAGCAACTTGCCCGACGTCAGCTTAGTCCCCAGCAGTTTGACGACCTTTACCACGGTATAGTCTCACCATTTGCGTGGCGCGGGGTGATCATGGGAACGGCGATCGTAGGGCTTATTGTCATGTTGCGTCTCGCAACTCTGCCCGCGTCCTCTCTGAATGCAAATCCAACCAGTCCGACACCGCTCGCCAATGCCTCGCTATCGGCTGCCAGCGCCAAGGATTCTGCCCAAATGGCCGCCCTGAGTGCACAGTACTATAGTTGTGAGGCAACCTTGCATCAAAACGATACCGCCATTGGCGCCACCGAAACCCGCATGAATACGTACTTATGGGGCGGAAAAACCGACGCATATGATTCGCTCGTGCCGGTAAAGCAGCAGCAAATTGCCAGCTACAATGCCACCAATGCGCGCTGCGAAGCCTTACGAAGCCAATATAATGATGCTAACGACGCGTATAACGCCACCCTGCGTCAGGCCGCTTCACCCAGCCAGCCTACACCCTAATAGTTTGCACACGACGGCTTCGGTTTTGTCTGCTAAAATACTAGTTATGCTTGATCCGAATGGTGATGGACGGCGAAGGCAGCGTCTGGACGGCCCCGTACGGGGCCGCCGCAGCGTTGCCGCAACCAATCCAACTACCCTAACCCCTAATCCCGTAATTATTTCCGTGGCGCCCGAGACTCCCATCGCGGGGCCTTCGCGCCAGGTTCGGCAACGCTCTACCAGTAAGCACCGCGGCCTGGTGTTTGGGCTATTGATGTTGCCAATTTTGGTGGTAGCGGCTTTAGCGGCAATGGTATTTAGGCCCCACACCCCAAATACCAAACTCAGCGCTCTTAATATTGCCGCCAGTGTCGTTAAGAAATCGATAGGGGAGACTACCACGCTTAAAGGCCAGACGAACGGGCAGACTAATTTTCTTATTTATGGCATGACAAAAGACGGCATGCGCACCGATTCAATTATGCTAGCGTCATATTACTGGCAGCAGAAAAAACTCGTCACCATTAACATTCCCCGCGACCTGCAAATAAATGACGGCTACGAAACTGCCAAATTCGGCGAAGTTTACGCCTATGCCTACATGCGCAACAAAAAAGATCCCCAGTATGCCAGCCTATTTGTCGCGGGCCAAGTAGCCAAAGAGTATGGCATTAATATCGATTATTGGGTGAAGTTTAATATGCAGGGCGAAGTTGATTTGGTAAACACCTTGGGCGGCGTTGATATTGATGTTCCTGACGGCTTTACTGACTACGAGTATCCCACCTGGAATTACTCAGGTTATATCCGTCCCGCACCGAGCTTTGTCGCCGGCGTGCAGCACATGAACGGGGATACCGCGCTCATCTATTCGCGCAGCCGTCATAGCCTCGACAATGGCGAGGGGAGCGATTTTGCGCGATCTAAACGGCAAATGCTGGTGTTAAGTGCCGTCTTAACCAAAGTAAAGTCGCTTGGTATTGTCGGTAATATTGGCGACATTTCACACTACCTGACTATTCTGGGCGAGAACGTTGATACCAATATGTCGACCGACGAAATGGTAGCGTTTGCACCCATCGCTAAAACGCTCAATCCAGATACGGACATCGAAAAAGGTAACTGGTCCACGGAAAATGGCTTCCTGTGTTCGAGCACCTCAAGTATTGGTGCCTACATTACGCTGTACGGCACGATTGGCAGCTGTACCACGCCGGCGGGCGGCGGTAGCGACTCCAAGTACCGTGAGCTGGCTATTTACTATATGAACCATCTCATTGATTCGGCGTCGCTCACTCCTCAGGCCTTCATTAACTCAGCTGGACCCAATTTGCCCGCGCCGTATACGACTGCGGTGCAGGCCCAGGCTAGCTCATCGAACTCGGTCCTGGGAGCCAGTACCTCGGTGGCTAAATAAAAGCTGCCATTTTTGGCAAAAGCACTTGTATCCCGCTTGAGCTTCGTGATATAACAAAAGAGCAATGGTGAGTGGAGTTTAGGTTCGTTTTTGGTACTTGCAGGTGCTCGTAAACCTCTAGACCCCTCGCATTGCACCCACGGCCCTTCGGGGCCGTGTTTTTGATAAGATTAGTTGCGACCGGGACCGAGCTTAGTCGCTCTAAGCGCTAGCGTTATACCGGCAAGAAGGGTACACTATATACATGCAACCAACGGATCCACCTCTCTATGATCTCGTTATTATTGGCGCTGGGCCGGCTGGCCTGGCCGCAGCTATTTATTCAGCTCGGGAGGACATCTCGACCCTTGTAGTAGAAAAGGCCGTGGTCGGCGGCATGGCCGCCCTCACCGAAGTTATCGATAATTACCCCGGGTTTGAAAACGGTATTGGCGGTCTCGAGCTGTCCGACAAGCTCTACGCTCAGGCGAAACGCTTTGGCGCGCAAGTAAAAACCGGTATTGATGTCCAAAAAATCGCGCGTGTTGGTGATATTGTCGAGCTCACCACTAAGAAAGCACCCTTGCAGGCCAGAACTGTTCTCATTACGACCGGCTCTACCTACCGTCAACTTGGCGTCCCCGGCGAAACCGAGATGATTGGCCGTGGAGTGCATTTTTGCGCCACCTGTGATGGGCCAGTTTACCGCGGGCGTGACCTGATCGTTGTGGGCGGCGGCAACTCCGCAATGCAAGAGATCATGTTTTTAACCAAGTTTGCCTCCCATATCACCATGCTCGTGCGTGGCCCAGAGCTAAAGGGCAGTGCAATTTTGCGGGAGCAAGTTAGCCTGCTCGAAAACCTGACCATTGTCTATAACACCGTCATCGACAAAATTAACGTTTCGGATGACAAAGTAACGGGCGTCAGCGCCACCACGAACAACGAGGGCGTCACCTACGAAGCGCCGGGTATCTTTGTGCTCATCGGGCTGCTGGCCAATACCGGCGCCTTTAAAGACAGTCTCACGCTGGATGACCGTGATTTCATTGTGACTGATGCCCATTTTCTTACGAGCATCCCCGGCGTCTACGCGGCCGGAGATGTGCGCAGCGGTTCGACCTGGCAAATTGCCTCGGCCGTCGGTGAAGGTGTGAGCGCGACCCTTGAAATTCGAACCTATCTCGATAATTTGGCGCATGCCGAGCGGCACGCCAAGCGGGCGGCCACCGCTTAAGTTCGCGTTCGGGTTGAGGCCAAACTAGCTCATTGTCAGCCAAACAGGTACAATATCCGACATGAATAGCCTCACTACCATCCAAACCAACGATAATATCGGCCAAACCGTCACCGTGCGTGGCTGGGTTCACACCGTGCGTGACATGGGCAAAGTTGCTTTTATCGATTTGCGCGACCAAACGGGCTTGCTTCAGGTGGTGGTTGAGTCTGATAAGCTGCCAAAAATGGCCGCCGAGTACGTCATAGAAGTAACCGGCGAAGTTCGTGAGCGCGGCGAGCGCTTCCGTAACGACAAGTTGGCTACCGGCGGCGTTGAACTGGGCGCAGATACCATTACGGTCATCAACGAAGCTGCCGAGCTCCCGTTTGAGATTAGAAAAGACACTTCGGCGATCAACGAAGAGCTACGCCTGAAATACCGTTATCTCGACCTCCGAAGCGAGCGCATGGCCACCAACTTGCGCCTGCGTCACCGCGTCGTTAAGTTTTTCCGTGACTATCTCGATAAGCAGGGTTTCATCGAGGTTGAAACTCCGATGCTCAACCGCGGGACTCCCGAAGGAGCCCGCGAGTTTTTGGTTCCCAGCCGCCTTCACCCTGAGTCGTTTTATGTCTTGCCTCAAAGCCCGCAGCAGTTTAAGCAGTTATTAATGGTCGGCGGTATCGGCCGCTATTTCCAAATTGCCCGTGCCTTCCGCGATGAAGATCAGCGCGGCGACCGTCAACCCGAGTTTACTCAGCTCGATATGGAGATGAGCTTTGTCACCCAAGAAGACATTTTAGCGCTTAATGAAGCCATGTTTATCGAAATGATCAAAACCGTTGCGCCCGATAAAAAGCTCACCACGGTACCATTCCCGCGCCTTACTTATGCCGAAAGTATGGAGAAATACGGCAACGACAAGCCTGACCTGCGCCATGATAAGAACGATCCGAACGAACTAGCCTTTGTATGGGTACTCGATTTCCCGATGTTTGAGCCGGGCGAAAATGGCAAAGGCCTCAGTGCAATGCACCATCCGTTTACCGCTCCTAAGGCCGAGGATATGCACCTCATGGATACGGAGCCGCTCAAAGTACGTGCCGATTCATATGACCTCGTCTTAAACGGGTATGAACTATCAAGTGGCTCCATCCGAATTCATAACGCCGAGATGCAGCAGAAGATTTTTCAGGTGCTCGGGCTCAGCGATGAAGAAATTACGGCTAAGTTTGGCCATATGATCGAAGCCTTCAAGTATGGCGCTCCACCCCACGGCGGCATGGCTCCAGGCATCGATCGGATCATCATGCTCCTCGCCGGTGAACCCAATATTCGCGAAGTCATCGCGTTTCCAAAAACAGGGGATGCCCGCGACCCGCTCACCGGCGCCCCGGCTCCGGCTGGCGACGCGGCCTTGCTCCAGGCGCACATTAAGACAGTTCCGCCGCTAAAGAAGAAATAGCGCTTTTGCTTGTTCGTTTTACGTTCGGTATACTCGCTACATGCCAGAGGGACCGCAGGCACGCCAAGTTGCTAATCTCATCCAGAAGCACGTTGGTGAAATGCTCGTCGCTATTCGCCATCCGGCGAGCCGCATACCGTGGGACATTAAGCTGCCGACGGTCATTAGCCGTGTCGAAACCAAAGGCAAAAACATTTTTGTCTATCTGGAAAGTGGCCAGATCATCTATAACCATATGCTGATGTGGGGTTGGTGACTGCCTACCACTGAGCCCGTGAGCAAAAAGCGCCTTAATACTGCATTCATCACCGATAAGGGGGAGTTTGGCTACTTTGGCGGCGGCATTATCAAACTAGTGTCATCTGACGAGGCCGAAGCCATTAAGACCCGTCTAGGCCCTGATATGCTGACGGTTAAAACCAGCTTGGACGCCTTTGCACGCGCGCAGACAACCGACCCGCCAATCGGCGAGGCGCTGCTCAGCCAGGAGCTGGTATCTGGCATTGGCAACGTGTACAAGAGTGAAAGTATGTTCATTGCCAAAATTCACCCGTTGCGGTGGGCGAGTGCGGTCAGCGCGCGGGAGTATGAGCGCTTGTTTAACTGGCTGCAGCCGCAGATGGTTAAAGACATCAAGCGTCCCGGCAAAATGATTACTACTACGCGAGAGGCAGCTAAAGCTGTGCACTGGAACTTCGTGTACCGGCGTTATCATCAGAATTGTCTCCTGTGTAATACCAAAATCGAGCGAATTTATCAGGGCGCAGGCAAGGGCCGATCAACGTATTATTGCCCTCATTGTCAGCCAAATACGTCATTGGTTCAAGACCTTCGCAACAATCTGCATCGGAGTAGCCAGCCCAATGCCAAGATGTAGTCTGGCCTCATTGTAATACCGCAGGTA
>JACAFG010000002.1 GCA_019352195.1 Candidatus Saccharimonadota bacterium | reverse complement strand
TGACATGGCAGTCTGCTCCTATAGTTGTTTGACGATAACTACAGTTTGGCAGCTGCCACTTTTGGTTTCTAGATGTTGCGAAGGTATTGAGCCATTACGGATATATTGACAATTTGTATTAATGTAATTATAGTATTGAATGCGCAAAATACTATCGTCAAAACCGCTAAAAAAGTCTCGACAGATGGTGCCTATTGCGGTTGAATTAGACTAACAGTTCGAACTTCGCAAAATGCCGACCCGTGCTGTTAGAAAGCTTCGCAGCAGTTTCTTCACATATCCAAGTCCGTTGTTTCCCCACCTCACCAAGGAGCAGCCATGACCAGTACCATCGACAGAGCCGTCGACAGCAGTTCGGACTCAAGTTTGGGAGTCAGTCCGACACCAGTGGCTGAGGCCCGGCAAATCACCGACGGCCCCATCTTCCAGCTGTCGGTACCGATGACTGCCGCTCGGGTGCCGGGCGGTGCCCTCAGCGTCTTCGTGGCCGAACGACCCACCGCGGTCTTCGCGCTTCGTTCCGACGGTGAGGCCGTCGTGATCCTGCCCGAAGGCCGACGCGCCAGCGCACTCCACATCACCGTCTGCGCCAGTGATGGCAGCAGCGTCGTATTGCCCGTCAGCGTTTTCGACGGTTCCGGCAACCCACTTGCCGCCATCCCGCGCACCCACCACATCCAGCTTGGAGAACGATGAAATACCAGATTCCCTACCGGGGTATTACGCTGGCTTCGCGGCCAGCCATCCATCGCCTGACCGACGAAACCGGTGCCCCCGTGTCGCTGGCCATCGTCAGCCTGGACTTCGATGGCGTGACCAATAAAGTAACTGGCCTGAATTTCACGGTGGTCGTGACCACCGACGAAGGGGCATCCAGCCCCAGCCCCGTGAACCTTCATCTCAGCACCGCCGTCGTCCGGTTGCCGACATCGTTTTCGCTCAGCTCGCCGATCGTGACCATCAACGACGCCAAAGGACAACCGCTCTGGTCGCTCCGCGCCGCCGTCTGACCACCCCCGGCCGGTCCCATGGATCCCGCTGGGAGCTCACTCGAGCTTCCAGCGGGATCTTTCCGTCTTGTAGCCTGAGCTCAAATATGCTTCAATAGGAGGGTTCTAAATGCCAAAAACATAAAAGTGAGGGCGATTAGCTCAGCTGGTTAGAGCGCGTCACTGATAATGACGAGGTCCGAGGTTCAAGTCCTCGATCGCCCACCATAGCCCTCATTAGACTTTTTATCACGTATCAATATATTTGCGGTTTGCCGCCAACATATTCGTGGGGCATAGCCGAGGCCTTAGCCTCGCTAAGGCTCAGAAACGATCGTTATGGGGATGTAGCTCAGTTGGTAGAGCGCCTGCTTTGCAAGCAGGATGTCGCAGGTTCGACCCCTGTCATCTCCACCAAAGAAAAACTCCGGCCAGCAGCCGGAGTTTTTCTTTGGTTGGTTTGGTTTGTCATTATTTTTGGACCGATTTATAGTAATAACACTTGCCTAACCTTATGGGCTCGCGTACACGATTGGAGTATTATGACCAGCGGCAATTAGCGCAGGCGCCCCCATCACAAGATGCGACGATACCGAAAGGAGCGCCATGACCGGCAATCAGCTCTACATGCGCTAGCCCACACCGGGTGGGCGCGCTAGAAAGGCTGTCATGGACGACGAAGTTGGGGCCGAGTACTCGGTCGACTATTCTGGTGTACCACGTTGGCTGGTGGTCTGCGAACGACTCATCACCATCATCGACGTTGGCCACTGGTGGTGTATGCCGGCTGAATGGCTCTTTCGCATTCCGGTAGGACGGCGCCACTACGAAACCGAGGGCGGCGATCGCTACCTCGTTTGCAGTGTCGGGTCATGCCTGCACGAAAGCTTCTACGCCGTTTTTGGTTTAGAAGAACGCTACATCCGGATCGTACCAGCCGGCTGAAACGAGTAACAATGTCGGTGGCGCCCTAACGGGTGCCACCGACAACTATTTTTCAATCTCAAACCGCGGGTGCGTGTATACTGTGCTTATGTTTACTTGGTCACATTTTTTTCTCGGTCTGTTTTTCGTCGCGGTAGGTACTGTACTGCTTAAATATAACTACAGTTTAGTCGGCTACACCGGTCGCCAAGACTGGATCGAGCGCTATGCAGGTTACGGCAGTACCTATCTCATCTATCAAGTTTTTGCTATCATTCTCACCCTCGCTGGTTTGTTGCTGGCTACCGGACTCGGTACGCCAGTTCTCGATTGGGTCCTTAGCCCGCTGCGCGGGGTTTTCCAAAGCTTCCACAAGTAATAACAAAGCACAAATAACAAACAACCTGCCAAATGGCAGGTTGTTTGTTATTTGAAAACTGAATCGTGCAGTGCAATGTATCACATGCTGTACATCTTACGATGTTCAGCAGTCGACCTAGAAGTACCGCATTGGATCTGTCTAGGAGCACATTTCTCTTTGCAGAGAACAGCTCACCATGAGTCCTAATGGCCAGAGCGAACGGGGCTCTGGAGCGTCTTGCGACGTTGTATCTCCCTAGAAAGGAGGTGATCCATCCGCACCTTCCGGTACGGATACCTTGTTACGACTTCATCCTAGTTACCACCCCCACCTTAGGGCCTAGAAAATAGGCACTTCGGGTGTTGGCGACTTCCATGACGTGACGGGCGGTGTGTACAAGACCCGAGAACGTATTCAACGTGGTATGCTGACCCACGTTTACTAGCGATTCCGACTTCATGCAGGCGAGTTGCAGCCTGCAATCCGAACTGAGACCGGTTTTGTTGCGATTAGCTCCACCTTGCGGTTTGGCAACGCGTTGTACCGGCCATTGTATGACGTGTGTAGCCCCAGGCGTAAGGGCCATGCTGACCTGACGTCATCCCCACCTTCCTCCCGGTTGGCCCGGGCAGTCTCGCATGAAAAATACAACATACGATAAGGGTTGCGCTCGTTGCGGGACTTAACCCAACATCTCACGACACGAGCTGACGACGGCCATGCAGCACCTGTCACTTGGCTCCCGAGGGCACCCTCTAATTTCTTAAAGGTTCCAAGGATGTCAAGCCTGGGTAAGGTTCTCCGCGTATCGTCAAATTAAACCACATCATCCACCGCTTGTGCGGGTCCCCGTCAATTCCTTTGAGTTTTAGTCTTGCGACCGTACTTCCCAGGCGGCATACTTATCGCGTTAGCTTCGTTTCTCAGGGGGTCGATACCCCAAAAAACTAGTATGCATCGTTTACGGCGTGGACTACCAGGGTATCTAATCCTGTTCGCTCCCCACGCTTTCGTACCTCAGCGTCAGAGAAGGCCCAGCAAGCTGCCTTCGCCATTGGTGTTCCTGGCAATATCTACGCATTTCACTGCTACACTGCCAATTCCACTTGCCTCTGCCTCCCTCAAGCATGCCAGTATGCGATGCATCGATATGGTTGAGCCACACGATTTAACATCACACTTAACACGCCGCCTACGCACGCTTTACGCCCAGTGATTCCGGATAACGCTTGGACCCTACGTATTACCGCGGCTGCTGGCACGTAGTTAGCCGGTCCTTATTCATATAGTACCGTCATAATCTTCCTATATAAAAGCAGTTTACGACCCGAAAGCCTTCATCCTGCACGCGGTGTTGCTCCATCAGACTTTCGTCCATTGTGGAAGATTCCTTACTGCTGCCTCCCGTAGGAGTCTGGGCCGTATCTCAGTCCCAGTGTGGCTGGTCAACCTCTCGATCCAGCTACCCATCGAAGCCTTGGTGGGCTATTACCCCGCCAACAAGCTAATGGGACGCAGGCCCCTCCCGAAGCGCATTACTGCTTTCACCTTTCGGCAATATGCGGTATTAGCTACCCTTTCGGGCAGTTATTCCCCACTTCGGGGCAGGTACCAACGTGTTACTCACCCGTCCGCCACTAACTCTCGAAAGGATCTGGTATCTAACCGAGGTTAAATACTAGATTCAAATAAGAGTCCGTTCGACTTGCATGTATTAGGCACACCGCCAGCGTTCATCCTGAGCCAGGATCAAACTCTCCAAAAAAATTTGGCTAATTTGAGCTTGGCACTCAATTGAAATTGTTGTTTCTTAAGCCGAAGCTTAAGTCACGTGTAACGACGAGATAAATCTCGGCGTCACGGTTTTTACGGACATTTACACTGCACGATTCAGATTTCAAAATACTGTCTTGGCTTTGGGCCAAAATAATAGCAGCCGGTTGGCTTGCTACGTTCTTTCTATTCAACTCATTTCAAGACTTAGTCACTGTAGCGCATCTGATGAGCCTGTGTCAACGGTAAAATGCGTTATTTTCGGCGTAAATGCAGCTAACAGCAAGCATGCGCCCTCGTGCGGCCCAGGATGTCGTTCATAGCTAGCCCCTACAGATCGTAATACTTGGAACGAATATACTCGTTATAATCCCGTTTTTGACCTCGGCGGAGGAAGAAAATCACCACCGCTGCCGCAATCAGCAGGAACAAGAATCCGAACACAATGAGGGATACCGGTAAGCCAGGGTTAACCGAGGCGAGTACCGCCGTCGATCCCAGCGTAGCGGACGTGAACGTAAAGCCACCTGTTTTTGAGTTATACGTGCTCTTGGTGGCCGTAGTGGCTGACGCGTTATCAGATAAGGTTATGCCGACGGGATTTTTGAAACCGGACATTTTTGCCTTGATTGCGTACGTCCATGTGAGCGGTTGCTTAGTCGCAACTTCCGCGTTACCGGAGCTATCCTTACAAAGTACTTCATACGGGCCAGCCACAATCACGTTTTTACCGGGAGAAACGGCCGTTTGGGACGTCACTACCGTACAATCCGTATCGGTATCAAACGCGTCGCTTGGAATGCTCACGGTGGCTACTTTGTCGTCACTCGTAAAGGTTTGGGGTGTCGAGGTGCTGGAGCCAGCAAACGCAGTCGTCGTAGCGTCGGCCGTAGCGTACGGCGACTGATTTCCGGCCGCATCAAAGGCGCTAATACGGTAGTAATAATGAACGCCAAAGGCCGCTGTATCGTCTTGGAACGTCAATTCCGATTGGTCGGCGACAACACTCCACTTAGTCTGATCCAACGTTCGTTCAATATGATAGGACGCCACACCAACATTGTCGGTGGCCGCCGTCCATGATAGGTTAACCAGTGCGTTGTTGCTAGCCGCCAACGCTTGAAATGCGGTGGGTGCCGTTGGAGCTTGGGTGTCAGGAACAGGCGCTGGCGTAGCGGCTGGAATCGCTGACGAGCCACCCGTCCCCGGTTTGGGAGTTGGCTGTCCAGGTGTCGGTGTCTTTACCACCGGAGTCGGCGTTTTTACCGGTGTGGGCGCCGGCGTCGGCGGTGCTACATACTGGTAAATCCAGCGCATATGAAAGATATGATTAGCGACCAAGTTGAAAGTGAACGACGAGCTAGCATGAAAATTCGAGGTCTGCGGATTCCAACCGACCGCGGTGCCATCTTCATAGGTATAACCCTTGAGATGATAATTGCCTACAACGGTTGGTGATACCGAAATAGTGTATTGCTGCCCTGCGGCCGGAGCGACAAGTTGAGTAAAGTAAAACGGCTCGGCCGTGCTACTTCGGCCGGTAGCTGAACCAGCGGCAACAATGGTAACGTTCGCAGTGTTATACGGACCCGTCGTGCTTCCGCCGTAGTCGCCTACCCCCGAAGTATCAATTTTTACCCCGTCAATACTGCCATACGTCGTAGTAGCACCATGCGAAGCCACATAGTGACCACCAATAATTACTGCAGCCACCATAAATAATGCCGCATTCATAAAAGCGAAGCGTCGACGCGTACGAAGAGCTTCTGCCTTATGATGCTGGAAATGAAATTTTTGTTTCATCACTTAGACCTTTGCCACATTATACGGCACGTCAAGCAGATAAGCATTACCTTATTTTTTGCGGCGACCCCACGTTAGCCATTTGCGCTTGCGGTGCAGCTCTTTTTCTTGCTCCAACTCAACCTTGAGGCGCGGGCGCCAGTGAGCAACAAGACTCACCAGCCAAACAATACCTCCCACAAAAATGATGAGGCTCCACAGGCGCCAACTAAAGTAGCTCGCCCGCTCGTAAATTAACACCGATGCCAGCAGCAGCAGCCAACCAATCGTTTGGCCAAACACCAAAATTTGGCTGCCAAGCTTCAATAGAGTCTGCGATTTTTTGCGCTTAATGACGAGCTTGGCAATAATACTGCCGACAATGAGGACCAAACTGATGATAACGTACGCCATAATTTCGGGCTGGGCCGGCGTAGCTTGCAAGAACGCACCAACCGAACCAAGGTGATCGTAGTTAAACAAACAGCCCAGGACAATACCAAGGACGGCTCCCATCGTAACTTCTTCAGGCTGGTGCCCCAAAATTTCGCGAACATGCGCGTTTGGAGTCTCGAGACGGATTCGACTACGCTCGAGGCTTTCGAAAATCATGTTAATAGCCGCGGCTTGCTCACCAGCTGCTCGGCGTACACCAAACGAGTCATACATCACAATGAGCGCAAGTACGAGCGAAAAGCCAAACAGCGGACTACTGGCACCGCCGACCAAAAAGGCCGTCGTTGCCAGTGACGTCACAATGGCCGAATGAACACTCGGCATGCCGCCCGGAGCATAAAGGTAACGAAAATCGAGTTTGCCACGAAAAGCGGCCAGAGCAAATTTAGAAATCTGGGCAACGGCAAAGGTTGCTGCTGGAACGACGATGTAGGCATTGTAAACCACGGTCAAGACTCCACGTTTAGAGGGCTATTGTAACGCGTTTGGGGCTTTGGGGCCAGAAACACGTACGAATTTAGATTTGGCGCAAGCGTCGCTCAATGCCAAGCATGGTACCGGCGAGCATCAAGAGGATAGCTGCTCCTAAGAAAACAAAGTTCAAGTTACGGGCATGGGTCGTCGCGGCAACGTGGCTTGTCAGCTGGGTAGCAGCGGCCAAGACCACGCCAGTAGCAGCCACAGGCACCACCGCAGCTGGGACCGTTACACTTGGAGTGGTTGGGCTATTCACACTGGCAAGCTGCGCCCGTGAGCCGTTAGCTGCGTTGAGAGCCGACGCCACTGCGGGCGTTGAAATAGTGCTGCTTGTGGCCAAGGGAGCGTTACCCGCCGACGTGTTATTACCAACATCTCCCAACCAGTTTCCAAAAACGTTGATAACTAAGACGCCAAACCAGTGCTTTACGTTAACCACGGAGTTAACAATGTTAGCAACTCCCGTCGATACCTTGGCGTCACCCGTCGTGACATTGCCTACCGACGTATTTTTGGTAGCGCTTGCATCGCCCGAATTAGCATTTACGTTGACGATATTCGTAATACTGCCAGTGTTAGATGACGCTATATTAGCCGTGTTCGTGTTAGCAACGCCCGCTTGATTGGTTGAATTAGCACCCGTTGTGCCAATTTGGGCATTGTCGGTGAGCAGGCCCGAAGTGCTGGCCGACCCGCCAGGCAAGGTCATAATCTTGCCAACCCAGTGACCAAGCACGTTAACGATAACAAGAACGGCATTGTCACCAAAGATCGAGTTGTTGGTGATGTTAAAGGTACTACCTGTGGTTGTAGCCGAACCGGTAGTAGCGTTGCCGGCCGAGGTGTTGCTACCAACCGTTGCGTTGCCAGAAGCAGCACCCGCTGTAATATTGTTAGCTAAACCGTAAGCCGAAGTATTGGTAACACTCGAAGTGTTCGAGTTGCTAACGCCGGCCGTATTGCTAGAATCGGCACCGGTGTTAGCAACTCCAGCATTGGCAGCTGTAGCGGGCGTCCCGCTGCCTAAGGCGCCGTTAAGAAATCCATTCGGGAACAAGATGTCGCCGTTCAGGTTACCGAAGATGTTGAGTACGCCAAAGAACGAATTTCCAGCACTAATGTAGGAATTAATGAGATTAATAATGTTGATCTCTGCCGTCGCATTGCCCGTGGCGACGTTTCCAGCCGTGGTATTGCCGCTGGCGTCGGCATTGCCCGAGGTAGCGTTCGCGGTAACATTATTTACAATGTTGCCCGTGTTACTGGCATTTACGCCCGTCGAATTGGCGTTGGTCACGTTGGCATTATTAGTTGAACCTGAGCCGGTGTTAGCTACTCCTGCGGAGCTCCCCAGCGAACCGCCGCCACCGTTAACCGCTTGTGTTGGCGACAGCATAATATCGCCATTAATGTTACCGAACAGGTTTTGCATAAACATGTTCAAGCCACCGTTAGACCACGACCATGCCGAACTCAGTAAGTTAATGAGGTTTGCCAACACATTGGCTGCCCCGGTAACTGCGTCGCCAACATTCGTATTGCCGGTAGCCGACACGTTACCGCTTTTGGCAGTGGTATCGAGCGTGTTAATGACGTTAACCAAGTTAGTGAGGTCAAACCAGCTCTGGTTCGAGTTGGTAATTCCCGCCGTATTAGTAGAATTTGCACCGGTACCCGATACAGCTGCGTCACTGCCGCTGGGGATGATTCCCAGTGCTTTAGCTAAGTTGTAATCGGTCGAACCAACTACTACGTCACCGAGGGCAGTGTGAACGATGTTTGGAGCGGTCACAAAGTTGGCCGACAAAGCCGCCACCTGATCAGCAGGCACAATCTCGTACCAGCCAATTTGTTTATTCAGGTAGTACTTGGGTGACAACCAATAGCCAGAAGCTGTGTCGTAAATGAACGAGCTTTTATCTGAGGCTTCCCATTTGTCGGTAGCAACATTGTAAACCCAGTTCGGGATCGTGCCAGTTGGATCGCACGGGCCGGTTACTGGACAGGCTTTTTTGGTTGTGGAAGTTGTTGGTGCGGCGGTTGGACTAGGACTGGGACTGGGGCTAGGACTCGGAGCGGCCATGGGACTCGGCGACGGTGAAACCGTCGGGCTTGGGGAGGGGCTGGCCGTCGGCGCGGGGCTATCAGACGGACTCGGGGTGGGGTCAGGCGATACCGACGGACTCGGCGACACCGAGGGACTCGGTGAAGGCTGCGAGTCCGCCAAAGCGATCGCGCCAAAACTCGCCTGCCCAAGCATCATGAGCGATAAGAGGCTGCGTAATAGTAGATGTTTCTTCATGGTTGGGTCCTCCCCCGGTGTCTGATTAGTTGCCGTCACGGAAAATTTGTGTGCTGCGAGTAGAAAATTACTATACTCGCTATCTGATAAGTGCGGTAGAGGGCAAGCCCTCTACCAAGAGCGGAAACTAGTTGGACAAGTTAACGCTGGTGTTGGTCGTTGAGCTGTTGAGGGCGTTACCTGAGGTAGCGCTACCTGCGTTGGTGTTGTCCTTAACCTTGACGTTGCCGGACTGAGCTTCCTGCAAATTGAAGTTCATAACTTCGACATTGTTGGTGTTCTTAACGGTGGTCTTCGACGTGTTGTCGATGGTGACGTGGTTGTTCGAGTCAGGACCAGTTGAACCAATGCTTACAACACTGTTGTCAGCTGCTACTGAGCCTGCGCCCATGCCGCTACCGGCGTTGCTTACTACTACGTTGGTCGTGGTGGCGTTACCGTTGGTGGCGCTACCTGATGCTGCAGTACCAGCGTTGGTGTTCTTAGAAGTATCAACATTACCCGAACCTGCGCCCTGAGCGTTTAGGTTGGCTGCGCCAACGCTGTTGTCGTTGGTCAGAGAGTTGGTGGTACCACTTGAGATCTTGGTGGTGTTGCTTGAGCTAGGGCCCGTGTTACCGAGGGTAACGGTGCTAGCAGCGGCAACGCCGGCGAGACCTAGAGATGCCATACCGATGGCGGCGTAGCGGAGGATTGTAACTTTCATTGGAAAGTCCTTTCTTTAAGAAATGATTAGTTGTTGTCGTTACGGGGCCTAAGCCCCGAATGTCGTTCCGGGCCTTGCGGCCCGCGAACAATCACCTACTTAGTAACTCCAAACACGTTGGAGGTTGAACTTGAGTATGAAGAGCTGAAGTTTGAACTCGAGCTTCCACCATAAACGTTGGTTGAGCTATACGATTGGCTCGATGCGTTACCGTTGGTTTGATTAACCGTAACGTTAACGTTGCCGTCACCGGTTGTTGTCTTGGTAGTACTCGTTGGACTCGTAGTCGTCACAGTCGTCTGGCCTCCAGAGCTTTCTACCTTCGTCTTAGCCTGGCCCGTGCTGACCGAACCATTACCAGACTTGTCGAGCGGTACCGTAGCGCCGTTAACCGTGACTTCAGGTGTAGCCGTAACAGTTGGACTCGGACTTGGCGACGCTGCCACCGTTACCGTATTCGTCTCGGCTTGAGCCGCCCAAGCCACTCCCACCACAAGCAGTAAACTCGTACTTGGCAGGATGATGCGTAAAATTCGTTGCTTCATGTCTTCCCTCTCTAAACTATCTGACGCGAACGATGCGTCGAGTAAATTGCGCTCACAGCTGCGCCAATCAAACTAAGGATCGAGGCCACCGCCAGGAACATGACTGAGATTTTGCTACTGTGGCTCACGAGCGTTGCGGTTGGCGTTACTGCTGCTACCGGGTGGTAGAGAGCACGCAGAGCCGAAACATCCATCGGTACCGAAGCGCCGACCGCCGGCAAAGTTTCAGCCGCACCACCGAGACCGCCAGTTGAGGCGCCCAAGACGTTACCGCCCGAACCAGAGCCAGTGCCACCGCCCGAACCGGACCCCGTCCCAGAACCGCTGCCAGCACCCATTCCCCCGCCATTGGCTGGTGGTGGAGTAGGCGTAACGCTGTTTCCGCCGTTATCAACGGTGACTGACGTCGACGTAGAATTATTGTTGGTAGCATTACCAGAACCTGCGCCGCCAACATTTGTGTTATTCGTTGCCCCAACATCACCAGAAACAGCTACTTGATCGTTACTATTGGTAACTGTTACGACGTTGGTATTGGTCGTTGAAGTAGTAACGGAGTTATCGATGGTCACTTGGTTGTTCGAATTGGGTCCAGTTGCATCAAGCGAAACACTGTCAGCCAATGCCACACCCGCCAGACCAATCGACATAAGTCCTGCGAAACTGATTTGGGTTACCAAATAAGTCGTCTTTTTCATTTCATTCACCTCCTTTCTTATATGCATTAACGGTCATAAAACTCATCATTTTTTGGTCTCTGACACCATCAAAAAGGACCATGGGTACTCGAAGTGAGCCATAGTCCAAAGCAAGCGGTGTAGCAAAAGTAAAAATTGAGCCGTCACTGCGCGCAGCCGTCGAATAGCCTGAGCGGCGCAATGCCGTACCGTATGTTTGAGCAAGTAAGGAAATAAGCACCGTAATAAGGGTAAGTAGCGCCAGCTCGAGCACTCCAACAGGAGCCGCGACGAGCGCGCCGAAAGTATTGAACACTTTTGGCACCACCGTACCGGCCAGCTCTAGGGTAAGGGCCGTGAAAGCCCCAGAGGCCTGCGGGGGTACCGGCTGGCTGTGAGGAACTGGAGCTGACGCCTGCGAAGCAACTGGAGCCGCCTGTACGGGCGTACCAGTCGAAGAAATTACCGCTAAAGCTGCTCGGTGGAGCACGCTCTGACTAATTACTGGCGCACTCACGGTCGCCGCTGGCGGCTCACCGATGACGTCGGATGATGTCGCAACTGCAGCCGATGCCTGAACTTTAGCATCAGGCGCCGCTTCTAACGACGCGGTAAGTCCCAGGGCCGCCGGTGACGTCGTCGCGTCAGAGGATAGCTTCGGGTCGGCAGGTCCCCCCCCTACCGTCGGAGTTTGATCGCTACTACCCGTCACCAATACTTCTGATTTAGAGTGGGTCACCGTGTGGGTAGTTGTTGAAACGTCATTTGAAATGGTCGTAACTGACGTAAGAGTTGGACCCGTAACGGCTACGTCTGCGAGTGCCGTACCGCCAAGAAAAAGTGCCGCGCCGCCAGAAGCGACGAGTCCGAGGGCATATCGACCGAGTTTGGATGAAGCCAGACTCATTAAATTCCCTTTGGTTATAAGCACTCTTGTCTTTGCCTAGAATAGGCTTTTGAACCAAGGCCGGGCATTGTCACAAGTTACAAAATAATATTAGACCATGCCAAAATATGTCGTTATTTTAACTATAAAAAGCACCACATAAAGTTGGCGCTTTTTATAGTTACTATCTGGAGCTGATTCTTGTGCTAATTTTCGGTCGTGGCTGTGGGTTCGGCAGAACCATCACCAAGCTCTGATTCGAGCTGAGCCTCGCCAACAAGCGCAATTGAAGCCACGTGATCTTCTTCACCCAACCGCATAATACGAACACCCTGCGTGGCGCGACCAATCAGCGAAACATCTTTGAGCGCCAGGCGAATAATCGTACCGCCAGTCGAGACTACTACGAGGTCATCGCGCGGATCGGTAATAGCGCGGACATCAACGGTCTGTCCAGTTTTGGCAGTTACCACGCCGGCTTTAATACCGACTCCGCCGCGAGCGTGCGTCGCAAACTGATCAATCTTAGTACGCTTGCCATAGCCGTTCATCATGATAACGAGCATCTCCATACCGGGGAGAACCACATCCATGCCCACCACCTTGTCACCACTGCGCAGCCGTAAGCCTCGAACACCACGGGTAGCCCGGCCCATCGGACGCACTTCATTCTCTTTAAAGCGAATTGCTTGAGCCAGTGCAGTCGAAATCACGATCTCATCTTTGCCGCTCGTGAGTTTTACCCAGCCGAGGTGATCGCCGGCATCAAGCTTGATGGCGATGAGGCCGTTGGCACGCACATTGGCATAGTCGCTCAGCGCCGTCTTTTTAACGGTTCCAAACCGCGTCGTCATAAATAGGTAATGCTCAGCGTCTTCTTTATTAAACGTCACCAGCGACGTCACCGTTTCTTCCGGGGCCAGTTGAATGAGGTTTACGACTGCCTGCCCCTTTGCGGTACGGCTGGAGGCCGGAATTTCGTAAACTTTCAAACGGAAAACGCGGCCCTGGTTAGTAAAGAAGAGCATATAGTCGTGGTTATGCGTCAGCACCAAGTGGTCAACCACGTCCTCTTCTTTCGTGGCCATACCAATAATGCCTTTACCGCCGCGGCCTTGCGCTTTGTAGGTATTGCTGGGGATGCGCTTGATGTAGCCGCCATGGGTGAGGGTAATAATCACTTGCTCGTTTGGTACCAGCTCTTCTTCGCTGAACTTGCCGATTTCTGATCCCACGATTTGCGTGCGTCGCTCGTCGCCATACTTGGCTTTCATCTCTTCACACTCGGCACGAACAACTTTGAGAATTTCGGACTCGGAGCTCAAAATACCTTCGAGTTCAGCGATGAGCTTCAACAAGGCAGCCAAATCGTCTTCAATCTTTTTGCGCTCAAGTCCAGCCAAACGTCGCAGCTGCATCGCCAAAATGGCGGCGGCTTGCAACTCGCTAAGGCCAAAATTAGTCATGAGGTTCGTGCGCGCTTCCTCAGTTGTCTGAGAGGCGCGAATAATGCGAATGACCTCGTCGATATGATCAAGCGCAATCTTTAAGCCTTCTAAAATGTGCGCCTGTTCACGGGCTTTGCGCAGTTCAAACTCGGTACGACGGCGAACCACCGTCTGACGATGCTTGAGGTATTCCCGCAAAATCATTTCCAAACTCAGGACGCGCGGCTGGCGACCATTGTCGACGAGTGCCAGCATGTTGACGTGGAAGGCGCTTTGTAGCGGTGTCATCTTATATAACTGGTTCAAAATCTTGTTGGGAAAGCCGTCTTTTTTGATATCAATAACAATCCGCACGCCACCCGTGAGATTCTTGTTATCGCCACGTTGAGAACTTTCATCACGCATGTCAGCAATGCCCACAATGCGCTTTTCGTGATGAAGCTCAGCAATTTTTTCCATCAAGGTTGATTTGTTAACCGCATAGGGAATTTCGGTCACTACAATTTGTGGATTTCCTTTTTTGTCTTCCACAATTTCGGCCTTAGCGCGAACGACAATTGAGCCTTTACCCGTACCATACGCCTGGCGAATACTGTCAGCGCCAAAAATGGTTCCGCCCGTCGGAAAATCTGGACCCTTTACGTGCTTCATCAGCTCGTCGAGACCGGCTTCGGGATTGTCGATCAGTTCGACAATGCCATCAATAAGCTCAGTTAGGTTGTGGGGCGGAATATTAGTCGCCATGCCCACCGCAATACCAACCTGACCATTTAAGAGCAGGTTTGGCAGCTTGGCCGGGAGCACCACTGGCTCTTTCTTACTGCCATCATAGCTAGGGCGGAAATCAACCGTCTCTTTTTCAATGTCAGCCAGCATTTCGTCGGTGAGACTCTGCATGCGGGCCTCGGTGTAGCGGTAGGCTGCCGGTGGATCGCCGTCCATGGAGCCAAAGTTTCCCTGGCCATCAACGAGCGGGTAACGATAACTAAACGGCTGCGCCATACGCACCATGGAATCGTAAATAGCGGTGTCACCATGCGGGTGGAATTCACCCATCACGCGACCAACTACCTGGGCGCTCTTCTGAAACTTCGAGGTGTGGCGCAGACCCATCAGGTTCATAACGTGGAGAATACGGCGGTGTACCGGCTTGAGACCGTCGCGCACATCCGGGAGAGCGCGCGCGACAATTACGCTCATGGCGTACTTGAGGTAGCTGTCTTCCATCTCAAACTCAAGTTTTTGCAGACGAATCGTACCAAACTCAGTCTTTTGAATCGTTGGGGCTTCTAGCGGATTCTCCAGGCTATCAAGCTGATCAGCCGGAATCTCTTCTGGTTCGTTGGGGGTAATATCGAGAGTTTCGTCGTCCATGATAGTTCCTTAAATATCCAAGTCAGCGTCAGACAAAGTACCGGCGCGCGAACTAATAAAGTTCTTGCGCAGAAGCACTTCTTCGCCCATCAGTTTGTTAAAAATTGAGTCGGCTTTTTCGGCGTCATCCACCGTTACCTTAAGTAACATGCGGTGCTCTGGATCCATAGTGGTGTCCCACAGCTGATCGGCGTTCATTTCGCCCAAACCTTTGTAGCGCTGGATGGTACCAGTAATACCGGCCGCTTTCATCCGCTGCTTATCTTCGTCGGTAACCGAAGTTTCGTCATCGGCCTCGGTGTCGGCCTCCGTAGTAGCTACCACAGGCGCCTCAGCCGCCGCGTCACCGGCTGGGTCGTCAGCTACCAAGGCCTCGGCCGCCTCCGTTGCAGCCGCATCATTAGCAGCCTTTTTGCCCGTTCGCTCCGCAATGAGGCGGTCGATTATGGCGTCTCGCTCGGGACCGTCGTAGGCGTAAATACGCTTGCGACCCACCGGCAGACCATACAAAGGCGGCTGCGCGATGTACAGGTATCCGCCCGTTACTACTTCGGGCATGTGACGATAAAAGAACGTCAGCAACAAGGTACGAATATGCGCCCCATCCACATCGGCGTCGGTCATAATTACAATGCGGTGATATCGTAGCCGCGTAATATCGAACTGTTCAGCAATGCCCGTACCCAGAGCAATAATTATGTTTTTCACTTCATTATTGGCGAGCATCCTATCGAGCCGCGCCCGCTCCACGTTCAAGATTTTACCGCGCAGTGGCAAAATTGCCTGAAACTCACTGTCGCGGCCGCTTTTCGCGGAACCGCCGGCCGAGTCGCCTTCTACAATAAAAATTTCGCTCTTAGAAGCGTCTTTGCTGCGGCAGTCGGCCAATTTACCTGGCAGCGTCATGCCTTCGAGCGCGCCTTTGCGAATAACCGTGTCGCGAGCTGCTCGAGCGGCCATTCGAGCACGGGCACTAAGCGTCGCTTTGCCAATTATCTTCTTAGCTTCGTTGGGATTTTCTTCCAAGTAGTACGAGAAATACTCGGCCATGACACTCTCAACCGCGCTACGTAGCTCAGGGTTGTTGAGCTTATCTTTCGTCTGACCTTCAAACTGCGGGTCAGGCAGTTTAACACTTAGGACAAGCCCCATACCTTCGCGGCAGTCCTCGCCCGTGAGATTTTCTTCGTTCTCTTTAATAAAGCCGTTTTTGCGCGAGTATTCGTTAATAATGCGAGTTAAAGCCCGTTTAAAACCTTCGAGATGCGTACCACCTCCATTGGTCGGGATGTTGTTGGCAAATAGTTTGGTCGTTTCCGAATACGAATCGTTATACTGCAGTGCAATCTCAATTTCATTGTCACCGACGCTTTTTTGCACGTAAAACGGCGGCACATTCAGGGGCTGCTTATCAGCGTTAAGGTGCTCAACATAGCTGCGCACGCCGCCTTCAAAGTAAAATCCAAAACGAAAACCATCATGCTCATCGGCATAACTTAAGCTTAGGCCCTTGGTAAGGTACGCCTGACGACGCAAATATTCGATAATTCGCTCACGCTCAAAAGTAACCGTCTCAAAAATTGACTCGTCTGGCCAAAAGGTAATACTTGTGCCGGTCCCTTCGGCCGCTCCAATCGACTTAATGGGTGACTTTGGCACGCCCACTTCGTACTCTTGTTCCCATAATTTACCCTCGCGGCGAACCTGAGCCACCAACCGAGTCGACAAGGCATTCACCACACTCGAACCCACGCCGTGCAAACCGCCCGCCGTTTTATAGCCAGAGTCGGGACCACCAAATTTACCACCCGCGTGCAGCACGGTAAGAACCGTTTCGAGCGCGCTCTTGCCGGTTTTTGCCACTTTATCTACTGGAATTCCGCGACCATCGTCGACTACGCGCATGCCACCATCGGCCAGGTAGGTCACCGAGATATGCTTGGCCGAACCGGCTAACGCCTCATCGACACAGTTGTTTACAATTTCCCAGACGAGGTGGTGGAGACCTTCAACCCCTGTTCCACCAATGTACATACCCGGTCGTTTGCGAACTGGTTCGAGCCCCTCGAGGACTTGAATTTGTTCAGCGCCGTACTTGCTTTTCTCAGCCATGTGTCAGTATTACCACCATTTAGTCCAACAAAAACGAGCTCGTAAGCTCACCATTGCAACCATTATAACGCTTTTGCCAGATGACAGGCAACTCTCTCATTTAACATTAGCGCTAGCTGTGGCTTGGCGACCAAATTCATCACCATCTAAATTATTGATAACTCATGACAAATGTGGTATCGTATGGTCAACTCGTCCCGTTCACGTTCGGAGAGAAGAACCATGACAACCAATATCTTTTCCCTCCCCGCCCGCTGCGTCCGCCTTACGGCACGCGTCGTCACGATATTCACCGTCGCCTTCATCATTGCGGGCATTGCCTGGCTGTTTCTATCACCGGCCATTCGTACCGCGCCGATGCAATGGTATTGGGCACATTTCGGGTGGCTCCTGCTCATTTGCGCCGCCGTAACGGCCCTGACAATACTCGGCCTTGCGATGGCCATGTTGCTATTTGGTGGCAATCCTACCGATGCCTATGACGGCTCGCTCCAGATCATTGGCGGCGCTGTCTACCTGACCGCCGCCTACATGTCACTCGTTGGTGCGTTCTTTCTGGGACTAGCCGTCTTCGATACGGTTAGGGGGCTCGCCCATCGCGATTTTGCGGTCGCCGTCGGCGTGCTCATCGCCATCGGCGGTATCGTTGTTTTCGACAGTTGGTACGCCGCTTTATATCGTCGCCGCTACAAGGAGTTCGTCGCCCAGGTGGGTGAACAAGTTGAAGCTTGGTGGCCTGCCACCGTAGTAGCCGACGACGGGTCTTACATCAGGCTCGGGCTGCCGTATTCTGCCTATGTATTCTATCCATTGCCCGACAACCTCCACAAATGGCAACTGGCAGTCCCGAATCAACGCGACCGCAAACCTTGGCGCACCTTCGACTTCGGTGGTACCAGCACCCAGGCTGTTGTCATTATTGCCGCCGCCATTCGGACCGCCGTCACCCAACTCGAACTCGAAACCAAGCACTAGACCTTCCCGCCCCAACCGACGCCTGCCGGTTGGGGCGTCGTCTTGCGCGCCTTCAATTGTTGGAACCGGTTGGCAACAGGCATCAATTGGTTGTATGATAACGCTAATGTTTAAAGATATCGTGTCCGCACTGTCGTTTTCCCCTCACGCTTCGGCTCAACTATCGTTTTATGCCCGACGATTAGCCAAAGAAAAGGTTACGCGTGTCTTTTCGGCCATTGGTGCTGTTCTTATTGTGTTGCTCCAGTTTTCAACGATTGCCGCTCCCCCTGCCAACGTAAACGCAGCCTCACCCAACGACATTATTTATGGCGGCTACGTCTCCAAGGCCGACTTGCTCAACAAATACGACAGCTCCGCCGAACTCCAAGCCCTCTACAAATACTTCGGCATCTCACGGGCCGATATCGCAGCTTCTACCAAAGTAACCATTAATACTCGCGATAAGTCACTCAATTCAGTTGGGCGTATCCAGCACGCGGCAAGCGACCGAGCCTTTACCGTTGGCTCGCATGAGTACTATGCCCGGTATTTGTACCAGTTTGATACCGGTGGCAACGTCCAAAGTGGTTCAAATTACGACGTCCTCCAGGGCACTACTGCCTCCGGCCAATATTTCGCTATCATGTTCCGCTGCGGCAACGTGGTGTTTAAGAAGTTCCCTACTCCCCCGCCTACTCCCACCCCCACGCCCAAGCCCACCCCAACGCCAACCAAAGCGCCAACCCCCACCCCTAAACCAACCGCCACCCCCAAAGTTACTCCCACTCCAACCCCAAGTCCCAAGCCCACCTTGGCGTGCGTCCAGCTCACTGGCAACGTTATCTCGGGTACCGCCCCGCTTACCGTTAATTACACCGGCGAAGGCAGCTCAAGTGGCCAAACGATTACCAAGTACACCTTCGACTTTGGCGATTCGTCGACACCGGCCAGTGGGGCCTCCCGGACCGCGACCCATACTTACAAAACAGCCGGCACCTTTACCGCCGCTCTCACGGTTACGGGTTCGCTCGGAACCACCACGCCCGTGATCGCACCTTGTACCTATAAGGTTGTTGTCACCCCAACCCCGGCCGCGTTCACGAAGCACAAGTCAGCCCTCAATCTCACGCAAAATGTTGACGCTACCACCAAAAGCGCCAACCCCGGCGACCGAATAATGTATAGTCTCACCACCACCAATATTGGCGGCGTATCGGACAGCTACACCGTCGTCGAGCACCTAGCCGATATTCTCGAATATGCCAATGTCAGCGACTCTGACGGCGGCCTGGTGGACAAAGACGGCATCCTCACCTGGAACCCTGTCACCATTGCTCCCGGCCAAACCATCACCAAAACTTTCACCGTCACCGTCAAAGACCCGGTACCTTCAACGCCAGCTGGGCTATCAGACCCGTTTAGCTTTGATTTGCGCATGGATAACGTCTACGGCAATGCCGTTCAGGTCCACGTTACACCACCACTGCCCAAGCAAATAGAAACCGCCGCAGCTCAGTTGCCTGCCACCGGTGCCGGAACTGCCACCACCATCGTCTTAGTCTTTAGCGCGCTGGCCATCTTCTTCTACTTCCGCAACCGCCAGCTAGCCGCCGAAATTAAGCTGATACGCCACGATTACCAAGGAGGAGCTTAAATAATGTCAGCTGAACAGGGACCCATAAATCACGAATCTGCCGAGCGTCAGAGTGAGCTCGACAAGCTCGCCGAAGCTCAGCTCGCCGAGCAAGAAGCTTCTGCCGAAGCCGCGGCCGAAAACCACCGCGACGATCAAGGTGAGCGCGCTGAAACTGCGCGTAAAGTCATCGATCAGCAAGAACAGTCAAAAGAAGAACCCGTCGCGGCAGCCGAAAATCAGGCGCCCAAACCCACCTTCATGGGCCGGCTCAACCCGCATCTAAGCTATACCGAGACAATGGCTAGCATGCAGCACAAACTGTCGCCGGCCAGCCGAAGTTTTAGTAAAGTCATTCATGCACCCCTCGTTGAAAAAACCAGCGAAGCTCTCGAGTCGAGTGTTATGCGGCCTTCAGTGACCCTAGGAGCCGTTGTAACCGCGCTGATTGTGGCTGGGACGTTTTACTACTTCGCACGTACCTACGGCTACGCTATGCGCGGATCAGAGCTTGTTGTCTCGCTCGTCGCCGGCGGTATTATCGGTGTTGTGCTCGAAGGTCTCGTTCGTTCGCTACACCCGCGCCACAAATAGCCGGTCACTCGCCCGTCTAAAAAAATGTCCTCGCCGCTGCGAGGACATTTTTTTGTATTGGGCTGACCGTTAGGGGAGGAGTCTCACTCGCCAACCACAACGTTGCCCGAAGCATCAACAAATACTTCACCCTTAGCGAGCTTCTCGGGACGCACCACCTGCTTAGGGACGCTGTTGGCAGCCTGGGCGGCCGCGTTGGGCAAGATAAGCTTACCAGTCATGGGCTCGGGTTCTACTACGCGCTTAGGTGCGACTGGAGCCGGTGCTGGCTTGGGCGTCGACCGACGCTGTTCAGCGTGATGACGATTTTGCTTAGCCGGGTGAACCGGTTGTGCCAGGGTCGATGCCGGACCAAGCGATGATGAGCGCGGCGGCGGTACGGCGGCAATGGCAGCTGCCCGGGCTTCACCGGCCGCGCGTTGGGCCATTCGCGCTGCCGCGACGTCATCGGCCGCCAATGAAGTAGCTTCG
The DNA here is from genome assembly GCA_019352195.1 of Candidatus Saccharimonadota bacterium. Lineage (GTDB taxonomy): Bacteria > Patescibacteriota > Saccharimonadia > UBA4664 > UBA4664 > JACAFG01. Next base: position 224,381 of record JACAFG010000002.1, on the reverse strand, counting down.
GGCAAATCAAAGTCGTCGGCCGATGCCACTACCGGAGCGGGGGGCGGAGTTGGTATCAACGGGCGCGGAGCCGGGTTGGCATTAGCGACGTAGTCTGGTCGCAAGTCGCGAATTACCGCCGCCGCGGGCTTAGGCGTTGGAACTGGCTCGGGCATCGGAGTCGGTGCAGTTGTTGGGACTGGGACAGGCGATGGAGCAGCAGCTAGCGTCGGTGCCTGCGCCCCCATTTCAGTCGCTTCGGCCTTCAACTCTTTGGCAAGCTCTTCTTTCAGGGAGACAACCGACTGAGGCGGCTGGATTACTTTTTGGTGAGCACTGCTGTAAAGGGTCGGCTCATGGGCTGACTCTTCATCAGCTGTTTCGCCTTCGTCCAGATCGCCAATATCTGCTGGCTGCGAACTTCCCACCCAGTGCCGGCCGCTATCTGGAGTCTTGCCATCGGTGGTTTCAGCGGCTGCTGCCGCTTCGGGTTCTGGTTCGGCCAAACGATGCCGACTTGAGCCGGTATGAATGAGGGAAGTACTTAACAGCTCATCGATAGTGTCTTCAGTTTTGGCCACAATTTCGGCCGCTTTAACCGGCATATGCGTTTCAATTTTGGGCGTATCAGATGTTTTATCTGTCGAGTGAGTGATGATTTGAGGCTCGTCCACATGAACTGCCGCAACCGGTTTAGCTTCTGTCGGCTGCTTGGCAGGCTCAGTGGGTTTAGTCTCCACCGTTTTATTGGCGGCTGGCTGCGCATGGGCGTCGGACTTTGACTCCGGCTTTGATTCGGCCGTCATAGGAGCAGGATGCTCGCGCGGCTGCTCTTCAATCTTCGGCCTGCCTTCATCAACTGACGAGACAAGCGCGTCAGTCGGTTGTGCCGCAGGCGTGGGCTGAGGCACCGTTTCAGCTTCAGCGTGATGAGTATCAGGCGCAGGCTTCGCTAACGTCGACGTGGCCGGCGCAGGCACCGCTGCCGAGGGCGTGGGAGCACCGATGATTTCGGACGACACCGCCGCCATGGCTGCTTTTATTTCGGGACTGGGCTCAGGACGGGGTGTTGGCGCGGGCTCTGGTACGGGCTCCGAAACCGGTTCTTCGTGGGCAACCGGTTTGGCGACCCCTGGAACCATAGCTGGCTCGGTTACAGGCAAGGGAGCCGGCGCATATACATTTGTTATGTCACCAGCTACTGGCTTCGTGTCGACCGGCGACTGAATGATTGTTTTCGAATCAGCAACCACCGGCACGGCCGGCGTCTTAATCTCTGCTGGCTTAAGCTCTACAGGCTCAACTGTTGGTAAAGGCTCAACTGGCGATGCTAGTGTCTGACGGGACGTCTCAGCTTGAGGCAATGACGAGGCTTGTTCCGCTTTTACGAGCGCCGTCTGTTCCACGGGCTGTTCCATAACGGGAGCAATCACTTCTGATGCGGGCGGCTCGGCAATAACTATCGGTGTATCAGCAGTTACGTTGGTAACTGAGGCTATCGTCGGTGTCTGGTCGAGACTTACTGGCGGCGCTCCAATGGGCGGCGGTGTTTGAATTAGTGCCGGCACCGGTGCCGCGGGTTCAACTGGTGCGGGCATGACCGACTTGGGAGGCAGTGCCTCGCTGGCAACCGGGTTAACAAAACTTGTAGCCGGAGCCGTCGTTACGTTCGAGGCTAAATTGGCATCGCTCGACGGCAGCGCCACCGACGGCGCACCAAGCGGCGGTAAGGCGGAGACAATGACCGGTGCCGGGCTTACTGAAGCAGGCTCCGGGGGCACCGCTAATTCAGGTGCCGAAACAGCCGTTGAAATCGGCTTCACCGGCGTAGCCGTAGTTTCATACGGACGCTCAAGAACTGCTTCGAGACTGGGATCAATAAAGTGAATGGGCAGGTTATCACCGCCTTCGGAGACAAAATCGTCAGCCGTAGCAGTGGCCACCGGTTGTGCTGCCACGCTCTCCACGGCGGGGTTTGCTAACGGCTCGGGACCGGCCTGCCAGTTTGGCTCAGGAGTCGAGAGTATAGTCGGTTCAATAGGCATCGGGACAGCAATCGGGGTGGCTAATACTACCGGTTCTGCTGGCAACGCAGGTGCAGCCGTAGGAGGCAATTCAAAGACAGGCTCCATGTTAACATCGGCAGCAAGAAGTGGTACGGCAGCGTTAGGATCGGTCGCCGGATCATAAACGGCGGCGGGTTTAGCCGCAACAGGCGTAGGCGCGCTTGACGCGTCAGCGTTGGCGAGTGGTGGCGGAGGTGCAGCCAACAAGTCGACACCCGCGTTAGGATCGGTGGCAGGATCGTAAACTGGTACCATCGGAACCACTGGCGGCTCAGCACCTGGAGGAATAAGTTCGACGTCGTCCAGTGCGCTCGGCGCCACCACGGGCGTCCGCTCACCGCCCGTAATATCGCGAATCGAGAGCGTATCCTTATTTGTCACAGGCGCCGTCACCTGATCTGCGCTCTCGCCTGGTAGTGCAATCGGTGGCGCTCCAATCGGTGGCATCGAACTAGCAATAGGCGCTGCATCGGGTATAACAACTGGCGCGGCAACTGGCTGGGGCATTGGAGCTGGAGTAGATACCGGCTCAGCAATCGGGAGCACTGCGGGCGCTGACGGCGGCGGAAGCGGCTGGCCCAACGCGGTCCGAACCGGATCGGGCGCGTCGTCATCTGCCGAGTCAGCAATAATGGACGGCGATTCCACCATAGGAGCCAGAACAGGGGCCGGCGTAGCGACTTCAGCCACAGGAGCCGACGTCGGAGCAACCGTCGTTGGCGTGGCTTGCGCCGTAGCTTCGGCTGGAGCTGTTGCGAGCGGCACTACTGACGCTACTGCTTCGACCTGCGGCGTCACGACGGCCGAAACGGGGCCTGATGATGCGGGCATGGGGGTAATCGCTTCAGCTACCTTTGGTGGTGCCACAACCGGTGCTGGCGCTGTGGCCACTGATGTCGGGGGTGGGAGCATCACGGGCGACTTATCATCCGGAATTTCAGTTGGTTTGGAAGGGGTCAGTTGCACGGTCGGCGCCGGCACCACCGGACGGCTGCTGAGCCGCGCCGTAATATCCGCATCCACCACTGGTTTGGCGACGCCAAATTTAGCCGCACTCAGCTGCTTTATAGCCACTCCCATCGCCGGATTGCCGGGCGCAATCCATGGAGAGTCGAGCATGGTAAACGGTTGGCTCGGCAGGCCACCTATGAGGAGGCGTACCGCCGAATGATAGTTCGGGATATTCATAAGGTCCGACGCGTCGAACACCGGCGTAAGCTGCTTAACCATAAACTCAGCGTCATCCGGACCCATCCGGTGAGCAACAATCGTCCCGATGTTACCAAAAACCGCATCTCTAATTTCGTTACTCAGCTGACCAATAAACTGGTTACCTACAATTAGGTTGAGGCGATACTTGCGCGCCTCACTCAAAATTGAGGCAAAACTATCGGTGGAGAAGTTTTGAAATTCATCAACATACAAACAAAAGTCGTTGCGGTCAGCTTCCGGCATGTTAGCTCGGCTCATGGCGGCCGATTGGAACTTAATGACAAACATCATACCGAGCAGTTTGGCGTTCATCTCGCCAACTTGGCCTTTACTCAAGTTCACAATTAAGATTTTTTTGTTATCCATGATATCGCGCATATTAAAGGCCGACTTCGTCTGGCCAATGATATTTCGCATCATTTCATTTTGCTGAAAAGCGCCAAATTTACTGACAAAATAGCCGAGCATTTCCGACTTATGATAATCGCTCGTCTGGCCCATTTCCTTGGTCCAAAAATCTATAACCGTAGGGTCTTTCAGATATTTAAACTTTTGCTTCAGATATTCGGTATCGGTGAAAACCTTGGGAATTTCAATGAAGGTAGCGCCATTGGGATCGGCCATCAGTGTAAGCGCCGCGTTACGGTACCACTGCTCAAACCGCGGACCAATCACACCCGTACCGTTGGGATCGTAGAGTTTATAGAGCATATTAAGGCTCTCTTGAATTAAGAAATCCTTTTGCATCGGGTCATCAAACTCAAATAAGTTTAGCCCCAGAGGATATTCCATATCAGCCGGGTTGAAGTAGATAACATCCTCGGCCCGGTTTTTGGGCACCAAACTCAGAAGCTTTTCGGCCGAATCGCCGTGCGGATCAATAAATGCAAAGCCGTTGCCCGACAGCATATCCTGAACCATCATGTTCTCAAGCATGGTAGATTTACCGGTCCCGGTCTGGCCCAGAATATACGTGTGACGACGACGATCCTGCTCGCTCAGACGGATCTCTTTCTTCGTCCCGCGAAACTCGTTGTAACCGAGTAGAAGGCCGGTTGATGACAGTGAAGTGGGGCCATCTACCTCTTTGCTCAGCTGACGTGCAACATTGTTGGTGGGCGTAAACTGTGAGTCTGGCAAATGAAACAACGTGGCAAGCTCTGCCGAATTAAGCACACTGGAGTGCATTTCCGGCGGGAAGAAGCGAAAAATAAAGGCTGTCACCAGCCCCTGAACATCAAGTGCCGGCACAAACTTAAAGCCGTTCAGCCCAGGGCGTTCAAAAAGCGAAAAGCTGGTCGCCAAATCCTGAAGCACCTGCTGACTGCGCGATACATTTTCGGCCGAAACGAGCACCCGAATAAGGACTTCGAACCCAGGATGCTTGGTTTTATCCTCAACCTGCTCAATGGCCGACAATTCTAGTTGGCTCAAATTGGGATTAGTGGCGCCTTTAGCCAAGTCAGCGGGTACCGACGACGTTGGCGCCTTTACCGCTGCCTTTGCGAGGTCAGCAACACCAAATTTCAAGCCTTGATTTCGTCCGCGGCGCAATTTTGTGGTGAGTTTCACCGCTGACTTTACCCATGCTGGGGGAGCAGGACGTACCATAATTTGCACCGCTGCGCCGTCGGTTTTGCTCAAGCCGCTCAGGGTTACAAGGAGTGCCTCTAGCGGATCACGCTCCAAATGGGTATATGTCGCAATCGGATAGGCCGCATCGGCTTTAAGTACCAGTTCTCCGCCCATAGTGGCCGACAAGCGACCTTGCTCATTAAAGATGTTGTGGTCTTCGGTTTCTTCAAGTTTGGCCCCCGGATAAGCCGTGAGGATGGCTTTTTCAATGACGCTTACCAAATTAACTGGCACCGCCGCATAAAAATGCACCATACCATCGCTGGCAATGATTTCGAGCGCAATATGTCGTTGACCATAAAAAGTCGACTTAAAGCCATTAGTAGCGGTCCCGGCAATAAGGTTGTAGAGCACTTCGGCCTGGGCAATCTTTTCGCGCATAACTTCGCGCACGTCACGTCCGCCAGCTGCCGTGTCGCTCGAGCTGGCAGGCAAATGAATGAGAAGCGGCACCATTTTAAGACCGCGTTCAATCGATTTTGCCCGCTGCAGCTTGCGCCGATACACCATATAAGCCACCCCGCCGAGCACCGCTGCCAAGACAAAGAAAACCAATACTACGACGGCGATTCCGCTCATCGTTGGCCCTCCAAACGCTTAGCTGATACTCTGGCTCTGCTCACTTGGCCTCTAGTTACAAAAACTTTACTGACAGCTACTCATCACCACTTTTGGCGATATTGTGACCATAACGTTTGGCCAAATAATCCACCTGTAATGCCTCCACGGCCTCTTCTTCGGCATGTGGATCACCAGCAGTTTTGGCGATAACACTCTCGGCCTGATCAACCCATTCGGGTTCAATTACATCAACATCTGAGGCAGTAGCAGGAACGGCACCGGAAGTAGCCGCTGGCGGCGTAGCCGACGGCATTTGCGCAATCGCTGCCGCCACATCACTGGCTGTTATGGGTGGTGCACCGGCCGGAGCGGCGTTAGGGCTACCGGGTTCCGGTGTTACAGCCTCAGTTACAAGGTGTTCCGGATTGGGTACAGTCAGCTCTGGCGTACCCGTCGCGGGACGTTCACCAGATGGTTGGGGGACGGGGGTAGTTTGCGGGTTCATATCTGAAATGATAACACTAATGCTTGAGAGCTGCTACCGCAATATCGCCATTAAAACGCTATTCATGAACCCAAACGGGCGTACCAACCACGCTCCAGTTGTAGAGCCACTCCGCCGTCGCATCCGGCAAATTCACACAGCCGTGAGAGCCATCGCGCCAGTATCCTAAGGGCCCGGAAGTTTCGCCAAAGTTACCGTTGCGCCAACTTGCGTCGTGCATTCCGTACCCAGAATAAAACGGCATCCAATAATTCACATGGTCATTGTAGTTGTAGCGCGGACCCATCGACTCGCCGTTCAACCACGTATCCGTAGATTTGTAGTAAATGTGGAACATACCTTCTACCGTCGGATAACCGGCGCCCGTTGCGCCACTCTTCACAGGGGAGTCATAAATAATGGCGCCGTTTTGCCACACCCACATATGCTGCACCTTAAGATTGATCTCAACGTAACTTGGTAGATCCAGCACCGTGAAGTTTGTTACCGTGGTTTTATATGCCACGGGACCGTCGGTAATCGTGTAATTCAAGGCTTGCTGGCTCATTACTGCTGACGAAACCGCCGCTACCACGGCCGCTTGATTAATAGCTGTGCCGTTTACCCCAATACGGCTTATATTTACGGCGCCATTGGTAACTGTTTCCAGCTGCGTCACCGGTGCTATATCAACTTGTTTAGCCAAGCCCGACACGTATGCAGCCAGCTTGGTCTGATCCACCACCGGCTCGAGAACGGGGGCAGTGGCGCTTGAATCGTTCGGCTGAAAAGTTAGCCACGAACCAATTGCCGCGCTCGTCGGCGTCCACACTTGCGTACCATAGGTGAGCGTGATTTGCGTGTTCATGAGCTGCTTGGTGGCTGCAATACTTGGTGCCAGCGACGACGCCAAAATAGCAGCCGGCTCGCGATGTGGTACCGTGGCCAAATGAGCCGGCGTACCAGTGCCCAAATTTTGCTCAATCAACCGGGCCAAACCAACGCGATCAACCGTGAAGCCATCTTTATCAGCCACCGTAACAATTTGGCCATTCAAAACTTTCAGGTTGGCGTTTACCGGTTGCGTCCCAATTTTGTCAGCCACTGCCCCAATCGCGGCCGTCAGCTGAGGGGTATTAATATGATACGTGAGCGTGCTCGAGCGCTTGCCCGGAGCAAAAAACCACGTCGTTCGCTGTCGATTATAGGCTCCGTCAATGCTGGTTTGCACATCATAAGTGATGCCTAGTTGGGCGGGCGTAAAGCTATATTGCTGACCACCGATGCTTAAAGCCACATTGTAGCTTGCTGCCATAGACTCAAGCTTCACGCGAGCTTGAGGGAGCGTTAGATTGCCCACGTTTTGGTCGCCGATCATCGTATCCGGTAGCATGCGCCCCATATACCAGCTCGAGCCAAGTAACTGAGCGGCAAGTGCTACCGCAACAAGCATTCCGGCGCCACTAAGAAGTCGGCTGACCGAAGTAAAACCAGCGCTCTCATGTAACTCACGTGACAACCGCCAACTCACCATAATTATATTATAGCGCTTATGGTAGGCCGAACGGAACTACTTTGCGATCATCAAATTATTTCTCTGGTAAGGCCTTAAACAGACGCTGTAAAATTGAACGCACTTTGGTTTCAAGCTCGGATGATTCTGCGTCGGTAGGGGTATGATCATTACTCGATAGACGCAGGTGTATCGATAGACTTTTATAACCCGACGCCATAGCTTGGTTCACATAATCACTCATAAAAGTCGCCTCAAGCCCGCTAACACCGGCTAAAGCTGCCGCCACATCCTGCCACTGCGTTTGCTCCGGAACAAGTACTGTTATGTCACGCTGCGCCTCAGGGAAGCGTGAAGCTGCCCTCACAGCCGCAGGGCGAGACGCTGCCAATAACGGGGCCAACTGTAGTTCAAACGCTGCTGCCTCACCAACGAGCTTGACGCTTTGAACGAGGCTTGGGCTGAGCTGACCGATGCGGCCAACGGGCTCGCCGTTCAAAATGACATCCGCCACCCGAGCCTCGGCCCACGGCCCCTGGGAATGAGCTGCCGAAATTTCAAAGCTCACATTTAGACTTCGCGCCAAAGCGTCTAAAATACCCTTGGCAAAAGCATAAGAACCCTTAGGTTGAGTAACCATAATCGACAAAAGCATTCGTTCATTCGGCTGTTCGCCATCGGCTTTCGGCTCAAACACATTCGAAAGCTCATAAAATGCCGTCTTTTTGGCATACATGCGGTTGCGAGCGGCTACCGCCAAATGACTCGGTAGGAGAGTGGTCCGTAAATAGGCCTGCTCAATCGACAATGGATTCTTAAGCTTCAAGTGTTTATCGGCCGTCAGATTTGACGCTTCAAGCTGCTCGGCCGACACAAACGAGTAGGTCATAACTTCAAATAACCCTGCGCCGCTCAACAAATTACGGATGTGTCCAAGGGCAGGACGCGTTCGGTCAAACGTCAACTTGCGCGGCCGCCAAGCGGGAATAGTCGAGGGAATTTTATCGTAGCCAATTACGCGTACGGTTTCTTCAATCAAATCTTCGGCCTCTTTGAGATCAGGGCGCCACCAGGGGAGCGTAGCCGTTACCTCGTCGCCGTCGCTCGTGGCCTTGATCTCCAACCGCTCAAGCGATGCCACAATCTCGGCCGGGGTAACTGGTATGCCCATGATCTTACTGGCATGCGCGGCCGTCACGCGAAGGTTTCTAGAGCCAGCCGTCTTGGTCGGTGTCATACTCCACCGAATCAGCTCGGCCTTGGCAAACTCTTCCAATAGCGCCACGGCGCGGGCCAAGGCGACTACCGCTGCCTCAGGGGGGAGTCCGCGCTCAAAACGCGCACTCGCATCGGTACGCAAATTATAGCGCTTAGCTGTTTGGCGAATAAGGGCGCCCTCAAATGTGGCTGCTTCTAGATAAATCCGCTTGGTTTGGGGGCCAAATTCAGTCCTTGCTCCGCCGCGGACACCCGCCAGACCTATGGTACCAGTAGCGTCCGTTACAACTAAGTCGGTGCTATCAAGCTGGCGTTTTTGATCGTCAAGAGTAATCAAAGTCTCGCCTGTTTTTGCTTTACGAAGGCCAAAAGGCAGCGAAACCTTATCGGCATCGTAAGCGTGCAGCGGCTGCGCAGTTTCTATCATCACGTAGTTAGTTATATCCACTACCAAGCCCAACGACCGAATCCCGGCCACAGCCAGACGCGCCACAATCCAATCGGGGGAGGGCGAGGCCGGGTCTAGCGTAAGTTCTGCCACAGCAAACTGCGGACACGCCGCGTCCAAACTTCCAATCATACCGGCCGAAATTTTAGGCAACGGCTTCACCGGGGGGAGTACCAAATGGGCATCCGCCATCGCCGCCACTTCACGCGCTACGCCAATCGCGCCGAGCAAATCAAACCTATTGGCGGCTGTCTTGACGTCCACAAAACCATCAGATGGGTATATGTCGCACAATAATTTCCCAACCTCGCTATCAGCACCGAGATCCAGTAAACCCTCATGGCTGTCGCTTAAACCGAGCTCACGAGGGCTGCAAAGCATGCCGTAGCTGGTCTCGCCTCTTAGTTTGGCAGGGGAAATCACCATGCCATCAGGTAAAATTGCCCCAATCCTTGCCAGGGGAGCCTTCATTCCGGCATAAATGTTGGGCGCGCCGCAAACAATGGTCAACTCTTCCCGCCCATCGTCCACTGTCGCTATTTTGAGCCTATCGGCTCCTGGATGCTGAATAACTTTTTTAACCAGACCTACCACAATGTTTTTGTTGAGGGGAGTTGACGAACTATATTGTTCAATCTCAATGCCCGAGCGTTCCAAAGCTGTCACCAATTCATTATCCAACATTGTGCGACGTAGCAGAGTTTGTAACCAAGTGGTAGAAATCTTCATCCTCGAGCTCCTTTCAGCGGCCGTTTTCGGGGGACTAATGATGTGGGTAAATACCCACTCTCAAAAAACCGAACATCGAGTCTCGGCTTCACTTGACCATCGTTGATGAACAAACTACAACATGAGTCGAGCTTTTGGCTGGTTACCATTCGTGTCATTTTTAAAACTGATCCAGAAAATTAAAATTAGGACGCCAAAATTCACGCACATCACCAACATTGTATTTGATAGCCGCAATTCGCTCGGGACCAAACCCAAAAGCAAAGCCACTGTAGCGAACTGGATCGATGCCAACGTTGCGTAGAACCTGGGGGTGCACCATGCCGGCACCGCCCAGCTCAAGCCAACCAGTACCAGAGCATAGTTTACATGATGCCCCATCTACAACACCTGTGCCGCTACAGATTACACAGCTTGCATCCATCTCAACGCTCGGCTCGGTATAAGGAAAATAATTCGGGCGCAAACGTACCTTTGTACCCTCACCTAATACGCCCACCATCATAGCTTCTAAAGTGCCTTTGAGGTCGGCAAGGCTAATCCCCTCGTCTACCACCAGTCCTTCAATCTGATAAAAGCTCCAGGAGTGGCGTGCATCCTCGTCTTCATTTCGATAAACCTTGCCGGGAGAAACAATTCTTATTGGTAAGTCGTCCTTATGCGCCTGCATAAAGCGGATCTGAACGCCCGACGTATGCGTGCGCGGCAAGTTCCCTCCCTCCAGATAAAAGGTATCTTGCATATCGCGCGCCGGATGCGTCTCAGGAATGTTGAGAGCCTCAAAATTATGCCATTCGGTCTCAACTTCGGGACCGTCAGCCACCTGATACCCCATTTGCCAAAACACCTCTATCAACTCATCTAACACGAGGGAGACAGGGTGACGATGGCCTAATGCCAAGGTAACTCCGGGGGCAGTAAGATCAAGTGGCGTACTTAGCTCGCTCTTCGTGGCTGCCGCACGTAATTCGGCAAAGCGCAGTTTAAGTGCCGCTTCCGCTGCCAGCCGCAAGCGATTCGCCTCAGCGCCGGCAGAGGAGCGCTCAGCGGCAGGTAAGTCCCCTACGCGGCGCAGTTGCTCGGTAAGGCTGCCCTTGCGTCCAACAAGCTCAACCCGCACCAGCTCAAGCTGATCCAGGCTTTTTGCACCGGTAACTGCTAAACGAATTTGCTCCTCGGTCATGGCCAGCGAAACCTCACATATAACTCAACAATAACGGCGGCTAGTCCTAGTAGTATAACATCGCGCACGCCCAATTGGCCGAGTGAAGCCAAGGCCAACAAGCCCGACACCCATCCTGCCACCAGTAAACCCTGCCGTAACGAGTAACGCAGACGTTGCTGACGCGTCGCATGCAGGTGAAAATACGCCTTAACAGCATACATAGCGAGCGTTAATACACTGGCAAACACGCTCAATAACAACACAAACCAGACGGTCACCCCTACGGGACCAATGGCCGCCGGATTGGTTGCAAGCATGGTTATAAGTACCACAGCCCCACCCGCAGCGCTCCACAAAGCTAGTATTGTTAGCTGTCCCCTGGCCGGCACATTCCACTCACGCTTATATTGGCTCTATTATTGCACCTTACACCCCTTCCCGCCACAGGTAGAGGCAATCGAAAAAAGCATCAATGCTCGTCTCACGACAATCATTGATGCTTTGGAATAAATTCGAGTTACGGGGCGAACAAGAAGCACCCATATTTATTGGTAAATTGGCGCCTGTCGCCCCGTAGTACTTCCTACCAATAGTTTTGGATATCAGTAAGAAATAGTTGTGGTGCTAGCTACTTCTAGTCTATGTTCATGTACTAGTTTGAGCTAAGTTTTTCCTCCCGGGTCATGGTGTAGCTGGAAGGCAGTCGGCAACAACGTATGTTATTACCGCATGCCTTCCAGCTACCTGTAACAGTGATGTTTGTTGTCATGTTACGTTGGTCATTGGTCGGGTCTTGGTCTGGTCCTAAGCCAGTGCGTCATCTAGGTTTGGACACTAGATTGAGCTTAGTTGGTTTGATGGTGGGGAGAGCCCGGGTTAGAAATAAGGGGGATATTTCTAACCGGGACTACCCCTACCATCCGGACGTAACTCTAGATGAGTTTGAACGAGAGTTTTTAACATTTTAAGGAACCTTTGGTCGTGGTCGGTGATCTTTGAGCGGCGGACTTGGTCTGAACGGTTGGTCGGTGATCGCGGGCTATGTGGTCTGCGAACTTCGGTCTGAAACAAACTTAGCACAACCATTTTCAAAAGTCAACAGTCTTAAGCTTCAATCACTGCTACGCTACAAATACCTCTGTATAGGCATAATTCGCTAATTATTATCAATTTTTAGCATACTTTTCAGTGGCTAATGTTGTTAATATTACAATACATAGCCGTAAAATACTTATCAGATTTGAGGCTAAATAAACCTGTAAAAAACTAATTCAGTGAAATTACAATGTTTGGTTTGTTGTAAAAAGAAAACAGCGATCGAAATCGCTGTTTTCTTTTTATCTTGGGTGATCGACCTAAAACAGGCCCAAAATCTCTTTCACTTGAGCGAGTTTGGCATTAGCCAGCTCCGATGCTCTCCACCAACCGTGCTCCAAAGCCTGATCGATTTTGGTGTTCCCTTCACTCATCAGCTGGTGATAGTGTTTTTGGAGTGGAGCTAAAGTCTCAACCACGATATCAGCTAAGTCCTCCTTAAAGGCGCCATAACCTTTGCCGGCGTAGGCAGCTTCCAGCTCTTCAATCGACTTGCCAGCTAATATGGAATGAATGGTCAGCAAATTGGTGAGCGCAGGTTTATCGGCGCCCGTTGACACCACACTACCTGAATCGGTAACAGCGCGGCTTATTTTCTTCACGATTGTCTTTTCGTCGTCGGTCAGCAAAATGTTTCCGCTGTCATCAGTATCACTTTTGCTCATTTTTTTGGCCGGATCCTGCAAATTCATAATGCGGGCCCCTTCTGATTGAACCGTCGGCTGAGGTACACGGAAAACGTCGCCATGCAGGTTATTGAAGCGGGTCGCAATATCACGCGTTAATTCCACGTGCTGTTTCTGGTCTTCGCCCACCGGTACCTCATCCGCATCGTAGAGCAATATGTCAGCGGCCATAAGTACTGGGTAGTCATACAAGCCAACTAGCTGACCCTCGGCGCCGCTCTTGAGAGCCTTGTCTTTAAACTGCGTCATTCGGTTGAGCTCACCCATGGTGGTGTAGTTATTCAAAATCCATGTCAGTTCGCTATGAGCCGGCACCTGAGACTGCATAAAGATGTAGCTGTGATCATGATCTACACCCATCGCCAACAGCCAAGCTACTGCCGCTCGGCTATCGGTATGCAGCGTCTTCGGCTCCGGGCGCACCGTCAGAGCATGCAGGTTGGGCACAAAGAAAAAATGCTCATGATCGGGGTTGGCGCTCATTTCGCCCCAACGTCGCATTGCTCCCAGATAATTTCCGAGCGTAAGTTCACCAGTTGGCTTGATACCAGAAACAATTCGTTTCATTACTTCCCTTTCGTTGATCAAAGTATACCGTTCATGCTTAACTGAGGCAAAATTTATACTCGACCGGCAACGCGGCGAAACCCAACACGTTGAGCCACTACGACCCCAAAATTAGCGAGTGCCAGATATATCGGGTAAATCAATAGCTGGACGTCAATGCGGCCAACCGCAATGAGGGCGCAGACTGCGCTAAGTCCCACCAGCAGCCAGGCCAGCGGATCCTCACTGGCTGGATCCAGATAGGCTTTCCGGATCGTCAAAGATGCTGAGGCGGCGTCAGCTACAATCACACCAACAAGCGCAATAAGTTGCTGTCTGACGACGATTGAAACAATTATTCCAACCCCCGCAATCACCAAGGCAATCTTATCGAGTCGGTTCCAACCCCCAACCCCATATTTCAGCGCTAGCAGAAACATTAAGATATTACCCAGGCTATCAACTGCCGTAAATACAACCGACCACGTGCCACCCAAAGCCACCTGAGACACCAGCGCTGTCACACCAAGTACTGCCCAAATAAACCAAGTGGCACGCTGCGGCTTCATTTGCCCTTTAATAGTGCTAATAAAATATGATGGACCCGACGCTGCCAACAAGAGCGCCGAGGCTACGCCAAAAATTGGCTCTGAAATATTCATTTACTCGTCACTACTCGGACGGTCAAGAATGAGCGGCTCAACCGAGGGCGTGACATCAGCAATCTTCACTACGTCTTTATCCATTTTCTTCAGCTCTTTATGCGCATTATTAAAGTGGCCCACCGTGGTTCCAAGTGAGACCCCAAGCTTCTGCATAAAGACCTCGTGAGCATTAATATGACGCCCTAATTCACCAACCCTTATCTGAATTTCCTTAGCCTTTTCTTCAATCTGCAGGCTCCGCAGTCCCTGCAATACCGTCTGCAAGTACGCCATAAATGATGTAGGACTTACAATGATTACCCGCTTATCACGAAAGGCATACTCAATTAAATCGCGTGAATTGGTCTGCAACGTCCCCACCTTATTGATAAGCAAATCATAATAAATGGCCTCGCTCGGGATGAACATAAAGGCAAAATCCATAGTCCCCTCACTCGGACGTATATACTTGGAGGTCTCATCTATGCGAGACTTCAAATCATTTTTGAAGCCCTTTATCAGCGCGTCTTGCTTAGCTATGTCAGTTTCCTCTACCAGTCGATTGTAATTTTCGAGGCTAAACTTAGAGTCGACCGGCAAAATCATCCCGCGGTCGAGGCGAATAATGGCGTCCACAATTTCGCCGTCACTAAACTTATATTGCAGTTCGAATCGTTCGGGCGGTAAAACATTCTCGAGCACACTTTGTAAGAAATATTCACCCAAGACCCCGCGCTGCTTAGGGTTTTGAAGGGTATTTTGCAGTAACTTTAGTTCGTCGGTAATACCAAGCACCTGCTTATTGCTCTCTTTGAGTTCAGTGAGATCACGGGTTACCTCGCCGATCAGCCGCGAGCTAGCCGCAAATTGGCGCTGGATAGCGTCGCGCATCGAATCATTAGATTTATCCATGCGATCATTTATGGTGTTATTAATCCCCTGTAGATCCTGCTTGATGAGACCAAGTGCTGTATCACTCTTGAGCCCATCCTGAAGACGCCGAACCTGGCGATTCATACTTAAGACCACGGCAACAAAACCGCCAATAATTACGATAAATAAACTAGCAATGAGTAAGACCGTCATGCAAGGAGTATACCAACCGAATCAAAGCCGAACAAGACCTAAAATGGTTTGCTTATCTGGTGCAAGCGGGTATTATCATGTCATCCACGACGGTCCAGCTGGTCGTTCGTGGAGTGGTCTGGGGCCGCGCTAGCAGCAGTTTGGAGTTCGACAAAGCAATACAACCTCGTCGTTCATGCGATGAGGAGGGGCTGGCCCTCGGGCGAGTTTCAGGGATGTTAGCGTTCGTTTTTTTTCACATCCAGCGTTGACTTCTCTCCCATCTGACAGTCCATCCGTGCTGCATCTCGGCGTACCGCCACGGGTACAGTGTCTGGATCACATGCGAGGAGTGCCGTTGCTGGCGCAAGTCCCATTTGTCCCCGACTCGATTTCGTGCGCTCTACGTTTGCGGGCGGCCGACGGCAGGATCCTTCATCTGGCGCGGCTATCTCTCGGACAGGATTGTCCTTCGTGGTTAGGCAGTACCAAACTGTGGCCCCAGACCACACCCCCGACTCTCAGTGAGGAGCACCTCCGTTGTTTGACAACCTATCAGACCTCCTTGGAGATGAGCCAAGCTTTCGCGTTCATCGATTACGCGATGAAAATAAGGTAAGCGGGGTTACCAAGTGGCGCACCATTCACGCGCCCAACGACCCCATGCGCAAGCTTCATAGCCGCATGATCGTTGATCTACGGCTCCTGCAAACTAAAGTCCATGGCCGCTCACCCTACGCCACCGCGGTTTTACCTGGCTCGTCGCCACGACGCAATGTCGAGCGTCATCGCGGCAAGCGCTACTTGTACCTGCTGGACCTTCACAGCGCGTATTTGTATGTAAAGGGTGGCGAACTGGCGTTCATCCTGTGTACGCTGGCAGCGCAACGTGACGGCTATCTTGTTGCCGACCCGTCCGAGCTGTCGAGCACACATGATTTTCTCAAGCGCTATTGTTTGGGCACAACGGGCGGCCTACTCACCGGAGCGCCCGCCTCGCCGGATCTGTTTAACATCTATGCCGGCGAGCTCATCGATCAACGCTTAGCCCCCCGACTCAAGCGCTGGGGGCTGACATACAGCCGCTACATTGACGACCTCACCTTCTCAAGTAACGAACCCATTGGTGAGCGCAAACGACGTGCCATCAGAGACGTCATCGCAGCGGCAGGGTTTGACATCAGCTATCGCAAGGCCAAAGTTTACGACCTCGCGAAGGGACCGGTCCAGATCAACGGCATTGGGCTCGACCTCACCGGCCGTACCTATGTCCCGCGTAAGTATCTCGGTAAGGTCAATGGCATTTTGCACTTAGCCAGGTACGGCATGATCAAACCGGCCAAAGTTGCTGGCTACATGGGAGTATACTGGACGGCCACGCCACGAAGTCATCAGGGCCGTAACCGAGCCGAGTGTCACACCCTGGAGTTGTTCCATGACTACCAGTTGCATCGCAATGACTGGCTCATTCGATCCTAGAAGCGCCGGTGCCAATTCGTTGGCACCGGCGGCATTTTTGATAGGCCACGCTCTATCGCCAACTCTTCTTGTACATCTAGCGGCTCAAACAGCCGTTTTTGCGCATTCATAATTGCCTTACCGGCATCAACGGCCGCTTGTTCCCCTTTGCGCGTGGCAACAATGAGCTTTTCGCGACGGCTGCGCGGGTTTTCCCGCTGTTCTAGCAGTCCCCGTCCCGCCAGTACTTCGGCTTGACGCGTTACTACAGCCGGAGTCACTCCAATGACTTCGGCTAGTTCTCGCTGGCTCAATTCATCGCGGCCGAGCAAGGCGTCGAGCACCCTGAATTGAGAAAAGGTCAGCGCGAAGCTGACCTTTAACTCGTTTTCCACCTCAGCTTCGAGCCTGTTTGCGACCCGAGCGATTTTGTTGAGTAGCGATTTCTCGAACTGAGAACTCGTATTCCTTACCTGCACTTGTTGAACTCCTCATTTAATATAGCCCTAAATGATTTATGGGTCAATAGTTTTTATGCTTTAAGGCTAATTATAGCCACTCTTATCTGTTAGAAATCCAAATATTGTCAGTATCATTGCGCCCTCAACGATTCGAACACCTAAAAATTCAAAATTAATCACTCATATTCTGGCGGTTTGTACACAGGCTGTGGACACATCCTTAAATCTTACCGAACATCCGTCAGTCTAAACTGACATAACTAAAATAAGTTCGTGACATTTGTCGCAAATATCGGTTATAGTAGAGGATCGTGTCAAATCAAACTCTGCCAACTATTCTCATTGTCACCGAGTGGCATGCGCCACTAGGCGAGGTTGAGGTCTTTACCCTCGGTCTTATTAAAGAACTTGTCACCTCTTATCAATTTGTGTTGGCGGTTCGACTCCACAACCCCGGCGAATTGCCGGTGCTACCGAGTGAGAACTGTATCTTGCATCACTTCACCTCAAGCCGCGATCTCAAGCGGCTCATCAATCGTTACGAGCCAAGTCTCGTTCATTTTCAGCAATCAACCCAGCTTGCCATCAAGATCTCCCATGTGGGCCGTTACGTTCGTACCCCGCTGCTTATGACGCTTCACTACGCGCCAAGTTTGCCGCTTACTCCATCTTCACCGTTTAAGCCGCACTCGTGGAAGTATTTGCGTTCACTTAATAAATTCGTTCCCCTTATTGCCACAACGCCAATAGTGCATGACGCGGCGACATCATCCGGCGTCATGATGTCCGGTGAAATTATTTCAGTCGGAGTAGACACGTCTCGCTATCAACACGGCATGACGCGAGAAGCCCGGAGAGCGCTCGACCTTCCCGAGGACATCCCATTGATCCTCTTTAGTGGTCATCCATCCGACCCGCAGCTTGCCGCGCTCGTATTTCAACTCTCAGCTCTTGCTGCGACCAAAGATATTTGTCTCATCACCGTTGGTCACCCAAGTGAAAGTAGCCTCGCTCCAACTCTGTCACAACTGAAAACGCGCGGGCGGTACCACAACTTACCTGAACTCGACCGAAGTGACGAACGACACCCATTCATCTACCAGGCAGTGGATTTAGCCGTCTTGCCTTCTGAGCAGCCCGGTAATAGTTTGCCAATCCTAGAGGCTATGGCGTCCGGACTGCGAATTATTGCGCCGAATCAGGTGGAAGAAGCGCTCACCGAACTTACCAACTCACCTCGGCTACACTTGGCGCTGGGCGCAGCTAACCGAGAGCTAGCTTTAAAGCTAGATATTGCGCACACCGCGGCAGCCTATCATGGAATCTATCGTGACCTACTAACCGAAGGCCTATAGCAAACCCATGCATCTTGCAGCGTTAGAGGTCGTTTACATGCGCAATGTACGCTGGCACGTTAAATTTCTTCTTTGCCCCGTTGTAATTCATATATCGTACTTGTCCGTAAATCTCGCGTTCAAACCAAGGCCGGTCGTGAAGACCGCCAATTGCCCAAAGGATCCCAGCGTAACCTCCAGGCTCTCGTCCATCAAGCTCATACTTGTCATTTAGATAGACCGCAATATCAATAGCTATCTGGGGTGATGATGTCCATTCTAAAATCTTCTTAGCCCAATACATGCGCATGTAGCCGTGCATGCGACCTGACTTCGTCATTTCCATTTGCGCAGCATTCCACAACTCATCATGAGTTAGGCCAGCTTCAAATTGACTGAGATCGTAGACAAACTCACGCTCATCATTGGCATGTATTTCGAGCGATTTGCGGGCCCATTCGGGCAAACCTTCATAGGAATCATAGTTATTGTTGTAACACACAAAATTAGTCGACAACTCCCGCCAGGTTATAAGTTCGTCTAGATACTTATCGGTGCTATCCTGGTTAGCCGCATAACTCGGAGCATGCCTAAGCTCCCATGCAATTCGCTGTGCTGAAAGTTGCCCGTAGTGCAGGTAGGCTGACAGCTGCGATGTCGACGAAGCCGTTGGATCATTACTGTCATCTTTATATCTAGCGACCCCGTCCTTAATGAATGCTTTGAGCACTGCTTCAGCACCAGTCATCCCCGACACTTGGCTTACCGGACCAACACTGGTATCAAGCCGCAACTGATGCAGGATACTGTCGGGTCGCGCTACCTCAAGGCCCTCAAGAGGAAGCGTCCACGAAACCTTAACTCTCAGACTTGGGTAATTGGTCAGAAATTCGTCAGAATAATCACGTAGCTTCGGACGGGCAATATAGGCAGCATAGAGCTGCTTATCACTCAGTACCGCCGGCGGCACAATCATAGCCGCATCAATCGCTTCAAGCGGGACGCTTAAGGCTAGTGCGGCCCGCTCTCTCCGGCGTTTAGCAAGACGTAGATATCCTTGATCGGTAACAACCGCCAGCGCCTGTAATTCCTCCCTCAAGGCAACAATCCCATGTACTGGCTCGTCACGGCGCATTACAAAGCCGATTTGCTGCCGGTCCAAATCGGCTGCCACTTCACTTAAACCCCGTAACATAAACTCAAAATGCCGCAGGTAGGCATTTTTCAGGCCGTCCCACACGAAAAAAGCGACCACCAAAGGTACCTCATATTGATTGGCCAGTTCAATCGCCCGAACCAATGCCCAGTTGTCGCGGCTGCGCTGATCTTTTTGCATCCAATAAATTACACAACGCCCCTCGGATTTAACACGAGCGTCGTTTAAGACTTTGATTCTGGCTTCGTGTACCCAGGTCTGACTCATTGCGTAATTATAGCCTAAATGTGCATTGAAAAACTAAATCATCCTGTAGCATTTGAAGCATAAGTATTATCTTTTCTAACATCGTTTAGCCTCACTTAATAATAATAAAGAATGTATTCATATCTAAATGAATTTGCATATAAAAATAACTTTACTAACATTAATACTTACGCTAAAATGAATATGTTGTGCAGGTTTGGAGAGTTATTCAAGAAAGAGCGCCGAGAGAGCGCTCTTTTTGTTTGTCCAAATCAATATTTTTACTTGGTACAGCTGCGAGTAAGATCCAATTCGCGAGCTCCCTCGGCTTAAGTTTAAGAGGAAATCGATACCAAGAGCAAAAGCTCACCAAATCAACCGGGGACGTCTCAAATATAATTCCGATGGTCGGGGTGACAGGACTTGAACCTGCGACCTCTGCGTTCCGAACACAGCACGCTACCAACTGCGCCACACCCCGATACATGAACTCGCTAACATTAGCAGATTTAGCCTCGCAAGGCTATCTCCTAGCCTCCCAACCACCATGGTTTTGGTAACTTAACACTGGCTGCCGACGACCCCCTGGCCGGGCGCCTAGGCCGAGGCGCAAATTCGCGAGCCACGACAGCGGGCCAATTGATCTTTAGCCAGCGCTTCTGATCAAGGTACAGCTGCAACAGTCCACGTTCCTCGTATTCACGACGCATTACCCCGCCCGCGTGCGGATGAGCCTGAGCACGCGCCAATGGTGAATTGAAGCCATGTGCATAATGAGTGAGTTCGTGCACAATCGTGGCACGCACAATAAATTCCGGTATATCAGTCGATTTAAACAGACTGTTCATCGTAATGATCGACACCCTCGGGTCAGCGGGATCAAGACTAATGCTACCCAAACGGCGCTTGGCCCGTCGTCCAAAAATAATCCTCACGTCGTTAACTTGTGGTACATCACCGAAGGACTGATCCCAAATCTCATCAAGCAGGCTTTGGAGCCAAGCCTCATCACGCTTACCATCACTGTTACCGCTAGGCTGAGATAAACTAAGCTGAGAGGCGTCACTCATCATCATCTCCCAATCCGTAGTAACGCTCAGCTAGCGACTGGTGTCCAGGCGAGCCAGCCTTAGGGGTAAAATCGTGCGCTCGCAAACCAGCGGCCAGTTTAATAAGCTTTTCACGGTGATTTTTGATGATAACCGGCGACAAGGTGGCACTCCCTTCTACCCCAGTCACTACGTAATCAAGCGTAACTTTCGCCGGCACCTGACCACTTAAATCCAGCAGCCCCAAGGCGTAGGTCCGCAACTGAAAACTATCCCGCGCCGCGTCACCCAGCTTATCTTCATCGCGCTTATCGCCAGTCTTAAAGTCGCGTATCTCCACCCCATCGGCCGTATCGAACATGGCGTCAATGCGGCCGGAAATACGTAGCTTGGCTTCGGGAATCTCTAAACTGAGCGGATGTTCAATCGCCCGAATTACGCGCGGCGTCGCCTGCTCGCGCTCATAAAACGAAGTCACCGTGCTCAGCGCCAACTTCAAACCAGCCTCAGCCTGGGCCGGTGTTTCAAAGCCACGGGTGCTCCATTTGGTACGTACAAGCTCCATCATTTCGGACTTATTGGGGCTAATTCCATCACGCACCGCCTCATAATACGTCTGAATTACGGCGTGAATAAGCACGCCAAAAGCAGCTTTCCAGCTCGCTGTTTCGCCGAGTTTAAGTATTTTCTCCAGCATAAAACTATGAGGATCTCGACTATACGCATACAAGTCACTTACACTCAGATGAATCCAGCCATCGGCTTTCTCATACGGCAAATGAGGCGGCAACTGACTCTGTAACGGAGCGTATCGTTGTATTTTTTGCATCGATTTATCGACAATATCGTCGCTCTCCGGCTCAATCGACAACTCGGGTTCAGCACCTAGTAGTTCGGTAACCAACTGACTAACACGCTGTTTTTGACCTCCTTCCGATGCTACCGGCGCGGTAATTACGAGCTCGGTTTTGGCTCGAGTTGCCGCTACATACATCAGCCGGCGCTGCTCATGAACGCCCGGCAGGTCCTGAGTGATTTGCAACTGCTCCGGCACTACCAGTCCGCCACCTCCGCTACGCTCACGCCAAGCAGTTTCGGTGGTATTAACGAGGAACACCACCGGAAACTCCAATCCCTTGGAGGCATGAACTGTCAGCAGTTGAATACCATCAGCCTCGCCATCGGTCTCACTCACTTCAAGTGAGGGTGGCACCGGAAATACCGCTAAGTAGCCGGCCAAACTGCGATCACCAGTGGTCAGCTCTTGCACCGTCAGGTAGTCGTTCATTTGGCCGAATAGCCGAGCCAAGTCATCAAAAACGCGAAAAATCCGCATCTGGGTGTCGCCATCGCTGGCCATCGCCCGCTCTCGCAATGCCAGTCCCACGGGAATCTCATCGGCCGTAGCCTCAAATACCATGCGGTAGGCTAGCTCACCCACGCTCAGCTCAAGAGCCCACTCGCGCCAAGTATCCAATTTCACCACCAACCGCTGAGCAGCTTCTTGGCCGTCATCTGCTACCGCCCGCAGTGCCGATTCAAGTCCGCTGAGGTCCGCGCGTGCCGTATCAGCTACTTCGCGCCACTCACTAGCTTTCATACCGCCATATGGGCCCATTGCAACGTGCCCAATGGCCTCTTCGCGAACTATATTAGCGGTCCAGTTAAGCGCGTACCACAGTTGAATTAGTTCTCGCTGCTCAAAGATATTAACGGCCGTTGAGATAGCAAATGGGATACCGCGCTGTCGCAAACTCGTTGCGTACTGCCGCAATTTGTCGTTGCTTCGAGCCAACACCGCCATATCACTCGCTTTCGTGCCATTGAACAATCGTTGTTGCAAGTCTTGCGTGACCGCTGACAGCTCGCTGCTCGGGCTACGGTAGGCGCGAAACACTACAATCCCATCATTGTCAGCGGCAATGAGCCGTTTATTAAGTCCCAGTTTCGTCTCCAGCCGTTCGGGATTATTGTGAACAATCAGCCGGTATGCCGCGTCTAGAATGGGTTGGCCGCTGCGGTAGTTTTGCACCAACGCGACCGGAATTTCAACCTGATAATGGCTTGTAAAATCTAAGATATTTGCAAT
Source organism: Candidatus Saccharimonadota bacterium (assembly GCA_019352195.1). GTDB lineage: Bacteria > Patescibacteriota > Saccharimonadia > UBA4664 > UBA4664 > JACAFG01. The sequence goes on along the minus strand of JACAFG010000002.1, from coordinate 201,542 downwards.
GTCCGCGCCTCGAAACCCGTAGATCGCCTGATCATCGTCGCCCACGGCAAACAAGTTTCCACCAGGCGGAACCAATTCTCTCAGCAGCGCGTCCTGCACCGGACTGGTATCCTGATATTCATCAACCAAAATGTATTTATAGCGCCTACGCAGCCGTGCTGCCAAATGAGGCTGACGCCTTAGTATTTCTAGAGGCAACGCCAGTTGATCGTAGTAATCGTAGGTACCAGTTGCCTGTTTGGCCGCTTCATAGGTGCTGTAAAGCGAGGATAAGTCATGCTGCTCGGCAATGTCGGCACTACTAAGCTCTTCGTTTTTAACCAATTTCGCAACAAAGTCATTATATCGGCTTGCCGAAACACCAGCGTTTTGAAGTCTACCAATATATTCTATGATTTGTGATACAAAGCCGTACGTATCGGCTTGAGGACCGTAATATTTGAACGTGATATCGTCATATCGTTGCATTAGTAACAACGCTTTTTGGGTTTCGTTGAGTAATCCGCCGTTTGTTTTACGACCAATATGAACCCCATAGTCACCCAGTAGCTGCGCACCAAAGGCATTAAACGTCATGGTCGATACACTCAAGGCTTCCCAGCCGATGAGTCCACTCAGCCGCTCGCTCATCTCTCGGGCGGCTTTTTCGGTAAACGTTAAAGCCAAAATTTCAGACGCCTTCGCATGACCATTCGAGATTAAGTATCCGATCCGACTGGTTATAACCTTGGTTTTACCTGTGCCCGCACCCGCCACCACGAGAAGCGGCCCAGCCACATGCGTTACTGCTTGGCTCTGCGCGTCGTTAAGGCCGTCCAAATCATTCATGTTCCTATCTTATAGGAGCTCGCAGCATTTGACACCATCTGTCCAGATAGACTCTTGCGTGTTAATATTAAGCATAACAAGTGTGGGCAAGATGGAGCTGATCACTCGTACAGCACGGCTCGTTCCCTACGCCAAGCGGCCGAAGCAAGTGCCGAGCTTTGTCAGTGCCGTTGTGTACGAGCTCACTGCAGACGATCCACTAAGCAGACTAGGAAGTCTCTTTATAATTGTCGAGGTCCTCGTTTCAGGCCGTCCTGGCGAAGATGTTGGCGATACGATTATCAACTCGTTTCAGACTGCATACTACGACCCAGCGCAAGGCGACAACGACTCGCTCACTCGGTTCGAGTTTGCTACTAAAGCCACCAATAGTGCGTTGGGCGAGCTCGTAAATCAAGGCAATGCGTCTTGGATCGGTAAACTCAGCGCGGTCGTTGCAGTTCAATCTGACGGCGAATTGCATCTCACTCACAGCGGCAGCTCAGAGGCGTATCTGTATCGTCATGGCGCTAGCACACGAATAACTACCAGTACGGGCAGCCGACCAACTGGTCCGGCCAAGACTTTTGGTCTGGTCGCAAGCGGGCTTCTGGAGGCCGGCGATCACATCCTTATGGCCACACCTGCGCTCGTACACCAGATCTCTTTACCTAAGCTCCACGACGTCGTAAGTTCCACCAGTCCTAATACGGCCATCGCCGAGCTCACTGAGCTACTAAAAGGCAGCGATGCCAGCCGGATTGCTGCCCTTGTCATTGAGGTTACGACTCCCGAATTAGCCGCGCTGCAAGTTCGTACCGACCAACCTAGCGACGTCACTCTAGGCGCGCCCGATAATCCCCTTGAGGCGGCGAAGCTCATGGCCGCACCTATTGCTCAGGCGACAATGGCTACTGGGCTTAGAGCCGGGCGTGCTGCTCGTTCGGGATGGGATCAAACCAGGCCTAAGATTAAACAAGTCAGCGCCATGGCAGCTGAAGCCAGTAAAAGCATGTGGACTGGCCAGAGAATTGCTCGCAGGGCGCTCATTGGACTCGCAGTATTAATTGTTATTGCTGGGGGCTTTGTTTGGCACCAATCTACTACGAGTGCAAATGACAAATTGTTGACACAATATCAACATGACTATCAAAACTATATATCGGCCACGCAAATAACCGACCCCAACTCCAAGCGTGCTGCCCTAACGGCGGTACAAAATGACCTCATTTCCCTCACGCCGCGTCAAACCCAACTTAACCGACTTTTGGCCAAGGCAACGCTCGTCTCAGGGGCTCCAAAAACTTCTAACCTTCTCCTGGCCAGCGTTAATAGCGCCCTCAACCAGCTTGATGGTCTCGTAATGGTAACACCAACCACAGTAGCAAATTTCACTGCCTTTAAAGGTGCTACTCCAAGCTTTATTGAGGTAAATGCCGGTTCGGTTTATGCAGTAGATCGCGCGAACGGCACAATATATGTTGTAGATTTAGCAACAAATTTGGTTAAAAAGGCTTCAGTTGATACCTCGAAAGTCGGCAAGGTTGTCGCCACCACGCTTTCGAGCACCGGTGACGGGATATATCTGCTAACGGCCCAACCATCCGTTTGGTTTTATAAATTCAACGGCAATTCGCTAGCGCAATTATCATTGGGTCTCAGCGGCTGGGAGCCAGCCAGCGCCATATCCTCATACGCCGGGAACTTATACTTACTCTCAGGAAGCCAAATCGAAAAACATGTTCGTACCAGCACCGGCTTCTCGCCCGGCGTCGCTTACCTCAGCGGCACAACTACCGTGCCAAACCCCTCGTCGCTAGCGGTTGATGGTTTTGTCTACCTTGGGGGTAGTGACGGTCTCTACCAATACTTGGCGGGGGCTGCCACTACCAGTGTACCGGCGCGTTCGGGACTTACGAATTTGGCTAGGCTCCGTCCCACCAGCGCAAGCCAGCTCATTGGCGTAGACTCGTCCAGTAGCCGCATTGGCGTTTGGTCGGACGCCACGACACTGAGTTTTATCGGCCAATATTCGCTGTCCGGCATCAAAGTCTTAAGCGACGCCGTTTACGATCCAACTTCTAAAACCTACTATGCCAGCGCTGATGGACGAATTGTGAGTTTTCAGCCGTCGCATTAGTATTGTGCGACACGCGCAATTTTCGATCGCAACGGTGGCAACTCTACCTATAAACGTTCGGGTGCTTCGATCCCCAACAGCTCAAGTCCGCTTTTCAAAACACCCGCATACCAAGCTACCAAATTGAGTCGCATCGTTTCTCGCTCATCACCAAGCACACGGTTATGTTCATAAAATCGATTGAAAACTTGTGCTAGTTCATACAAATAGGTACAGACGTAATGCGGCAATAACTCGGCAACGGCTCGGTCCACTACGTCACTATATTCAGCAATCTTCACCGCGAGGGCTCGCTCATCACCCACTAGTCCTAAAGCAGTCTGAGGTTTTAGACCTCCAGATTTCGCCAAAATACTTCGCGCCCGCGCGTGCGCATATTGCAAATACGGCCCGCTGTTGCCATCAAGCACCACTGATTCTTCGGGAATAAACACGATATCTGAACCAACGCGTGATTTGAGAAAACTGTATTTAACCGCACCCAGCATAACAGTGTCATCGTTATTGCCATTGGCTGAGGCGTTGGCCTCGCTTACCAAATCAAGCACGTCGTATGCCCGTAAAAAATTACCTTTGCGCGAGCTCATTTTTACTCCGCCTGAGAGTTTTACGTTGCCATGTGTTATATGAGTAGTTCGCAGTGCTAGCTCGGGAGCAAACTGCTCTACGCTTTTTAGCAGGACTTTCATATATTCGATGATATCGTTGCCAGTAATCACAATGGAGCGGTCAAACTTATAATCGTTCCACTTCGATATAATGCCCCCCAGATCCTTGGTCTCATAGGTTGGCAGACCTTGGGAAGTAATAAAAACCCGTGTGTGAAGCCCATAAGGTTCACCGTCAAAAACTACTGCCCCCTTGCTCTCGCTGTAAACGCCTTTTTTCAGTTGGTCTTTAACCGTAGCAAGCCCAATCGGACCGGTCTCACTTTCTGGGTAATAACGTTCAAAACTGCTTCCAATTCGAGCGTAAAATTGGTTGAAATAATCATAACTCCAACCGCGACACGTCCAATATATTTGTGCCAGGGCAGATTCATGGTCATTATCATCAACCAGCTTGTAGACCCGAACATTAAGATCCATAATAGCCGCCTTAGCGGTCTCATCGGCGTCGTAAGCCTGCGTGCCCGCGACGTAACACCCGGCCATCCACTCAGAACGATCGGCCTCCACAATATCTGCTAATTTGGCCGGATTTTCGCCGCCAAAATCGCGAATGATTGCCCACAGCGTTTTTCCAACGTGTAAACCAATATCACCACCAAAGTTAACGGGATGTACTTGGCCACTAGCCGCGCGAATAAGGTTACTAATAGCGTCCCCTACCACCGTCGTATAGAGGTGCCCAACGTGCAGCACCTTAAAGGGGTTAGGATCTGAGTACTCGGTTACTACCACCTTACCCTCATAGGTTGGCGCTATCACTGTTGCCCCAGCCACCCGCTTTAATAGCGCCTCATCAGTGAGATCAAAGTTAATAAACCCTGCTCCCGCCGCTTCGGCGCGAGCAATTACATCGTCGGACAAGCCATCGGCGATTTCAGCAGCTATCGCGCGTGGTGCTTTTCCTAACTGTTTTGCCAATCCAAAAGCCACATTAGAGGCGTAGTCGCCAAACTCGCCACTCGCAAGTGTTACCTCTACTTCCGGTACGTCGAGCTGATACTTAGTTTTTACGGCTTGCTGCAGCACGGTTGCAATGTGTTGGCGAATCATTGTCTGATTATAACGGGGAATAGGCTTGAGCCGCAATTCGGCTCATTAGTCAGTTCCCTTTTTGCTCGTTCATTAGCTGTTGGCCTTACCGATTTGTTACCATAGAGCAATGAAACTCCTAGCCAAAAACAAACGCGCCACCTACGACTACCAGCTCGACGAGCGATTGGTAGCTGGAATCGTGCTCACGGGCGACGAAGTTAAAAGTATCAAGGCAGCTAAGCTCAGCCTTAAAGGCAGCTTTATTGGCCTCCAAAACAACGAGGCTTGGCTCATGGGGGCGCATGTTACGCCTTACGACCACTCGTCACGGCAAATGAGTGCCATCGATCCCACCCGCCATCGCAAGCTGCTCCTGCACCGCCGACAGTTGGCCCAATTGGTTGCTGCCAAGCAAAATGGTATGAGTGTCGTTCCGACAATAATTGGTCTCGAACGCAATCTTGTGAAAATTGAAATAGGTATTGGTCGCGGCAAAAAAAATTACGACAAGCGAGCCAGTATTAAAGCCCGCGACACCGATCGGGAGATAGCGCGCAACGTCGTTCGATAAAAAGTTGAAAAGTGTGCTTGACGAGCAAGCATGAGCGTATTAATCTACCTATAGGTACCTGCACAAAAAAAGTACTCAAAACAAAACAACACAAACTCCATCACCACGAAAAGCGCTTTGCCAAGCGCTTTTCTCTTTTGTTAGCCAACATTTTGCGCTTACGAACAGACGAGACTATACTCCCGGCTCAGTTGAAAGCTGATTCGAATCAATGCTGGCCGAAAGCGCATTATATTCATCAACACTGGCGTCATAGCTTCTAATAAGACCATTTACTTGATCCACCAAACGATTCTGTGATGGCACTAACGCGTTGTATGCCGAAATAAGGCCGCGGGTATTATCGCTGGTCATGCGGGCGTTCAGCACATCGAGCTGCGCTTCCAGCGACTTAATAGTCGCCAACTGCTGGGCGAGTTCTCGGCCGCGGCTCGTAAATACCGCCTGGTAGTCCTGATGAGCCGCCACTATAGCGGCGCGATTGGTGAAATAGCTTAGATAGTGAGACTCAAGATCTGAGTTCGCCAAGTTCGTCTGCTCGGTACCCAAAATCGAATGGAGTTCATTCGCTTCTTCGCCTGGCTCAGTTTTGGCGTACGATGCCATTCGCGAAGTGAGTTCAGTATCTTTAAGCTCGTGATACCTCGTCTCTAGCTCATTGCCCAACTTCAGCCGGTCGACTGTGCTCATTCGGTTCCAGGCCGCATGCAAAATTTCGTGCGCCAAAACCGTCTCCATTTCGGGTTGCAAGCTGGGGCTACTAATTTTGAGAATATAAATGCGCCCATGCGTGTAGCAACCGAGCTCTAATTCGCCCACCGAAGTCTGGCAATCTCGATTAAAGGCCGCTTTTTCATCAATTTGCGGTTGCGCCCGATCCGCAATTGCCTGTGCCGTACGGGTCAGACCGAGAGGAGTTTCTAAAGCCGCAATATCCGCCGGAGCATGGTAAGTTGCCAGCGCATACTCATCCAAAAAATACTGATAATTACCTAGCGACACCATAATAAGTAATACGAGTGCAAACTGAAAAGCCGTACGCCAAGGCCGTGCGAAGCGTTTTTTTGGTACTACGGAGAGGTCATTTTCCATCGTAATTGTAACGATACGTGAGGAAGGCCCCGCTGCCAAGGCAATCCTCTCGTGCTTGCATTACCAACGTGAAGCGCTAATATGTCCTATTGCTTGAATTATGAAGACACTTACCTATCAATCCCCTTATCTCGTCCCCCGCGAACCCGGCCCTTCGATGCGCCAGGTAAGTCGCGGAGTATGGCGACGCAGCTTGCGGCTTCGAAAATACTCGCGCCGTGTCTGGACGGGCATCATCGCCTGGTGTTTGCTGGCAGCAGTCAGCAATTGGGTGATGGGCAGCCACCATCTGCTTGTGCCAGGCGGTCTCGCCACCACCCAAACTGCCTCAGCTGCTACCGAAGCGTCCGTGGGCGTAGCCGAACTTGGACCGGGCCCCAATGGCGGCTTATTGCCGCCGGGTACTCTCGCAGCGTACGGCACCTACGCCAACAGCTACTCACGCGGCCAATGTACCTGGTATGTCGCCAGTCGGCGCCAAGTGCCCTCAAACTGGGGCAACGCTAATAGCTGGTATTATCATGCCGTAGCCGCTCATTGGAGTACCGGCAGCGCGCCTGCTGTCGGCGCCATTGCTACTACCACCGCCGGCTACTACGGCCACGTTGCGTTGGTTGAGCAAGTCTCCGGCAATCAAGTTCTGGTGGCCGAGATGAACTACAATGGCCTCTACCAGATCGACCATCGCTGGACTAACGCCGGATCATGGCGCTACATCTATTAGCCAAGCAGTGTTTTGGGCTATGCTAGAAAAATGAAATTCTTTCGACGGGTGCACCCCGAACTTATTCTTCTGACGTTAGCAGCTTTTATTACCCGGTTTTGGTTTGTCACCAAACCTAACGCCGTAGTCTTCGACGAAGTCTATTTTAAGGTTTACGCTGGCGACTACTTAACGCATTCGTATTATTTTGACCCTCACCCGCCGCTTGGAAAAGAGCTCCTCGGGTTGTGGGCCTGGCTGAGCCATCAAAGCGGTGCCATCCTCACCAGCAGCGCTCCCGGAGTTGATCTGCGCTACCTGCCTGCCTTTGCCGGCGCCCTCATAATTCCAGTGGTATATGTATTGCTTCGCCAGCTCGGCGGCAGCCGACGCATCGCAACTCTGGCAGCGTTGGCGGTGCTCGCCGACAACGCGCTCCTCGTGGAATCACGCCTTGTCCTCATCGACTCGATGCTCGTGCTCTTTGGCCTCGGCGCTGTCGTCGCGTATTTGGCCAGCCGTACCCGCACTGGCTGGCGCTCATATACCTTTGTAGCGCTCGCTGCCATTCTTGGCGGCATGGCCTCAAGTACCAAATGGACCGGCATCAGCGCGCTCGGCCTCATTGGTCTCATATGGCTCTACGATCTCGTCAAAAAACATGCCAACCTGAAGCAAGCTGCCATCAGATTGGCCATGATTATAACCATACCTACAGCCGTCTATCTAACAGTGTTTGCGATCCACTTTGCTACGCTCACTAATAGCGGCCAAGGTGACGCGTTTATGCCGCTTCGCTTCCAGGCCACGCTCGTGGGTAATCCCAATTACAGCCCAACGGCTCACGAGTCATTCATTCATAAGTTTATCGACCTCAATGTAGAAATGAACGCGGCCGAAGCGTCACTTAAAACCGCCACCCACCCATACGGCTCGGCATGGTACACGTGGCCGATTGAGTCTCGTCCCGTATACTACTGGGCCGGGGATGCTTTACCTAATGGCAACCAAGGTAACATTTACTTGCTTGGTAACCCGGTTGTGTGGTGGGGCACTCTCATCGTGCTTGCCGTCTTGGGCGGCCAGTTTTTGGCTGGGCGCCGCATTCCGCGACGCTGGGTCTTTGCCATCGGACTTCTTAGCACGGCATATCTAGCCAACTGGCTACCGTTTAGCCTCATTCATCGCGTCATGTTCCTCTACCACTACCTATTTGCTCTCATTTATAGCATCGCACTTGCAAGCCTCGGTTTGGGCTTGGTTTCGGGCTGGAATCTCACGTCCGACCATTTCTGGCATTTCCGCTCTAAAGCCAGCCGCAACGGTTACATCGCTGCGCTCGTCCTGATTGTAGTTGGGTTCGTCTACTTCATACCGCTGTCGTACGGTAACCCAATTTCGCCTTCAAGTCTTGTTCAGCACGACTGGCTCAAGAGCTGGCGCTAAACGCTGCGACGTAAGGCCGCCAGCTCTTTGAGCGCCTTGAGGATTACGCTTGGTTTAGCACCGCTCGGCTCACCCGCCACGCGCGGATAATGATGAACGCCAACCTGCACAAACTTATAACCAGCTCGCTTCAGCTTCAGCAATAATTCTGCCGAAATTACCGCGCCCGATGCCTCGAGCGGCAATACACGAACGAGGGCCGAACGACGAATAACCTTAAAGGCACAATCCAAATCGCGTACTTTTACGCCAATTAACAGGTGAACCAAGGCGCTCCAGGCCTTGGCGTTTACGATGCGGCCGACATGATCTTGTCGTTGCAAACGATACCCTAGCATAACGTCATAACTACCGACATAGCGTTCAAAGTTGGCCAAATCTGCCACATCAAATTGCCCGTCGCTATCGGTATACATCACCCATTCTTTGGTGGCAGCGCCAAAGCCGGTTTGCAAAGCTGCCCCGTATCCCCCATTTGCCGCGTGATGCACCACTCGGACCACCGGTAACTCAGCAGCCAATTTATCAGCCAACGCCCCTGAACCATCAGTTGAGCCGTCGTCGATGATAATGAGCTCGAAATCAGCCACTTTTAGCCCCAGCAAAGACCTGTTGGCCCGGCGAATGGTATCTTCAAGCACGGCAACTTCGTTGTAAACCGGAAAAAAGAGACTAAGTGAGGTAAACAAGCTCATACTGGAGCAACTATAGCCCGCTCAAAGCAGCCTGCCAAGTCGGCCAGAAGTGATAAGCTAAGACTATGGAAGCACAAGTAGTATGATCGCGATCATTTACCTCAGCCTAGCGCTTTGCCTCGGCTATAGCTTTACGCGTTGGCTCCAGCTCCGCCTGGCAGGTATCGAAACCGCCGCCATAAGTATTATCACCGGACTATTTGGTTTTACATGGATTATCCTGCTACCTTGCCTTATCCTGCCCTACCGCTTCGCGCTTCCCGTTGGCTCTCTGGCTATTTCCGCGCTCATTGTGTGGCTGTTAATCAAGGGGAAACCAGCGCCACGTCTGAAGTTAGATCGTAAAATAGCGCTTACTTGGAGCGTCATTGCCGTCGCTAGCCTCATTTTCTGGGCCTGGCTCATGATCACCCACGACCTGCTGCCAACCAGCAATGGCCTCATGTCGGCAGGATCTACCTGGGCCGATTTTGGTCTTCACGCCAGTATCGTAAGCCACCAGGCTCTCCCGAGCAGCCTGCCACACGACTTACCTATTGCCAGTGGTACGCCCCTGACCTATCCATTTCTCATCGATTTCTTGAGCGCACTCTTCGTACGAGGCGGCTGGAGCATGAACTTCGCGCTGGCAGTGCCGGGAATTTTACTCGCTTGGAGTATCACACAGCTGCTCATCGCCTTTGGCTGGCGCTTGTGGGGACGTTTTGGCGGCGCTGTCCTGGGCACAATACTCATCCTAACGTGTGGCTCAGCCGCGGGCGGCTTGGTAGCACTGGGTGACTGGCGTGCCAGCGGCCTAACTCTTCTTGCTTGGCTGCACCACATTCCCCAAAACTACTCGGGCATCGATGCAATCAATGTCCACGTCAACAACGCTGTGGCCGATCTATTGCTACCCCAGCGTGCCTTTTTGTTCGGCCTCGGCATATGGCTCGTGACGGCAATTTTATGGCACAGCGCGCTCGCCCATCACCGGCGGCGCTGGCTGTTTGCCGCTGCACTCATGGTAGGCCTGTTGCCGCTCGCGCACCCTCACTCATTTGTAGCAGCCTGCACCTTACTGGCAGGACTCCTTGTTTGGGTGGCGCTCCATCAGCGCGCTCATCTTAGTGTCTGGCTGCAGTCATTGGCCTTGCTCGTTGCGGTCGCGCTGCCGCAGCTCGCCTGGCAGCAGCTCGCCATCGGCAGTGGCACCGGCGGCCATATTGTTGAAGGCTGGACGAGACTAGCCGGCGAGTCACTCATCGGCTTCGAGTGGCACAATTTTGGCCTCATTCTCGTAGTACTTATTGGCCTCGCGGTCTTGCTTATGAAACCGCGGTGGCGCCGTTATAGCCCGTGGCTCGTACCGTTCTTCATCTTGTTTGTGTTTGCTCATGTCTACAGCCTACAGCCGTTTGCCTATGACAATCTCAAGCTGATATTTTACGTTCTTATTATGGCCATGCTGGCCCTTGGTGGCCTCGTCTGGCGCTCGGGCCAAATAACTCGCTGGGTGCTTGCAGCCGTCTGCCTCGTCGTTTTTAGCGTTCCGGGTACGCTTACGATCGTACGAGAGTTTCAGTTGCACGATCAGTTCGCTTCGAACGACGATATTGCTCTGGCCAACTGGGCCAAACAAAATACCAGCCCAGATAGTATTTTTGCCACCACTGATTCACCAAACCAGCCACTGGCAACGCTCGCCGGCCGCTCAATCGTATTAGGCTATCGCGGCTGGTTATACAATTACCATCTGGATTACGTCGGGCGCCAAGACGCCGTCAGCGCGCTTCTGGTTGGAAATACATCGGACCCCAACGTGGCGGCGTATCATCCCAACTTCTTAGCCGTGCGAGTAGTAGAGCCCAGCGATTGGACAGTCAACACTCCTGCCCTAGCGAACCTAAATCTCGTTTTTTCCAACGCTACCTGGAGTGTTTACGCTCTCAATCCTTAATGTCACGCCAAACCGTTCAAGCACAAGCGTTGTAGTGTTATGATATCGCTATGACAGAAGCTGAGCGCGACCAATACGAAACTGCTACCCGTGAGCTTGCCGCCTCTATTGGGGTTGAATATTTTGATACCCGCCCCAAAATTGATATCAAACCGCTCGTCGGTAAACTGACCGTAGCCGGCATGGAAGCTTATGGCATTGTGCCGCTGGCTCTAGATGGAGCCAAGCTCACCCTCGGTATCAATGAATCTACCAAGCGTGACCTGCTCGATACACTTACGGCTCGTCTCGCTGGCTATGAAGTGAGCTACCGCCTCATCTCGGGCATTGGCTGGTCGCGGCTCATTAACCGCTACGCCATTGCCCAAAATGGCGACGTCATTGAAAGCGGCGACTTTAGCGATTTTTCATCGCGCCTCGCTGGACTCGAGCCCAAATTTATGTTTGAGCCCATCGCCCAACTGGCGTTTCAACTCGGCGCATCCGACATCCACATTGAGCCTGGTGAAAACTCCGCCCGTATTCGTTTCCGCCTCGACGGCACCCTTCACCCAATTTTGGAGCTCACGCGTGAGCGTTACGAGCTGTTTACCAGCGACATGCAGATTCGTGCCAATGTAAAATGGGGCGCCGACGAACCTCAAGGCGGCCGTCTAGCTATTCGCGCGATCAACGACGACGGGGACGAAGTTACCCTCAATATGCGTCTCGAGACCGTACCATCACTCCACGGCCAAGACGTAGTCATCCGCATTTTCAATCTCAGTGAACAGTATCTTACGCTCGACAATCTTCTCCTCACCCCACCTCAGCGTGAAGTCCTTGACCGTGCTATTGCCCATCCACGGGGCATGGTGCTAACGGTTGGCCCCACCGGCTCAGGTAAAACCTCAACGCTCTACTCCATCATCAACCACCTCAACAACCCCGAGGTAAAAATTGTCACCCTCGAAGATCCAGTCGAATACGAGCTCGACGGCATCTCGCAGGTCCCAGTAGTATCCGAAGATCAAGAATCCTTTGGCAATAAACTGCGAGCTGTCCTTCGTGAAGACCCCAACATCATCATGATTGGTGAAATCCGCGACGCCGACACCGCCAAAACAGCCTTGCAGGCTGCCCTCACAGGTCACCTCGTGCTCTCAACTTTCCACGCCGCCTCAGCCTCGGCCGCGGTTACGCGACTCATCGACATGATCGGCGAAAACCCGCTGCTAGCATCCTCAATTCGCCTCATTATGGCTCAGCGACTTGTCCGTCAGCTCTGCCCTCATTGCCGTGCTAAGGTTGCACCTACCAAACAGCAGCTGCTCGAAATTACTACTGCGCTCCAAGGCGTCGACCCCTCACTGTATCCGGCACTAGAGCACATCAAACTCGCTAAATCCGTCGGTTGCGAACAATGTCACCACTTTGGCTATTCCGGCCGCATCAGCCTGATCGAACAGCTCTCGATGACACCCGAGCTCGAAGCTATGATTACGCAAGCTTCCAGCGCCACTACAACCCAAGCGATTGAGCAGGCCGCCATCAAGAGCGGCATGATGACATTGCTGCAAGACGGAGTACTAAAAGTTCTCGAAGGTAAAACCACGCTCGAAGAGGTCTACTCCGCCGTCGGCGAGTAGGCTCGGCTACCTCAAACAAAGCCTTTCGTACGCGCCAGCGCTAGAGCGCCGAATAAGCCGCCATTATCGCCGAGCTGGGCGTGCAGCAGCGGCACCGGACGTGGCCACTTCAGCGGCAGCTTCTTTAGCTCACGCTCAATATCCCGCAGCTCAATATCGCGCATCATCGAGCCCCCAAACACCACCACGTCGGGCGAAAAATGCAGTAAGCTATTGTACAAACCGAGCGCTAGCAGCCTCGCCTCACTGCGCCACAGGCCCTGCAAGGCCAGTTCGCGCGGCGGATGACCATATTTACGTTCCAGAGCTGCCCCGCCTGTAGCGGCCTCCAGAGTCGTTAGGTGGCCGTCTGAGCCGAGGATTAACTGAGCACCAACCTCGATTCCCTGCGCCATTTCGTCAATCACTCCGCCCGTAATGCGGGCAGCATTTACCCCCGTTGATACCGTTTCGTACATCACAATATGATGGCCACGACCGGCTCCAAACACCGCTTCGCCAAGGCCCACCACCGCGGTATCGTTGCCAATCGCCAGCTTTACGCCAAAAGCCTGGGTAAACTCATGACCAATGGCAATACCGTTCCAATGAGGCAGGTTGGTGGCGTGCCATAGCGTACCAGTTTGCGGGTTGATCTGACCCGCTACACCGCCCGCCAATCCAGTAAGTCGGCAATCACCCACAAGTACGCGCAATTGATCAAATAATTGCTTCGTACCCGCCGCCGTTGTATCAGTCGCAAAACTAACGTGCTCGCTAAATTCGTGGGGCGAAGTCGCGATGGCCAGACGTGTGCGCGTCGCACCGATGTCAAATAATCCAACTACCCCCTTGGACATTGTTAAGCCAACCGCTGGCGCAGCTGATCAGTAACGCGTGCGAGCTGATGTTGTTTAGAACGCAACGAAGCTAACCAAGTTTTATCACTAGCCGCGGCCATTCGTGGCGGTAGTTCTTCGGCCGTCAGATACCGCTCAGCCAAACGCGTGAACACCCCATTGGTCCAGCCAAAGCCGGTTTGCGAGGGATAAACGCCTTCCACCGGCTCGTCTCCAACAGCAATAACGTTATATTTTTCATAGAATTCACCGCTCGTTTCAAAGCCTTGGAGGTTATTACGCAGCCACTTACGCGCTACCCGCTCTGCTTCAGTATGGTAGCCGTAGCGTTCCATCCCCTCAGTTGCCAGCAGCTGCAGCGGCGCCCAACCATTCGGATAGGCCCACTGGGCCGGCATATCCATTACTACCAGCGGTTCTTTAGCAGTGGTCGCCAAACCACCCTCACCCTCAAACTTAGGCAAGTGCTGCATGAGACGACCAGCGTCTGTATCGCTCATCATGCCCACCCACATAGGATAAAACGCAGCCAGCGACCACACGGAGCTTTTGGTCCCCGTCATAAAGTTGTAATCAAACCAACAGCCAAGCTCCTCATCCCACAGAAACTGTTTCATAGCCGCCCGGCGCTTCACCGCCCGATGCTGCCACTCCTGCGATTCTTCCTTATCACCCAATATTAGTGCAGCCGCTGCAAAATCACGCTCGTAACGCCAGAGCAGCGCGTTTAGGTCTACCGGTATATACGATAGTGCCTGACGGTGGAACCGCGTCGTCATATCCCAGCCGCTTTCACACTCGGCCAAATCATTTAACACATTTACGTCGTAGTAACGCGATAACCCGTGAAAAACTTGGCGCCAATTTGGCTGCACCGTTCCCATCCACACGCTGCGGTATTCTTCTTTGGCCACATCCATGGCGCGTTCGAGCCAACGTTTACTATGCTCTAGTTCATACACCTGCATAATCATCGACGTCATAAATGGTGGCTGCGAGCGTCCGGTCATGTACGTTCGGCCGGCATTAGGAATGATGCCGTAACGTCCCATTAAACTCATAAGATCTTCGACAATCCCTCGATACATACTTTCAAGCGGGGTACCCAAGAGACCTTGGGCCATAAAATAGCTGTCCCAGTAAAATATCTCTTCAAACTTAAAGCTTTCGCTGCCGACACTGGGTACCAAATACGGGCGCGGTACACCAATCAGTGTCCCCTGGTCATGTGGGCTAAACGCAATTAGCTTATGCCAATAGCGTTCGATGTATACGAGCGCTGGGCCGGTCTGCTCGGGGGTGAAACTCAAATTTATGTTGCGGGACACGACAAATATTCTTCCGTGAAAATGGTTATGGTTCAAGCATAGGCCCAGATGGCTATAGCTGTAAAGATGTCCGTATCGTCCAATCTTCCAGATAGTCCCAGATTAGCCACGGGATAAGGTTCGTCAGATTAGCCACTGTGCCAAAGGCACCTTGTGACTATGCTTAATAAGTAACTAATGAGGGCAGCATATGCAGAATAAACTACTATTTCGGGTCGCCGCGTCGGGCGCGCTCATAGCCACACTCGGCAGCGGGGCGGCTTTTGCTTCATCGGCCACCATATCAGGGACTGGTCCAGGCTCTACCAATCAAGTTTCGCTCATGAACAACTCAAGTTGGTGGTCTACCAACTCGAATTACTTGAGTGTCTACAACGGCAACTCTCAGGGAGCGGGCTCGGGTAATGTCTGGGTAACAGGTAATACTAACGCGGGCGGGGCGGGTTCGGGTAATGCATCCAACATGTCCAATACCGCAACCACCGTAAGTGTCAGTAACCCTACGACAAACGCCATGAGCCTACCGAGCGGAGGCGGTGGCAGTGATGTCACCATTTCGGATACCGGCCCCAGCTCAACCAACGGTGTAACGATGAACAACTCCAGCAATTGGAGCCAAAGCACCACTAACAACGTAGGTGTCGGTAACCAAGGCTCTCAGAGCGCGTGGAGCGGCAACGTCACCGTTAGCGGTAACACCAACGCGAACGGGAGCGGTGGTACGGGCAATGCTAGCAACACCAACTCTACCAACACGGGGGTAACCATCTCGAACCCCTCGTCGTCAGCTGGATCTACGTCCGGTACCGGTGGCGGGAGTACTGTTAGCATTGGCAACACGGGACCCAATTCGAGCAACCACGTCAGCATCAACAACAGCGCTATGTCTCATTCGACCACAACTACCAATGTGGGCGTAACCAATGAGAACCGGCAATGGGCTGGCAGCGGTAACGTTACAGTTAGCGGTAACACCAACGCTGGCGGAGCTTCAAGTGGCAACGCTTCAAACTCAAATTCAGCGTCCACTAGCGTAAGCGTTCAATAAACGCTTCGTTTAGCCAAAATCAGCGGCTTAGTAGCCGCTGATTTTGCGTTGAATACAATTTATACGATGACAATTTATGTCTTAGGAACGTCCGTTGAAGCTGTGGGCACCGTAAATATATTGATAACTCGACTTTGAATCGCAGCAAAGCTGCCGTCAGCCGGTAATAAGTCGCTCGATCCTGAGGCTGACGTTAGGTAGCCACCCGGTGAGGTTGATAATACCAACTGAATCGTCGGATGAATTTGCGCCCGATGCCAGTACCAGCCCAGTTGTGCCATTTGCACTGCCCCCAGGTTGGTCGTAAGGCTCGTCCGCATTGCTTCAGTCAGTGCTTTTACTTGAACTGGATTCGCCAAGGTCTGCCAACGTAGTACCTTTTGGCGCAGTAACCCCAAAACCTCTTGCTGGCGCGCCGCTCGACCAAAGTCATTGCCACATGTACCTTTGCGGCAGCGCGTGTAATCAAGCACCTGCGAACCATTCATATGCTGCGGACCAGGCGCAATATTGAGTCCGCACGCCTTATATTGGTTGTCGTCACACGGATAATCCGGGTCAATGAGAGCGGTCTTAACATTAATATCAAGTCCTCCAACCGCATCAACAATCGACTTAAGACCTGAAAAGTTAGTCAAAATATAATAGTTAATGGGAATTCCAAGCGTATTACTCACGGTTTGCTCTGCCAGCTGAACCCCACCGTATGCGTTAGCGGCGTTAATCTTGCTGTAGCCATACCCGGGAATATTTACTCGCAGGTCTCGCGGTACACTAATTTGCGCTATCTGCCTTGTTTTAGGATCAAAACTCATCACCATAATGGTATCGGTCAAGCCAGCGCCGGCGTGCCCTGCGTCCCCTTCACCGAGGATCAGAATATTCACACGGCCATTACTATCACCGGATAAACCGCTCAGCGACATAGGTTGTGTTGAGATTTTTGCAACGTTATGAACAATAATTACGACGTAAGCAGCTATAGTCAGCAGCAGTAACCAGATTACGACCTTAAGAATCAGGCCAAACCGCCCTCGTTTTGGTTTACGAGACGGTTCTTTAACTGCCTGGTCGTCAATTGACACGATTTCGGCCACGGCATTTGGCCCCAGTAATGAATCCTCGCTCGGATCTAGCTTCGTCATAGCACCATTATAATACGTTCGCTTTGGTTACGCTTATGTTACTAGACTTTATTTCGTTTTTATGCTAAAATATTTACGGTTTATGGCTGTACCTGAACATCATCCCCCGTCCGCCGTTCGAAAGGCAAAGACAATGATCTCACGCATGCGCTCAGCCGTGCTCGCCGTGGGAGCCATCGCGGCAATCGTGGTGGTCTCCGGTTGCTCAAGCAACGATCCATCGCCAGCTACCAGCACCTCAACCACGACGATTGTTGCTGGCCTGGCACTGAATAACGCACCCGTCAGCACATCGACGAGCGTCAGCGTCAGCACCATCACGACCAGCGTGGCAACCACCACCCCAGCCAGCACGACGGCGACCACCCTCGCCAGTAGTTCACCACCGGCGACACCGGCCACCACGACGGTGATGGCCACGGTCACCAAGACTGCTCCGACACCCACTAGTACGGTTGGGCCGGCGCCCGTGACAGTGACCTCAACGACAACCGTCACCAAAACGCCGGATGTCGTCACGACGAGTCTGTCCGCTACTAGCACCCACGCGGCCACTCCGGCGGTTGATACCAGCTGGTGCTACCAGGTAGGTGAGAACATCATCATCGGCCAGGTCATTGGCGGTAGCTATCACAACCTGATCCACAATGGCCAAGAGGTCTTTGGGCTCAGTTGGCCCATCGCCAAGGCGCTCGACGGCAACACCTACGTCTTCGTCTGGGTACCAGGTGGGATCATGCTGCGGACCACGGTCAACGCCGCTGGTCCGGCTTACCACACAGGTAAAATCCCGGGCAGCGTGGCCACAAACTACAGTGCCTTCGGGTACCTGCAGGGTCTCGCCCCCATGGGGACGCACGATCAGTTCGCCGAGTTCTGGCCCAACAGCCCGAGTAAGTCGGTCGAGGCCAACCTCGCCGTCGTTACCCCCGCCGCGGGTTCCAGCCCGGGCAGCTTCCAATCGCTGTATGGCTACAGCTCGGGCGCAACCCGAAGTGCACCACAAAGCGAAGAGGTCGATGCCCTCAACCTCGCTCGCGCCTTGCCTGGCTACTGGCCGACCGCGGTGCATGCCGCAGCCTGCTAGACGATTTTGGGGATGCAGCCAGCCACCCGCCGCCCCGCCGGCATCTCGTTGGCGGGGCGGTTCCCTTTTATCGTACTCATCAAAATGCCAATGCTCAAAAAAAGCCGATAAAATGAACTATTTTTGGCATCAACGTCATATTCGCAGACCCCATTTCTGGGCTAGGCTTAATGTGTTAATTAAGTGAGGAGCCAGACCTATGGGAGATTTGCAAAACCACGATATGCTCGAAGATGACGAGATCCGAGCCACCGACCCCGCTGACATGCCAGCAGGTTCAGATATGAACGATGCCACCACCGAGGCCGATCCCAAAGGCTTTGGCGAGCGTATTGGCGACACCGAGAGCGATGATGCCGCCAGCGACGAGGACGGCCTCAGTCACTCAGTTGAAGAGGATGACGATTACGAAAGTACCGCTGACAGCGACTACGAACGACCGATTGCTTAACTCATAAGCCTCCAATCAAAATGAGGAGCCCTAGGGCTCCTCATTTTGATTAACATGCGTCGATAAGTGCCAACGATCGCAGTACCGACACTTGTACGGATGCGGCTTAGTCCCAGCATAACGGAAACCAGCGTACACTGCCGCCGCTCCGGCCGACTCTCGTGAATCAAACGGCAACTTGTCGGCACAGGGCAGCGATTCGAGGCTTATGTTGGCGTCCATTACAAACGCATGCTGAGGCGAATAAAGCCTTCAGCCCGATCGTAGCCGGCTAGCTTTCCCAACGACTTTGAGGTGGGTTCGAGCCACGGCCGCACTGTTTCAATATCGACTTGGCTCTCATGAGCCGCCAATGCCTTCATTTTCGTTTCAAACGTTGTAGAAATATCAACGTAAAATGTTGCTTTTTCAAAGCTCATCATCAATATTTCTTTCACTTTGTGAGGCTCGAGACCTTGCCCCATGAGTTCGGGAAAGCTCAAGTGATCACGTGCCAGCGGATAAACCGCATCCATGGCAGATTCGGCAACTTTGCGGTGATCATTATGATTAATCATCCCAAATTCCGCGCTATACATGAATAACGGGTCTTGCATTACCACGGTATCGGGTTTCAAGCGACGTATTACGGCCGTGATGTCCCGTTTAAGCGCCGTATTGGCCTCGGTCAGACCGTCCTCATGATCTAAGAACGTAACCGACGTCACGCCTAAAATATCAGCCGCCGCCTGCTGTTCGACATGACGCAACTTTATTAGCTCACCGCTTGTGAGATTGGGGTCATCCGAACCTTTGGAACCGTCGGTACATACCAGGTAATGCACCACGGCACCCTCCGCTACCCATTTTGCGACGCTACCCGACGTCCCAAATTCGAGGTCATCAGGATGCGCGGCAATGCATAAGATTATGCTTGGCTCAAACAACGGTAATTCTCTTTCCATAATCACAATCCTACCACGTCCAGATAAGAATGGTTTGACGGCACAGTATGTCTATGAGTTAATCGATGCGTATTTCGACACCCGACCGATTATCGAGATAAGGACCCTATCATGAAGATCATCGTTGATCATGCCCAGGTCGACCTTGTTCTGGGTCGGCTCATGGAGGTATACAGCCAACGCGGCTATCCCTACAATCGCAGCGACGTCACCGTGCCTCAGGATGCGCTCAACTTGCCCCCAGACTTCCGTGATCCGCTCGTCAGAGACAACCGGGCCTACAGCGTATTTCTATGGTGTCTGTGCTATTACATGCGCGGCGGTATCAAAAGCAACATTGCCGCCAGCTCGCTGGGCAAAGTTTACGCTGCCCATCCAGACTGGTTCGACACAGCCAAAGCCAAGCTACTGGAGCCCAGCTACATTGAAACCGAGCTGAAGAAATTTGGACTTGGCTTCAAAGCCGCCGAGATTGGGCGTATCTGGGTCGAAAACAGTCTTCGTCTGGATACCCGGTATCACGGCGACCCGCGCGAAATTTTTGCCGGCGTCAGCAGCTACGACGAAGCATGCCTGCGAATACGCAATGCCGGCCACGGTCGAGGGTTTATGGGTTTTCAGTTCAAGATGGTGAGCATGATCATTTACTTTCTCATGGACGAGAAGCTCATCGACTTCTTCTACTTCCCTGTTCCGGTTGATTTTCATGTCTTGCGAGTCATCACTACCAACCAGCTGGTGAGGTTTGAAGATATCCCGTCAAACGGCAATGTCTTTTGCGATGATCTACTCCAGACTGCGCGTGGCCTGCTCGAAAGCTACGCTCGACGCGAACATGTGAACCCGCTACGGCTCTGTGATGCCCTGT
Organism: Candidatus Saccharimonadota bacterium; assembly: GCA_019352195.1. GTDB lineage: Bacteria > Patescibacteriota > Saccharimonadia > UBA4664 > UBA4664 > JACAFG01. The sequence continues at coordinate 181,108 of JACAFG010000002.1, read as the reverse complement.
GGCTGTTGTCCGGAAATCTATGCAACGACTACCCTGGCAACACCGCGAGCGTCGACAGAAAGCGTCAAGGCCGACGTACCCTAACTACCATTTGGGAGCCACTATGGAACGATAACGACCTCAGGGCCTACGCCAGGTCGTGCGGCAGCTGCCCCATCGAGCAAACCTGCAACGGGCGGGTATTATCGGCCGAGTATTATGTTGGTGGAACCCTCAAGCCTCGCTTCCCCCGAATAAAGCCTCCCGTAATGTTTGCTATGACGGCGGGTATGCACGCGAGGCCACAAGGCGCGCGCGCCATAACGCCGCGTGAACTAGTCAGCGAAGTCAACCCCACTCCGCATCCCGCACTGTGGGACAACTAACCGGCCCAGGACATAGTCTTGGGCCGGTTGGCCATTTTTTGAGGTAAACTACCCTCATGACAAACTACGATCACTTCGCAAAATTTTATGATGCCATTATGGGCGACCGCTCCGACGTGATCGAGCTGTTGCAAAAATCCCTCAAAAAACACCACCCAGCTGCCAAAACGTTGTTAGAATTGGGCTGTGGAACTGGCAGTATCTTAGATGGTCTAAAAACTCAATATCAGATAGCAGGTATCGAAAAATCACCTGAAATGTTGAAGATTGCACAACGAAAATTACCAAATTCACGGCTCGAAATTGGTGATATTGCACGATATGAGCTAGGGACAACTTTTGACGTTATTATTTGCGTTTTTGATACCATCAACCACCTCACAAATTTTGCCAAGTGGGAAACAATGTTTGATGCTACCGCCAAACATCTGGCTCCCGGCGGCATATTTATCTTCGACATGATTAGCATTGAGCGCTTGCACAAGCTCATGGCAATGCCAACCTATACTCAAGACATTGGTAGCCTCATTGCCGATATGGAGATCGAGCGGGTATCCGACAACGAGGTTGAATGGACCACCACTATCCAAGAACCCCACCCTGACGGCACCATTCAGGTCTACGAAGACCACGCTAGCGAGGCCAGCTTCCAGCTGAACGAGGTCATCAAAGCGGTCTCACGCCGATTTGAGCTCATCAATACTTTTGATTCGTTCCATCGCCCGGCGACAGATGCCTCCGACCGGGTTTACTTCGTGGCGCGGGCCCAGTAGAACAGCGCCCAAACGTAAACTGCCCGTCGCCTCCAAGATCTGGAAACGACGGGCATTCGTTTGCGAACGCATGGCAACACTCAGGTGTCTGCCGCAGCTTCGTTCGACGAATCGGCGGCCGATTGAGCGCTTGGCGACGGAAGGTTCTCCTCAGGCGCTTCGGGGACCACACCGGCGTTTAGTAAGGCCGTGAGCTCACGGTCCAGCTTGATTGCACGCCAGTAGCTGATGTTGAGGTATTGCCCCAGCCGTCCAATTCGCGACGAGCGGCGCTCGGGTACAACATTCTGATCAATCAGCAGCCGCGCCTTCCGATCGGGCTTGGGCCACTTCACATTGGTCGCCCAGCCAACTTTTTCAAACAGCCAGATGACTCGCGCGGAGCTGTCCAGCTGCCCTAGGAGCACTCCGTGGCGAGCACACGTGGGATCGGCGTGATGCAGGTTGTGCCAGCTTTCACCGAAGCTCAGAATTGCCAGTGGCCAAAAGTTAGTACTCTTGTCGCGCGAGGCAAACGGCCGCTCACCGATCATATGGCAAATGGAGTTAGTACTCCACGTCACGTGGTGCAGCAGTGCCATCCGCACCACACCAGCCCAGATGAAGGCTGACAAGGCACCCTGCCATGTTCCTGTGAACAGCCAGCCAAACAGAGCCGGCCCAAACAGCGAGAACAGAACGCAGACGTAGAACATACTGGCGACGCGCTTCAGATCTTTGTCGGCCTCGATATCCGGGGCAAACTTGATCACATTGGTGCGATCGGGTGATACAAGCCAGGCCATGTGGGCGTGCATAAACCCGCGCATCACACCCCAGAGACTGTCCCCGTAGCGAACATGTGAATCGGGGTCACCAGTGTCGTAGATGAGCTTGCCCTTGGAGTTATAGCACCAGGGATAGCCATCAGTACCGATGAGCGTATCGGTCGACGGGTCACCGACATACTTGTGCGTCACCCGGACTGCTCGTATCACCGGAGAATGAGGATCCCCGGCTTTGTCCGAAAACCTGTGGTGACGACGATGGTCGGCAACCCAAACAATAACCGATCCCTGCACCGCTAACTGCCCGGCAATCGCCAAGACAATTTTGAGCGGGCGATTGGCCATGAACGAGCTGTGGGTGAAATAGCGATGGAATCCCACTGTCACGCCCCAGCCGCTCACCAGGTAAAAGACTGTCGCAATGCCAAGGTCGAGCCATGTTGGGGCCAGCCGGAAGGTGCCAACATTGATGCCCCACACCTGGGCCCATACGGCCCACGCAATGATGAGAATGGTCGGGACAAAGGCAATGAGCCAGACTCCAGCGATGATATCGAGACCCTTGTCGCCGTCCAGCAGCGGTTTCTTTCGCCGCGGTCGAGGTTCATTGGGCGAGCCGCCGACACCTCCTGGTGTCAGCGCGGTGCTAGCAGTCATAGCTGCCACCTCTCTGATGTTGGAACGTCAAAACACGGTGTTTTGACGATGGAACCCCTCAATGCCGAGCATCGAAGCCCATTTATTTTACCATTTTCCGCCGATTCTTGCCGAGAATTGTATGATCAAGATAAATAGTATTTATGAGCGTTAAATAGGAAAAAATTGTAAAATAGTTGTAATAAAAACAGCAAAACAATTAAAAAGAGGTTAATTAGCTGGATTAATCGCGACCACTTGCACCTCAAATACTAAAACCGAATTAGCCGGAATGCCCTTTTGTGCTGCCGAACCGTAGCCAGCCGCCGGCGGTACAATTAAGCGTCTCGTTCGCCCACCTGCATACCCTGCAAGCCCGTCACCCAACCAGAAATCAGCTGCCCTTGGCTCAACTGAAACTCTACCGGTTTGCCGCCGGGCTTCTCGGTACTATCAAACACCGTGCCGTCAGTAAGCCAGCCCGTGTAGCGCACCACTACCTTGTCATTTAGAGCCACCGCCGTGCCGCTGCCTTTCTGGATATCGACGGAGTACACATGGGTCGCGTCACTTTTGTAGGCATCATACTGCTTAAAATCGCTCGGTCCGGGTAGCGATTCAGCCGGCGTGTTGGGTGTCGGCGTTGCTGCTGCCGCTTGCGAGCCGCCATATGTCGCTCCCTGAGCACTGCCAGCATCAGTCTGGGCCACTCTTAACACCGGTGCCGTACTCTTATTGCTGGCTGAACCATCCGGTGCCAAAGCGTCAGATGTTTGATACGCAGTTGGGCGCAGACTGGCCATCGCGCCAGAGCCATCAAGACGGTGGGCATACAGCCAGCCAACTACGCTAAGGCCAATGACTGCCCCAGCACCTAGATACAAACTCCCCAACTTCACCGCTTTTAGCATTAGCGCAATTGTATCAGATAACTGCCGATTATTTGTTTCGCAGGCTGTGTTACCATGGGGCCAATCCTGGGCAGGAGGAGTTTAGTTACGTTCGCTATTGATCATCGACAATTTGGAGCTCACTATGAGTACTTCCCCCGTACAACCAACTGTTGCACCGCTTATGAACGGCCAGTGGCTCACGACACAACTCGCTTGCGATGAGATCATTGTGCGCGCCAGCTTCGATGCGGCGAGCACGTCTGATCCCCTTTCGATGGTCGCGGTCCTCGGAAGCCGGGAAGGATCTCGTTTTACAGGCTTTATTGCCAGCTATTCGCACGACTCACAAGCCGTCACGATAAATGACTTGCCTGGAACTCTCGATCGGGATCGGTGGTCAAACTACCTCAATGGAGTATTATCCGGATGGCCCCGGCCGTGGCTAAGGCGCCAGCTGACAGTTTGCATTCGAGACGAGCATCAAATACCAATGACCGATCCCGCCGTAAGCTCAGCCGCGGCGAACTTTCGGAGCCAATTGACCAAGTCTATACCCGATACCAGCGAGCGTCCTGGTTATCAGCTGCTTCTCCGGCGTCTGGCGGCCTTACAACAAGGGTACGAATGATCCATTTCTTCACCAAAAACTACTCACCTGGCCAGGAGAGTACTGGAATTATTGTAATAATGACATCAAAAAATGCGAAACGCGGGTGGACAGCTCTGATAATAGAACTATCCACCCGCGTGGTGTGGATGCGCGTCAGCCGCGTGCGTAGACGCCGCGGAGGCGTGGATGGGGCGTGGTGCTGTCGGACGGTTTCATGTCGTCGGGGTGGATCGCGGACCCCAGAACGATGTCCACTTTGCCCGCAGCGATTGTGTCGTTCACGACCCATTCGAGCCGCGACCGCTCTGCCGCCGTAGGCTCCCCGTCCCCATTGTGGGGCCACTCGATGTTGCGGACCCACCGGTAGCCTGCGGCCTGCTTTGCGCCCCAATTGCGCGGGGTGATTTCGAATGGCGGTACTTTGAATGCCACTGCTGCAATTGCTGCTGTCATGGCAACGCGCCTGTCTGCCCAAAGGGCGATTGAAGGTACAAACAAACCGAGCAAGTGAAAAATCAAACGAAAACGCTATCACGCACACTAATATGATAGCACAAAAACACAAATATTACAATTACTAATTCGCGGTTTAGTTACCTGGTATGAACGTGCCAACCAGCGCGAGTAGGAGTATGAGGGACCCCAAAACAGCCACAACGACCGCCTGCGGACTAAAATGGCCGCCTGCACCAACGTTGTCACTTCGCTCATTGAGCCGGCTCTGAACCACCAGCAATGGAATCAAATTCAGGTAGCCCAGCAGCCACCATCCACCAGGCAACTTATAGGTGAGCCCTGGCACAATAAACACAACAGCGAGCCAGACGTCACCTTTAATTTTGAGAGCTTTAAATAATGGGTAGACATAAATAACCGAAAACAGCGCCCGCCAAAACGGCCGCAAGGGCCGATTTTCGCGCCGCATAACCATCTGCCACTGCTTATACATCCAATAGATGTTGTATAGCCCGAGCGTTGTGACAAACAATATCGCCAACTTATAAGGCGCAACAATGAAATAAGCCTCGTGCTCGGAAATTTCAACCGACTTATCGACTGGCCGCGCATCGCTCGGGTCCGTGACAAGCATATGATGCGACGCAACGAGGAGATCATGGCCGCAATTCGAACAAAACTTAGCCTTAGGCTTTACGTCGCCACCACAATTCGAACAAATTTTTACTGTTGTAGCCATGAATTTAGCTCAAATCTTATCACGAGCGCCGCCCAAACGGTCGAAAATCAAACGTTTACGCTGAGTTCCTAAGCATCGCGCCTAACTTTTCTCGGTAATCGCGCGTGTTGAAACGCCCCGGATAATCTAATAATTCCTTATTCAGAACGCTAAAACCGGCCGCCCGTAGCGGCTCGGCCAGTACCACAAACACATTCGACTTTATTAAAATCAGCTTCGTTGACGGCGTAGCAAGCGCTCGAACACGCTCAATGAATTCATTCTGATGTTCTACTAACAACGCCTGACGCTCATTTTTCGTCACTTTATGTTGTAACGAAGTCTCCAAGGCCTCAATCATATAGAATTCGCCAGCCTTAAATCGTTGTAACCACTGCTCTTTGCTAGCCTCAAGAGCTTTGCTATCAAGTGCATTAGCTTCGTCAAACACTGCGCGCATAGTGTAGGCATATAACCGATCGTCTGGCCTAGCATAATCGGCGCGATAAAACTGCCTACTACTAGTCTCTCGACCTTCTGGCGGAGGCGACTCTGCAATCAACAAATATTCTATTGTCTCAGGCCTATATGTCGCCCTGATCTCTTCGTAAGTTCTCATGAAGCAATTATAGATCAGCCGCAACCCCTAACCCCATTCCGCTGCTGCCAAGCGAAAGTGCCCTCGCAGATGCAGAACAACGTTTGCACTACGAACGAACTCGGTCAGCCGCGTCACCGCCGAGAGGCAAAAATAGACTGGTTACAAAAGATAACCGAGCTTCTTAAACAGCTCTACGCTTGGCGGCACCAGATCATACTCGCTCAAGTTATCAATGGGAGCCCATTCGAGCTTCTCAATCCCCGGCGCAATAACAAGATCACCACTGACATACTCGAAAATCGCATCCAAATACACAAATTGTTTGGTTTCACCATCCAAATCGGCCTTCACCTCAGTATCCCAGGACGATTGCTCGGTCATACGGATCTCAATCCCCGCCTGCTGCCGCACAATGTCCTGTGCCGCCTTTTCAGGGGCTATCCCGGGTGTTAATTCCCCGCCAAACAAATACCACGTCTCCGTGTATGGCGGCGACCCGGCTGGCTTCTTGCGCATGAGCACGGTGCTGTCTTTTTTGATGACGGCAATTACGAGTACCTTGGTTTTCATAGCCGGATTATAGCAAGCCACCCAACATTTTAGAAATCGGCAATGTGTTGCGCACTTTCATTCAGATCAAAATCATCAACCAGCTCAAGGCTAACCGCAACACTATTACCAAGCAAGGCATGCTGTTCGAGATAGAAATCCAAAACCTCAAACGTATGATCACGATCATCTGGCCGGCGAGCCTGTATCCGCCGCTTCAAAATTTCATACGTAACATTAATCCGGACCACAACCAGCTCATATTTACGTTGTCGACACCATAATACGATTTGTTCGTACCATTGATCGATATTACGATCGAGCACAATACTTGGTTGAGTATCGTCTGTCAGAATATTAAGCAATGTCAGAGTATAATCACTGCCCACCGAAGGATCAAACCCGGCTTGATCAATCGCCTCCCGCACATGTTTGTTAGCCACTAATATAAATCCGAAATCATTAACGAGATGACTGGTCAAAGTCGACTTGCCGCTTCCCGGCACCGCTGAAAACGCCACCAAAACCGGGCGCTGCCGTGCCCCATCAAATTGCAGCATCGGACGATGATAACTATAGATAGTATTAAACTCTTGGCTTGTCATAATCGAATGATAGCAAATCATAAATGCCCCAGCTTTCGCTGGGGCATTTATGGTGGAGCTGCCGAGAATTGCACTCGGGTCCGTTAGGTTACTGGTCAAGCACTACAGATATAGTCTGGTTTTGATCTTAGTCACCCATCATCATGCCAGACAAACTGACGAGTGAAGCAGTCTCAAATCTTAGCTAGTCGGCTGAGACAAGCCGTCTAGAGCGTCCTGATGATTTGATACCGGCGGATCCCCATCAGGAGTCAGGTGCCGATAGTCTACGTTATTAGGCGTAAACAGGAGCGAATGAAGGAGCCGTGAAGGCAGCCTTGACCCGCGAAATTAAGTTGTCATTTAACAACTTGTTGCCCGCTTACGGCGGCCAGTCGACCTGCGCTTTAACCTGGTAAAGATCCCAACGTCGAAGCTGATCAGCCCCAAACTGTTGAACTAGCTTAGTTTAACAAAAAATAGCCTCATTTTCAATAATTAAGCATAAGAATTGTTGTATCTGTTGCAACACTTTTTACCAATTTATAAGCATTTTGAACGAACTTCTTTTGGTGAGGCTGCCCTATTGCATCTTCCCGAAACGCGTTACGATGCTACGGTAACAAGAGGAGATAACAATGGAACAAGACGACATGTTGCACACCGATTTAGATGATGAACAGTTAATTCCAGACGCCGCCGACGAAGCAACGCCCACCGAGGCCCCTAAGAACGCTTTCCGCGAACGACTTGACGAGCCCGAAGCCGATTTGTACGAAGAGGACTTTGCCGCAACTATCGACAGCGCGGCTAATCCCCATTTGGTCGACCAGCTGGATGACGAAAACCTTCAGCGCGAGGCTGAAGCCGACTACCGCTAAAGTCGGTAGCGAGCTGGTACAAAAATGGAGGCCTTGGCCTCCATTTTTGTTGTGCTATTCAGTGAGCAAACCCGTTCGGCGATAGCGTTTTAGCTGTGCCAGCTGAACCAAACCGTAGGCTACGACTAGGCCGCCCAAAATAGTCACTACCGTGGTTACCTTTATTAGGTCAGCCAAAATGCCGGTCACCAAAATTGGCACCGTCGCCGCGAGGTTAATAAACATATTCATGGTCCCAAACACCTTGCCGCGCGTTTCTTCGGTCGCTTTCTCCTGCAGCAAGGTCTGGGCAGTCGATGAAATGATGGCGTTAAGCATACCCAATACAAACACCATTACGGCCACAATCGGCCCTATGCGTGAAGCCGGTACTATGAAGTGTCCATGATGCGGTTGATACAACAACCCAGTAAGTCCGAGGAGCATGAGAGCGGCACCGGCGAGCACCAGACCAACCTCCAGTACGCGGATTTTACTCCAACGCTTAGCTAAGTGAGATACGCCAGCCACACCCGCTACCATGCCAAGGCCGGCCGGAATGATCAGGTACTGGCTGGAATGCTGCAGCGGTAGATGCAACAGCCCCAAGGATAGCGCCGGTGCCAAAGTAAGGATAATTGATACTATCCCCTGCGTGATGGTGAGCTGACGAATCGCAAAGCCCAGCCATTTATCCGATCGTATAACTCGCATACCCAGACTCAGCTCGCTCGAAAAACTTTGTCGACCTACGACACCAGGGTCTTTTTTGGGCATCCTGGCCGGTGTGATGCTACGCGGCAGCCCTAGAAGCGCCAGCGTCGCCAGGGTAAACATGGCCGCCGTTATAAGGTATGGGCCTAACTCACCAAAGACTGCAATTACTGGGGCAGCCACCGCGTAACCAACAATAAAGGAGGCGTACAAGCTAAATACAAATAGTGAGTTGGCTGATAACAAATTCTCTTTCGATACCAGGCTAGGAATCATCGAGCTTTCTGCAGGCACAAACACCTGGCCAACACTCGAGATCACAAAGGTCAGGGCCAAAATCAGCCATAAATTGTGGTGAAAAGGCAAATATAACAACACCAGCCCGGCACGCAACAGGTTACTACCAAGCAGGGCGTAGCGCGTATTCCAACGATCGACCAACGCGCCTGCTATGGCTGAGAAAAAAATTGACGGCAGCCCGTAACTTAGTACGAGTAAGCTAATGACAATATTGGCGTAATGCTTACCGCCGGTCGTGTTGTAAACATTAATGATAAGGGCAAAGTTAAGGAGATTAATGGCCACTTGGGACAAAATCTGGGAGGTCCAAAGACAGTTGAACCGCCCCTCACGAATGGTAGCTAAGTAACTCAAGGGTTAACGAACCTCTTCCCATTCGGCGGTGTTAGAACGGTGAAAAATTGCGCCCAGCCAATTGCTCACCCAGAGCAGGAGAAGCTTGGGGTATCCGTATTTGCGGTAACGGCGCGGTGATTCATAGACTTTGGTGCCCAATAAATACTTAATTTTGCCGATTTTGGATAATCGATGAAACAAATCAAAGTCCTCAGAGGTGGGCATTTTACCGTTATAGCCACCCAACTGTTCAAAGTTTACCCGCCGCACCATCTGACACTCGCCACGTGACGTACCATAGCCAACACTATTGAGGGCCCACAAAATAAACGAGAAGCTGCGGTGGAATATGGCGTCAAATAAGGTTTGGTCCTGAGGGTAGATGAGCACACTACAGTTAGAGGCTACAATTTTCGGATCAGCAAAGGTTTGGCGCACAATTCCAAAAAAGGTCGCCGCGTCGCCAATACGCACATCTGAATCCAAAAACACAATAATGTCACCGATCGCCTCAGCCGCGCCCATATTACGCCCCAAACCAATTGTCTGACGCCCTTTGGCCGTGTCCCACACCACCACTTTGTCGGCCAGACGCTGTGCCACCGCCGCTGTATCGTCCTTGCTACCACCGTCGGATACAATAACTTCGAGGTCCAGCTCACGGCGCCTCGCGCTATCACCAAACTGATCCAGCATGCCGCTAATGGTAGTCGCCTCAGTGAGCGTTGGAATCACAACCGAAATCTTCATGGGTTTCCTCTCATTTTGCTGTTGAGGCGCTGCGCTAACTACGCACTCACCACTATACTTGCTGTATTATACTAGAGAATAACGTCCCGCAGATATAACCCGTGAGCGAAGGCATAAAATGAAAATCGGCCTCTTTTCCGACCGCTATCTCCCCAACACCGATGGTGTTACGTACTCGATCGAAAGCTTTCGTATCCAACTTGAGCTCATGGGGCACGAAGTATTTATTATTGCGCCGGCCGATAGCCTAAGACATAAAGAAACGAACCCCAAAGTTATTCGGTTTCCCGCGGTTAAAGGACTATTTTTTGACGATTACTCAACCAGTTTATTCTTTCCACCGCAAATCGTGCGCAAAATCGATAAACTTGGCCTCGATATTGTGCATTATCAAACGCCTGGTCAGGTCGGGATGCTGGGCGCTTACTTTGCCATCCACAAAAAAATCCCGCTAGTTACTACATACCACACGGACCTCTTTGAATACGTCACCCATTACCCGGCTGTACTGCCCGGCATTATTGCCCTTTCGATGCTGGGTCCCATTGTCACGGGTGGCGGTATGGACGAATACCGTACGGGCCTATCGGCGATTAAGCCTGAACGCAGCATTGATAAATGGAATCAAAAAATCGTTGAGCGCGGCGTCACCATGGTTCATAACCATTGCGATATGGTAATTGCGCCATCGGAAAAAATGATGATGCAGCTCAAAGGTTGGCAAACTAGTGCGCCGATGGCCATTTTACCGACCGGTATTGATGAAATTATGACAACAAAAGCCGAAATAAATGCCGCTCGCAAACACTACGGCATCACCGAGACCGATGAGGTCATCCTGTTTGTCGGTCGTGTCGGTGGAGAAAAGAATATCGAATTACTCGTTCGGGCCTTCGCACTCATTAGCAAACATAAACCGACCGCTAAACTCTTAGTGATTGGTGAAGGACCGGTTCGAGAAGACATGATAAAACTGGCCGAATCTGAAGGCCTAAGTGAGCGTATCTCCTTCCCCGGCCAAGTTTTGCGAACTAAATTAGGCGCTATTTACGCACTAGCGCGAGTTTTCGCCTTCCCCTCGCTAGCAGATACGCAAGGCCTCGTGGTAAACGAGGCGGCGCTGGCTGGACTTCCCATTGTCATGATTGATCCCCATATCTCTGAAATCATGCGCGACGGTGTGACCGGGCTCTACGCGCGTCCCAATGCCAAGGATTTAGCCGCAAAAATTGTCCAATTACTAGACGACCCTGCCCTCGGTTCGAAGTTAGGAGCCGCCGCCAGGCGTCTCGCTCTCAGCTATAGTGCTTCCGCTCAGGCCACAAAGTTGTTACGGTTATATGAAGAGGCAATTAAGCATTACCGTGAGCACTCATCCAAAGCCAAAATTCAACGTTAATTTGTCGGCGCTCCGCCGTCACTACTATCTTGACCAGTACGTTATTATTGCGCCTGGGCGCAATAATCGTCCCCACGGCTTTACTAATCTGGCCACACCGCACGTGGTCGTCAACGCTGCCTGCCCATTTTGCCTAGACGGTGAACCAACAATTTTGGCGGTCCCTAACCTTGAGCACTGGCGTGTACGCGTCGTAGCCAATGCGTACCCCGCTGTGTCGCTCACCAATCCTAATGCCTACGGGGCAATGGAAGTAGTCATCGAATCGCCGGACCACACCCAAGAATTTTCAAGCCTCAGTGTTAGCCATATTGAAACAATATTGCGCGTGTATACCGAGCGGATCGCCTCTCTGAGCATTCTTCCTGGTATTAGATACGTCCTGGCCTTCAAAAACGACGGACCGTTGGCAGGCACCAGCGTAACGCACACTCACAGCCAAATAATGGCACTCCCTCTTATGCCCCCACGCATCGAAGCCGAGCATGTGGCTCTTAGTAGCTACCAGGACAAACACGGCACCTGCGCTGTTTGTGATCTCGGCTGCTGGGAGGTAGAACAAAATCAGCGACTGATTACGGCTGATTCAGAACTGCTTACAATTGCCCCCTACGCTTCAACGCATCCCTATGAGGCGTGGTTTATTACCAAACGCCACACGACGCGCCTGGCCGACTTAACTGCCGGTGAACTCCGCCGCTTGGCCACGAGTCTCAAGTATGTTACCGAGCGGCTCGACCGGGACCTAATTAGTTTCAACTTTTTCGTTCAAGAAGCCTTACCAGGCGATAATCATCACCTCATAATCAAGCTAGAGCCTCGTGTACCCATGTTTTATGGCGGCGGCGAAATGGCAACAGGCATTATCATCAACACCATTGCCCCCGAAACCGTGCCCCATTGGTATAACGAAACCATCTAGGGCAACTACGACAAAGCCCCGGCCGTCAGCTGCTCGATGCAGTGAGGCCAGGGCTAAAAATATTTCAACAAGCCGCGAAGCTCGTCAAAATCCAAGAGATTATGAGCGCATACTCAAAAAATATAAGGCTGCGTCGCTCGGACAGTGTTCGAATGCAAGGTGCAAGGCATAAGCCTATGGGTTCGATTTGACATCGATGGAACCGGAGCTGACGAATGGATGGGCCGGAGCTGACGCTACCCCCGTCAGCTCCGGCGCCACCTTCACTCGAGGCTCTCGGGAAGAACCAGGCGGCCGGCCAGGTAATTCCGTATTCCTCGCGTTTCCGCCATAAGCACAGCCCCGGTCAGGACTTAGTGCTCACATCGGAAATTTAAAACGACCGGGGCTTCAAGTACCACCTCAACCTAGAGGTGCGCCTTGGAGCCGTCGTAATTTCCGGTGAAGGAAATCATGAGACACCTGCCATTCTCTGGAGAAGCAGCCGCATTGACCCGGTGGTCTCTGCTAACTGTGTTGAATTGCTCGCAACCATCATCTGCTAAGCGAGCACGACTATACTAACTCAGATTGAGCGTAGAGTCAACCAGCAATGTCATAAATAACATTCGATAGCAAACACTGCAATTTTAGGAGAAATTACCGATTAAACGGTTCGGCTGCCGCCCACGTAATATCGAAGATAGCGCGAAAGCTTGCTGCCAGTTCGCTGCTCGTGATGGTAATACCGAGCGGATTCCTGCCATTGAGCGTTAGGAGCATGACATTATCGCCCACAATCGTAAAATCGCTCGTCATAGGAAATTTGTCCAGAGGCACAAATCGTGACTCGCGATTACTGGCCTCATCACTATCATGCAAAATGGGTCCGCGCGCCGAAGTGTACAGAAACTTACTATGGATACCGGCTTCCCGGCGCTTAGTATTCGACCCGGCGGCCTTAATGGCGGGGAAAAAATCATTCACCCGGTCTATATTACTAATCCCGTACGCCTCAACCACATCTTCTCGCCTGCCGCGCTCAATAAAACTATTTAGAATCGTCTGAATTCCTTCGATTGAGTCGTAATATTTCACGTTGGGCGAGTCGACCGGCATGCTTTTGAGACTCGCCAGCTCTGGCAGAATGGTCTCAAAATTGGCCTGCTGTTCGCGCAGTTCAAGCGCACGCTTATCGAGCAGTCGGCGTAAATTTGCCGGCTCTTCAGCGATAAACAATGTCTTTTTGCCCTTAACGCTCTGTGATACCAACCCCAACCCAACGAGCGACTCTAAAATTACATAGGTCGTAACGCGCTTAATCCCCGCTTGATCAGCAATGCGTTGCACGGCCGCAGCACCGGTTAAAAGACATGCTACATATACCCGGGCCTCCTTATTGCTGAGGCCGAGTTCTTCAATGTGGGAGATGAGTTGCTCGTTCATAGGCCGATCATAACGCAACACAAAATAAAGTCAATAATGACTGACAACACAAATAACTTGTGTATTAGCTGTTTAACCTGGCAAGACGCTTTAGGCGATACCCCAATTTATCGACTAATATTTTATCCGCTGACCAATTTGCATAAGTTGCACCAACATACCGTAGGCGAAAGGCAGCGAAAGTTGTAATACATACAACGAATTATGCGGCTTTACTCCACGAGCCCGACCTAGAATGACTAATACTTTGCCCAGACCATGTACCTAGCCAGTGCTTATCCATACAATTGCCGACCAGGATAACAATACCGACATAAATCAAAAGCGCCTCAATGAGGCGTTTCAATACCGGGCACCAACCATCTAAGGCCAGGGGCTAGATCTTAAACCAGGCGTAAACGGTATTTCCGACACTTGTGTGCGCAAATACCCACCACAATAAGAGCTCAGCGGCTACTAAAATGCTGGCAAAAACGGAGATACGCTGCAAGTCATGGGTAACGTAGGCAAAACTTCGACCATTGGTGGCCTGGGCAGCTGGCTTCGACTTCAACGAAGGAGTGGCAAAGGGACTTGCGGCAGTCTCAACCGCGGCCGGTGCAGCGGTAGCTACGCCCGTTGTCGGTGCCGCGTATTTAAACTGATGCTTTTTCGTCGATTTCTTCTTTGCCATAGTGCCGATATTGTACACCACAATCTCCCAGTTGGACGAGTCTTGCTCTGGCCTTATACTGGTTGCAGCACTTAATGAGGCCGTCAGTTGATCTATCTAGCACTTGCCCTTGCCGTAATTGCACTTATTGCTGCTGCCTCGAGCTGGCTCGTCTATCGGCGTTTGCGGGACCGAGTAACTGCATTGCTTGGCGGCGGTGATGCTGGCAGCCTCGAGTCTACCCTTACCGCGCACCTCAAGCGCGTTTCGGCGGTCGACCACCGCTTGGCTACACTTAGTGACGAGTATTCACGACTCGCAGCTATGACAAGTCTCGCCTCGCAGAAAATTTCCTTGGTTCGATTTAACCCGTTTGGCGATACGGGCGGTGACCAAAGCTTTAGCCTCGCCGTCTTAGACGCTCACGACTCAGGCTATGTGCTAACCAGTATTCATGGCCGCGAAGGTACGCGTGTCTACGTTAAGCCGGTTGATCTGGGTAAAAGTAAGTACACACTTTCGGTTGAAGAGCAGCAGGCCCTAACCCAAGCTGCGAAACGTGTCCCACCCGTAACAAAGGAGACTTAGTAAAATGGCTCGACGCGACGATATGTTGGGTGTAAGCGGTGCCGAAACGGTTATTGGCGGCGGCGTGACCGTAAAAGGAAACCTCGCCAGTGAAGGCGACATAATGATCGACGGCTCTCTCACCGGCAACGTGACTACCACGGCCGACGTTACCATTGGAAATAATGGTGTGGTTAAAGGCAACATTACCGCTCTTGGCGTTACGATAGCAGGTAGTGTAAAGGGTAATATTAGCGCCGACGGCGAGGCCAATGTTCGCGAAACCGGCCAAGTCCATGGTGATATTTCGGCTAGCACTTTGGCTATTAGCTCGGGTGGCATATTTGTAGGTACGAGCAGCGTCAAGGATCACGGTATGACCAAGGAAACTGGGGCTAACTAATGTACTACTACATCGTCAATCCGGCCGCCGGACGAGGACAGCTCAAAAACGTCCAAGATAAGCTCCGGGCGCGCCTCATTGAGCTCGGAATTGGCGGCGAGTGGGCGCGAACCACAAGCCCTGGTGAAGCTGCCAAAATGGCGCAAGCGGCGGCGGCCAAAGGCCACACTACTATTGTGGCTGTTGGCGGTGATGACACCGTAAACGAAGTCATCAATGGCCTCGGTACCGCCGAAAACGTAGCAGTTGGTATTATTCCGCTTGGTAGCACTAATCGCCTATCGAGCCAGCTTGGTATTACCAGCTGGCAACAAGCCTGCGTTTTACTAGCAGCCCGGCGGCTCACCCCCTATTCGCTCATTGCCGCAGGCCAAAAATTTTTCCTCTCTACCCTCACGCTAGGATTTGAAACTGAGCTCGACAAACAAGTTGACACCAGCCCTACCAATTTAAGAGGTCGTGCCAGTCAGCTCAAAACTGCCTTTACTCAAGCTAGGTCATACGAAAGTCTGCATGCCAAAATCATGGTCGATGATGATATTTCAATCGAAGCCGACATTTTTTCTCTCTCCATTGCCAACCAAAAGTTTCTCAATCCCCTTGCCGACAACCGCCTCATCGTTACCATGAGCGACCATCCCGGGCGCAGTTTACGCACTGCCGGCCATGTCTGGCAGCTACTCCGCGACCGCGGCCGAGCTGGCGAAGACACCGCGACCACGCGTTTTTTAGCTCGCCGAGTGGTTATTGAGACCACGCCCGCTAGTTCCATCATGGTTGACGGCAAAGTTGCCAGTCGAACACCCATAGCTATTCGCCTCACTGACCGCCGTATTCGCTTCATTACTGAGAAAGTTGGTAGTGAGTTTAGAGAAGCCGTCGGTCCCCGAGTAAATTAGGCCCGAAGCAATTGACCTCGCCTGTTCTAACTGATATAGTACGCCAGAGCTTTTAAGGAGATATCCGATCAACAAAGTCCGCCTCAACCACGAAATTAACGCGCCGCAAGTTCGGCTCGTTGGTGTTGATGGTGAGCAGCTCGGCGTCGTTAGCCTCACTGAGGCTCTCGCTGCAGCAGCGGAGGCCGGACTCGACTTGGCGGAAATTGCTCCTGGCGCTGTTCCTCCCGTCGCAAAAATCCTAGACTACGGTAAATACCGCTACGAGCAGACGAAACAGCTACAAAAAAGCCGCCGCAACCAGAAGCAGGTTGAGATCAAAGAGGTACGATTTGGCCTCAAGATCGGTGCTCACGACCTCGAAGTAAAACTAAACCGCGCCCGCAAGTTCCTTGAGGACGGGCAAAAAGTTAAGTTGAGTCTTCGATTTAAAGGTCGCGAAATCAGCCGCCCAGCGTTGGGCCAAGTAATTTTGGCCAATGCGGCCGCTCAGCTCGACGACATTGCCGTCACTGAGCAAGCCCCACTAATGTCCGGACGTGACCTCAATATGATTATCGGGATGAAAAAAGATGCCAAAGCTAAAGACGCATAAGGGAATGGCCAAGCGGATCAAGATTACCGGTACCGGTAAATTGATGCGTCGCCGCGCCCAGCGCAACCACCTCCTTGCCCACAAGCAAGCCTCACTCAAGCGTGAGTACGTGAAGGAATACGAATCCTCATCGGCCAACACCAAGAATATTAAGAAAATGTTAGGAATCTAAGATGCGCGTCAAACGTGGAGTAACCACTCACCAGAAGCACAAGCGACTGCGGGCCCAGACCAAGGGCTACAGCCTGGTTCGCCGTTCCAGCATCAAGAAGGCACGAGAGGCTATCCTTAAGTCTCTGTCCTACCAGTACCGAGACCGCCGCAACAAAAAGCGCGATCTGCGGGGCCTCTGGATCACTCGTATTGGTGCGGCCGCAGTCATCAACGGCACCAGCTACTCAAAATTGATGGGGTCGCTCATCAAAAAAGGCGTAACTTTGGATCGCAAGATTTTGGCCGAGCTCGCCGTCAAAGAGCCCAAGGCCTTTGCCGCTGTCGTAAAAGCAGCCCAGTAAGCTTACAGGAGCTTCAAGAAAACGCCCAAACGGGCGTTTTTTTGTATCAAGACCTGTCCTGAGCCAACTCCATAAGACGCTTCAGCCGCGCTAACTCCCATCCGAGAACTTCTCGTCCCAGAAGAGTAGTTTTATAATTTCCATCATCAAGTTTGGTGATAAATCCGAGACTAGCCAAACGCTTTAACGAGGGATAGATAGTGCCATTACTGGCCTTGAAACCCGGCCCAAAGTCATCTTCGACCTGACGAGCTACGCGATATGCGTTTAGCGGCCTTTTTAGGAGCGCCACCAGAACCCTTACATCTAAGGGCGACGGGCTAATTCTCTCACCATTGTTGGAGGTTAATGCCATGATTTAAGTATAGGTCGATTATCGACTTATTAAAAGTGCTTGAAATGAGTCGAAAATCGATCTGATTCGTTCCTTACCGGCCCAAAGTCCGAGATCGTAGTTTGCAAACGAGCTCTGAACTAGCTGAGCGACCAAGTTAATGACGAGCTAGCCCCCATCTCATCAAATGTTCCTACGTTTACCTTCAAACGCCGCCCAAGCTCCATCAACATAAGCCCCCATTCGCTGATGAAACACTCCCTCATCAAACTCCTTCGCCTTATCGCGAATAACCTCAGTATCCCAAGTCATGCCTTCGAAGCGCTTAAGCGCTCCAATGAGTGCCTCTGGGGTCTGGTCGTCAAACAATACGCCTGTCTGACCGTCTATGACGTACTCGGGGGCTCCACCGCTTCCATAGGCGATTACAGGGCATCCTGCCGCCATGGCTTCCAAAGGCACGATCCCAAAGTCTTCCTCTGGAGGAAAAATAAAGCCTTTGGCACCCGCTAAGAGCGAGTCTCGCTCCTCGTCGCTTACGCGGCCCAAAAATTCAATATTTGCCCGCGCGCGCGGCTTTTGACGCGCAATCTCTTCACCGGCGCCCGCAACTTTTAACGTAAGACCAAGTTCATTAAAGGCATCTACGGCCACATCGAGACGCTTCGAGGCCACTTGCCGACCAATAATGACATAGTAATCACTGGTCTTACGATCCAGTGCCAGCAACTTTTTGGTTACTATCGGCGGATATATCACGGTTGATTCACGGTCATAAAAGGTCTTTATACGCGACTGGATGTGTTTCGAATTGGCCACAAACGTATCAACTTCTTGGGCCGCCTGATAGTCAATTTTGCGCAAAGGACCAATAAACAGCGGGAAAACCAAGCGGGCAAGCGGGTTAAAAAAGCCAAATGGCAAATTATTGAGTCGCCATTCGTAGTCTGTCCAGTAATATCGAACGGGAGTGTGACAATAGCAAATATGCAGCGTATGCGCCTTAGTACGTACGTATTTAGCCTCAGCCGCACACGATGAAATTACCATATCGTATTCATCCATATTGATAAGCTTAAACGGCGTCCCCAAAAAGACGGGGAAAAGCTGATGAATGCGACGTAACCAGGGAATTCGGTTTAAAAATGTCGTACGAATCTCGGCATCGGCAAATTCAGGAAACTTTTCCGGCAAATATGAAGTGGTGTAGATTGGTGCCTGAGGGTACATTTGATGTAGTTCATACAACACCTTCTCAGCCCCACCAGGCGACGTTAGCCAGTGATGGACAAGCGCAATGCGAGGTTCAGCCATTAGTAAGCCCCCCGACCACTCGTAATCGTAAAGACGGTTTTAATAAGAATGCGTATATCTAAAAACAGTGTCCAGTTTTCAATATAATAGATGTCCAGCTTCACGCGTTGATCATAGCCTAGGTCACTGCGACCTGAAATTTGCCACAGCCCCGTAATACCCGGCTTAAGGGCCAAAAAGCTGGCACCATATTCGCCGTAGCGCTCAAGCTCATCCGGCATTATGGGGCGCGGACCAACCAGGCTCATGTCACCTCGTAACACATTTATCAACTGAGGTAGCTCGTCGAGGCTCGATCGCCGTAACCAATTGCCTAGTCTTGTTACTCGCGGGTCATGAGCTACTTTTTGGTTCGCCTGAAATTCCCGTGCTAAATCGGGTCGATCCATGGCAATAAAAGCCGCTTCAGCAGTTTTGTACGGTCGGTTAGCCCCCGTAGAATATGCCCATTTCATCGACCGAAACTTCAACACAAACACTTCCCCACCAGCTCGGCTCAAACGCCGGTGACCATACAGAATGGGACCCTTGTGATCACTAACTTTTACTATAACGGCAAGTACGAGCAGCAATGGCGACAACAATAGCAGGCCAAATGTTGCGCCAATTACATCAAAAACACGCTTTGCAATTCGACCCCACCCGTCCAGCGGGGTTAAGCGGATCTCCATAACGGGAATACCAGCCATCGTCCCCAAGACGGAGTTTGTAGCGTATAACCCGAACTGATTCGGTACAAAGCGGTAACTTACCTGATGATTAGTAGCGTAATTAACCAGCTCTATAATCTCTTCTTGATCGAGCACCGAATCAGCCTGGATAATATCATCTAGCCGATCGCCAGCCGAGGCCGCTAAGGCCTGCTCCAACGAATCGTAGACTGTGACGCCCTGCATTCGCTTAGCCGCTCCTCGAGCGCGGTCGATGGTGCCAACGAGGTGATAACCAGAGGCAACAGGATGGAGGTCGAGCGCGATTCGCTGCGCCAATTCACCACTGCCCACAAGCAGCGCCTGATGCACTCCTATTCCGTATCGAAACAGGTAACGTTGGAGCATACGCAGAGCCACCCGGCCAACCAACACAAACACCAAGCCGAAAATATAGGTATATATAGGTACCAGCTTAGAGGGAAAAATAGGCTGAGAGGAAGCAAAATCAACCAAAATAAGGAACATGACGCCGCCCGATACCGCTACCACCACCTTGCCGAATTCTTCGAGCCGACCACGCAGACTCGTTTGGTTGTATAAACCAGACAGCGCAAAAATAAGTATCCAAAATGGCATGACTACGAGTGCAATCATCACGAAATCATGGCCCGAAATAGGGTGTGCCACCGGCTTATTGTCGATCCGCACGCGCAGCACGTATGCCGTCACAAAGGCAGTCATCAGCGCCGCAACGTCGACTGGTACCGAAATAAGACTAAATAGAAGTTCGCTTCGTTTGCGCATATGGCTATAAATTCCTTCTTATTCTACCACGCCGGCCTTTTGTAACCACAAAACCGCCCGGTAAGGGCGGTTTTGTATTATGTCAGACGGTTAGTAAGCCGGATTCTGTAAGCCAAATGGCCCAATGATCATCTATCTGGGACCCATGTTGCCATAGGCCTCAAGCGGTACGTACACCGGAACCTGCGAGCAGCAGCCCTTACGGGATGTTCCAGCAACCTTGCAGCGAACGGGGTTTACCTCTCGGCGTTGTCACCAACGTCGACTGTGAGCTCTTACCTCACTCTTTTCATCCTTACCTCTTACGAGGCGGTTTTGTTTCTGTGGCACTTTCCCTAAAGTCACCTTCGGTTGCCGTTAGCAACCGTTCTGCTCTATGCTGTCCGGACTTTCCTCTTCGCGAAACGAAGCAATCATCTTGCCGACTGACAACCAAATTATGACAAAAAAGAACCAAAAAATCAATCATAGTTACCACAATTAAAGTATAATGATGTAACTTTTACGACGTTTTTGGATCGGAAACCACTGTAGCTTTGCGTCTCCACGGGATAAGTTTATTGGTTTTTGCTTTATAGGCTTCCCAATCTGGCCGACCCGCGTACGCTTGCTCCAGCAACGGTACGCCGGAAACTTTCACAATCAAAAACGTAATGGTAAGTGGACCAAGCAGTCCGATCCAGCCGTACGGTGTGGCCAAAGCAATAATACCGATGCCCCACCACTGCGTTATTTCACCGAAATAATTGGGATGACGCGTCAAACTCCACAAACCAGTCGTCATCAACTTCCCTTTATTGCGTTTGTTACCCAAAAACATCATAAGCTGAGAGTCACCGAGCGTCTCAAAGAAGAAACCGATCCCCCAGATAAATACTCCCACTCCACTTAACCAACCAAAATAATAGTCGCTGGTAGTACAGGCGATTGTTAGCGGTAACGTTATTACGAGCGCCAGCAAACCTTGCGAAATAAAAACCTTAAAATAAGGTAGCAAAACGGGATGCTTCACGTATCCCTCACGCATGACCGCGTAACGGCGGTCTTCATCAGGTTTACGAATAAACCGGAGGAAAATATGCGCACTTAAACGCAGTCCCCATAGCGTTACCAGCGTTGTCATCACCAATGGGCGCGTCGAATTCGTACCACCAACTGCATAGCTCGTGACGGCGATAACAATAAAAACCAATCCCCACGCGATGTCGGCTATATCCAAGCGCTTACGCCACTGAGCTACAGCAAACGCCAGCGTCATAAAAATCATGGCGCCAACTAAGTTACACCACAAGGTGAACATGACCGCGCTATGAGTTACGGACGTTATCAAAGAATGAAGCATCGCTGGCTACCCAACTATCAGCCGCGTTAACCCCGCAACCGTACCTGAAATTA
This sequence comes from Candidatus Saccharimonadota bacterium, assembly GCA_019352195.1. GTDB lineage: Bacteria > Patescibacteriota > Saccharimonadia > UBA4664 > UBA4664 > JACAFG01. The sequence goes on along the minus strand of JACAFG010000002.1, from coordinate 159,319 downwards.
CGATTCCCCAGGCGATGTCGGCCAATACAACTTTGCGGGTCCACGATTCGAGTACTGACCAGTTAGTGAGGTCGAACGTGGCGTAAGTAAATAGTCCGTAGAGCGCACCATCGCGTAGGGCCGATAAGGCCGTACCGTCGTTGTAGGCTGGCAATATTGCAAAATATACGAGCCCACCTATGTAAATAAGATAGAACAGCACCGCCGGTAGCGACCGCGGTTTTTTGAGAACAATCGAACCCAGCTCCTCACGATACATCTTATTGACTACACCTACGATCCAAACCAAATCGATAGTAGCAAATACTACCGCAGCCACCACAAATATTTCGAGTATTTTAGCAGTCATGTTGGTCTCAGCATAACAGTGTCACCTCCAAAACAAAACAGCATCGCCGGAGACGTGCTGCTTGCCAACAAATAATTCATGGTCGGGGTGACAGGGCTCGAACCTGCGACCTCACGGCCCCCAGCCGTACGCGCTACCAACTGCGCCACACCCCGAAATGTTAGGACCCAGTAAGTATGCCCAAAAACTAGGCTGCGGGCAAGCGCCAGTCGATTGGATCTGCGCCCATTTGCTCTAGCAATGCATTGGTCCGCGAAAATGGTTTTGAACCAAAAAAACCGCGGCGCGCTGATAACGGACTGGGGTGTGCGCTCGTTATAACCGGTGTTGTGCCCAATAAAGGCAGCAGTTTAAGCGCGTCATTACCCCATAGGATTGCGACGAGGGGTTTGTCTCGCGCTACAAGAGCACGGACCGCTTGATCAGTGAATTGTTCCCAACCACGCCCTCGATGAGATCCGGCAATGCCCGACTGAACACTCAAAACTCGGTTGAGCAGCAATATACCCTGACGGCTCCATGGGCTCAGATCGCCACTCGTTGAAGGCGGATACCCCATATCGGACTCAAGCTCGGCGTAGATATTTACTAAACTTCGCGGCAATGGCCTCACACCTGCTCCCACGGCAAACGATAACCCGACTGGGTGCCCAGGCGTGGGATAGGGATCTTGGCCAACAATTAAGACACGTACTTGGTTGAGTGGCTGTTTAAAAGCTCGCAAAACGAGCTCAGACTCAGGCAAGTAAGGGCGACCAGCCGCCATTTCGGCGTCTAAAAACTGGTGAACCGCTTGCAAAGGTTCGCCTGCACTGCCAAGCGCTACTCTCCAACCGGGATCAAAATTACAGCTCAGCTGCGCGTAGGTCACGGCTATCTTTCCAACATAATTGCTAGCTCCGCGAGCGCCGTCTGGTTATCCAACTTTTCCCTGCGTAAAGCAGGTGGGTGTCCGCAGCACTCACAACCGAGGTTGGAGGCAATCTTGAATTCCCGATAAAAGTTTACAGAGAAAAATGATCAACCATAACGAACGCCGCCGAGTTGATTCTATTATATCGGCTCAGTTGCACGTCTCCAAGCGTAACTTGTTCCAATTTTGAGGCCAATCTTCGCCCAGAATCTAGAAACCCGGTACTGGCACAATGAGCTGCACAATGCGAAAAACCAATACCGAGAACAAATGACCGATTCCAAGGTAATAATAAGCCACCATAAAAATTACGATCGCCATAAAACCAATCGACTCAATCCGGTCCATAACTTCTCGAATCTGGATTGGCACGGCCGCATACAGTACGCGCGAGCCATCAAGCGGCGGAAACGGAATTAGGTTAAACACAAACAGTGACACGTTTGTTACCACAATGATGTAGAAAAATTGCCCAATCGTGGGGCCCATGGGCACAAAGCGTAAATACAAACCAAAAATAATGGCAAGCAGCAAGTTGGTTACGGGCCCCGCAGCGGCTACCATGGCCGCTCCCCAACGCCCGTAGCGCAGCCGCCACGGATTAAATGGCACTGGCTTGGCGGCCGCAAACACAATGGGCGAACCCGCTAGTATGAGGAGCAATGGCAGCGCTAAGGTATTTACCGGATCAATATGTACGAATGGGTTCACCGATAAGCGCCCAGCTTCCTGCGCCGTCGTATCACCCAAATAATGCCCCATCAACGCATGAGCAAACTCATGGAGCGTTAGCCCCAATAAAAGCGCAACCAAACTGGCGGCAACGGTCTGAAAATCCAACATAGCCTCTATTGTATCGCGGTTGACCGCGATTGTCGCCGGGGCTATCATGGCGCCACGCTCAAATCCATCCACGCTCGTTGAAATGAGGTTACATGTCTTACGAAGCTCTCTTCCAAGTGAGATTGCGTGTCCAGCCGCAAACGCCAGTGCCCCGGCTCACGGCCCAGCTCAAGCGTATTACCGGTCTTACGGTGACGTTTGAATACAGCGAGCGCGAGCTGACACCGCGACTTCTACCGAAGTCGAGAGGTACGAAAGTGGTGGCCGCGCTTGTTTCAATCGTCATTGAAGCGAGCGCGACAAGCGAACAAAGCGCAGCCGATGCAGCTCGTCAGGGTGCCCTTGATCTCGTTACTGCCGCCATCGGGGCTATCGTGTCCACGGTCGCGCAGGTCCGGCCGCTACCCATAGCCAACCGCATCGATCAAGCAGGCAGTTCCAGCGATTGACCTTGTTTCTTGGCTGGACTATACTTCTTCAGGTCCTAACTCCGCCTCTCAAGAATCGAGCTCGCATGTCGATCTTCCCCGTTCTCGTTGCCGTCACCTTCAGTCAAGCCACCGCCAGCCAGGTGGAGAACATCCTCGACCACCTGCCAAACGTCCAAACCACGCCCACCTTCCCGTCGGGCACCTTCCTACGCCGTGTCGTGTGCGTCACGATCAATGATGGCAGCGCCGCCAACGCCGCTGTGAATGCGTTGGAGGCAGGTCGAGTGATCCGCGCCGCCCTCGGGGACATCGTGGCCGACGTCACAGCGTTCATCGGCCACCCGGTCACGCCGGCCTACCGCAAGTCGTCGCTCGGGTACCTCCAGGCACAGTTGTCCAAAGCGACCAGCTCTGGAGCAACCGGCACCAAGCTAGTGGCCGTCTGAGCCCAACAACCTCATACGTGAGGGGTCGCACCCGCGACCCCTCACGTAGCAATTGACTTATCTGTAAACATTCGCTAAGATTACAAGGTTTTAAACGGACTATTTCCATGGCCTACGCCTGCGACATCTGTAATAAGGGTAAGCAGTTCGGTAACAGTGTACCGTTCTCGCTTCACAAGACCCGCAAAGTCTGGAAGCCAAACCTCCAGCGCCACACGCTTGTCCTTGGTACTACCAAAGTTCAGGCTAAGCTTTGTACGTCATGTATTCGCACTCTCGCCAAATACGAGCGCGAAGCATTAGCGAAAGCTACCGCCGAGACAACTCCAGCAGAAGCCACAGCGTAGTTTCGCTCGCTATCAACATTCCGTCTCTGAGGAGACGGTTTTTTGATAGTTTTTGATCGGCTGATTCTCCAACCACTACAATACCCATACCAAAAAAACCAGGCTATCCTGGTCATTTTGTGAGCAATGAAAACGAGTTAAGCCCGCTGAAGAACTACAATCTGGGTCTCAGGGGGCATTTCCTTGGAGTTAATCTTTAGCTTGGCAATTGGTTCAACACCAGTTGCCCCCATTTCCTTCAAAAACTCATCTACACCTGCCTGTGGCATGGGGTATACCGTCTTACCATCGTCGTAGTGGACGGGTACCACGTAACTGGGTTCAAATTGTGTAACCAGTTCGGCAGCACCCGCAGCATCGAGGGTGAGTCCAAAACCTCCGACCGGAACCACGAGCACATCGGCTTGGCCCAGTCGCTCAAGCTTACGGTCATCAAGTTTGCCGGCAATATTGCCAACTACAATTACATTCGTTCCGTCCATGTCAAAGGCAAACACGGTTCCCCGCTCGCCTGTCTCGTCAGTGTGCAGTTGCGCCGGAACACCCTTAATAGACACTCCTTTAGCTTCATATTCACCCGGCTGATCAAACGAAATAGTGGCTCCGCTTACCTCACCAAAACCTTCCGGTCCAGACTTAGTGACAACTTCAGCACGCACATTAATGGTGGGCAGGCCCGATTCTTTGGTGTAAGGGTCGCACACTACGGTGAGGTTTTTGCTAGATAGTTTAACGGCGCCAGCGCCAAGATATGTTAAATCCATTGGTTTCCTTTGTAACTCGTTATCGGGGTTGAGACTTAATACTAACAGGAACGGGACGGCTTGTCGGGTGTTCGGGGTCCGGAGCGATGTCGCCCATAAATTCACCAAACGTCACATCACTGTGAGCCAGCGGCTTCTCTTTTTGGCCATCGATGACGACTATTTTCTTCGCCTCGAGTACTGTCGTAATAAACCGATCGTTTAGGCTCAAACGATACTCATATTCTTCTGGTGTGAGAGCCGAATAATTGAGCTCACGACCCATCTCTTTTTCCATTTCACCCACCATTTTAGCCAGACGGGCTTTATTGATATCGCCAACCACAAAAATATCGATGTTCGTATGCGAGTCGTTCGTAAAAGTTCCGCTAAGGAAAGCAAAGCTGACACTTCCCGTTGAGCGCAAACGCTTAATAATCTGATCTTCTTCTTGCGTTTCCTTAATGACCGGATCAGGCGACTTCACAGGCATGCTCGTGAAGATACCGCGCAACGGCTCATAGTATTCATACTTTGGATTTACTTCGTAATAGAGACGGTTATTTGAACCCTCAGATGAAATAAGTCCGATCGACAGCAAGTTAGCCAACTCACGGCGAACGCTGTTAATTTGCTCATCAATTTTTCGAGTAATTTCGCGAACATAAAACGGCCGTCCAGGGTTGTTAAAAAACAAGCTCAGAAGCTTTACTCGGGTCTTTGAACCAAATAATTGCTCGATCATTTTCCCCACTCCGTCGCGCTTATTTGCTCGATACTGGATATAAGTATACCAAATCTGAGCGCCGACAACCACGCTTTGTCGCAGCTGGCGGTCCACTAAATTTCAGAACCTCCGTAATGTCGCCTATTGCGTTACAACCGCCACATACTTTGATGCCACCATGCTACATGCCCAAAAAATCGCGGACAAGCCCATCGGCTTCACTGGGCTTATCAAGCCAGTGAATATCGGGGTTGCGCCTAAACCAGGTCATTTGCTTCTTAACGAGCATCATATCGCCGTGAACATTGTCTGACACACCCTCAGCCACGGTTTTTGATCCGTTCACAACGGCTCGAAAGGCCCGGTAGCCCGTCCCAGACAGAGCTTCGCTATCCCAACCATACGTGTCGCCGATAGTCTTAACTTCATTTAAAAGGCCTTGCTGAAGCATTTTTTCGATACGTTTTTCAATTCGCTGTTGCATTACTTCCTTGTTCAAGCGCAGTCCTAAGGTTAAAACGTTTGGCAACTGGCGATCCCGTTTGCTTAGTATTTGCCCGGACGTTTCCAAGGCCCGAATCAACCGACGTCGGTTGTTAGTATCGATGCGTACGAACTGCGCTTCGTCTTCGGCCGCTAATTTATGGCGGAGTTCATTATCACTTAACATTTCAAGTTGGTCTCGTAGACCTGGGAGCGCGGCTAGAGGAAACTGGTAGTCATAAATCACCGCGTCGATATATAAACCAGAGCCGCCTACCAAAAACGGCACGTGGCCGCGCTTCGAAATTTCGACAATTTTAGCCTCAGCCAGACGCTTAAAGGCGCCCGCGCTCAAGGTTTCACCAGGATCTATAAGATCCAACAGATGATGCGGTACCTTTGCTTGATCCTCGACGGATGGTTTAGCCGTACCAATATCCATGGCCCGATAAATTGTCCGCGAGTCAGCACAAATAATTTCACCGTTATATTTAGCGGTCAAAGCGAGTGCTAAGTCGGTTTTTCCGCTGGCAGTAGGGCCAAGAATGGTAATTATTTGTATATTTTTGTCGAGCATTGTTGTAATTATTACTTCATTTAATATAGATTTAATCACTATCTTCGGGCGGCCACCAGATCAGACGTTCGATGTCGAGACATTGTTGCGCATTCAGGGTAACGCCTTCTGCTACTAGCATTTCCGCCTGAGCGCTAGGGCCACCAGGAAATCCGGCCGCCATTCCACCATGCTTATTGACTACGCGTTGCCATGGTAAACCTTCCGGACCATAGTGCGCTACCCCGCCCACTTGCCGCGCGGCGCGAGGACTTCCGGCCAATGCTGCCAACTGACCATAGGTCATCACACGGCCAAACGGAATCATCGCAACGTAAGTGTGGATCTTTTCAGCAAAACTACCTTCCCGGTTCATGATAACGAATGCACTCCACCATCCCGAATTGCCCTAACTGCCTCAGGCCAATTAGCCAGCCGCACCACCCCATGCGGCAACGCATCAATTTGATTCCAAGGGTAATTTCCAAACAGACCGCCATGAATACCAAGCTCACCCAAGTGTTCGACGTGTGACAAGCGATCGTCAATCAGCCAGACGGCACCCACTTCGCGTAAATGCGGCAATTTATCGATTGGTTCATCACTCCAGCGCTCTGTATTTGGAAAATAAACTTCCCGAATCAGGTTCCCAAAATCACGTTCAATCACCCGCCTGGTAGTTGCGTGAATTTCGTTAGATCTCGCCGTAACTGCCACAATATCGTGTGTTGCGGCCAACTCATAAATGGCTTCAAGCGCAGCTGGAAACGGCTTCATCACTGCAAAGTCCTCGTGCAAAAAGGCCCTACGCGACAAAGCTGCCGCCTCATTTAAGCTCATACCTGTTTTTGACGCTACTACTTCGCGCAAACGCCGGTCACCGTGGTATGCATCGATGGCAATTCCCAACGGCTCGCCCACGATGTCAGCCAAGTGCTGGGCCGTCGGGTAGAGCACATCATCCAGGTCTACCGCAATTACCGGTTTATGACTCATAGCCCCTCCGTTAGCAATATAACCGCTTCACGCCAATTATGAACTCGAGTTACTCCCTGTGGCAGTGTGCCTGCCTGATTCCACGAATAGTCGCCAAACAATATACCTCGCAATCCGGCCTCGGCAGCCTCAGTGACATACTTTAGGTCGTCATCAATTAGGACCTGAGCATGACTCTGCTGACATATTGCCGCCTTGGTTGATCGAGGCCGATCCTCATCCCAATAATTAGCCAAATGGACATCCCGGAAAATACCCGGATAGTGGCGCTTTACCCACTCGGTAGTTACCGTCTGAAACTCCAGCTGCCGAGAGGTAATAACCACAAGCTCAAAGTGTTGTTTGAGCTCACTCACAGCCGCAATTGATTCGTCCATGGGCTCATGACGACCCGAATGACCATGACGATGGTACTCCTCAAATCGGACGATTGCCTCCGCTCTGGGAATATGCCACAAATCCTCAAAATCAACCAGACCGCCGTACTCATGAGCCTCAATACTCGTCCCGTCGATGCGGTTGTAATGCGCCAGTATCCGCTCATTAAAAGGTGCCAACACTTCATCAATATCAATGGCAATGACTGGTTTAGCCATGAGCAACCACCAGTCGATCAAACTCTGCTATAAACGAGTTAATCAATGCTCGGCGCTCCCGATCCTGACCTAGCGACAAGCGTCGTTGCTCGATATTTGCCAATAATTTAGGCGACGAACCAACTAACTGCAAACCAAGAATCTCAAATGCTGCTGGCGTCGGTCCGGCACGAAAATAATCTTGTATGATCCGATGCCACAGTAAGACCGTTGCCTCTTGAACCAGGGCCAGTTCATTATCTAACACTTTATCGAGCACCTTAATCTCTCGCGACCAATCAGCCTGATGACTGTAAACCAGTTCATCCTCGATGAGCTTCTGTGGGGTCGCCAAGAGCATGTCATCAACCTCATCCACGCCATGCTCCTTCAGATAACCGACCCGCAGCGTATCGATTAGATTGTGGATCAGCATGCCAGCTCGAAACGAGGACGTCTCTTCCGCCAAGGCCCGAAATGAGGCACCTTCCAAATGGGTGGCCTCTCGCGAAATGGTACCTAGCTGTCGTATATCTGGAAACAAGGCCCCAATCATGAATGGCTCGAACTCAAATTGGTTGACTGTTAATTCTAGGTAGCGTCTCGCAAAATAAGCGCGGCCAAACTGCATACTCATTAGGACAATAAACTCTTAGGTGACCGGTCGGCCACTTCCTGGGCCAATTTAGCCACAAACTCTTCAACACTCAGCTCGCCAATTTCGTCATCACTGCGAGCATGTCCCGTTCGTAGACGTGGCTTCATCTTGCCACTCTCGCGCTCTTGCTCGCCAATAATCAGCGTATATGGCACTTTCGCAAGTCCAGCCGCGCGAATTTTCTTACCCACGCTCTCCACGCTGCTGTCTACTTCGGCTCTGAGCCCGGCAGCCGTCAGCTTAGCTTTTAGCTCGTACGTGTAATCCATGATCTCTTTCGAGTCATTAATGGGTGCCAACCGTATTTGCTCAGGCGCCAGCCACAATGGGAACGCACCAGCATAGTGCTCAATCATCACGGCCATAAATCGCTCAAGTGATCCCAAGAGCGCCTTGTGGACCATCACCGGCCGCACCATTTGGCCCTTGTCATCGGTGTATTCCAGCCCAAATCGTTCTGGCTGTACAAAGTCGAGCTGAATAGTGCCGCACTGGTTCTCTCGTCCAAGCGCATCTTTCACTACAAACTCAATTTTGGGCCCATAAAACGTTGCTTCACCCTCTTCAATGGTGTACTTAACGCCCAATTTGTCGGCAATCTTCTGAATCGAGGCTTGAGCCGAGTTCCATAATTTAATATCACCAAAATACTTATCGGTGTCGTCCCGGAAAGCCAGCCGCACGCGATACGGCATATCAAAAACATCGGTATACATGATCTTAATCATGTTGAAGATAGACTCAAACTCGCTCTCAATTTGATCTGGTCGAACAAAGGCATGGCTATCATCCTGGGTAGCGGCGCGAACCCGGCTCAGCCCCATCATCTCGCCTGCCTTCTCGTCGCGGTAGACAACCGTCGTTTCCATGTAGCGGATTGGCATGTCTCGATAGCTCCGCGGACGGCTAGCGTAAATTTGGGTGTGGTGCGGACAGTTCATCGGCTTCATCATGAACTCATCGTCACTCTCAAAGCTGGTCACACTGAAGCGCTCCGGATACTTGTCGTAATGGCCCGAAGTTTTGTACAACTCAACCTTGGTCATGTGCGGAATGGCCACGCGCTGATAACCGCCCTTACCCTGTAGTTCTTGTGAGAAATTATTGAGCTCGTCGCGTATCACCGTTCCGCGGGGGGTAAACAAAGGCAAGCCGGCCCCCACTAGATCGCTAAACACAAACAAATCCATTTCTTTGCCCAGCTTGCGGTGATCTCGCTTTTCAGCTTCCTTCAACAGTTCGAGATATTTAAAGAGTTCGTCTTTTGTTGTAAATCCTACACCATAGATGCGCTGTAGTTGCGCGTTCTTTTCGTCGCCGCGCCAGTACGCTCCAGATAGGCGCATGAGTTTGAAGGCACCTACTTTACTCGTACTTTCAACATGTGGCCCTCGGCAGAGGTCGGTAAAAGGACCGTCGGTATATATACCCACTTCGTCTACTTTGGCCTCGTCACTCGCGCCAATCACGCTTCGATCAATATCTTTCGCCACCGTAGTACCGTGATTTTTTAAGTCATTAATTAACTCAATCTTGTAAGTTTGGCCCTTAAAGAAGCCAAGAGCTTCATCAAGACCCATAGTTGAGTGCTCAAACGGATAATTGGCCTTAATAACTTCTTTCATCTTGGCTTCAATCTTAGGCAGGTCTTCTTCAGTAAGGCGCGGCTCAACATCAACGTCGTAATAAAAACCGTTTTCTACCACCGGCCCAATGCCAAATTTGGTCGATGGATACAGCTCCTGGATTGCGGTCGCCATAATGTGAGCCAGACTGTGCCGCATGGCAAATAATTGGTCGTCGTGAGCATGATCCATCTGATTTCTCCTTATAAAACAAAAACAACGCACAAAAACTTGTGCGTCTGGACCCCAGTGATGAGGCGGTTCCACCAGACTTGATTGCTGGGCGCAATCCTCTCATTGAGTCGGTCTGCGGGACCGATACCGTGGGCTGACGGGGCGGTACTCCCGCGTTAACACCCATTGGACTAACCTCATTATACCAAAAAACTCCCCGGAGGGAGTAATTTGCGTAAAACGGTTCTACGAGGCCGCTTTGGCCTGCTCTTCGTTTCTAAACTCTCGCGCCGCATCACCGATGACTTTGGCTTGCGCTGCATCCTGCTCTGACGTCGTCTTTCCGTCTTGATAGCGAACCATCCTATCTAATGTTTGGCCGGCACGGCCCAATTTGGCCTGCGCTTCTGGACTTAAAGGTGAGCTATCGTCATGAACTGCCCGATATGCTTCTCCTGCGGTATCCTGCGTCGTCTCGGCAACCGCATCAAATCGAGCAGCTGCATCGGCAACTGCTCCAGCCATATCGGTGCCTCTGGCAATGATTTCCCGGGCTTTGGCAGCTTTAGAGGCAGCCTCATTTGAAACTTTAGCCTCAAATCGTGCCTGTTCATAATCATCGACTAGCTTGTCTCCAGACACGTCTGGATTTGCTTCTAGATACAATGACTTGTAGTCGGCTTGCCCTTCTGTTCCCGGCTGCTCGGTCGCACTGTTTTCTGGTCCTGACATTATAGTTTCCGATCTGTTTATTTTGAGCTTATTTTGAGCCCGAACTTGTTTTAACCTTAGCATAAAAGCATAAGAATTTCAAGTAGAATATGCTCGCCGCGTCTTGCCTGCCAGCCATCTGGCTACTGTTCTGGTAATTCAGGCGTATCAACAACCGAAGTGTCACGACCCATGCCAAGCTGATGCTTCTCTACCAAAGCCAAATACTCTTCATGCGTAGGCACGCGCTGTTCGGCCATTGACGTTGGTGCATCGGCGTTCGGCACCAGTTTGGTGCTCTTTTTTGGACGCCAACCGGCCGCTTGATAGGCAGCTTCGCGCCAGTCGATCTGCTGCTTAGCTTTTGCATTAATCTCCGCACGCACGGCCTCCGCTTTAGCTGCGCGCGCAGCTTCATCGCTAGCTGCATAGCTGCCCCGAATTGCCGCTTCGGTATCAGGGCCATACATCACTTCGCTCGTTTCAACACGCCGCGCAGTGGACGGATCTCTCACCCGATCCATATCGGGACTGTGTTCGCCAGAGCCTCCCTCAGGCACTCTGGGCCCCAGCTACAGTTTCGGCACCCGGCATCGAATTTATGAACGTCTGAACGGCAGCGGTAGCCTCTTGGAGCGCAATATTAAGATCTACGCCCTCATGCAAATAATGAATATCGAGGTTATCTCCATTCTTATCGGTCCATCGGTCTCCAGTTACATCAGCATTACGCAGTTTGGCCCAATCCTCAAAACTAGCACGCGCAATTTGCTCGCGACTTTGCAGTACTTTCAGCTGTTGCAGATGCTGAGCCTCAAGTGGATCAGCCGCCTCCGGCCTCAGTCTAGGGGCATCGGTAATAGAAGTTACGCTGGCCAGATCTTCGCCAGACGTGCTGCCAAGCTCCCGCGTGTTAGATTCCCGATCGTTACCTAGTGCTAATTCACTCATAATCTTGGGTATCCGCTTATTGCACCATCTTATCACTGTCAACGTGCAAATCCTCACCTATAACGCTGGGGCCTGATCGTAATTTGTGCCCTAACCACGCGCAGGCCCGCTTGCTTCGCCTAAATAACTAGGCCGAGGACATACTTCAGCCGCCCTATCGACTACAGCCATAACGACTGACATCCATTGCCCTAACCTAGCAGCCGCGAATTGCCTCTACGCTCCGACACGGACACACTAGTTTTAAGGAACATGTTAACTTGCGCCAAAATGAGCGTATTTGGGCGTCTTAAGCAGATGCTCAATATCGCGGGCCAGTTCATCTCGGTCTCCATCATCGAGGGGCCTAAATTCATCGTAATAGCCGCTATCACGATGCGGCAGATACACCGCGTCGCCGTATTTTTGAATAGTGGCGTTTTTGGCGCGTCCTAACACGTGTAGGTGAAGTGTGGGGCCGCCAGCCTTAAACACGCGCCAATTACCCATATCCTGATAATTAATAATGCCAATATCAATTCCTTGGCGTCCAAGCGCCGTTACCATCGCTTCCCCCCACTACCATAGATAACTTTGTATATTCGATAGCGAGCTCAGGCGTTAATTGGGTACGATCTGATACCGCAACCTTTGGAAATATTCGAATATGGCCGCCTTCGAGGCGATCAATAAACGGCTGCTCGGCCGATTCAATCGTAAAATTAGGAGTCTCGTAAATAAGTGCCATGGGTAAAAATTATGATACCTTGGTGGGCAATACTGGGCTCGAACCAGTGACCTCTGCAATGTGAATGCAGCGCTCTAACCAACTGAGCTAATTGCCCTCATCAGACTCGATCAGTATACCGAGCTCCAAGGCGCTTTGCCAATCAAAATAACGGATTGCACCCTCCGCAATCCGTTATCTCTTTTGCCGTAGTCTTAGCGCTGTCGTGGAAAAAGCGCTAACCCATCACCATGTCACCGTCGAGTTCGCGAGTTAACATCGTCAGCAGCTGCTCGGCGACATCCGCGTTCAAAGTTACTTCTCGATGCCCGTAGCCGCGGCGTGTGCGTGACAAAAACCGAAGCGTAATCCCCTCATCTTCGGTTCTATCAAGCGTCACGATCTCGGCGTTCGATCCAGATTGGGTCCGCGGCCTCACGGGCAAGAGCTGTAAGTTAGTCATAATGTTTACCCCTTTGTTTCTCTTTCGATGACACCGACATCATACGTAGCCTATCTGTCGCCTACCTGATACAAAGTTCTAAAAGATTTTGGGGCAATAAAAGTGTTGTAAATATGACTAATTCCGCTTGCGCTTACGAGGTTAGAAAGGCTCAATTTGTCGCAATTACCTCTCAAAATATTTTTGCGACATATTATTGCTTAAAGCATAAGGACTCGGAGGGACGTTTCTCCAGGTCCAGATGATGACAAGGGGCCATGAACTCTTGCGAGCCCATGGCCCCACGGCCAACATGATCACACCAGCTGCGCCAACAGCTGGCCATGCCTTAGGCAACCAAAAAACGCCTGTCGGCGCTTACATGGAGAAATAAATTCTGGTGGATCCTAGAAGATTCGAACTTCTGACCCCCTCAACGTCAATGAGGTGCTCTAGCCAGCTGAGCTAAGGATCCAGGCTGTTTGGGCGAATGTTTGTGCCGTCGGACAAGGGCAAAAACAGAGCTGAACAAGGTCAAATGATAGCCGAAAACACGGCCATTGGCAATTGTTAGGTGTACAATGGGCCCGCGAGCTCAAATTCGGGCCCATTCACAAGCAAGCCTATCTGGAGGTTGTCATGGTAGTAACCACCGCCATCACCATCAAATGTCACGGTACACTGCGCAATTCCAACCCGCACATCGATCCGGCCGATCAGTTGGCCGCCTTTCAGATCGCGCAGCGAGTCATCGCCGATTTGGGTGAACTCGGACGATATGTCAGCACCTTCGTGGTTGGCGCGCATTATAGGGGCTTAGATTTTCCGGTAGAGTTGACCTACGAAGTGGGGTTCACGATCGCCGCCTTCTATATCAGCCCTGATGGTATCGAAGTAATTGGCACCATCAATAATCCCGACATCGAGTTTTGGCGTAACTGGGATATTGCCGTCACCGCCGCGGCCATCGCCGGCAAAATTGTTACCGAAATTCAAAGAAAGCAGGCGCATTTTACCCTCGATGCCAAGCGCTTACAAGCCATCTTGGACGCCTCGGATCCCGCCACTGTGGTGCCCGCCCCCTCCTCCAACTGAAAGCGGAGATCATCATGTCCAATCGCTTAGCGCCCGCAATCATCTTTCGCGGGGACTATGTCGTAGAGCGTCTACACTAGCTGGCTGTAGAGCTCATCAAAGCCTTGCCACAATGGCAGCTGACGATCACGCTCACGTGTACGCCAGGAGATCGCGGTGCTTTCCACGAGTCAAGCCGTCGCAACCTAGCAAAAATCGAGGTATCCTACCCTGGCATTCCGACGGTTTGGACCGATCTTACCTACCCGGTCTACCACAACGAGAACCTCCGAGCGGCCATCACGACACTCAAACGAAGTCTGAGCCGCGAAATATCGGCTGCCCATCAGCGATAAGCCGAGCTCGATAATGAGCTCATGGGGATCGACCGCACCGAGGTCAAAAGTATTTGACTAGATCACCTGACTCAAGTGCGGTAAGTTAGTCGCACAGAGAGATCCCTCTCCTGTCGGGGTTAGGCCACTACCATAGTGTGGTTGCACCTTACCCGACACTTCTCGTTCGAAAGGATGTGGTCCGTGTGACCGTCACTACCCTCTCCGACCGCGCCGAAGCTGTATCGCTCGGCGCCGAGCTCTTTAGCGTTTGGCGGCGAATGCTCAGCCGCGAGGCGCGCATCAGTGCGCGCATCAGTGCGCGCGACGAAGCCAACAAGGCCGATCGCGAAGAACTCGATCGGCTCTCGACGCGCGATCGCCGCCAGGTCGATGCGCTGTCGTCCAAGGTCGTCGACTACGTCCTTGGCCACTGGGAGGAACTTGATGCCCAGGGCGGAAAGGTAGATTTCAGCACTTTTGTCGCTGAGCGCTACCCGTCCAAACGGCCCGCGCTTGCGGTTACCGACGACACGCTCAATGAGCTTCGTCTTTTGGTGGCCAATGGCACCATCACTCAAGACGAGTTCGACAGCGTTACGACGACCTCCATCAAGAAGGACGCACTCAAGGGCAACGCCAAGCTGATGGCCTTGCTCCGCACTTCCTCCCTTGATCCGGGCGACTTCCTCGCGCTTGCGTTCCCTACCATTAGAGACACGATTCACAAATCGGTCGCCGATTGGCGAGCCCAGATCATTCGTAGCTTCGTCAAAACGGCTACCTGAGCCGTCTGGTTCACTGCCCCCGCCGCCCAGATCTTGGGTGGCGGGGGCAAACCATTTAAAACGACTACCCTCTTTGTGCATTTAAATCGCGATGTTCGAACATTGGCTAAAAACTGTATGTAGGCTCAAGCTCATCTGTTAGCCCAATACTCCTTATGCTTGCAGGTAGTCGGTCAATAACGCTAGCATATTTGTAAGAACTAACAGCTTAAGTGGGATGAGAGCATGCTCAGTCAGCAAATCGCCGACAAAATCCGCGCTAAAGTCAGTACCCTGACGGGCCAAGAGCTCCGTATCACCACGCCCGACGGTAGCACACTCTCGGCTACTACTACCCTCAAAGCTGAGAAAATTGACCTCACAAGCATTCCTTGGGCGATTCCATTTGCCTACGGGGGCAGTGTCGTCGGCTTTATTGTCCTCACCCGCGAAATGCCCAACCAAACCGAAATTATGCCCCTCATTCGCTCCATCGCCGAACTCGTCATGCACCAAAGCATCGTCTTGGAGCAAATTCCACGTCAGGATGAACGACTGGATAAGTTTATCTACGATCTACTTAATCAGCCACAGCCCGATTGGCCGTTGTTAGCCGCTGAGGCCCGCCTCTTTGATATCGACCTCGACCGTCCGCGTATCGCCATCGTCATCCGCATTGACGATCCAACGCTTGTTTCGCGCTATCAAGACCCGGCCGATGACCGTGAAGTTCGCCTCACCCGTTACAAGTTTGGTATTGCGCGAGCTATCGACTCGTTTTACACCTCAAGCCGCGAAAACGTCGTGTCATATTTAGGCGGAACCTCATTTTGTATCCTTAAAGACCTAATGGCCGACCCCGATGATGACCTAGCTGCCAGCCTTGAAGCCTTTAAGAAAAGCTTGGGTGCCATCTACAACATCCTCAAAAGCGAGCTAAAGCTTCCTACCACTGTCGGCGTTGGCAATTATCACCCAGGGCTCGATGGCTTACGCCAAAGCCACCAGGAGGCTCGTAGCGCCATTGAACTTGGTGCTCAAACTTGGGACCAGGACCGCATCTACCATATTGATGATTTCGGTGTGGTGGCGCCGCTACTTTCCGGCGTTGACGAGTCCAACATTTACTTCTCACGTGAATTGCTCGACCGACTCGGTGAAAACGTCGAAATCATCCAGACCCTCGAAGCTTTCTTCGATTTTGATATGAGCCTCACTAAAACCGCCGAAACGCTGAGTATCCACCGCAACACGCTCGTTTACCGCCTCGACCGCATCACCGAAACCCTTGGCCTCGACCCGCGGGCCTTTGATGATGCGGTGCAGATAAAGCTGGCCATTTTGTATAATCGTTTCGTAGGACCCAGCCATGTTGCTCAATAACGCGCTCGCCCATCAAATTGTCGACAAAGCGCATTCCATCCTTAAGCGCGACATTGTGTTAACCGACCTCGCTGGCCAGTTATTGGCCAGCTCGAGTGGTCACCGCCGTCAGTTCGTGCCCGAAGCCCTGTCGGTTGCCCAAACAGGCCACACGGTCACTGGAACTCTAGGGGACCGCGCCACGAAATGGTGGCCTTTTATCTACGACGACGCGACTGTTGCCGTATTTGGCTTGCCAGTCGATACTGCGCCCATAACCCAGGAAGCTATTACCTTGCTTCAAGGGCTAGCCGAGGTAATTGTCTACCAACACTTTTTGCTCGACAAGATTCAGTCTGCCGAACGAGTCCGAGCAGATTTTCTAAAGACTACTCTGACGGCACCGAGTATTGATGCCGATGACATCCACCGCCAAGCCGATATTTTGCAGCTCAACCTGCGACAACCGCAATCCGTAATTCTTATCCAAGTAGCAGGCTTGGAAGACGCCGTTCACGCAGCCCATACTGATTTATCAGCCGAAGAACGTCAGCTTCAACTCGACGATGCTACGGAAGTCATTGCGCGCAGCATTCGTGATAGTTTTCGGCATCGCCAAGATAACCTGGTGGCCTACTTTGACACGGATCAGTTTGTTCTGCTCAAAAGCATCAATGGCGACCACCTCACCACCCTGAACACTATTCGTTACCTCACCGAACAAAGCGAATTAATCCAACAACTGTTGCAAAAATTACAACCTAACCGGGTCATTACCATTGGCGTTGGTCAGTATTATCCCGATCTCGGGGGCCTGCGAAAAAGCTATCAGGATGCTAAGCTCGCAATCGATGTCGGCACCAAAGTATGGGGGCCCGGTAAGGTATATCACATCAAGCGCGTTGGCATGTTCATCACCTTAGCCAACACGTCTGCCGACCGCAAAGCTGAGTTGGCTCATCAAATATTGTCCCCCTTGCTGCGCGACGATCAGCTATTTAAGACAGTTCAGGCCTTTTTGGCAACTGGTCTAAATCTCACCGATGCGGCCGAGAAATTACACATCCATCGCAATACACTGATCTACCGTTTGGATAAGACCAAAAAACTTATTCACTTAGATCCGCGCCATTTCGACGACGCCCTCCAGATAAAACTCGGTCTCATGTTTTACCAAGAATCGCCCGTCTGATTTTTTCGCATGATCTTAACAATATAGTGCATGTTCCAAAGCGGTCCGTTTCTAAGCGCCCGCATTTCGGCATATTGAAACTGTGCCAACCGGCGTTTGCCGGTTATGATAGTACTCATGTTCGTGGCGCGTCTGCCCGGCACCAAACCACCATACTTAAGTCGAGGTAGAGATGACCAAACCAGATCCACTGGATGACTATCCGTTACCGTATCAAGAATTTTATGCCGAAATTCCCGGTTCTACGGACTATCTAAATGATATCGATCCTTCTATTTTCGACGAACACGACTTACAAGCTGAAATGAGCCGCGGCCTTAGTGAGGAACAAGTATCCGAGATTGCTCGTGACTCCTTGGACGCATCCCGTATTATTCCTCAAGCCGAGTCGTCCGACCCACAGCTTTTCAAACTCACTAGCGACGACGCCTCCTCTGATACCAGCAAAACTAACTAAATTTGCCGTACATCATCGCAAATGTGTACGGCAAATTTATGTCTTGACTGTTCGGTTTATATTCGGTATTCTCTCGGTGTGGGTAGTACGCATTAAGTGAAACGTTTGGGAAGTTCCGTGCTCGAAACCCAGACGAAAAGGAGAACCAATAATGGCTGAAACAATCGAACAGCTACGAATTTACAAAACCGCCCGCGGCCTCGAAGACGAAGTCTATGAGCTCGTAAAAACATTTCCCGTCGACCAGTTCTACGGTCTGGGTAATGACCTTCGCCGTTCTAGCGCCGCCGTGTCCCATCACATTATGGAGACGCATCGTTTATACAGTTACCGCCTCAAACTCGACGCCTTGGCTGATGCACGCCGCGAAGCCGAGCAGGCGCAAAAGCAGCTTGACGGCGCCAAAAGCCTTGGAGCTACCGATAAACTGATTGAGGCCTACACTGGCGTCATCAAGCAGTCGTGGGGTCTCACTAAGTGGCTTAGAACCAAGCTGGCCGAAAAGCAGGAACAAACAATCATTGAGGCTAAAGAAATGGCCGCTGCCCAGTAGCCCACGGTCACCGACCTACAAATAGTTGTATCGATCACGACCCCATCGCTCACCTGAGATCACTCGGTGAGCGATTTAAGTATCAAAATAGCGAACCGTTCCAAACGGAATTTTATCCTTCATAGGGTTACGCGACGCTTTTACCGAAGCCGGCGCGAGCACGAGCTCGCCGTATTTATCGTTAACAAGATTAATGGCGCTTTCGATCCGGTCACGGCGTACATCCTCACTCTCATACAATGTGGGCTGATCATGGCGTACTGGCTCTAAGGCATAGCTCGTTATCACGAGCGATGCCAGCGTCTGATCCTGCGGGCTCTCGCGGTACAAATCGAGCGCTCTCGCATAAAGCTGATCGGCGCGCCGTACTGCTGTAGGGTACATTCGCCGACCATTCCACCCGGTGCCACGATGCCGATAACGCTCCCAGCCCTCGCCCATCGTCTCACCAACATAACCAAACTGCACCATGAGCCCGCGTGCAGCCAAATCGTTGGTACGCAGTCTTCGGCTTATTTTTACCGCGGCCTTATAAAGTAAGGTAGCAATTTCCTCCGGATCCCTCGTCCGATGCTCCAGCACATAACTCCGCCCTACGGTGCGAACGCCCGTTTCGGTCTCGGTTTCGTAACCGCGCAGCTTAAGATACCAGTGATGACCAAGAATTGAGTGAAACACGCCGCGCGTAAGCGTAATTTCATCAGCCATGAAAAAGTCCAGCGGTGCATAAATGCCCGCCTCAAATAGCCTCACTTTATTATGCGAGGCGATATAGGGTAAATCGGTAAGCTGAAGCAAGCCATATACGACGGCCAAATTATCGCGGTCAATGCTATACATGCCATCAGGCTTCAGAAAACCCGCCGCCAGCTTGGCCAGCCACCGGTTTTGGCCAATACCCACGTTTACCGTCATGTGATCGCCCACTTCATCGCGTATACGCTGCTTAATCTCGTAGCCAATATCTTCCATGCTGCGCCCCTTTAGAAGCCCCCGCATCCCCCGGAAATCGATAACTCCTTCATCGATGCTTTTCATGTAAGCTGTCGGCGAATAACTCTCAAAAATCGTACGTATTTGGCGATGGACGAACTGATATTTTGGCGCGTCACTCTCAAGCATCACAAGCCCCGGTGCACGCCAACGGCCTTCACGCTGTCTCGTTCCAAGACCCACTCCCAACCGCTTGGCCTCATAAGACGCCGCAATACAAATAGCGTAATCATTCAGCCGATTAGTTATGCCCACGGGCTTGCCACGCAGTAGTGGATTGGCCTGTTGCTCAGTCATGGCAAAGGCAGAATTCAGGTCGATATGCATGATTTCGGGCACTTCTGGGTTAATCGGCAAATTCAAAGCTAATCCTTATCTGGTAAAACCACGTTATCCGCGCTAAAACTAATCCGCCCCCAAGTACCCTAGCTCGTAAGGAGCGTCATGAGTCTTTCCAAAACCTTAGGACCAACTCGAGACCAGTCGGTAAAGACCGACGTACCGGCTGCGCTGGTCTCGCGGCCCGTTCTGACCTTTGGCGATTCGGAGCAATTGCACTACCTCATCTGCCAGATGTCCATGAGTGTGATCTCAATCTGTCAGGTACGAGCGGCCGACCCCAATCAACGGCCTACCGATGACGCTGCTGTCGTAAGTGGCGGCGGACCCACCTGGTGGGGCGCCGACCGTTTCCGGCAAGCTCTGGAAACTCAGGCCGTCTTCCTCTACGATCTCGGGATTGCCCTTGTGAAAGACCAAATCCAGGTCGATCTTGGCAGCGATACGTCTCGCCTCTGGAGTGACGCGCTGGAGGCATACCAAAGCTGGATCGCCGAGTACGTTCGCCGAGCTCAGGAGGCTGGGATTTCCATCGCTCCAGCACCCGCTGAACGCGACTGGTTCCGCCTCATCAACTTTTTCGCTGTGTGAACAACCCAATCGAGCCCTGTCCGCCACCCCCGATGGCCTTGCGCCGTCGGGGGTGCGCTACGTTGAGCAATGATTGAACTAGCTACCTTAACGTTCATCGCTTCTAGGCGTAAAACACCTCAGTGACCGTCCACATCAGCGAATCTGGATCTAGCTCCAGCCGAAACTTGGTGGTGTCGCAGCTAAATTCAAAAATATGAATCCGCTTATCACCACGGCGCTCGGGGTGATACAGACCCATCGTGCTCAAATTGTACTTACGGCCCTGCCATTTTAAGATGTGTGGCGTCACCCGCACGGTATTACGCGGCCCCGGCGCAAACGAAGCCAAGACGCTCACCGAGTCATTTACTTCTTCGCGCATATTGGCCTCCCGCTACAGATAATAAACCATACAAAAGCCGAACGCAAGATGGTCGGCTTGATCACGGCGATCGGTATTGCAAGCCCGTAGCCGGCACTATTGCCACCAGCCTCGGAGTGTACTGGCTCCATCGCTAGCGGCTTAAACTCAACTTCCCCGGTCGCGCCATAAGGCGCGACCGGGGATGAGTCATGCATGCCCACGGTAAATTGGCCGCCTCCCAAATGGGAGGCGGCCAATTGCGGCCAAATTACATTAGCTTCGAACCTGAAGCCACTTATTGCTCTGGTAAAACGACTCTACGCTACCCGACTGCCACCAACCCGTAAGTTCGGGCTGGTATATCCAGTTTGGCCGGTGAAACGGTACCTGTCCGGGTGACAACGTCAAGCTCAACGAATGTGTCCCGGCACTATCGCGAATCTGAATCAGATCATCACCCGTAAACCACACCCCCAGCCGAAGCAAACAGCGACGGATGGCGATGTCTTGCAAATGCGTTCGCCCTGTCTCCTGCGCGGCATAATTAACGCCACTGGCCGTATTACTGGGCGCGTCGTCATACACATTGCTTGCTTCAGCCACCAACTGCCTGACAATGGCAGCATGTGAGCTGAAAAAGTTCATGTAGGCGTCCTCGTACCACATCACTGCCGTGGATATGCCGCCCGTTACGTATCCGCCTGCCCAGCGCAGGCGCCAGTTATCAGCACCATACTGTTCATCGTACGCTGCGTAACGCTCATTTCGATGCCGTCCGAGATATCCCGGTCGTTCAATCGCAGTCCAGGTTGTCATTGTGCCTCCAGATCCTTGGATTAGACAATTTAAGCTTAATAGGGCCAAAGAATATTCCTAGCCAGATATATAGTCATGTTTTAGCGCTCGCCAACAGATAGCGCAACCTTTTGTCCCCAAAAATCGAGCGTTATCCACTGGTGTAAACATTAGTCATATGACAACATGTAGTCATGAAATGTCCCTACTGTCGCGCCGACGACACAGAAGTCTATAATTCCCGCGTAACTAAGTTCGGCACTCAGATCTGGCGCCGCAGGCGCTGTCAGAGCTGCCACGAGGCCTTCACAACCTATGAAGCGCCCGATCTGGGTTTTCTCAAGGTTGTTAAAAAGAGTGGCCGCAAACAGCGTTACAGCCGCGCTAAGCTCTATTCCGGCATTTATGGTGCCTTTTTATCGATTGCCGCCAAAGAAACCACCGTCGACGCCGTTACCGACACCGTCGAAGCTAAACTTCTCGATAGCAAGCAGCGGGAGCTCACTTCGGCACAAGTCGCCCACATCACCTTGGTAACTCTTAAACATTTCAATACGGCGGCCTTCATGCGTTTTTTGGCCTATCATGCCGATCTTTCAAGCGACGCTCAAATGCGCGCCGAGCTCAAAAAATACTCTTAAAACAGCGAAAACCGCTTCACCCGATAGGGTGAAGCGGTTCCGGACGCGGACCTGTCAGTGCTGAAAAAAAATCAGCAGCGGTTCGATGGTGAAGGCTGCCAGAGCAACCGCGGTAGTGACGGCAGCGCCGCCATCCTTGATCCACCTAGAATGCTTGTTGAACTGCAATCGGCGCTCCAAATCTTTGTCATACTCGTTCTGAAACGGGTCGTAATGCCGGTCCAACGCCCGCAATATGGGTGCAGGCGTTGAGAAGGTAAAACTGCTCTCACCGAGAGGCCCCCAGTGAATCTCGAGCAGCTGTTCGCGTTGCCGTAGCTTCTCCGGATCGAGATCGGGACGATCGATTTCCAGCCGAATGCGGTCCGACTTGGCGTCGGCGGCTTTGGCATTGCCGACCCGTTCGCAGGTCGTGTTGATTACCTCGACCATAAAACCGAGGCAGACAATCATGATGAACCAGACCAGCTTGGACATCGGAAAGACGCTGTCCCACATCAACCATGTCCACACGTAGGCCAACGCAATGAAGCCAGCCGACAGAATTAGCTGAATTTTCACCGGGCGACAAGTGCGGAATATGAAAATGAACTCATTGACCGCCAGCTTTGCAGCCTCTCGGTCGCCCTGCTGGGCCGACTTGCGCCACAGGCTCTTGCCGCTTACCTCCGAGAAGGGGCGGCCTTGGACCTCATCGGTATAACTCAAAGGACGATCCTCTCGTAGATGGAACTATCAGAATGAGATGCGATTTTGGCGATATTATAAAAAAACGTAACCATTTTGTCAATATGCCACTGTGACGCAAACAAAAAGCCGGAGCATTCACTCCGGCTCTGAGTACGCAACAAGGAATTACTTCTTGTCGCGGTTACCGCCACTCTCTTCGGCAACTACAGCGGGCTCGTCTTCTTTAACACCTTCGGGCAGAACTTCGGTAAGATCAGCCTCAAGTTCAGCGATTTCTTCATCACTGCGAGG
The DNA here is from genome assembly GCA_019352195.1 of Candidatus Saccharimonadota bacterium. Taxonomy (GTDB): domain Bacteria; phylum Patescibacteriota; class Saccharimonadia; order UBA4664; family UBA4664; genus JACAFG01. The sequence continues at coordinate 136,217 of JACAFG010000002.1, read as the reverse complement.
AGCCTCGACCTTAACAACCAGGGTCTCAGTGTCTTCAACGAGCAATTTTACGCCCTTTGGAATAACGAGATCAGCCACACTTATGGATTTTTCAAACTCATCGAGAACAGAAATATCGACTTCAATGCTCTCTGGCAGATCCGCCGGCAAACATTCTACCTCAACCGTTTCCAAGTTCTTCAGCAGCACACCTTCGAGCTGGTAGACTGCGGTAGACTCGCCAACAAAGTGCAGAGGAATTTCGGCCGTCAGCACTTCGTTCATGCGTACGAGGTACAGGTCAGCGTGTAAAATTGCACCACTACGGCCGTCGAGCTGAACCTCGTGAATAATTACGCCGCGCGACTTACCGTCACCAATTTTGAAATCAACTAGTTTGTTACCGCCAGCTTGGCGGTATACCTTGGTGAGCTCACGAGCATCGATAGAAACCGACTCCGAAGCGACTTCGCGGCCGTATGCGACAGCCGGAACGAGGCCGTTGGCACGAACCTTGCTGAGTTTTTTGCCGCGCTCGGTGCGAGTGCTGGCGTTGAGGATGAGTTTATCCATGAAAATTCCTTGAGCAATTAAACAACTCGCGCCATTGTACCTGATTACCGCTCAAAATGCTACTTGCCGCCTAACCGCTAGCATTTCGGCACGTTCTTCTGCCTACCTACTTACGTTTAGAAAACGACCGTGCCTTGCTGACCCAGCGATGAAACTCGGCAATTTCACCAGCCGAAATGGCACCTTTAGTAGCAAACTTTGCCTCTTCGTTTTGCTTCAGATCAGTTTTATGCTTGGCGTTCCCCTTGCCGTTTACGCTCACCGTGGCTAAAACCGGCAACGAACAGCTATGGCAGGACAATTGCACAAAGCAATATAAATCAATCTCGCCGAGGAAGCGGATATCATCAAAGTGATAATTTGTTTCGCAGGAAGGACACTTGTAGAACTCTTGCAAGTTCTTAATGAGTTCCTGGAGGTACCTTGGCTGCATAGACATGGCGCTTCCCCGTTACTCCACTATCTTACCACTCTCCCCGCCAATGAGAGCTTTTCTGAGGTCAATCTTTGGAAAGAAGTTTACGCGCTCGCGCCCTCGAGCCGAACGTGAGCCATGCAATAGCTGACGTCATGAATACTCCGAGCACCAAAAATGCCAACAGCTTGCCAAACGAGCCCGCGCGCAGAGCCACCAGACCAAACACCGTAGCAACGGCGTACAGCGTAAGAACGGCCTGACGCTGACTCAAGCCGGCATCGAGGAGCAAATGATGGAAATGCTGGCGATCGGCCCGAAACGGCGACTTACCTTTGGCAATGCGCCTCGTAACGGCCCAAACCGCGTCAAAAATAGGAAAACCCAGTACCAGCGTGGCCGTCGCCAGCTTGGCCCCCGAATAAATTGCCAGCATTGCCAACACCAGACCCAAAAATAATGATCCCGAATCGCCCATAAAAATCCGTGCCGGATAGAAATTGTACGGCAAAAAGCCAAACGCTACCCCTGCCAGAATAATCGCCAGTAACGCTACTGCAGGCTGATTCACGCGCGGACTGATGGCCAGCAAAAACATTATCACGGCGCCAATTCCCGAGACTCCACCGGCTAGGCCATCCAGGCCGTCCAAAAAATTGATGGTGTTAGCAAGCCCCACCATCCACAAAATACTCAGGAAGTTAGCAATCGGCGTGATATGAAAATGCTGGCCAAACATACTTACGCCAAATCGACCCACGGTGAGATCGATTGTGCCTCCGAGCGGATTAGAAATCGTTGTAATGCCGATGCCGCCGCCCAGCGCGATACCTGCTGCCAGGAACTGAAAAAACAACTTCGTCCATGGCGATAACTTGCGAATATCATCAATCGCTCCAATAAGGGCCAAAATACCGCAGCCGATCAGCAACGCCGTCAGTTGCCGGCTGGGTGCCATCAGACACAGCGCGGTAACCGCAAACGAAATAAACATTGCCACGCCACCGAGATAGGCAATCGGATGTTTATGAATTTTGCGCTCCTCGTTGGGAGCGTCGATGATGTTGTGGTCGAGCGCAAATCGGCGTACAAGGGGCGTCAAAATTGCAGTTAAGGCAAATGCCATCCCAAAGCCCAGTAGGTTTATCATGTGCCCGCCTCCTGCTTTAGCTTACCCTAACAGCCTATCATTTTCGCGTCGACTTTTCGGTAACATAAAATTCCAGATACTTCCCAAACATTAGACGAGTTTGAGCGTTAATAGCTGCAAACGAGGAGAAAATAATTGACGTCACTGGGAGCAAAAACCACTGCAAAATCATACCGATATTACGTGCCCGTTTGTAACGAGCCGGCCGCGGCGGCAATGAAATAAGGCTAATACCAATGGTAATAAAGTAAGTGATAGACGCGAGCCGCAAAATCCATGACAGCATTACCGGCAAGTTGTGCGCCAGCGCGTCATAGGAAAAGCGGTGGTTGAGATATAGCGGCAAATATCCCACAAAGCTTAGGAGCAGCGGCGCCGTAGCCTGAGAAAAATGACTCTCGACCAAACGGCCCCATTGAACAAGTTTGTTGCTCCAAGCTATGCGCGGATTTTCGAAAGATTTCCGCGCTACAAAAGCAATATCTGATGCACCCCACGCCCATCGGCGCAGTTGGAGGAACTGGACTTTAAAGGTTCGGGCATACGTATCAGCCAACACCGCGTCCTGAAATATTGGCGTATAGACTGGCACCACTTGGTGATCACCATCAAATGCAAAGAACGAGCGCCAAAACTGATGTCCATCTTCAACGATGGTCGTAATGCTCCAGTAATCCGTTGCTATGAGTGCGGCCAAACTTTGGGCGTGGGCAGCAAAGTTACGCAGACGATGCGGACGCATAGTTTCCATGAGCGTCCAAAACGAGTTACCTGTCGCAATAACGCGCATAGGAGCAGGCGCGTCCCAAATATTGTTATAAAACATCGGTATAGGTTGGTAGCTTCGGTGCATCCGATTTACATCGGTGCAGTACAAATACGTTAAATAGGCGAAATAATTCTTTGATGCTCGGTGATCAGAGTCAAAAGTCGTAACAATTACGTTTGCCGGATCGATCCCCTGCCGCATAATTTCCTCCGACAGCTGCCGACCGGCGTAGGAAATATTTGCGCCCTTACCTCGGTGCTCACCCACAATGCCATCGGGATGCTTGATAGCCACAGCATAGGCAAAGTGATGTCCATATTCTGCCACCAGCTTGTGGGCATTTTGCTCGGTCTGTTCCCCACCTCGAGCCTCATAGGCGATCACCAGCATCAGCTGCTTAGTCGGGTAGTCGACCTCAGCGAGAGACTTGACCGAAGGTTCAAGAATGTCGATTGATTCATTATACGTTGCAAGAATTACAACATTATAGATATCTTTGGGATTGAGCAGACTCTTTTGCTGACCAATCAAACCATGAATCATAACCTCATTGTGTTTGAGCTGCTCGTAGGCCGATCGCTCAGACAACTTAGTGCTTCCAAAGGTCCGCGCGAGTTGCGGATGTTCGGTAAGCAAGCTTTTGATGTGACTTTCGTTGGCGGTCAGCGCCGCCGCGGGATTGTTAATCCACTTCAGACGGTCTTCCCAATTAATCTTTTGTGCTTGGTGTAACCGCCCGTAGCCTCGGATTAGATTTGCGCCCAGCCGAAAGGACTTCAACATCCAGTACAAATCAAAGGCGATAATAAAGTAGGCGATCAAAATTGGTACCGTGAGACTCAAAACTATGGGCAAAATGAGAATGGTATAGGTAAGCGCACCCGGCAGAATTTCAAACGTCCGATTAAACCAGTGGCGTTCATAGAACGGCACTGGCAACTCTGCCTGGACTGGATGGGTTTTGCTCACTGAGGTGCCACCGCTCCAAAAGCGTTGGCGACAATCAGGGTAAACACGCCGACCACAATGGCGCCGCTGAGCAGCAAGAAACTCGCTAGTCGGCTACGGTTATAGCTCGAGTAGGCGAACGCTGTATTAGCCAAGGTGACCGCTAGCCCAAACGCGGCTACCTCGAAGGGAAAGTACCAGGGCCCTAGCGCATCAAAATTTCGCAAACTCGAATAATGCGTCGGCACCATAACATCAGTTGGCCGAACATGCGTGGCTAAAGTTGCCAGCGCCAAAATGTTTAGAATCAGAGCACCAATAATAAGGCCGAGCGATAACCGATCGGCCACAAAGCGTGACTGGCGAATACTACCAATCCGCAAACTCAGTTTCGCCCGTGCAGACTGCAAGGGTTCGGGGGCGTTCATGGGCTAATTATAGCATTAGTACGTGCAAAGGCCCCCGAGTTCTGCCTCGGGGGCCTTGGCCCGGGTGCATTCGTCATGCTTGGGGCGGGAGCAATAGCGCTGCGTGCTGGCGATATGTCAGCAACGCCTCGCTCGACGACCGAAACGTTGCCGGATAAACTCGTCCCGGCCGAAACGGCTGGTTGACGAGCCAAGGCTGAAACCACACCCAATCGAGGACCACCACAATAGTTCGGGGCGACTCGCTAAGGACCAAACTTCGCACCAGTGAGACTAACGTCGGCGAAAAATGCATGACGTCGGCCAAATGCTGATGCTGGGACCTATCAACCGCCAACGCCGTTACTGGTGCTCGCAGCCAACCGGCCAGCTGCGCCGCATCACTGCCATCGTTCCAAGGCGGTCTAGCGTCAGCCATCTTTGTGGTGTCAGCAAGGAGTCGAAGCACCCAGTACGGACCGCTGCTGTCGGACCGAATTACATCAGCCGTTGCTCGAGCCTGCTCGAGCCATTTATCAGACGGTTGGTCTTCGACGTTTGTCGTAGGGACGAAGTAGATGATGGTTTCAATCGTTGGCACTGGTCGCGCTCGCGCGGCTCTGCGCTCTGCACGAGTTGCCTGAGACATACAAGATCACATCCATCCTGAGAGAAATGAGCTATCAATTACGATTAGGAAGAATTTACCATAAAAACTATATTTGTCGAAAATATTGCGGTGCAAAAGCGAAATTTCGCTTTGCAGTTTAAGACCTACCGACATTTACACCGGTACAGATAATGAAGAAACAACCCTTCCTATAGCACCGAACCGGGCGGGGTTCGGCCCCTCTTTGCACCAAAGTAAAACCCCCTGGATAAATCTAGGGGGTTTTACTTTGGTGCGGGTACAGAGAGTCGAACTCTGCTCTCAACCTTGGGAAGGTCGCGTCCTACCGATAAACGATACCCGCTCGAGCACGTATCGATAGTAGCGTAACGAGCGCTATCGTGCCAGCGAGCGCCCCACGCTTATCCTGACCCCGCTATCTAGCACCCAAACAACGAATCCCAGACTTACCTGCCTGGGATTCGTTGGGGGCCTAATAATTACTGGAGCCGATGATGGGATTCGAACCCGCGACCTTTGCTTTACGAAAGCACTGCTCTACCAACTGAGCTACATCGGCGTATTCGGCTCTATGTGTATATTAATCGCGACGGCGTTAGCTGCGCTCATTCCTCTCACTACATCAACGTGCTTTTCAGGAATTGATACTCGCTGTCTCGTTGCTCTTCATCTCTTAGCTAGACCCTCGGGAGGGCTTAGTCTCAGGTTCAAGACAAGATAAAAACTCAATCGCGCGCGCCTAGGACCTAGTAAAAATACCAAAAAACAACGGCCGTTGCAAAAGACCGTTGCTGCTCTACTGCGGCGATGGACCGTAATCTTGAGCTAAGAAATACCTTTGTGCTTTGGAAATTGTGACTCGTACCGCTCGGCAAGGTACTCATATTTTGAACTCAAAGCCTCCCGAACCTCCTGCAGATCCATGAAAAAGACGTCATCTACTTGTGGTTCGTTTGAAACATTACTGGTTTTTATCTTTCTGGTCTTCGACTTACTCATGTAGTTATGCCCTCGTTTAATTGAGGTCAGTATCTGCCATCTGAAGAAAGGTAACACCAGCGATTTACACAAATTCCGCCATGTCACTTATGTTAGTTTTGTATGTTCAACCCGATGTTCTTCTCAGCAAATTACGTTCGTGTCATGTTCGGCCTTAGGCAAGGCATTATTCTTATGCCAATGTTATTCACAGGCCGTGTGCGCCGACAGTTACGGCTATGTCTAATAGGTTAGATAGGACCGGTAAACATAACCCATTTGGCCACCCACACTCACCTCCTGCCACCGCGAATCAACGTAGCTCTCCAAGGTAACAACGGTTCCACCATTTAAATTGGCGACAATCGCTGAGTTTATCGAAGCCGACGCGCGCATATGAACAAATGAGTTCGTGGTGGCAGTGGGCGCGCCCGAGGGCAGCACGGGCGTTACCGTCGGACTGGGCACCACACTAGGCACAACCGTTGGACTTGGACTGGGTGAGCGCGACGGTGCAGGGCTTGGAGACGCATGAACCGCAGGAGTACCGTCGAGGAGAACGTCGCGGCCGCTATACGCCAGCGTTGCCTCGGTAAGTCCAGCAGCACCCAAAGTAATTATGCCGACACCAATCGCAATATAGATAACGCGCTGCATGGCGTTAAGCGACCGCTGCCGGAATGTAGTTTGGAAACCTCACCTGTTCCTGCCTTTGACCTACTGATAGTAGCGAATATAGAGCACCACAATAGCAGCGGCTACGGCCGCAATTATTACCACACCCAAAAATACCTGCAGCGCCGTCATCCAACCGCCGCTACGACGAGCCGGAGCTGGCTCAGTCAGCGGTTCATCAACAACGGGCGCCGGGCGCCGGCCCTGCTGCTGAACCGGGGCAGGCCCTACTGGACGGCCGGGACGAGGCTGCGGTACGGGTTGAGGAGCCGGTGGACGAACGGGGCGTGGAGGTGGCGGCGTCGCTGCATGCTGCGGCGGGGCTACTACTTGCTCAGTCTGGCGCGGCCGACGAGGACCCATGTCCATTGAGCGACGAGGCCCCATATCCATCATCCTACGGCTCGGTTGTTTATCTGGCTCCACGCGAGATCCCTCTTAGATAGGCTAATAATACCACAAAGCATAACTACAATGCTCTAATGATCTCAACACCGGCTAAACACAACAGCCGCCCAACGGCAAACTGTGGTGTTTACAGCTGAACGGCTAAGTTTGGTCAGCGATCGTGTTGCACGCTCGCCCGGGCTTGGAACGGCCGCATCGGTCTGGGACCGATGCCGTCTATCCACTTGAGACGGAACCCTGAAAGCTCCTGTAGCTTTCCTTCTGCAAAACGTACTTGGAGCTGCTCAATGGCTCCCATGAGAGCGTCGGTAATGGTGTCGGCCTGGCCGAAGAAATTATCAATGGCACCATTGCGAGGGTCAACATACTGGCCTACGGGAGCAAATACCGGACGCATCTCCGCCACAAAGAGCGAGCACTGGATTTTACCGAGCGGAGCGCCGATAATTCCGTACCGAAACCACAGACCAAAGTATGGCCCTTTGCGGTAACTTAGCTCCGGCTCTACATCGTGCCTACTCATCGCGGCTGCCAGATTGGCAATCTGTAGTAGGCACGTATCGAGAGCACCGGTCAGTTTCGAATCTAGCGCAGGCCACATGTGCCTCAGGGCCTCCGAAACATTATCGGCGTTAGATTCGGCCCGATATGATAGCCCTATTGAAGCATGCAACCGCGATTCGTGAACTTTGTTGTCCCAAGGCACGCCGTTCTTTAGCGAAACGCTGACGAAGGCATTATCAGCGTCGAGCCCGCGCCAAAAACGCATCAGCTCCTCAAGGTCTGGATCATTAAAACGGCTCACAAGAGCTCCTTATGTCGGGGTACGCACGGTCGGCTACATTATCGTACGCAGGTAAATTTATGGCAACACCAAGCCATAAAAGCTTAAGCGTAATTGAACACATTATGAGTTCAGTAGATAAAATATTGTCGCGAGACATGGAAACGCCCCTCCTGGCGTTCCGTGTGCGGGAGAGCCGGGAAGGGCAAAACGAGCTAGTCGGATTCGGGCGTGAACGTGATGGTAGTCATCTGGCCCGAGACGCTAAAGCCGGTCACTGTCAGCTGCACGCCGTGAAAAGCAAATTGGGTGGGGTCAGTGTCGTTGGTGTCATGGGCAATCGGCCAGCTCCAATGGCCGCCGTCATCACCGGCTGCCATTTCAAAGCTGCCACCGTGATGAGGGCACTTGGCCAGTACCCCACCATAACGCTGACCCGATCGAGCTACCCCGTCGACGCTCACCGTGAGCAAACGGCCGCGGAAGGCTCGCTGGGCCCGTACTGCTACTGAAGCAGCGTTAGGCGCGTCGAGAATCCCTTTCCAGTCTTGGGTGAGCGACCAGCGTTGGTCCGAATCAGCTTCTACGGTCATTCGTTTGGTCATGCTGCCTCAATCTTTGGTAGAAGAATCGGTCATGGACCAACAACATTTCCCCACGGTTCGAACGACCGACGTGTGGGGGCAGTAACAGCGTGAGCAGCCGCAGCAAATCGGTGAAGATCAGCGGCGATAGCTCTGCCCCGATAGTCAGGATGTACCACGAGCTCAGTCGCCGACATGGAACTTTCCAGCGACTTCACGCTGAGAATCAGGCAAGCGCCCACCAGTTTGCCGTCTAACCGGGCCACAAACAGCCGGTTAGACCCGGCCAACAGCTCATTGAGGTATCGATAGTCGATTTGAGGGACTCGATCGCCATGACCGACAAACAAATCTTCGAGCTCCAGGGCCAGTTCACCAGTGATATCAACGCGATGGATCTCACTGCAGGTTACCGCCGGCAATGATTGACTCATAATTTGCCTCCAACATGGGAAGAAGCGGATGTGAGGTACTACGCCAAACACGCGCAAAGTCACTCGGCGAGTGATAACGATACCATATCATATTTGCGCCATTTTACAACAATATCGAACTCGTCCATTCTGCCATTGGAACGTCGCGGTAATTAACCGATGTTACGGCCCATTAGTCTACCGACCGAGTAAGTAATCGCCATTGCCAGTATGCCACCGACTACCACGCGCACCGTTGCCCGCACGGCATCAGCGCGGCTAGCACGAGCGCTCAGAACTCCCGTAATCAGCAGCGCCACCAATACCGCTCCAAAGATTACCGGGATACGTGGGGTTGAGCTTGCGATAAGCACCGCCGCGAGAGGTACGACCGCGCCTAATGAAAATGCCACGGCCGACGCAATGGCGGCTTGCCATGGATTGGTGAGGTCGTTAGGATCGATGCCGAGCTCGGCATCAAAGTGGGCTGCGGCAGCATCTTTGGCTGACAACTCATCGGCAACCACTCGAGCGGTTTTTTTGCTTAAACCCTTGGCCTCGTAGAGCAATGCCAACTCTTCTCGTTCTTCATCGGGGTAATTTTCGAGCAAATAGAGTTCACGGGCCAGCATGGACTTCTCGGTATCGCGCTGGGTACTTACCGACACATATTCCCCTACCGCCATCGACAACGCACCCGCCAGCAGTCCAGCCACGCCAGCCGTTAAGATAAAGCTTTTGGAGCTCGAGGCGCCCGCGACACCCACAACAATGCTCGCAACCGATACAATACCGTCATTAGCACCCAGTACTGCCGCTCTCAGGGCGTTAGACTGGACACCCTGACTACTATCGTGAGGACCGGGGTACTTGGGTTTATTTTGCATAGAATTCTAGTATACCAGCCATCATAGCGGACGAAAACGCCCCGCCAGCCGCGAGCAAATCACCAGACGGTGAAGCGTTTCGCTGCCATAGGGCCAGATTAGCGAGCTTCGGACGCAGGAGGACGCTTATGAACGAAGCGAAACACAGCGGTATTACGCACCACGTAGCCCCGCCCGACATACATAGCGCGAGCGCCGCTGCGTTCGGGCTTGGAAGTGAGATCAACGTACGGTGAAGGTCCCATCGCGCTGGCATCCTCGGCCAGAGCCATGAGGCAACTCGATATTCCCAGCCTGCGATATTCAGCGTCCACCACGACGTCTTCGATGCGGTCCCGCTGACCGACCAAAAGTTGGGCTGATACCAGGAGCACGATACCCACGATATGTCCTCGATGACGCGCTGCAAACACGCGCGTACTCGAGCCCAAAATTTCGTGTATGATCCGGTACCGCGTCAGTGGCCCGATAGCCGATAACGACAGTTGCGGCAGCAACCGGTTGAGATCAGCCACTACGGTAAGATTGACCCCCGACGCGATGAGCTCGCCGTAGGTTATCTCATCGACATCAATCATTGCTCCTCCAAGTGTAGGTACTGCACAGGCTGAACCAGGACGGCCCAACTGTGTTGCTGCAAACTATAGCTGATAGGAGTGAAATTACCAGATGATTAGCCCTCAGCGAATCTTCATCATGCTCGTGCTATATTGAGCAGTAACATGGCGCAATTCCGCACATCCCGCCGTTTCGACATCGCCTTCCTCATTAGCCTAGGACTGTTCTTGCTTGGCGCCGTGTTCTATCGAACTCAAATTGGCGACTGGGTATTTTTTCAGACCCACTCTGCCAGCGTCGAAACCGTGGCAGTTGCGTCAGCAGCGGGGTTAAATGCCAAAGGCTTGCATTTGCTTGAGCGTACTAACCCCCAATTTGCTACTATTGCTGTCGTCAATGCGAACTGCGATGTCGAGCGGCTCGGCTGTCTCAACTCACACGATCAGGCCTACATCCTCGACGACCCAGCTCAGCACGACCAAACGGTGGTTACCACCGCGCACGAAATGCTACACCTGGCCTATCAACGGCTAAGTAATAGTCAAAAATCCGACCTGGCTCCCCTACTCGACCAAGCCATTGCTGAAAATACCAACAACGGCCTTGGCGACGAGCTTAGTGGTGAAAAAACCGCCGCCGACCGCCGTGATGAAGCGCACTCTTTGCTAGGTACCGAGTATAAAAACTTGCCAGCCGCGCTCGAGCAGTACTACAACACTTATTTTACCGACCGCACCAAAGTTCTCGATGCGTACACGCGCAGCCAACAAGCCAACTAAACACGAAAATGCCCCCTCCTGGGCATCTTCGTCAATAAAAACGAGTAGATGCCCCGGGGGGGGCGAAGGTTGAATGGAGTCGAACTAAGCAGCCAAACGAGGCTGTTCGCTGAGGTCGGCGAGGCAGTTCATCATGAGGACGTTGAAGGCGTCGAGCTCGGCCGGGGTTGGTGAATCAGTGATTCTGGGAGCGTAAAAACCTTCGCCGAAAACAATCTTGGCGCGGCGAAACAGCAACCGCGGGAATTTGCCGCGCGGCTTGATTTTCTTCATGCCAATGAGTCCCGCCGGAACCACCAATACGCCGGTTTTGAACGCCAGCCTGGCAGCGCCAGTTTTGGCCGCATGCAGTCTGTCAAACGTGGCGCCCTCGGGCGCCAAGGCCACAACGCCGTCAAAGCTGATGACAACTTCGGCCGCCAATAAGGCTTGCGCCGCGGCATCGGTCCCACGCGGTACGGGGATTTGCCCCATCCAACGCATAAAGAACCCCGATAACTTGGACCTGAACAAGCCGCCAGCGGCCAAAAAGGCCACATTTCTCGGTAGCGCACCAAACAGCGCAATGGGATCAAACGTCGACTCGTGGTTAAAAACGACCAGGACCGCGCCTTTTTTGGGCACCATTTCTCGGTTGCGCACGCTCACATGAACAAAAATCATGAGCGCATTCAGCGTCGATAACACCATCCGCATGAGTCGAGTAACCAGCCACACTCGTTTTTGAAGCGACAACGGCTTCATGAATGTCCTTTCAGTCGATGGCTACAAAACAAGCAATCATCTGCACGCTCCATTGCTTGATCCGCTATACTTATTCTCATGAATACCGCCACCGATAGCGTACGCATCGCCATCTTCAAACAGTCAGCTCCAACCCTATTTCTCATTTTGGCTGAAGCCGACGACCCCGCTAACTTTAAGCTTCCCGGAGGCAAATTCGACAGCGAAGATGAGCTGCCCGAAGCCGCCGCCTATCGAGAACTAAACGAAGAACTTGGTCTGTTTCAGGAGCAAATCACGCTAATGGCCGCCAACCGCCTGACCAATCGGGACGGAGTCTCTGCGCGCTATATTTTTGCCTGCCAAGCAGCAGAAGCTGACATCAAACCATCAGCCGAAATTGAGCTTACGCGCTGGGTAACCGAAACCGACGTCCCCGAGGGGCCGAACCACGATCACATTTTGAGCGCTGTGGCCGAAGCGCGCACGAGATTGACCACTTAACAAGCTGCCCGGCGTTTATAGATCGAAGGGAGCATTTCATCCCGGGTGGTAAGATTACGGCATGTTGATTTATTTTGCCGGCCCCCTTTTTAACCAAGCCGAACTGGAGTTCAATGCTGGCCTAACCGACAAGCTGGAAGCGCTCGGCTATGACGTATTCTTACCGCAACGCGATGGCGTGGAGTCGAGTAAACCTCCGTACACTGACATGACACGTGAGGAGCGCCGCCGGGCCACGTTCGAACTCGACCGTGACCAGATAATAACAGCCGATATCTTCATGATCATTTTAGACGGCCGGGTGCCAGACGAAGGCGCGGCGGTTGAGCTCGGAATAGCCTACATGGACAAGCGGCTGACCCACCCAAATAAGTATCTGGTGGGACTTCAAACGGACGTCCGGGCCGCTTTCATGAACTCACGGCTCAATCCCATGCTTAGAGTCCCGCTCGACCTGATCGCGTCGACAGTTGAAGAACTCATTGCTAATCTCGATAGACACCGAAAAGAGGCTGATTAAAGCCACTTTATGATTGATAATTGCTGGCGGCCCGTAGCGGACGGTGTTACAACTTTCTTTATGGCCGGTGTTACCATGAAGGCATGATTACGAAATTGATCGGCATTGCAGGCGGAACCAGTAGTGGTAAAACGACCCTATTGAAGAAGCTTAAGGAACAACTCGGAGATAACGTATCTACGCTAAGTTTCGACGAATATTTTATTGGCTCAGATTTATACAATCTAAACGACATTACCAACTTTGAAGATCCTAAGCTGTATAACTGGCCAAAGTTGCTCGAAGATCTGACACAACTAAGTGAAGGTCGCTCGATTACAATCAGAGCCAATTCCAGAGAAAGTGCCGAGCAGGGAGTCAAAGAGAAAGCAGTAGAAGCCCGAGCCAAGATTATCGTTGAGGGTTGGTTGGTATTCTACGACCCAGAAATTAGCGCTTTGTTCGATAAGAAGATCTTCATCGAGGTCCCTGACCAGGAAATCATCAAGCGTAGGCACGCCCGTACGAGTGGCACGAGGCACTGGGATAGTCACGAATATATCAATTCCAAGATTCTTCCAAACCATCATATGTATGTTGATCCGCAGAAGCGCCTCGCAGACCTAATTCTAGATGGTCTACTACCGGTAGAAGTACTTGTTGGGCAGGTCGTTAAATTTATGCAAAAAGAGGCCCCAAAGGCCTCTGAATAATTGCTGGCGGGCTCGACCGGTTTCGAACCGGCGATCTCCTCCGTGACAGGGAGGCGTGATAACCACTTCACTACGAGCCCACAGTTTGAATGTAGAACCGCCTTACTGTATCAGTTTCAGGGCATGCGAACAAGGCATATCACGGTTGATTTTGGGCGAACCATAAGCACTGTACCTTCAAGATTGTGTATAACTGAGCGTATAAATGCTCCTCAACAGATATGAATTGGCGGTTTTATACACATCTTGTACACAATTATTACTCCCAACATTGTCATGTACCGCAAATCAGTACAATCATTGAACTACCTGAGAATACGCTTGCCGTTTTGACATGCCAATACGCCTAGTTTTCATATTTTTCACGCATTTCCACCCAGCCATAAGCATCTTGAGCCACTCAACCTCTCCAGAGGCCGTCAAACTTACTATGGGCTACGAGCGACTCAGGGGATTTGGCGGCATGTTTTTATGCGCTTCCGCCACCGCATGTTGTTTACCTACCTCCATATCATGCTTAACGGCTCCAGCATTGCGCCGTCCAGCATCATAGGCTTGCTCGAGTAAACGTCCTGCGACATCTTGTCCGCCCAGTCCAAAGGCAAGTGCCATACCAAGCGCGACAGCACCCATCAGCGCAGCGTACGTGATGGTAACGATGGCCGGCGCAATTTCAAGCTCATTTAAAATCATAAAGGTAGCGATGAGCATCGTTAACACTGGGATAATCGTAGCCACCAACTTGCCAGTCGGCGTCTCCCCCATTAGCCTCGTCGCCAAAGCGGCAGCGCCGGTAGCGACGGCTCCAGCCACAATGAAGATTAGCAATGCGGCCAAAATGTTTGGCACGTAGGCATAAATTGCGTACACAAAACTATTGAGCGCGCTGATGCCTAAGACTGTGACCGCAATAGAAAGCGTTCCCAGCCACAATAACCAAAAAACTACCGAACCCACCAGGTTCGTCGGGCTTTCAACAACTTTGGCAATATACGAGCCCGCTGTGCCCCTGTGTAACAAATTGTCGAATTTCAAACCTCGAAGGGCCGATTTGACGAGCCGCTCAATGGCTTTGGCAATCAAATAGCCAATAAGCAGTACCAACAATGCCCCAAACAAACGCGGCAACCAATTAGCAATAGTAACCAATAAGTTACGAATTGACTCGTTAATATTATCCATGACATGTACCTTCCTTAATTCCTGCTCTGAACGTCACTTTAACTGTTCGTACCGTGCAAAGCGTCTGAAACGATACTGATATATAGCTAAGTTGGTTTAGTAATTATTAGAAGAATTGTTATCACTCATGGTTAGTGCCCCAGCTATCAAGGAACCCGGCCGCTCAATGAAGCTACCGGGGAATAAGTATATTGCCGGCGATTAGGCTCGCGGCAGGTTGTCGCGGCCCCATTTCAGGATGGTAGCCATCCAAATGAGCTCGGCATAAGCTCCACGAATCAATTTATCGTAGATTGGATCAAGCAATTTACCCTCGGTATCAAACTTATCCTGAACATTGGGAAACTGCACGTCCGTAAATGTAGCCACGAGCCCCATTTCGCGCACGCTCGTAACCAGCGCCTCAATAGCGCGTACGCCTCCCCAGCGACCACTCGAGGCACCGGCCAGCGCTACCGGCTTATGTACATATAATTCCAGCTCAGAATCGAGCATCCGCTTCAATGATCCCGGAAAACTGTGGTTGTATTCGGGCGTCACGATAAAAAAGGCGTCAGCCCGAGCCACGATTGCGGTATAACGAGCATCTTTGCCTTCCGGATCATTGCCGTCCCCAGGGAAGTTAAACTCGGCTGGGTCGACAAACTCAATCGTAATACCTTCGATACTTTGGCCAATTTCGGCCACCAGCCGCGCCGCGTAAATGGATTTTCGCTCATGGCGAGTAGTACCAGCCAACACTGCAATATGCAGAGGTGTTGCCATTACGACTTAATGAATACTTTCACTTTGGCATCGTTTTGCTGACCGGCAAAGTAATCGCTGAAACTAACGTTTTCAATGAGAATGTGGCTCATATGGATGCCAGCATCACTTTTGTCGGTAACGCGCAGAATCTGGTACCCATACTGCGTTTTGATGACTGCACTCGTGCCGCCCACCGGCAATGCCACCGCCGCATTATAAACCGCATCTTCTACCTGGCCTTTGGCCACGGTTCCCAGATCGCCACCCGCGGATGCGTCGGTTGCCTGCGAGTACTGCTTAGCCGTAGCGGCAAAATCGGCGCCAGCTTTGAGCTTAGTTAAGACGTCTTCGGCCTTAGCCTTTGTTTGCGCGTCAATAGCAGGATCTGCGCCCACGGCAGTCTGCACTTTTTGAGCGAGCAGCTGCTTGTAAATCACTTTTTTCAGATCATCGAGATTCCAGCCGTAAATTTGCGAGAGCGTCTTGAGTAACGTGTCTTTACCACCATATTTTTGGTAGAGCGTATTGATGAGCGCATCCACCTCCTTGCTTGTGACCGTTACTTTATACTTGGTTGCCAGCTGCGCCGTGATAGCGTCAGTTTCAAGCTTGGTAAGCGCGTGCTGTTTTATTTGCTTCAGCAGTTTCTTGCCATCAGCTGAGCTCCAACTCACTACTGTCTGATTATTCAGTTTGGCATTAGAGACGTAAGCCTTTTCATTGGCGTTTACCTCAAACAAATAGTCGTTGTAACTTACAAAATGGCCGTTGACACGTTCGGCCGGATAAGGAACTACGCTCACAACGGCAGCCGTCACTGGGCTCGTCGAGCCAAATGCATAAATAAGCACGGCAAAAATGGCTATGATTACGACTACCACGGCCACAATTGCCACGCCGATCTTAATCAACAGCGGCTTGCGCGACGCGTGAGGTGCCGTTTTGGCGGCGGCTAACGGCGCTGAGTCAGCTGCCTTAACTGCCGGTGCTTCCGGCAGCACCGGCTTAGGCTTAGGAGTAGTTTTTGGCGCTAATGCGGCTTCGGCGGCTTCTGGTTGAGCGTCAGACTTAGGCTTGGCAGCATTTTTTTGACGTACATCTAACGAACGCTTGGGAGCGCTCGTTTGAGACTTTGGTTTCTTAGACGATTCGCGTTGCTCGTTCTTATCTGCCACGCCACAAAATCTCCATTAAAGAGCGCCGGTGAGCGCCCTGTTATTGGCTATGCTACCTTAGTTACTGGCTGGTGTCGAGCGCGCCGGTACGCCGGTTCCCCCGCCGCCGCGCCTCACTGCATCGAGTAACTGCTGGTGGATGTCGGCTGGATGATGCACCGTTTTTATCGAAAAATCACCCAAATAGCTTTTACAAATTATGTCACCAAAGCCAAAAATAACCGCTTGAAAGCCGCCTATATCATAATTAACATTAGAAATATTATTGAGCTGCCACTCGTTAACACTGCGACGGAAAAATCCGCGCTGCTTAATTTCTATCACGCGACGATCCGTCACAATATAGACGCTGTAATACCACCCTACCCATTTCTGAAACCACGCAAATAGCACCGCGGCTATAATAACCATCGACGTAATCCCAACCCAATGCGTAACTGCCGGCGAATCGTAAATTTGCGGAAAATCCCAAGGCAAAGCTGCTAGCACTAGGGCGAACATGCCATAAATTAGGCGTTTGCGCATTACCAACGGATGCTGACGAAATACAAAATCGACCGATTCGCCTGTATGCTGACCAGGAAACTCACGCACGCGTTCGGGCGCTGATGATACTTTATCTTTACCGCTCATGGTTCGATTGTACCACCACCGTGGGCAGCAAAACGTTGAGAATTAGCCTGCTACGATGAGGGCGAACTCTTAAAAACTGGCTCAAGCAGCCCAACTCGCCTATAATCAGTCCAGCTTAGCCAGTTCGCCCAGCTAACCTAGGGTACAAATAACCGTGCGCCTCAGTAGCTCAGTGGATAGAGCGTCTCCGTCCTAAGGAGAGCGTCGGGGGTTCGAATCCCTCCTGGGGCACCAATGGAATTTATGACTGAATTACCTCTTTCCGAACTTATTATTACCGCTACCCAGCTAAACGATAGCCAGGCAGATTGGCATTTTCATCTGCTCACTCCCATGTGTACGCTTAATGCGAAGCCGCAGTATGCGCTGGTGCTCGAAGATATTGGTACGAGCAAAAATTACGTGAGTTACCAAGCCATCAAACCATTTGCTGCTAGTAATCAGCTAGCTAAAATGCTCCATGGCAGCGGCATGATTGACCCCACCGGGCATATTAAAGCCGCCGAACTCGCGCCCGATGAAAAGCCTATCTACAACCACGCCCGGCTTCTCACCGACCAGCAGCGCCCGTGGCACCACCACATGCTGTTTCCAAATTGTGCTTACAACAAGCACGCCCCCAAATGGACGCTCCTATTTGAAGATCAGTCTGACACTCAGGTTACCTCACTCGTCTCAGACACCGAACCAACCTTGCTACTTACCGGACTTGAGCAGCTATTTTATCGCCGCTAACAAACCTAACGTGATCCTCTAAATATCGACTACCCTGACCGGGCCTCAATCACGAAACTGCCCGACCAGATAGTCGGGCAGTTTCTATTTACGCTGAGGCGTGACTCTATTCGGGCTGGGTAAAGTGCTCATGAGAAGTCTTGTAGCTAAATAGTTCCGCTTCGCTAAACCAATGCGCCACCTCCAGCTTGGCCTCGTCACTATCGCCAGACGCGTGGAGCAGATTCGCGATCGCTATGCTCAGTTTATCAGCTTGTGCATAGTTAATATGCGCGTAATCACCACGAATCGTACCTGGAGCAGCACTCTTTGGTTCGGTTGGACCCACCATTTTACGAACCAAATCGACAGCCTCAACCCCTTGGAGGACAGCGGCAATTACCGGACCGCCCATGACATAACTGACGGCGTTGTCAAACACTTCCTGACCGCGGCGGCTCACCACTTTGCCGATTGTTTCGTAGTGATGATAGTAATGATCCGCATCCGGGCTAACCATTTTCATACCCACAATCTTCAGTCCTGATCGCTCAAACCTACTCAAAATTTCACCCACTACCCCACGTTGAACGGCATCTGGCTTAAATATAATTAACGTTTGTTCCATTAAACAGTCTCCTTAGTAACTAAAGTTTCAAATGTCCGAACGGCCGCCTCTGGTTCCGGTGCAATAATTGCCATTCTGAGCGCCGCGGGTGCCAAAATCTCGGCCGCCGCTGCCTGAACCTGCGCGACCGTCACTGCTTCCAGCTCGGCCAGCGTATCTTCCAGCGATTTGGTTCGACCCAGCAATATTAGCTGGGCACCCAAACGATCAGCAATGGCAGCATTGCTCTCCAGGCTCATTTCAAGCCCACTACGCAGCTGTCGCTTCGCTTTAGCCAGTTCGGCTTCGCTAACGGGTTCGAGCCGAATCTTTTCGAGCTCAGCTAGCACCGCCGTTACCGCCTGCTCACTCTTCTCGATGGTAACCCCGGCATACAGCGTAAACAAACCGGTATCTACGTAGTTTGAAACGTCGGCATAAATGCCGTACGCCAATCCCAAACGCTCTCGTACGGTACTAAACAGCCGTGAGCTCATACCGCGGCCTAAAATAGCCGCCATTACTTTAGCTGCTGCGTCGCGGTTATCATCGTAAGCATAGGCGCGACTTGAGATAATAAAGTGCGCTTGGGCAGTTTCTTTGACATGCGCCGAACTCAAAACTTCCGAAGGTCCATTGGCAACCCGCTGTGGTGGCTCAGTTTCTCCCGCCTCCAGCTCACCCAGCGTTGCGGTTAGTTGCTTCACTACCGCGTCGTGATCAACTCGACCCGCTACGCTTACTACTAAATTGCCTGGCCGATAATGAGTCACCAAATAGTCGCGAATAGTTTTGGGTGTAACACTTCGAATAATTGTCTCAGAACCAATAATATCGCGCCCCAACGGGTTATCGGGGAAAATTAGTTCCGGCATAAGGGTAGCGACAAAACGCGCTGGGTCATCCCGCCAGACGTTCATCTCCTCAATAATGACGTCGCGTTCACGGTCGATTTCAGCCGGATCAAGCACCGGCGCTTTTATCATGTCTGCCAAAATATCTAACGCCAGTTCACCATGAGCTGCGGGCACTTTGATGTAATACGTCGTCACATCTTCAGAGGTATATGCATTATTGAATCCGCCCACCTCATCAACCGCTAGATTGATAGCCTCCGCCGTAGGATACTTGGCGCTTCCCTTAAACAATAAGTGCTCCAAAAAGTGCGATACGCCTCCATTGGTGTCCCAGTTTTCGTAGCGGCTACCAGTACCAACAAAAATATTAGCCGTAACGCTTAGCGCGTCGGCCAAATCGGTAGTAACAATCCGTAGACCATTTGGTAGTGTCGTTTGTTTGGTCGTCATAAAATCCTATTTCTCAGCCACGTCGGTACCGCGCGGGTGCTGTCGCCTAATATACCAGATCACCAAGGCAATGAGAGCCAGGATTACAAAAATTCCGACTCGGCTCATCAGCGAATCAATAAACGCCACGTCACCGCCGACTGCATAACCGAGCCCAACCAGACCACCAATCCATATCAGCTTACCGAGAGCTACCGACACCAGAAAACGACTATAGCTCAGCTCAGCAATGCCGGCTACGTAGCCGATGAAACCCTGAATACCAGGGATAAATGATCCCACAATTACCAGTGGTGCGCCGTGACGATCGAATGCCTTTTGCGACCTCGCCAAATCTGCATGCGTTATGAGCACATACTTACCGTACCGCTCAATAACCGCGACCCCAGCGTACCGGCCAATAGCATAGGCGAGACTCACGCCCACAAGCTGTGCTACAAACGCCACAACCAATACTTCCCACAAAGCCCAGTGTCCCTGGCGCACGGCTACGCCAGCCAAAGGCAGCATAACTTCTGAAATACCCGGGACGCCAAGGCCGTTGAGCATAACCCCAACCCCCACGCCAGCCAAGCCCAAGTGATCGATCAAACTAATTGCGACACTCGAAAATGATGCCATTTAACGCGCTCCTACCATCAAAATATTTACTCCATTGCCGACCGGTTGAGCGCAAACACCCAAGCCATCAATGAAAGCGCCGAGGAGTTGCATAAGCTCTACGCATTATAACGGCCACACCGCAATCAGGCTATACACCTACTCTGCCGGAGCCGTTGGTGGTGCTGGCGGCTCATTGGTTGGCACGATCGGCGGTTCAATGGCCGGTGAGCTTGGCGACTCAACTGCAGCAAAACCAGGACCATTTAACGTGGGTACGGTAGGCTGTTGCTCGGGCGTACTCGCCGGAGCAACTGGAGCAGAAGGTACTGCCGGAGCGCCCGGTACGACGCTAGGAGTAGTCGGACTCGCGTCTCCTCGAATTGCTGCCACCACATCGTGAACCATCTCAAGCGGATTCAAGTTGGGCGCCACCAGCTGGTACGGCTTACCTAAAAACGTTGCTAGTGGTTCGCCAATGCCATGACTGGACTGAGTGCTCAGGAGCATGCCGCCATTGGCATTTGAGGTGATTTTTTCTATCACAACGCTGGTACCGTCGGCCAATACCAGCTGTGTGGTCGTCTGAAGCTGTAGCTGCGAGCCGCCCGTACTACCAACGCCAAAGCCCACACCCGTATTGTTAGAGTTGTTACCAGTATTCACCTGCTGATACTGCTGCAACGACGTGACGCTTGAAATTTGGTCAAAGGTATATTGCTGGTTTTTGCCACCGGTTAGGCCTTTTAATTCGATAGATACGGTCGCAGAAGCCCGATCTGCCGTGAGGAGCTCGCTTTTGTTGGTTAGGAGTATCAACACGCCAACTGCCAACACCCCCAGACCAACAGCCCAGACTCCCGGCGCTTTATGAGCGAGGCCAAAAATTACCGTGCCAATACCCACGAGCACGCCAATACCTCCGCCAGAGTAACCACCAATCCCACGATTACGGGCCACCAACCGGTCAGGGCTACTTTCAATAATCTTCATGTCGACACATCCCTTATCCTAGGTTCACTCTATCATATTCTTCTTACGCTTACTGGGCTCCCACTGGCACGCGTGCCAGTACCGCTGCCAAAGCCTGAGCCCGCAGGCTCGTCGGATCAAACGCGAGCGCTGCCGCACTAGCCTTGCGGGCGCCCGCAAGGTCACCGTTTTGCAGCCGAATCGAGCCTGCCAACGCTGCTAGCTGCGCCAGATTTGCGCGCAATGATGGATCGGCCGATCGGTTAACTACTACCGCCGTTGGATACTGCGCTAGCATAGTGTCAGCTGCCACCAAACCAGCCGCCGACTGACCGATTTGGGACTGAACCAACGCCAAATCGTAAGCGTACTCCGGATGGTTGTATGGATCAGCCTGAAGCGCCGCCTCATACGCTTTGATTGCCCCAGCTCGGTCACCCATGAGCGCCAAAGTGCGGCCTTCCAGCTGATAATGTTGGCCATCATTAGGGTCTTGTTTTTCAGCCGAGCGCGCGAGCAGCAGCGCTGTGTTTCCGGCCGCCTTATTACCCAGCTGTGCCAGCGTGTACTCGTTGATGCCCTGCGCCGTTAATACATCTGGATTATAAAAAATGTAACCGTGCGCGTGCAAAAAATCATTGGTAGCTATTGCGTAATCACCGTTCGCTTGCGCCGCGACTCCACGATTGTTCCAAGTGTCACTGTAGTACAAAGCCACAATGGGTATTAGAACTACCACTGAACCCAGTGGCAACCACCATCCCAGCGGCTTAAAGCTAAGACGCTGATGATATAAACTGCCTCCAAACACTGCTATGAGAAGAACCAGGGCCGGATACTGTGCATCAATATCGAGCCCAAAGTGCAGCCAAATGGCGCCGACGCCCAACGTAGCCGCCATTCCCAATGGACGAGCCACGAGACCTCGCACCGTACCAAACACCAAACAAACCATAAGCCAGATCATAAGTAGTATGCCGACAAGTCCCAGCTCAGCCAAAGTTTGAACATAAATGTTGTGAGCGCTGGCGCTGGCACTTATCACCCGAATTTGGTAGTGCGGGTGCACGTCGGGATATGCCCCGGCACCGGCACCCAAAATAGGATGATCAGCCCAAATAAGCACGGCACTGTGCAAATAAGTAACGCGATCAGCACCGCTCTGCGAATTAACGGCCGAAGCCGGGCTTAAGCGTGATCCGGGTACCGAGATTACCGCTTTGGGCTGGAGGGCATGACGTAAAGCCACCATACCGTAAGCCACCCCCAAGGACGCCGCCACACTGAACACAAAAATTATCCAAAAGCGCTTCGTTAATCTGATAACGATCACATAAATTACCGCAGCGACGGCCAATGTTGCCAAGGCTGCCCGCGAATCAGTGAGCAAAAAAGCGGCACCAAACACTGCCGTCATGGCACCGTTCCACCACCGCCCACCACGGCGCCAACGATCAAAGGCGATTAATATTCCCGGTATTAGATAGGCTGCGGCTGGGTTAGGCCAGTAAAACGACCCCGTTAACCGGTCGTAGCCCCCGCTCAGGTACAAATACCCTCCGTAGGCAACAAACCCTAAAGCAGTCGCTAAATATACCCACTCGATTCGCCACAAACTGTCTTCTTCACCGCTGAGAGCGTAAGCGAGGCGAAATGCGAGACCTGCCAGCAGCAAGCCAATTACCCACATAAGCGTTGAGTAACGATTAGCCGTCCAAATAAGACTCAGACTTCCCCAAGCTACAAATGCCAGATAGCCGTACATCATCGGTCCCACCTTTAATCGGCGCACCGACGGCTGTTGCCAAAGTAAAACCGAGCCCATGAGCAGCGCAAACCCACTAATGAGCGCAGCGAGTGGTTCTTGACCGCCGCTCAGCCACGGCGCCATGGCCGCTCCCAAACAAATAGCTACCGACCAGGCAATAATCGGCCGTAACGGCTCACGGGTAACAACTTCTTCCATACCGCTAGTGTATCATTTAACAGATAAGCTTGGTCAAGACTGGCTTCCAGTAGTCGTTTTGGGCGGTCGGTTCGTTAATAATCTCTTGATTAAGCTGAGCACTATGATATTGTTACGCGTACCTTGTACTTCCCCCGACCCACGTTCAAGGAGACCCCATGTGTTTAGTTCTCGTCTCACACGATGTCACCGATCGTCCGATCGAGGCCGTGGCAGAGTTTCACAGCAACCTCGAAACGCTGCGCACTAGCATCGAGCGGGAAATCGTGGCCGCGCTCAGGCCCGACACGCTTCTCATCCGGTTCACCGACGCCGGCCGGCTCCCCCAGCGACAGACATACAGTATCGTCATCACCATCACGGACAGCTGCACCAATCGCGCCGACCAGTGGCCGGATCTCATCGCTGACATCCGCACCCGCCTCCGCGCCACCATTGCCTCCCCCCTCACCTTCGAGGTCCACGGCCGCCTGGTCCGCGCCGGTCAGACCGTGGTCGACGCCCGCTCCGCCTCCACCGCCACCTAGAACCCCACCGCTCGCGCCGCCCCCAGTAGCCTCATTGGCCGCCGGGGGCGTTTCGCATCTTGCCGTTATGTCGCTTCCCCTACTTCTTTTAAGAACTTATATAAGCCACGGGGTCCATAACCAGTGTAATTTAACCAATACCAAAGCGGGAATTAACCAGTGTCTATCACGCGTAGAGCGATACCATTAGTATCCACATATAATTGTGCGACACAGTCCCCTCTGTAACCATAAGTGCTAAGATATAGCTATGGAACTATCAAGCCTCGTTACCGACTACTTAGAGCACCTGGAGATCGAACAGAATCGTAGCCAGAAGACGATTAGTAACTACAATCATTACCTCATGCGCTTTGTGGAGTTTTGCGACGATTGCGACATTAGTAAGGTAGACAACGAAATGGTTCGACAATACCGATTGCACCTCAACCGCTTTAAGGACGATCGCGGCGACGAACTTAGCAAAGCTACGCAAAACTACCACCTCATTGCCTTACGCTCATTTCTCAAATATCTTGCCAAACGCGACATTAAAGCGCTCGACTCAGCCAAAATTGAGCTTGCGAAAACAGTCCGGCCGCAGGTAACCTTCTTAGATGCCGACGAGGTCGAACGGCTACTCGCTGCCATCGACACTTCAAACGCCGTTGGACTGCGCGACCGTGCCATCATCGAACTCTTGTTTTCGGGCGGCCTACGCGTCAGTGAACTGGTCAGCGTCGACCGTAGTCACATCAATCTGGAGCGGCGCGAGTTTATGGTCAGGGGCAAAGGTCAAAAAGATCGGCCAGTCTTTATTAGCCCCCAAGCCGCCAATTGGATCGGGCTCTACATGGACACCCGAAAGGATAATTATTTACCTTTATTCATTCATTATTCAGGGTCGCAGAATAGCTTAGATGACGGCATGTACACCCGCCTCACCGTGCGCAGCGTACAACGTCTGGTCAAGCGATTTGCTGGACTAGCTGGCATTACCAAAGACGTGACGCCGCACACCCTACGCCACAGCTTTGCCACCGATCTACTCCAAAACGGCGCTGATATCCGTAGTGTCCAAGGGCTGTTGGGCCACGCCAACATTGCTACCACTCAAATTTATACCCACATTACCGATCCGCAGCTCAAAAGCGTTCACGACCGCTTCCACCACCAAGACATCGCCGGCGCTTAAAGCGCCGGCGATTGCATTGATCTAAATCCAACTGTCTTATGGGGCGCACGGATCAGCACCGCCGGGCCTAACCCCGCCCACGACGGTGTAATCTTTGCACAAGTTGCCATCCGCAAACAGCGTGTAATTGAGGTTTGATTGTGCCTCAGGGCCCACTGGCTGTTTGTAGATAACTCGGCGATATACGGTACCCGCTTTACCAGTCACATCTATGGTAGCAACTTGGTTGGGCGGAGCCAGCAGCGTGCCAGCCGAATTATAAAAGTTCATCACAAACTGGCCGCTCCCGCTAAAGCCGAAGTCGCCATCGGCCAAATAGAGGCTACGAATGCGAAATAAGTAATTATGTGACGGCGTGAGACTGCTGATCGTAATTTCACAGTGATAATTGGTGGTGGAATTTCCGGACGCATCTGCCGTACCGGCCGTCGTACAATCGGCATGAAATGGGTTACGTCCATCAACCCCGCATGTGGCACCAGCAGCGCACACACCACCGGCTACCGAGTATGTCGCGTTGCCGCCAGCATTGTAACTAGGTAGTATCAGTAAATTCTGCGTTTTGATGGCAGCCGCGGCAAATGATCCGGTTGGATAGTCTACCACCGTGAGCTCTAGCGGCATCGCATGCTGGCCATAGCCAGTGCTTGAAGGATAGGACGCCCATGTGCGTGACGCTAGATAGCTGGGAGTAATATGCGCGCCCGACGACTGATCCCAGCGCAAAACCATTTTTGAAATACTGCTAGACGTCGCCGGGTTATAAGGATCTACCGTAATGGCAGCGTCAGGCGTAATGAGCTTACCCGATGGTGAACCCGAGAAAGTTACCGCTTGGCAGGTCCAGCCCACCTGCCCCGAAGCACTTGGATCGAGGTTGGTATTAACGGCATTTGGACTACTACAGGACTGGTTAGATCCGGCCACGATAGCGCCGGTATTAACCTTCGCGATAGCGTCTTCTGCCCCGCTCTCAGCAGCATAATACGCTTTTTGGCTCTCCTCGGTATTTTCGGCCTGGCGTAAGGTCAGTGTTTGCACGGCAATGAGGCTCGTTGTAATAGTGAGCAACAATAAACAGATAAGAATAGCTGTAATTAACGAAACAAAGCCGTCTTCACGTCGATTAATAGTGGGCATCATTGTGATTCTCCTCTCGGCGACGCAGCGCTGTTTACGACCACCGTAGCACAAGTAAAGTGAGCCGCTGATTTGTTAAGGCATTGAGTCGCTATGCCTGAGCCAACCGTACCTGTTGGCGTGGTGACCTCGAGTTGCATACCAATGGTCGGATGCAGTCCGCCCGCTTCAAAGGTAGGCACAAAAGACGCTACGTGAACCGTCGACGAGGATAACGCTATAGGTGAAGATGGCTTGGCGCAATTTGGCGGTAAAGCCACCGCTTTCACAAGCGTCGTTCCGACGACGTAGTAACGCACGGTCCCGTCATTCATACAGATATAGCCTGGATTGGGCTGGGCCGTCGACGGCAGCACGAGGCCGGTGCCTTCGCGGATCTCACGTGTCATGGTAGCAATAATAGTTTGAGCGTTATCCTGAACCACATTAGCAGCCACCGATTGATTATGCAGACCAACCACATTCACAAAGCCCGTAATAATGATGGTGAGCATAAAACTAAAAATAGCCATTGCCATGAGCAATTCAATGAGGGTAAAACCAGCCTCACGTTGTTTTAGCATGCGCTGGCCACTCCCGTGTAATTAAGATTCACGAGTTTAACGATGATAACCCCCTCCTGCCAGGGACCAGCTCCAACCGATGGAACGCCGTAGTGAACCCCCATCACGCTCGAACACGAACTAGCTGACGAGAGCGGAATCTCGATGAACGCGCCACCCGGTATACCGCTAACGCCGCCCGTCACTGAGCCGCTCACCGGTACAAACAGGCCACTCTGAACCGCAATGTGATAGCACGACTGGCCGGCAAGTGACGGTAGTCTGCAGCTCGAGCCCAGCGTATTAGTCACACCGGTGAAATGCAGCGCCCCAACTGTTCCGCCCGCAACAAACTGATTCCAAAGCGTATTATCGCGGAAACTTCGCAAGGCTTCTGCCTGGGCTGTCGCCACGTTTACGAGCTGAACTCGTTCTCGAGCCGATCGCCCTAAGTTGAGTGCACGTACCCCAACGAGCGTCGCCGATATCAGCACGGTCGCCATAATTCCCAAAGCAAATGTCACCTCAACCAAGGTGTCGCCACGCTCACTGCAAAAAAAGCTACGGAGAGTTTTAAGCATAACTATCATAATTATACCATTCCACTTTTAACGCGTAGCCAATCCGGTTGTGCCGTCGACTTTAATGGTTAAGATCTGGCCGTTAGGATCACGCACCACAACGTTCTCAGTCGCTAGTGCCGCAAACCCGCCTGTTGAAGGACAATTACCACTAGAAAAAACTACCGATGTAGCCGTCGAAGGCATGCTGTAGGGCACCAAACAGACCGAGAAACCGCCGCTCGTAGGGCTGCGCAGAAAAATTACCTGCGCGCCCGTTACGTCAGGCGTATTATGGAGCAGCCCACTGTTGAGCGACGTGAGCTGAGTTACCAGTGGCACCGGATGTGTGCTTTGCATCGAAAAACCAGGCTCCGTTGAGCAGACAGTACGGTTACGGGCAATGACAACGGTTTGAACATTAAACTGCGTGACACCACTAGCTATTCCGCCGCGCCAAACCGTACCGCCAAACGTGATATTTCCTGATCCAACCGTTTGGCCACCACAAACCGTGGTTGAGGGGATAACACCGCTTACTGCATCGTTGCGCGCCGAAGCCAAGCTTTGGATTACTTGATCAGTGGCCGCCGTAAACGTGTTGTGATTACGCAGCTGACGCTGACCAGTAAGAGCTATCACGAGAAGGCCTCCCGTGATAGCAAGGCCTATCGTGACTTCGACTAGAGTGAAACCGGCCTCATTCTTTACCATAAGTACTTTGACTATATCACAAGCGCGAAGTTAGTTGGCAAGCCCGTTGTAAGTTAAATACCAATGTATGACATGTGCACCGTATAAATAGGTGGCGACTGTGGCTCCTGCCAAAAACGGCCCAAAAGCTATTTGATCCCTCCTGCCACGGCGTTTGAGCACAATTAAAGCTACCGCAACAACAGCCGCCACATCAAAAGCAATCAGCAGACCGAGTAGCGTACCGCGCAAGCCCAGCACCAGTCCCATGAGAAAAACAAACTTAATGTCTCCCCCACCCATGGCCCGTCCCTTAGAGATGGCAACAATGGCAAAGAACATGCCGCCAAATAGTAAGGCAGCCAACAGCGGCCCGCGCGCTGCCAGCCACGAGTGTACGCTGAGAGCTCGCACCAGAACCAAAACTCCTGCCACGCCAATCGCCGGCAGCATGATTTTATCCGGCAATAACATCCACCGTTTGTCGTAGACGGCCAGAATAATCAGCAAGGTTAGAAGCAGCAGCCACAATCCGAGCACTATGTAACCAATCGGAGTGACTGGCGCCAGCACATACATCGACAATGCAAACAACACCGCGGTAATGGCTTCGACAATGGGACTGTCTTTGATGGGCGCGCGGCAATAACGACACTTTCCACCTAAAGTGAGCCAACTGACGATAGGAATAAGGTCCTTGGGCGCCAATACATGTTTGCATTCCGGACACATACTGCGGCCCTTGCTCCATTTGCGACCGACATAGAGTCGCCACACGATGGCATTTATAGCCGAACCAATGACTAAACCAACGAACCCAAGATAAATCGTTAAAAGCATAACCGTAGTATAACGAAAAAGAGGCCCGGAGGCCTCCTTTTCATTTTCAGACCGGTGAGAGCTAGTTACCTATGCAGTAGGTTGCGCCAGCTTCTTGGCCAATTTGAACCGTAACCGGGTGCGAGACCGTACCGCAAAGACCGTTGGGCGTAACCACAAAGGTGGTCAGGTTAGCTGTTGCGCCAACCGAGTACGTTGATCCACTTGGGCCCGTGTTGGGAGCGAAGTAGGGCGTGTTAGGGGCAGTAGCCGTAACGAGCGGGTTCGAGGTAACACAAGCGGTGTAAACACCGTTAGCGTTACTCGCACACGACTCAACCGAGGCCAGCATACGTGAAGCGTCATTCTTGCGCTGAGTGTCCCGTCGGCTACGCTGAGCACCCTGCAAGGCCAAGAAAACGATCACGAGGAGCAAACCCGCGATGGCAAGAACAAGGACAACTTCGATAAGGGTAAAACCCTTCTCTTTCTTAAGGAGATTGCTCACCTGCTATCAAACCTTTCTTTAATACATGGTCGATAATACGACTTGGCTCTATACTGCCTCTCACGAGGCAAAATGTCAAACCGCTTTTGGTTACTTTTTTTAGTTCGGGTCAGCCAACCTAGTTGAGGTTGTTAATACCACCGCTACCAACCAGGCCATAAACTGGCAACAAGATACCCGCGATAACACCGCCCACCACTACCCCCAGCACTACCATGAGCAAAGGCTCCATAGTAGTAGAAATATTAGCTACTTCTTCGTCCACTTCACCCTCGTAATACAAAGCGACGCGATCGAGCATGCCATCGATTGCACCTGAGCGCTCACCAATCTTAATCATCTGCGGTACCAGTTTGAGGAAATTAGGCTTATTCTCAAGCATCGATGATAACGCTTTGCCGCCTTTTACACCCATTATCGCCTCATCTACGACCGCCGCCACATGCATGTTACCAATCGAATCACGCACGATACGCAAACCTTCGAGCATAGGGATGCCGCTCATGATCATGGTCCCAAGCGTTCGGGAAAACCGTGCCATGTACACTTTGGCATAAATATTGCCAAAAATAGGCAACTTTAGCTTGATCGCATCAAGATTAGAACGCCCACTGTCGGTTCTCGCCCATGAACGCGTCAAAAAGAACACCACTGCTGCCACAAGCACCATGGCCCACCAGTAGTGCATGATGGCATTCGATACGTTCACCATGATCTGGGTATACCACGGTAGTGGTTGCTTAAGGTCTTGGTACAAACCGGCGATTTGCGGCAACACGCTCGTAAGCATAAAAACCAACACGGCAAAAATAACGCCCAATACGATAACCGGATAAATAAGGGCGCCCCGCAGTTTGCTGGCAATGGCTGCGTCTTTTTCTTGCTGATTGGCGATGCGCTCTAAAGCCTTGTCGAGCGAGCCCGAAGCTTCACCAGCGGCCACAAGGGAAATATAAATTTGGTTAAACACCTTGGGATGTTCGGCAAACGCGGCCGACATACTCACACCACTTTCAACGCTCGTTACAATTTGCGCCACCACCGTTTGCAACGGCTTCGAGTTAACCTGCTCTTGAGCCGTACGCAGGCTCTCGGTAAGCGGCAAACCAGCGTTGATAAGCGTCGACAGCTGACGCGTAAAGATAACGCGGTCTTTGCCTGGGATCCGCTCCCCCAGACCCAGCTTAGCCATGATGTCGTCAGAACCCTTGATCTCAATATCAATAGGGAACAATCCCTGGCTCACCAACAATTTGGCAGCCGCGCGCTCGCTCTCGGCCTGTACCTCGGCTTTTACAATAGCGCCTGATTCGGTTTGGTGCGCAGTATAAGTAAACGTTAACACTGCGTCATCCTCTCATGAGCCGATCAAGCTCGGTCAAATCTAACGCAAAGTTCTTGGCTTCATCATACGTAATTTTTCCTGCCTGAATTAACTGGACCAACACACGGTCCATGCTGGTCATGCCCATATCAGCGCCCGTTTGAATCACGGCATCCAGCTGGTGAGTTTTACCCTCACGAATAATGTTACGGACGGCGCCCGTAGCCACCAAAATTTCGGCAGCAACTACGCGGCCACCGCCAATACTTGGCACCAACCGTTGGCTCACAACCCCCTGCAACATGCCGGCCAGCTGAATGCGAATTTGCTGTTGCTGGTGGGGCGGGAAAACATCAATCATACGGTCAATAGATTGTGCCGCACTGTTGGTGTGCAGCGTAGCGAGTACCAAGTGGCCCGTTTCAGCGATGGTAACGGCCGCCGAAATGGTCTCCAGGTCGCGCATCTCACCAATAAGCACAACATCAGGGTCTTGTCGCAAACTTGAGCGTAGGGCCGCCGCAAACGAGTAAGTGTCGTAGTGAATTTCACGCTGCACCACAATGCTCTTTTTGGAGTGGTGCGCGTATTCAATCGGGTCTTCAATCGTCAAAATGTGGCAGGCGCGCTCGGTGTTAATGCGGTCCACCATAGCCGCCAGCGTGGTAGATTTACCAGAGCCGGTCGGACCGGTAACCAGCACTAACCCACGTGGAAAACGAGCAAAATCACCCAAAATTTTGGGCATTTCAAGATCTTCGAGGGTACGGATTTGTGACGGAATGAGTCGCAAAGCGGCGGCCAGATTGCCTCGTTCATGGAAAGCGTTTACGCGGAAGCGGCCATACGTACCAAAAGCAAACGAAAAGTCGACTTCTTTGTCTTTCAGCAAAATTTCTTTTTGATCATCATCAAGAATACTAAAGATAAGCTTCTCAACATCGGCCGCGTCCAAAAGTGCGACATCCTCGACCGCCTTAAGACTGCCATCTATGCGCAGCATTGGCGGCAAACCGACCTGAAGGTGCAAGTCAGAGGCGTTTAAGCGTGTTACTTGCTCGAGCAATAGTTCAATTTTTGGTCCCGCGGTCTTGGTTGCGTCCACTCATCACCTCACAATTGTACTTATTAAAGCACAAGGGGTATGGCCTTGTCACGCGATTTCATTATTTTCGCTTCAAGCGAAGCAGCACTCTGCGTTTATCTAGAAGTCGGCAGCAACTCGGGCTACTTCTTGCAAGGTTGTTAGGCCGTTCAGCGCCTTAAAATAACCATCCTGCTTCATAGTCAGCATTCCGTCACCCTGAGCTTGGTTTTGCACTTCCGATGTGGTCGCGTGAGCTAGCAGAAGCTTCTCCATGGCCGGCGTCATCGAGAACACTTCGTAAATACCAATACGACCCTGGTACCCCAATCCCCCGCAGGCGTTGCAGCCCTTAGCTTTGTAGGCAGTAAAGGTCTTGTCGTCGACGAGGGGTAAGACTTCGTAACCTACATCTTCCTTAACGGTAGCCAAATCACCTTTCGATTTGGGTAAAACTTTCCCCAACGTATCCACAATCGACTTGGTCTCACTATCAGTGGTTTGATACGGCTCTTTGCATTTCTCGCACAGTTTGCGTACCAAGCGCTGACCAATGACCGTGTTAATGGTAGATCCAATGAGAAACGGCTCAATGCCCATGTCTAACAACCGCGGCAACACACCGGCTGCTGAGTTAGTGTGAATCGTAGAAAGCACCACGTGCCCCGTCAGGGCCGACTGGACCGCCAGATCGGCGGTTTCTTTGTCGCGAATTTCTCCAACCAGAATTACGTTCGGGTCCTGACGCAAAATTGAGCGCAATCCGGCCGCAAACGTCAGGCCAACATCCGGGTTAACCTGGATCTGATTGATCCCATCCATCTTATATTCCACCGGGTCTTCGAGGGTAACGATATTAATAGTTACGCTTTTTAGCTCCTGAACTACGGCGTAAAGCGTAGTTGATTTACCCGAACCAGTCGGGCCCGTCGACAGCGTTAAACCATGTGGTTTATGAATACCTTCGGTAATAAGTCGGGCAGCTCGACCTCGAAACCC
Organism: Candidatus Saccharimonadota bacterium; assembly: GCA_019352195.1. Taxonomy (GTDB): domain Bacteria; phylum Patescibacteriota; class Saccharimonadia; order UBA4664; family UBA4664; genus JACAFG01. The sequence goes on along the minus strand of JACAFG010000002.1, from coordinate 103,567 downwards.
AAGGCTATTGAGGGTCAGAATGGATGAGTCCTTATTCAGCAAACGCACTACAACCTGCTCACCCCAAACTACCGGACTAATGGCAATACGCAGATCGATCTCTTTACCGCTCGAGTGAATCTGGAATTGACCGTCTTGGGGAATCCGGTGCTCGTCGATACGCAGATTGCTCAAAATTTTAATACGCGAAATGAGTGCGGGCTCAATACTCTTGGGGAGCGTCATAGTATCTTGCAGAATTCCGTCGACGCGGTAGCGAATTTTGAGTTCGTGCTCGCGCGGCTCAATGTGAATATCGGAAGCTCGGCTTTGAGCGGCGTAGTCCAAAATAGCGTTGAGGGCCCGGGTAATCGGGGCATCCTGAACCAGGTTTTGGACGTTTTTAGCGTCTTTAATCGACGGCGCCGCATTATCCTTGTCGTCTTTTTCTGCCTGATCCACATTAAGCGCGGTGATGTCGACGAGCCCGGTAGAACGAAACTGGCTCATCACGTGGTCAATAGATGGGCGCGAAGCCAAGTACACGAGTAGCGACTGCCCCATTTTGCGGCTCAAGAAGTCGACAGCCTGAATATTCGTTGGGTCGAGCATGGCAACCGCTAGATGATCGCCTTGGAGTCCAAACGGCACCGCCATATACGTTTCGACATCTTCACGAGGTAGCAACTTAATAATTTCGTCACCCACGGTGAGCGTGGTGAGATTAACGTAAGGCACGTTCATCGCTTGCGCCGAAATCCGCGTTAGGTCTTCTTCGCTTACCAAGTTTGTTTCGGCAATAAGCGAAATCAGTGGCTTAGCCTGCTTGAGAGCCTCGTTTTTAGCCGCGGTTAGCTTCTCAGCCGTCAGCAAGTTACTGCTTACAAGCAAACTCTCAATTTTGTGTTGTCCTTCAACAGACAGCATAGCGAAGAGCCCTTATCATATCTATTACGGTAATGCTTTTGGCGGCTAATGTCTAACGCGAATTACGTTAATTGCCAAACGGTGTTGGGTTGCCCAAACCTGTCGTTAGATCAATTTGAGGCGTGTAATCAACGGTTTTGGTAGGGTCATTCAGGGTTGCCAAACCAGCGGAGTCTAAGCTGGCCGGAATCGCGCCAATTACATCAACTTGTGTCGCCCCTTTGGTCTCACCAGTAGCCGTTTGTTTTGGCGACAACAGCTGTGTGTAGGCGATGTAACCCGCGGCCATCAAAATAACGACGGCGATGACGAGCGAGACGATATCTTTCTTTTTCACTGGACTACCTCCGTACCTTTGATAGACTCGGTACCAAACGGAAGCGTGGCTTTAGCCTGGTAGTAAGTTGTGATGCTCAGGGTACCCGTAATTTGTGCACCGGTACCGCTAATATCAATCGCAGTAATCTGAATAGGACGAGCCGACAACTGCAGCGTGTTGATGAGCTTCATCATAGCTGGATATGAGCCCGTAAACTTGGCTAAGACGTTAGTGGACTGGGCGGTTGGGATCGAGCCGTTACTCGCTGGCACGGAGGTGGCTGGAGCGACGGTGGCGCCCACCGCCACATCTGGCACCATCGAAGTGTATGTTGCGCCCGATAGATTACCGGTGGTCTCAAGTAAGCTGATAAGACCCGGAAAATCGGGCGTGTTTGGTAGGGCGTCAGTCAAAATCGTTGGCGTACTGCCGCTCAGTGACTGGTAACTGCTTACTAGTTGAGGCGCGCTCACCACATTGGCATCAAGCTGCTTATTAGCGGCACTGGTCGCGGTCAATACTTTGGCATTGTGACGAATGGAGGTAATCAGGCCCTTCGTAATAAGAATGCCCGCTCCTACCGCGACCAAACTAATGAGCAGCAAAACAATAAAGAAGTTATTGTTTGATAGCTCGCGCTTCTCGGCCTTTGTTACTGGTGTTGCAGGTTTACTTGCCATTTGCTACTACCTCCGGAGAAATGGTTGCGGTCAGTGAAAATGTTACCGGTGAACCAGCATCAGTCCTACTTACGTCATCAATACTAACGGCCGTAAAGTAGGGCTGATTAGCGGCTTTAGCATTTGCGCCAATAGTAACGTTCTCGGCTGCCATAGCTGCGGCTAACTTGGTGACATTGGTATAAGTATCAGAGCTGCCACTAATTGTTAGAATATTGGTATTATTAATCTTTAGAGCGTTGAGGGCTACTGACCCAGGCGCTAACGAAGAATATGCATCAAAAAATTTGGACAGATACGTTCGCTTCCCATACAACGCTGCCAGTGATGCCAGGTGCTGCTGAGCCGTAAGGGCGTCAGTGAGGCCGTTGATATCCTGCAGCTGCGCTTTTTTATCATTAATTTTCTTGGTCGTCTGGTTAATAGCATACGACTGAGTGCCGTTATACAGCGCAAATAATAAGGTAACTCCTCCGGCAACCGACCACACAATAACCGCAATCACGAGCGCCGACTGACGGCGCTGTTTGTCTTTCAGGCGCTGCTGACGCAGATCGGGTAAAAGGTTTAGGCGAACACTCATTGCAAATACTCCCGAATTGCGAGTCCTACCACCGTGGCGTATTCACTCGACAACGACAACAGTTTTTCTTGCAGCCCCGATGGATAAGACACGTTGATCCACGCATTACCAAATTCCACCGGCAAACCAACCGAGTTGGCCAAGAACGGTCCTAGCTCCGGCAATATAGTCGGCGAACCGGTGATGACTAATTTCTCCAGCTTCACGTCCGGATAACGGCCGTTAAAGTACTGCACGCTCTTTTGAACTTCAGATACGAGGCTATCGAGCGCTGGCTTCACGGACTTGTACACTTGTCCTTCCAACTTAGACTGGGTCAAACCAAACTTATAAGTAAATTGTGTAGCCTGAGCTTCATCAAGGCCAAGGTTTTGGGCAACTGCCTTCACCAACGTGAGGCCACCTACGGCAACCGAGCGAATGAGGCGAGGCGTATTATTCCAAATAATCGACACGTCTGATTCGAGCGAACCCATATCAAGCAATGCCACGGCTAAATTTGAAGCCGGAACAAGTGAACGCGCCGCAGCAACCGCGTTCGACTCGATCGCCAGCGGGTCGAGCCCGGCGCCTTCCAAAATTGCCATGTACTTTTCTACTACCGTCTTGGGAGCCGCTAGCAGCAACACCTCGTACTGCTTTCCGTCTTTGCTTTGGTCGATTACGGCATAATCGAGCTTTACTTGGTCGATAGCCATCGGAATATACTGCTCAGCTTGGTAACGAATAGCTTTAGCAAGCTGAGCATTCTCCAGTTTGGGCGTCGTAATGACCGTTGCAAACAGCTTATTAGCCGGCAAACCAGCGACCACATTTTTAGTTGTAATGTGATTTTCACGAACTACTTGCTTTACGAGTTCTGAAACCTTGTCTTGATCTATTTTCGAATCACTGGCAGCCAAATTTGGCGGCATAGGCACTGAGCCATACGCAACGAGAGCCGGATGCGTTCCGCCGTGGCGTACTTGAACAAGCCGAATAGCGGTGGTGCCGATATCGAGGCCGAAGTACTCAGTGTCTTTTGCAAACATACCCATTACTTAAACTTTACCATAACCATTATGTAAGTAAACTGGTTTTGCTTCACATTCACCGCTAGTATCTAGGCGAAAGTTCGCCGTCTCCGTTGTAGTAATTCGTAAAGGCATCTGAGAGGCCGAAGATGGGCGGCGGGTTAAGGTAAAGTTGGCCGGCAATTTCAATATTCTCACCCACTTGGGTACCGCCAACACCCACGCCATAGCGGTTAAGTAATATATGTCCGCCGAGCAAAATACCATTCACCTGCAGCACACTGTTACACCCGGAAGCAATCGGCGCGCAGGTGTTAATGGTTCCCCCACTGTAAACAAATGCGTCAACCGTCGTCGCTGCTGGGGCGATATTAATGGTCCCGTTCGAAATGATGCCCACGCCTGGCTGATTAGTTCGAACCGCCGACCCCGCCACGAGCACGTTCCCGCCTATCGTAAGTACACCAGAATGCATGTAAATCGTGACACTGTGAGAGGTACTGCCCGAGAGCGTTAGGTTGCAATTTACCACCATCAGCTGCTGTGCGCCCGCGCCGGCAGCCGGCAACGAAGCCAGGTTGAGCGATCCAACTCCGCCGCGACAAGGCGGCGGAGCAACCATGGTGTAAAGACTTTGGCCGCTCGTCAAATAATCATCTGTTTCTGACGCGAGGTCACTCTTACATACCGGATAACTGTCTATTGCTGGTGCACCCAAAGTTGCTACCGAGTTATTAGACGCAAAGTTCGTAATGCTACCACTCGCACTCACTACTTCACGACCAAGCGAACCAACATTGGTCCGAATATTGCCCGTAACCGGCGCTAAGGTACACGCCGAACCCGATATCGCGCCGGCATGGACATCACCCGTTACCGTCACCAAGGGTATCTTGGGATTATTCACCGTTACGCACACGGAAGGAGGTACGGCGGGATTATCACTGGTATTTACATTGCTGGTTGGACTTATGGACAGCGTCGAACATAGCGACGTCCCATTGGGCGTAGCCAGAGAAGGCGTGAAGTCAAAGTAATAGGTTACCGGCGGTTGAAACCCAGCCGCTGTCGCCGCATAACTCGTGCCATCAATGCTTGGTCCAGCAGTGGTTACTACCGTAGGATATGTTGAAGACGACGTGTGCCAGGTGTAGGTATTGGCCGCGGTTACATCTGCCTGGGCGGTCCAGGTAACACGCGTCGTTACGCCAGCATTAATTGAACTCTGATCAGCGCTCAGGGTGGCTGTGTTAGCAAACGCGTTGATACATGGTACCTGAGCATAAATAGAGTCGAATGGCAGTGAAAACTGCAATACGTTATTTACATACACGTTATTAACGTGGAAGACATATTTATGCGTTTTAACAAACTGAAATGATAAGTATTCAGTGGATTTATTATCAGATGCTAGCGGATTCGGAAAAGAATAAGTAGCACCCGGGGTACCTGGAGGTGCATCTTTTACGACTTTGCTCAGCGCCACCGACTTGGGTAGAAAACCTGGCGTTACATCCATCAGTACAACCGTAAACGGAGCTGGCTGTGTACCGGTACGAGCCGTCGTACCCGACGGATCATCGGGATCGTACAAGGTAATACTCACCTTACGAGCAGTCGGTTTTTGGGTACAAGGAGGGGCAAACGGCAAGACATAATCATAGTACTTGCCCCACACTCCAGGCGGATCCGAAGGGTTGGCAAAATTGTTGCAGCCGCGCTGGTCATAGGGGCCGGTGCTGCCAAAATCGTTGGCGCACCGCTGGCCAGAGTTTAAAGAAAACTGGCTCCCGTTGCCGGTCGAATATCCCACCCGCGACCCGCCGGTGGTACTGCTAATCCGGAAGTTATAATTTGTATTGTAGACCGGTTGTAATGTACCAACCACAAAGGCTTTCCACATCTTACTGTTAGCATCGTAGACCCAGTTACCGCGAGCCGCACCGGGCGGAATAGTCACTGAACCGGGGTTGAATCCACCCACTACCCTTGTTCCAGCCGTAAAAGAGATATTTCCACCGTGTCCGGGGCCAGTATCGTAGGACAGGTTAATCGTGGTGTTCGAGGTCGGCGGTTTTGAAGGCAAGCCTGGCAAATATATAGGAATTTCGACTCGTGTAGCCGTAACGCTATCTGACAGCTCCAAGGAGTAGTAGATGGTCGCCGGGTTCAACGTTCCGTGCATATAGTAACTACCATCTGGCCCCACATCAGCCTGAGCCGATTGATGACTGGGCATCAGGACCAAAACAGCCACAAACATTGCCACTAGAATCGCGCCTATACTTAGGCCGATTCGCTTACGTTTACTCTTCGGGAATTCCACTCGTGGCATTTGATCTTAATGTTAATAGGCTTCTGCCAGATGGTCAAACCGGTTGTGGTTATTTCAGAATTCAGAACAATATTTAAGCCAAACGTCACACCAGGCAAATTGAACATATTATTTGTGCATTAAAAGCAGATACAATCAATTTACAGCCATTTATATCTAAGCAAATTCGTCACTAACGTCATCAATATGCCTCAAAAATCCCCAAAAAATTCTTACGACCAGCCGCTGTCTGCGTCGCACCGTCCCCTTTTACCTCAATCTAAGGTAAAATAGACTTCATGGCACTTACACTTGGCATGGTTGTTCCGCATCCATACCTTATAAATTGAGCGTAAAGTTACCTCGGTCCCAGACTCAACGGGGTTATTCGCAAACTTTTATCAGCTCTTTGTCTGATAGTCTGCCAAATGCGAACCTATCTGTTTCAAGTTGAACACCCTCATATCGCTGACCGACCCATCGACCGTTTCTAATCGTAAATAGCCGAGTGGTGTCAGATTTTTCATTTTTTGTAACGCTAAAGATTTCACCGAGACACGTGACCATCGCAGTTGTTGTGTCGAATACGACTTAGCTGGAATCCATATGAGTTCATTTGGCGCAAAAACAAGCCGGCCCCACATAGTATTGTCGTTGTTAGCAAAGTTTGTCTCAAAACCGGCCGCCTTCGCTCCCCCAACTGGTAGCAGCGCCAGATAACCAACTGAAGTTATGCCGTCGATCGTGATGGTTTTTGGCCGCATGAGAAGAAAAAATAAACTAAACAAAGCTGCTACAACTAATACAGCTACGGCAGCATCAGCCAACAATGAACCTTCCCCACCACCATTCGCCGTCGCTCGCAGCCACAACGATGCACCGAACAGAGCTAATATGATGTACCAACGAGCAATTGCCGAACGCCGATTCCGCTCTGTCCACTCAACCCATGTGTCCATCCGCACAACTCCTTATATTTAGCTTATTGTAGCGATTTTCAATTCATTAGTCCCGCGTGTAAAATAGAGTTCAGCCTACCGCTAATCTGAAAGAATAATATCAAGAATGGCACTCACCCTCGGCATAGTGGGAACGCAAACCTACCTATCAAGCTCAAGGTAAAGTTGCCGCCACCTGACCAAGGTAAACGAGGTTATTCAATCAAAGAGCCTTCCACCTTATAAGCGGGCGATACCACAGGCCGCTACCGCTTGCCATACCGCAGTTTCAACCGCTCCAAGTCTCGCTCGTGCTGCTCATTTATCCGCGTCAGGTCTTCGGCGGCACCAGAATACAACATTCCCCGCTCGTTTAGCTCTGATTGTTTCCGGTTGTATCGCAAAACGTGCGCCGCGTTGAGATCTTCAAGCTCTAGAATAAACGCGCGATCGCTAATCCCCTTCTTGCGCATCAAGTCTGAGCGCTTGGCATTGAGCTCGGCGTGCAGAGCCCTGACCGCTTGCTCACCTGCGCTTGTGTGACTCATGCGTTCCATCGCACCTTGTGAGGATTGCCTAAAGGTCTCCGAATACTCTTCAATCAACCGGTCGTATTCATCATCACCAATAATTTCTACCCCGGCACTGTCGTGCCGCCGAGTCAAAGCGTCAACGCCATCTTTGACCTGACCAATGTCCTGCTTCATTGCGGGCAAGAAAATCCCGGGAAACGATTCTTGAACGTGCGGATGCTTCGCTGCGAGCTCCCCGAGTTTAGTAGCACCCCAGTAAAGACATGTAACGCCTGTAGCGCGCGATTTGGTCATCAGGTGCGCTACAACGTCGGTGCGCAGGTCGACCGGCACCACCAACACCCACCTCGTTAATTGGAGCCCCAATTTGTCCGCAGTCGAAACCATTTTGGAAATATCAGAGTCAATCTTAGCGATAAACTTCGCCTTGGTGCGATTATGTTCTTCAGGAAAATACATCTGGAAGCCTGTATCGCCATCAATGCCGTCCAGTCCGCCATCCCCGCCAGCACCTTCGATGGCTTGAAAATTGGGAAACTCAGCCGAGAATAACTGCGCAGTGAAGCGTTGGAAGTCTTCGTTGCTCAAAAACCGTAGGATGGTACTCACGCAGCATTCTCCTTTTCCACCAGCATCTCGAGCTCCTCAATCATTTGGTCCAATGCCCCATTAAATCGGGTTATCACTTGGTGCCAATTGTACTCCGGTTCGCCTTGGCGAAGGGAAAAATAGTTGCTTGCTATCACCACATCGTCTCGAAGCGACCTCACCCCATCCGCAGCCAGCGCAAAGTGTTCATGAATCGGATATTGCTTACGCAAGCGCTTCACCATACGCATAACAAGCACCGCGTCGGCTAACCGTGATCCAAGATGTTGCTCCTGCCAAATATCAAAAGCATTGAGGGTACCCGGCTTTTCTCTAGTGGCCTTGCCCAAGCTTAAGTGATCAACAATAACGCTCAAAACGCATACGCGATACAAAAAGTTAGCATTATCCTTCGGTGCCAAGGACAAGTCACTCGATGCCTGCGTGTACTCAAAAGCATCATCAAGTGAACGTAGGAAGGGGCGCTGGAAGCCCAAGGCGCACAGCTCGTCGAGCCTCTCTAACTTGCCAAGCGTCTCGTCGCCAACAAAGCCAGCGTACCGGCCTCGAATTGCGGGATGCAAAAATGGCTTCTCGCCCAAATTTGCAATCAAATCGACCGTATCTTTGAGTGTCCCACCCGAGTTGAAAGTGTCAAACCAGTACGCGGCCGGAAATGCTCTCGAAGTACCGTGTGAGTAGACCAGCCAATGCGCTAGTTCAGGCATTGCCTCTGCGGGCGCAAGCGCCCACACCGCAACAACAGTGCCCGTGAGTGAAACGCTAAAAACGTAGTCAGTGTCGCCCGGACCAATCGCTTGGACAGTAAAAATATGCGTGTCACCAGATGACTGAGCGTTAGGAGTGATACGTATTGTTGGTTCCATCGGCCAATCATACCAGAGCAACTGCGCGTCGCTTAGCAGTCGCGGTATGCTGGGAAGCCACTCAAATACCTATTGTGGCTCAACTGGAGAGGCGAGCATAGCCATTGCGCCGAGCCCCGGCGTGCGTTCCAACCAAAGACACTCCGCCTACGGCCGAGCTGTCAGCATCGTTGCATTAGTAAAAATAGTCAGCTTCCTTGTGGGACGAGTTAACGCAACGTACAAATCATTCCGGTTTAGTTTTTGAATGTCCAAGATGACGACCTCTTCTACCTCAAGGCCTTTTACCAATAGCGTGCTACCGATGGAATAGCGCGGCAAGTGTCGACCGCGCCGGTTTAATGAGGCCACGGCTTCATTCACAGCTCCCTCGTAAGTTGCCGATCGACCATCGCCAACAGCCGTGAGTGCCATTTCCAAAATAAGTAGAGGCTGTCGGCGCGAACAACTCACTCCTGAAAGTGCCTCAAAACGATTCAACAAAATAAGTGCCTTGGTCGCAGTAAAAGCGTTTTGAAGATCGCCAATAGCTACTAGGAGATCGAGACGTGGGTTATATGGTTCGTGGCGCCGAAACTTATCCACGCCCGCCTTGATACTCTGAGGAATGCCGCTTAAACAATCCTCAACTACCTTAAAGATGGCGAGCTCGTCATCAGCGCCAGTAAAATCAAGTGTTGCTCCAAGCTTCTTGAGCTTTTCAATATCCTTTGAATAAAGGCTTTCAATGAGCTGATAACGAGGCCAACTTAATCTCTTTACGAGCGCTTTCGACTGGGTATTCGCTTTGTCTCCAATAATTAGGCGCTTGTGACCATCCGGGAGCGCAAGGCGTGTTTCGGCCAAAATCGCGCCCATGTAGTCGTCATAGTCGGCTGGGATTGAAATGACCTTCACGCAAGTCGGTAGATTGCCAGCGCCCAAATTGACAGGGCGACCCGCAACTAACTCCGTCCGAACGGCCGCGATCCAATTGGCGTACTCAATATTTCCAGACTTAATCCAGCGCTGTGGAGCGCTAAGAGTAGTAACAAGAGGAAAAGTTGCAACGACATCGCTCCAATCCACCTTGTCGCCATCAAAGCCAAAGATGGCCTGCATATCGTCACCAAGAACCCGTACAGGCAGAATTGCTTTTAGGCGAGTGAAAATCCGGTGCTGGCCGACGTTGCAATCTTGGTATTCGTCAACGTAAACGGCGCCATATGAGGCTAGAATCACGACTCGTAAGACATCGGTACGCAGCAAGGCCTCAAAGGTCTCGTTCACTTTCTTCCAATACCGCTTGTTGTCATTAGCTTCGAGCCGCTTGAGTTCGTCGGCGCCCACACCCACCAGCGGAGAGTACGCGTTTACAAATTGCTGCTGCCAACCGGCAATTGTGGAAACATTTGCTTGAGCCCGGAGTACGCCGCGCCGCAAGATCCTGTCGCGAATTACGGCTACTCCGGCCACTGTATGGGTAAGAATTAGAAGTGGTTTACCCGTATTGGCCTCAATGATATCTAACAAAAGATGTGTTTTGCCATAACCGGCTGGCGCTTCCACCAGACCGGCGTCTACCGCCGTAAAATCGCTTATTCTAGCCGCTTGATCATCATCCACACCAGTGCGATAGCGCCTCAATAACCATCCTAAAATTTGCGGACGCGTCTAGTTCACCAATGCGTGGAAAGACCAACTCACCAAGCTCCTGTCCTCTATCCGTACGCTTAAACCAAGCACTAGAATCGTTGCCAATCACGGAAGCACTAGCTACGTTGGCGTTAAATCCCGCTGAGCCCCAAGGCCAGTGACCCGGATCGGCAGGCAAAGTTGAATATGCTGCATCAACGTTAGTGAGCTTGCTACGAACCGACTCAATCGTAAAGTTCGCAACGGCCAGTCGAATTACCTCAGCCGCCAAATCAGCGGGAATATCCCTGAAAAGCGCCTGTTCGGTACAAACACCACCTGCCCAAGTAAAAACATTTATTCCGTTAGAGTTAAGGTCGGCAATCGGCGTCGTAAGAGCCGTATCAGAGTCACAAAATACTGCGACCTCATATCCGGCCAACCTCAATCGCTCGGCGATGGGTGCGCAATTGGCATACCCTCCCGCATCCATCGGCATAATTCCGAGCGCCGAAAATGCCTCTTTACCCAACGCCTGACGCCATTCATTAGCTGCACGCACGAGACCGACCTCGGTCGCTCCCTCGCAAACAATTATGCGCGGTGCCAAAAAACATTCCGCACTTTTTCGCAAATTGGCCTGTATTGCCAGCAACGAATCCGCATCTAAATCGCTACCAAATGAGACGGCTTTAACCACGCCATCGTCGTTGTGAAAGACTACGAGTTCCTTAGCCTCTAGCTCACGCAAAACAACAGGCGAATGCGTAGTCATGATGGTATGCCCCTCAGACACCGGCATTTTTGATAAGGCCTGCGCGATACGGTGAGGTTCGAGACCCAGCTCAATTTCGTCTATCAAGCGCACACTCTTTCCGGCGTGAAGTCGATTTTGAAGCGCCAGCGCAATGAGTCGCTTGCTACCGGTTCCATGCCGTCGCACTGGCACGTTGCCGTCATGTAGGGTTAAGCTCCCCGATTTTAGAGCCATTGATTGTATATCTAACTTAGGGGAGTAAGTACCGGCCTTAACACCAAAAGCCCTTACATCAGCTTCCAAGCTGGTCGCTTGCACGCTTAGGATTGGGAGCGCCAAGGTGTTGCGCCGAGCCTCTCTGCCAATCTCTGCGAGTACCGATTGAACACCAGCCGTTTGCCCATCCAGCAGACGATAAATAATTGAATTTTGCGACCATGAGAAATGCCAGTCAGCGAAAGTTCCCAGCTTAATTACTCCAAACCTAGCCAAATGTTGCCGCCGAATTCTCTTGGACTCCCGCCCCGGAGCAACAATGCTCCACTCCGCCTCAAGATCATCATTAACGCGCAGCTCAACCGTTAGTACCTTTTCGGCATCAGATTCGGGCTGATCCAGCACTTCCCCGGGTTTGTATCCACGAAGTAACATTCCGTAATTTTCAGCCGATAGTAGAACCGCAACATTCTCGTCAGTTTCATCAAGACCGCCGATGGTCACACTCACTACTATCGGTTTCGCGGTATCCAAGTTATAGAAGTCGGCATCATCAAATGCCCGGGATAAGTCTGGAGATAGAGCGACCTCAATTGCATCCAACACTGACGATTTACCTGCATCGCCGGGTCCAACGATACATACGTTGTTCGCCGGAACATGCCAGTTCAAGTCTCGGACGCCACGGTAATTGTTCACGGCCACATGTCGAATCTGCACAAGGTTCCAATCTATATGGAACGATTATATACCGCACATAGAGAATACCCGAGCCAAGCAGCAACATCAGACAGATAGCCTCAAGCCAACATGCCTTACTAGCGGGTGTTGTAGTCCAACCGGTAATAACTAGTTCCGTTACTAACGGAGAAAACGTATTGAATCGTCTTCCCTTCCCAGACCGGGTGACACAAATCGACCTGCTTAAACGTAAAATATCGCTTGCGCCATTTTACTTTCCACGGCAGCGGATTTGGTTCGCCTGCCAGAAAGATGACGATGACGCCAACTTCCACATTGATTTCTTCCGTCATTTGGCATCCCCTCAAAAGATAATCTTTTGAACAAATAGTGAACATCAAGCATAAGCTGTATACATACTTTATTCGACTCAAGACGGCCGACCAATGCCCACGTTATGGCTACTGTATATTGTTCAAAACCGCCCAACCTTTACCCCACTCTTCTCTTATATACAAAACCATTAAGGCAGCGCTGACAGTTCCCTATTCACCCTCAATTAGACTTGTTGTATTGCCTGAAGCTTAATAACGAGCCATAATTAGCCCGTCTAGCTTCAGTAATAGTTCTCCGCAACGGATTGCGGACGGTTTGTGCCATGACAGCGGCACCTCGTCCGAAAACAATAGGCGCAAACCTATTGCTGGAGCTAGACACCCCTATAGACGGGGTGTCGCTTGGTTTTAAGCGTCATCCCCTTCCCACTAACTCAGGAGATGACCATGCCAGACGAAGTAAAGTCACCAAAAAAGAAAAACTGGTTCGCCCGCCACAAGGTACTAAGCGTAATCTTATTCTTCGTCATTTTCGGTACCATCGGCGCTGCCACAAGTAGCAGTACAAATCCTCCATCGACCTCATCAAGTAGTCCGGCGGCAAAAACCGCAGCCGACACGACACCCAAAATCGGTCAGCCAGCCAGCGACGGCAAGTTCCAGTTCACGGTCAACAAGCTAACTTGCGGCGAAACCACCATCGGCACCAACCCGTATGCTCAGGTGACCGCCCAAGGCCAATACTGCCGCCTCAATGTCACCATCAAGAACACTGGTACCCAATCACAAGATTTGAGCGACAGTAACCAATACGTATTTGCAGCCAACGGCAACAAGTACTCCGCTGACTCTACCGCCGACATCTACGCTCAACCAGACAGCGCAAGCGGCACTTGGTTGGCCACAATCAACCCGGGCAACTCGGTTACCGGTGACATCATTTACGACGTTCCCAAGGGAACAACACCAACGACCGCTGAGCTTCACGACAGCGCCTTCTCCGGTGGCGTGAAGGTCCTCTTGATCAACTAGTGACTATATCCGCTCACATTAAAGCCCCTCGTCTTGAGGGGCTTTAATGTGAGCGATAATTCTAGCAACCGCTTTGTATACTTGTATACTCTCGGTATGCACGAAGACGAAGCGACATCTACAGAATTTGCACTAATGGACATCTTGCTAAGACTCGCAGCCGTAAATGAGCAACCGTGGGAACCAAACCGGATTCAATTCACCACGGAGAGTAGTCTCAAGAAATCCTCTCGAGAGGCAGCCCTGCAGCGATTAGTCCAACTCGGAGCCATTGCTTCTTATCGGCCAAACGAAGAGTCGGGATATTGGGACGTCGACCTTGGCCAGCAATTTGAAGCTATCATCACTCGATATTCACGCAAAAGCGGAAATGCAACAATTTTCAGTCAGCCATCAACAGAACCGGCTCAATCACGCCTGATCACCAAAACTGGGCTTGGCCAGTACCAATGGAAAGGCCAACCAATCGATCTTGATCCCACCTCACTCCCCTATAAGGTATTCGACATTCTCTTTATCCATAGTGCCAACGGTGGTCTCGTCAGCTACGAGACTATTGAGCGCGAGCTAATAAAGCAAGGCGAGCAACCTGCCCCAAACCCAGAGAAAGCGCGCAAAAGGATTCAAAACGCAGCACGGAGCAAACAGCAAGGCTTCACGCGCTACGCCAAAGTAAACGGCATTCTGTTAGCCGATCTGCTAACTGCATACCCAACTTCTATCGAACTTATTGAACACGTACGCGGCGAGGGACTCAAGATAAACAACCCGATCGGGTAACTTACCCAAATATTTCTTGCAGGAGGTTAATTTCTTCCTGCTTTTTTTGCTTACCCAAAGCCAAACATAACAGTCTCACAAGATTTACCAAGACGAACAAATAGAAACTATTGTTGTAGTAGTTCCACGGTTAATAGTCCAGCCCACATGACCCATCTGCGGTAACGTCATAAAACTTCCCCCATCCTGCAACATTCAGGTGAAACTGCTAGCTAGCCGAGACCAGAGGCTTCCCCCGCTTGGAATTCCAAGTACGCGCACACGAGAGGGGCTAACAAGAGGCATTCGAATCAATCCCCTAGGGATTCGGATACAGGAAGGTTCCCCATCCGCGGGCGAAGCCCCACGGCGTATACATCTCTACAAATAATAAGGATTAACTCGATGGCCGACTCAACGGTAAGAATTTCAGCAGAAGACCACAGCAATCTCCGTATTCTGTGCGCGCATGCCAAATTGTCCCAGAAGCAGGCCATCGGTGAAGCACTACGTGCGTTAGCTTCGCAATACCCCGAGGCACGCAAACATTTGGCGGAAGCCTACCGACAAGATTCAGCGGAGGTTACCTAATGGGTGCAAAACCAGTTCCACCGCCAGCCATAAGAATCATAGCGGCAGAGACAACCGATACATCGGCACTCGAAGAAATTTACTATCAGTTCTTCGAGCGAATTACACGGGAAATCACTTTGGGCAAGAAAGAATAAGTTTTATAATATTTAGTAGTTAATTACAAGGTCAACAATGAAGCGAGCAGCGGCATACATTAGAGTCAGTACGGACGCACAGGCTGAGGAGAAGACCTACGAAGCCCAGTACTCTGAAATACTTGAACGAGTACAATCTGATGGCGCTACACTCGAAAATGAATATGTATATGTCGACGAAGGCTGGTCAGGTGAGAATATCGAGAGACCGGCGCTTGATGGTCTACGTCAAGCAGCTCATAACGAAGAATTCGATGTTGTTTATGCCTACGATCGTGGTCGATTGGCGCGGCTATATTTCAAGCAAGAAGTTGTTATAGACGAGCTCGCTCACGCATACGTTGAATTTATTAGCCTCCACGAAGGTAATGGCACGTCGCCAGAGGAACAGGTAACAACAGCGATTAAGGGGATATTTCATCAGTACGAGCGCTTCAAAATTAGTGAACGCTTTAGGCTCGGAAAACTTACAAAATCACGACGTGGTGAACTATTAGGCTACAACAGCCCATATGGGTATGACTATAAGCCAATCACCGGCAAAGGTCGTGATAAGGTTAACGGTCAGTTTGTGATCAACGAAGCTGAGGCGGAAAATGTAAAACTCATTATGGAATGGTTCGCCAACGACCTATTGTCCGTCCGCGAGATCATTACGAAACTATATGAACTCGGGATCGCACCACGAAAGGCAAAGCGGCCAATTTGGACGAAAGGTCCAATATCCCGCCTTCTCAAGAACGAAACGTACATTGGCCGTCATCACTACAACAAGAGTGAAGGCGTAGTACCGCGACATCCCACGCAGCGAACCAAAGACAATCGATACTCCAATCGCCACACAAGTAAAACCTCTCGCAAACCCAGACTACGGGAAGAGTGGATTGAGATCGCGGTTCCGCCCATCGTTGATGGCGATCTATTCGCCAAGGTACAGGAAAGGTTGATTACAAATAAGAGATTGGCGCCGCGCAACAACAAGCGGCACAATTACCTATTAACTGGGCTGATTCAATGCAAATGCGGGCAATCACGAACGGGTGATCCGGGCGATAAAGATCATCTCTACTACCGCTGCGTCGACCGCATGCATCGCTACCCCCTCGAACGGACATGTTTTGAAAAAAGCGTGAACGCAACCGTTCTAGATAAGGTGGTGTGGCAAAGCATCGAAAACCTAATTGCTAATCCGGACGTCATAAACGGATATGCAGATAAATGGCTACAGCTCAAAGCAAGCCCGGACTCTCCTAGTGAAGCCCAGAGCATTGAGGGACAACTGGCCAAGCTTCTTGAGGAAGAGCGACGCTATGCAAAAGCTCTTGGAGGTGGCTATATGACTGATGACATCTATGAAGAGCAAATGAGTAGCTTGTTCCGTCGAAAAAAGGAGCTCCAAACTCAGCTCTCCGCGACGCGAGCCGTCGATGATTCGCCACTAGAATTAAGCGTAAAAACGCTATCCGAAAAGACTTCGGCCGCCTTGTCGAACTTGGAGTTTATCGACAAAAAGGCTATTATCCGTAAGATCATAACTAAAGTCGAAGCTAATCAGCTTGAAGCTGTTATTTGGGCGACTATTCCGTATTCGGAGAAAGGACAGGTTGGTTTTGGCACTAACTATCGGCATCGTCGGCCTCCCTAACGTCGGCAAATCAACTCTATTTAATGCGCTTACCAAATCTCAGGTTCTGGCGGCCAACTACCCGTTTGCTACTATTGAGCCTAATGTCGGCATAGTTCCGCTGCCCGACGAACGTCTCGCGAAGCTCGCCACACTCTACAAATCCGAAAAACTCCTGCCTGCCACCGTGACGTTTGTGGACATCGCGGGTATCGTCAAAGGCGCCTCTGTCGGCGAAGGCATGGGCAACAAATTTCTTGCCAATATTCGTGAAGCCGGCGCCATCGTACAGGTCGTTCGTGCGTTTAACGACCCCAACGTCCAACACGTCGACGGTGCGCCTGATCCTAAGCGTGACCTTGAAACCATCAATACCGAGCTCATTTTGGCCGATCTTAGCACCGTTACGAACCGCCTCGACCGCATGAGCGGCGATCTCAAACGCGACCCCAAAGCCTTTGGACCGGTCCAGGAACTGCTCGAAAAAACTCGCGCCGGCCTCGACGAGAGCAAGCTAGCCGGCTCATTTTTGTCCCCTGACGAGCGTGAAGCTATTCGTGATCTCCAGCTCATGACCACAAAACCGTTTATTATCGTCTTTAACCTCGACGAATCACAGCTTGGCGATGGCACGCTGAAAGCCGAGCTGTCGTCGATGGTAGCGCCGGCCCCAACGGTCTTTTTATGCGCTCAAGTCGAAGCCGAACTCATCGATTTACCCGAAGAGGAGGCGGCCGAGCTTCTCGAATCGCTCGGTCAATCCGAGTCTGGCCTATCGCAGCTAGCACACGCTGGTTTTCAGGTGCTTGGTTTACAAACCTACCTGACCGCCGGCCCCAAAGAAACGCGCGCGTGGACGATTCCTGTGGGCGCCACTGCCCCCCAGGCAGCTGGTGTGATTCACACAGATTTCGAAAAAGGCTTTATCAAAGCGGCTATTGTAAGCTATACCGACCTCATAATGGCTGGGTCGGAAGCGGCGGCCAAAGCAGCGGGTAAACTGCGGCTCGAGGGCAAAGATTATGTCATGCAAGACGGCGATGTCGTAGAATTTCGCTTCAACAACTAGAAACTGAGCTTAAAGTGTCCGGCCGGCTCACCTTTTTTGAAGCTCGTAAGCGCACTGGCAAAGTTGGAGTTGTCGGGGAATTTAGCCGCAGCTGCCGTCAAAAAGGAAATGGCATCAGCTTTTCGGCCCAGCTCATACAGCACTACCCCTTCAACAAAATACGATTGAGAGTAATTCGGGTTTAAAGTAATGGCTTTTTGAGCCTCAGTGAGGGCCAATTGATAATTACCCGCCGCCTCATCCAGTTCGGCTAGTGTATTGTAGGGTGCCTCCAATGAGGGATCGGCTGTAACTGCCGCATTCTCATACTGCCGCGCCGAGGCTTCATTAGCCGCTCGGGCGTAAGACAAGCCAATAAGATAGTTGGCCTCCGCGCGCTGATACGGCGTTTGGGCTTTACTGAGAGCCTTTTGGCTCGCTAGGAGCATCGCGGAGGGCTGATGATCGGTGTCTTGCCTCTCGGCGTCTGAAATCGCCGCAAGATAGGCTGTATTAGTAATCGTATTTATCTCCACCGTGCCAGAACTGCCGTCGGCCATAGCCCGCACGGGCGTCTTGGCCGAAAAGATGAAGCTAATGATCAGTACCATAAGCCCTAAGCTCAGCAAAAAGACGGCCAAGCCAACCCATCCCCAAATTTGCTGCCGTTTTCGGAAAGCCTCCAAGCTGGGCCATGTTCGTGATTGCCACGCCAAAGCATTTCCCTGCGCGCCTAGTACAAAGGGCATTACTAGGTTCACGAGGGGCACAAACATGAGCAAACTAATCCAGACACCGTGCGCCACGCCCCAAATCCAGGTCAAGAAAAATGCGCCCCAGTTCCAGCCCAGTGGAACATCGGCCGCCCCGGGGCCACCTACCGCATTTGGATGCATATAACCGCATTGCGGACAAAACTGGCCGCTGGGCGATTGGGTCATGGGCAAGCCATCATTGGGGCAATTCATTATCACATGGTAGCAATCACCATGAATAAGCTCAAGGACTAAGGCAAAATAGATGCGCACGCAAGCGGTTTGTTAGCTGCCAAGGCTTCTAAGACATTGTAATAAATGCAAAATAGTTATATAGTAAGGATATAGTTCTTTGACCATCTATTCGCAAGGGAGGCCGTCATGGCCAATAACGTCGTACTCGACTGCCAGGTCGAGGTATTTAACCACCTTGGCCCAAAGGTACTTGCCGGCTTCAGCCTCAAAGACCCCATGCATCCCAACGGCTTCAGCACCCGACTCACGGACCCCAGATCTCCGGACACCATCAGCGAGATTGCCGAAAAACTCGGGACGATGCCCTCGCAACTTGTCCTCACCCAGAGATGGCCGCATGGTAACCGGGTCATCATCGTTGGTTCTCACACCGAGCTCAAGCAAAACCGGGCCCTGGGAACCCGCTTTCCAGGTTTACCCGTGGATACATACGGCTATGCCGACTCCTGTGACGGATTTGTGACGACCCGCTCAGATTTGGTACTCACGGTTCAAGGCGCCGACTGCCCGACCTTGTTTGTCTACGACCCCACCATCGGTGCCATCGGCATCGCGCACTGCGGCTGGAAACCGTTGGTCCGAGGCATCGTCTTCAGTGTCATCGACCAGATGATACGCCTAGGATCTAAGCCCGAGAACATTCAAGCCTACCTTGGGCCTGGCGCGGGCGACAATGTCTACGAATTTGACGACGATGCGCCGACGCACGCCATTTTCAAAGCAGCCGAACGCGAATGGCTGCTCAAGCCTCATATCCGGTTCTACCGCCGATTTGAGCCCGACGCCAAAGCCACCTTGGCCAGCGTACTCGGTCGCTCCTCCGACAGCCTCGGGGACCACGTGTTCGCTCTCACCGACCTGGCGTTATCCGATCTGAGTTACCTAGGCGTCAGGGCAGTTAACGCCGATCGGCGTTCGACGATCCTGGATCCGTCGCTTCACTCACATCGCCGCGATGGTGCGGACAGCGGCCGGTCGCTCAGCTTCATTGGTTTGCAGACCGACCGGTAACCATGGCCCAAAAACGGGCGCGAGGTGCATTTGCACTTCGCGCCCGTTTCGCTTTGGTGAACTTTATTTTGCGACTAGCTTAAAGAAGCGTTCACGATTGCCTTCCATTCCCGTAACGCTCGAGTCATGCTCATCAATAATTTCAAAATATTGCCGCATCCACGACCGCAGGGTAGCTAACACCTCGTCACGCTCATCGCCTTCGGGAATTACGCCCCGGTACTTATCCGCGAGTGGTTTACCCGCCTCAAACTGCGGCTTGGCCATCGCTATTATGGGCGCGCCTGGTTGTATCAGCGCCGCCGTCGGTAACAGTACCTTCTCCAGGGAAATAAATGACACGTCCATAACTGCCATATCAGCCAGTTCAGGTAATTTGGCGACACGAATATCGGTTTGCTCCATCACGATCGCGCGCTCGTCTTGGCGCAACTTGTAGGCCAACTGTCCCGTGCCAACATCAACACAGTAAACTTTGGCAGCGCCATTTTGAAGCGAATAATCGGTAAAACCACCGGTGCTAGAGCCCACATCCAAAACAATTTTGGATGCAAAATCCAGCTTCAGCGCTTCAGCCACGCTGGCTAACTTGTCGCCTGCTCGAGAGACATATTTTGGCTGGGTTTTCAGGTGAAAATCGAGGTTTTCATCAACCATCAACCCCGGTTTGTCCAAAATTCGTCCATCGGCGGACACTTCTCCCGCCATAATCAAAGCTTGTGCCTGGGTACGGCTCATCACTAAACCGCGCGCTACCAACAATTGATCAAGGCGGAGTTTCACGAGCTTATTTCGCTCGTTCGAGGTAGTTTCCATTGAGCGTGTTGATCTTAATGGAGTCACCTTCATTTATGAACAGTGGCACGTTCACGATTACGCCGGTTTCGAGAGTAGCCGGCTTAAGGGCCGTCGTAGCGGTATCGCCTTTTACGCCCGGCTCAGTCGCAACGACCTTGAGCACCACGGCGTTAGGCATCTCCATACCTATGACTCGGCCGTTAAACTCCACTATCTGCACAATGGCGCTATCGGCGACATATTTAGCCTGATCACCCA
Organism: Candidatus Saccharimonadota bacterium; assembly: GCA_019352195.1. Classification (GTDB taxonomy): domain Bacteria; phylum Patescibacteriota; class Saccharimonadia; order UBA4664; family UBA4664; genus JACAFG01. Next base: position 82,935 of record JACAFG010000002.1, on the reverse strand, counting down.
AAGTGTCCTCGGCAACGGTGTCTTGATCATAGGTCTCGGTGTTCATAAGTACCAAGTTGGCGCCATCACGGTACAGCAGCTGCATATTACTACGGTTAACTTCGGCGGTGCTCACTTTGTCGGCCGTACGAAATGATTTTTCCACCACATTGCCGGTTATAAGGTTCTTAATTTTTGCCTGCACGACCGCGCCACCCCGACCCAACGCTTTGTGAGTGGATTCGGTGACGCGATAAGGCACCCCATCGAGCTCGATGAGAACGCCAACTTTTACTTCGGTATGACCGAGAATCATGGGGTTTTCCTTATATTATCAGGCGGTATGGGATAGCCCAAACGGCCAATTACGGCCGGAGGCATCTCTCATTCACTGACCCTTAAGTAATTGCTGAGTACGCTCCACTCCTACAATACCAAGTGGCGGTTAAGCTGAGAATGAGCCGCACAGATTCATGCCGTGAAGAAGGATTATAAGCTCCATCGCCGCATTACGCCGTTTAGCGTACTAAGAACGGCAGCAAAGCGATGTGGCGGGCACGCTTGAGGGCAATCGCAACCCGGCGCTGATGGCGCAGGCAGTTTCCAGTGCGCTTGCGCGTTTCAATCTTGCCGTAGCTAGAAAGAAAACGCTGCAACAGCTTCACATCTTTGTAGTCGACGTGATCGATCTTCTCTGCACAAAAGCGGCAGACTTTCTTTGAGTAAAAATTAGCCATTTTAAATCTCTCATTTAGTTTATTGTGACGGATTTTTATCCGCTGTTAACGAGTTCAGGACATTATCTCAAGTCCAAAGGTTCAGTGATTGGCTGAGCGATGCTTTAGCAGGATGAATTGAATCGGAGTAAGGCGTACGGTACGTATGTAGTATGCGAAGCGCAGATTCAGGTGAACCCGAGCATTCAGACAATTACGTTAAAACGGGATGTCGTCGAGATTAATCGAGGAATCAGAATCAAGATCCGAAATTACCACATCATCACTCTTCGGCGAGTTATTTGAACGCTGCGCAGGAGCCGGAGCAGCTGACTGAGCGCCAGCTTCGCCTCGGGCATCTAAGAAGTTAACGTCGGTGGCAACAATTTCAGTTCGCTGACGTTTAGAGCCGTCTTGCGCGTCCCATTGGCGGGTCTGCAGCCGGCCAATAACCATGACCTTGCGGCCTTTGGCCAGGTATTGAGCTGCCAGCTCACCAAGCTTTCCCCAAGCTACAATCTCGTGATATTCAACCGCTTCTTTACGTTCGCCGCTCGGATCATTCCAGACCCTATTAGTAGCCACCGAAAAAGATGCTACTTGCTGGCCGCCCGGCGTCGATCGCAGTTCTGGATCACGCGTTAGATTACCCATTATGATTGCTTGGTTAAAGCTTTTTGCCACTCTTACTTTCTCCCCTCGATAACTGGTGTCTCGGACGGTTTCTTGTCTTCACTGTCGCGACGTGGGATACGATTTTCATTCTCTTCATGAACTACCAGAATGTGACGTAGCACTTCCTCTGTAATTAAAACCGTGTTCTCAAGTTCGCGGACGTTAGACGGGTCTATCTTCACTTCGAAGTAGACGTACACAGCAAAATCTTGCCGTTTAATGCGATAGGCCAGGCGTTTCTTGCCCCAGTTGTCGCGTTTGGTGATTTTGCCACCAGCAGCTTCAACCAGACCCTCGATCTTCTTAATTGGCGTTTCGACGTCAATCTCCAGATCGGGATGCAAGAGCACCATGAGCTCGTATGTAGGTTGCATCGCTTCCTTTCTATGGAAACCCTCTGTGTTTGGCAGAGGTGTTACGGTGCGCCTAAGGCGCAGCGCAAAAAGGTTAATGGTTGTAAACTTGCCAATTATAGGTGATTTTGGCTTGTTGGTCAATCAGGTGAGGCGCTACAATAGCCTTATGTTTGTTCTTGCCAGTCATCTAACCGCTTTGCCGGTCATCAGTCTGCAAACCGGCGAAACTATTGCTACCGTCTCGAGCCTTGTTATTGACTCTGGGCGGCTTCGTTTGGTGGGTTTTCAGCTGGACGCGGGACGAAGTCCCCGTACCCTACTCGTAATGACGAGCGTCAGGCAGCTAGCCACCGACTGTATTATTGTCAATGATGACGACGAGCTCAGTGAGCCCGATGATGTGGTCCGGTTTAAACCACTGCTCAAAGAGGCCTACAATCCTAGCGGCAGTCATGTTCAAACCGAATCAGGTCATCATTTGGGAACCGTCGAAGAGTACACCATCAATCTCGATAGCGAAGACATTCAAAAAGTCTACGTTAAGCCGCCGTTCTTACGCGCCTGGTACAGCTCAAGCCTCATTATTGACCGAACTCAAATCATCGATGTTGCTCCAACACGTATTATCGTTAGCGATACCTACCTCGGAGTTCCGAGCATTGTTGAAGCCGGCGCCCACGAATCTAGTTGATCTGGCATTCCACTTAAGCTACACTTGTCTACAGATAAGAGGGTGTATTGTGTTTGTAATTTTACTTTGGGCCGTAGCATTTATTTTGGCATTTCGCCTGGTTACTGCTCACTAATCCGTTCGAACGCCAATTTAATTTGGTCGTAGCGAAATCCCTGTCGCGCTAGATAGGCCATGAGTTTTTCTCGCTCGGGATATTGGCGCTGGCGACGCTCAATAAGTTTGGCGACGACTTCGATTTCATCACCGCCAGTTTTCGCCAGAGCGGAATCAATGACGTCACGGCTCAAACCCAACCTCATTAGCTCAAATTTCAACGCCTGCACACTGCGCGGACGCAATAATTGTCGGTCTCTAATCCAAGCCGCCGCGAAGTCCTCATCATCGAGCAATCCAATCTCAGTGAGACGCGAAATAATGTCGCGAATGACGGACTCATCATATTCTTTGCGTATCAGATAGCGCTCAATTTCAGCCGTGCTCCGGCGCCTGATGCTGATATATCGCAGTGCCAGATCATAGGCCATACTGTCCCCCGACCGGCGCTGCCAATCCACCACTTCTGCGTCACTAAGTTGCGTGCCGACCCGCAGGCTACTATTACTCAGATCGAGATCGGATAATGAGAACGAATACTCGCCATCAATCTTTATCGAATAGCGAGTATCACGTTTTTTCTGCCGCGTAATTGTCGTTACTACCGGCATGGCAGCTTAAGCAGCTTCTTGGTTGGCCAGTTCGCGAATTTTGGCATCAAGCGTAGCAATAATCTCTTGGTGATCTTTAAGATACTGCTTGGCAGCCTCACGACCTTGACCGATCTTATCGCCGTTATACGAGTACCATGCACCCGCTTTTTCTACGAGCGCAAACTTTACGGCCAAATCGAGTACGTCACCGGAAGTAGAAATGCCTTCATTAAACATGAGGTCAAACTCAGCAATCTTAAACGGCGCCGCAATCTTGTTTTTAACAATCTTAACTTTAACGTGCTTACCAATTGAGACGTCACCATCTTTAATTTGCTCGGTACCACGAATATCCATACGAACCGACGCGTAGTACTTGAGGGCGTTGCCGCCAGCCGTTACTTCTGGGTTGCCAAACATGACACCAATTTTCATCCGCAGCTGGTTGATAAAGATGACCGTACAGTTGCTTTTTGACACCACGCCCGTTAGTTTGCGCAGTGCCTGACTCATAAGGCGAGCCTGGAGACCCATGTGTGAATCTCCCATTTCCCCATCAATTTCCGCACGCGGCACGAGTGCGGCCACCGAGTCGACGATCACAATATCAACCGCGCTTGAACGTACGAGCGTTTCGGTGATTTCCAGCGCCTGCTCACCTGTATCAGGCTGTGAAATCAACAGGTCATCGAGACTTACCCCGATTCGCTTGGCATATTCGGGATCCAGCGCGTGCTCAGCGTCTACGAAAGCAGCCACGCCACCGCGCTTTTGGACTTCGGCCACGGCATGAAGCGCCAACGTAGTTTTACCGCTCGACTCTGGCCCATAAATTTCGACAATGCGACCCTGAGGGATACCGCCGCCGAGTGCCAAATCGAGCGAAAGCGATCCGGTTGGAATAGTAGCGACATCCATTTTATGGCTATCACCCAACTTCATAATTGAGCCGCTACCAAACTGCTTTTCGATCTGGGATACCGCTAAATCGATCGCTTTAAGGCGCTCGGCTCGCTCAGATTGCACTTTCTTATCTTCGGCGGCTGCTTTAGCCGGCTTCGCTGTCTTGTCTTCCACGTTTGTCTCCACTGTTGCTACAGCCATTGTACCTGATCCCTATCTTATTCATCTAATCTGAGTCGGCCGTCACCGATTTGTTCGGTTTACGTTCGATATTTACAGCTTAGTGAACAAAAACCGTACTGTCAACTGGAGGGTGATTTGATACTGCTAGTTCTGCTCTCGGTAGATGGTTAAGTAGTAATAAAGCGCTACCGGGACACTAAACAAAATAAATCCCACGATCCAGATAAACCGTTGGCTCGGTGGCACCGCTTCGCTGTGGGCAAACTCCCACAGCATCCACGCCCAAAACATTAAACCAATCAACGCCACTGCTACTGGTAGAATTTCTAGCATCACTTGCTCCAATGCATCTTATTATACTGCGATCGAGCCAACATCGCGCTGACTAAAAGATTACCCGGTAGCGCCGCGCTCCACTACTGCGCGCAAGATCTCACGCGCAATGCCAAGAGCAAAAATATGCAAAGCCACAATCGGCCGCGTTAACGCCACATACAACAAATCACGATTAATCCGGCGCTGCTGCTCAATAAGATGTGGCTCACCGACAGCTTGCGCAAATGTTGAGGGTCGCAGGCCTACCAGGCAGACCGTATCAAACTCCACCCCCTGTGCCTCGCGAATGGTGAGACACTTAATCTCATCACGGCCAGCAAAGGCTTGTCGGTACGCTTCAAGTTCATCATCATCACGCGCCAAGATGCCAATAGTGCCCGCAATGTTTGGCATCGCCGCAATAAACGCGATGTTTTGATTGGTATCAAAATTATCGTGCTCGCCTACACGCTCGCCCGGCTCTACCCCATCGGGAATGGCAGCGTCATATCCGAGTTCCTGCAAATATTCCAAAACCCGGCGGGGGTTACGATACACCTTACCGAGCCGAATGAGACGCTCGGGCGGCATAGTTACGCCAATTTCCGACCAGTCAGTCATAGCTCCGAGGTTGGTACGCTGAGCAATATCACCCACGTACAAAACTGCTTCAGTGCTCGGACTAGCGGTGCTGCCTAACAGCTCAAGTTGCGCCGCGGAATAATTTTGAAATTCATCCACCAAAATCAGCGAGTACGTGAGCGGTTTGTACTCAATGCGCGTCTTAACCCGGCCCTTGGGATAAAAAGTGTGGTGCTCTAATTTACGTTTTAGGCCGTCATCACGATATGTCTTAGCCTTCAACAAAAATGTTAAATCAGTACGGTCAAGCGCGCCGTCATCAAGTTCTTGCTCGAGCCGTGTGCGCTGTCGCGGCGATAAAAACGGCGCATAGGCTGTCGTGAGGATTTCTGGTATCCGGCGCTCATCGTATTCGGCCATAACCTCAACCAAAGCACGCTGCTTAGCCCATTCATATTCGTCGCGGTCAGCCTCGGTTGCACCGGGACGTAACCGGTAAAAATACTGTCGCAGTTCAAGCTGCGCAATCGCCCACACCGGAAAGGTCGTAATGGTGACGTCATTAATACCGAGTTCTGGTAACAAATGGGAGAAATAATCCTGTGTCAGGAAATCGTTTACAAACACGATAATACTGGCTGGTTTAAAAATTTGGGCAAGGTCAGTCGATTGGCACAAGTACGCAATGCGGTGCAATGCCAAGGTGGTTTTCCCCGATCCGGCCGGCCCGCTAATTACCAAGGGCCCGACATGATGCGTACGAATTACCTTATCTTGCGCCGCCTCCATTTGCGCCACAATTTCGGGCAGCACAAAACCGGTTTTACGGTTGGTTAGATGCTCCTGGTGAATCAGCTGTCGCTCCATCCCTCTCGCTTCGGTGGCCATAAATACCAGCTTGCTTTGGGCGATAAGAAACTGATCCTTACGTTCCAAAACGCCATCGCGGATCCCCAGCTGCGGAGTTTGGTAAGATACGTCGCCCGGTTCGGCAAACCGCAATGTCGCCAGCGGCGATGTCCAGCTATAGATGGCTTCGTCGGCATTGGCGTACTTGCCAAAGTAGTACGGCCGTAACGGCTCATCGTCGAACCGCAAATCACAGCGCGCAAAGTAGGGTGACTCAGTGAGATTTTGCAGCTGATCAATAATTTGCTCCGTCAATCGGCGCACCACCTTGGCCCGCTCGCGGTCCTCATACTCTGTGTCGCCCTCAATGAGTTGATATGCCTCCAGATCGCGCATCCGTGCACTCTCGCGCCGTTTTAGCGTCGCGTGTGTTCGCTCGGCCACTCCAGCTAAGTGCTCACGCGCGAGTTCAAGTTCATGTTGTCGCTGGGTGCGATCCATTTAAGAGTTCTGCCGCCGGAACTTATCAGCTGCCATCTCACGAACTTTACCCCACGCAATCATTTCTTCAACCGAAGTGACATTGTCATCGAGAACCGCGCTATAGACATCAAATGAACTAAACGATCCGGGCAATTTTGTGGAACCCGGGTACAATCCCCGTTCATACAATTGCGCCTTCAGAAACATCATCGTTTCAGCTTGATACTGCGTAAATGTCACGTGACCTAGATAATCCACAGCTTTTAGTTCGGACGGAACAACAAAGTGAACATCAAAATTCCACATGCGACCCTCAAAGGGAACTTTCACCTGCAGACCAATTCCTCGCTGAGACTCTTTCTCAATTGCGATACGTCGAACGCTATCTTGCTGAATGAGCTCGCCCAGCAAAGCCATTCCCGCTTCAAGCTCGACTGTTTCGACCACAATGTAGCCGTCAATATCAGGCTTGGCAAAAATCATAGTTCCGTGTTGATATGAACCACCTAGGCGGTAATCCCCATATCGACTGAATATCTTGACGATAGGAGTGGTATTGATAAGTCGCCGACCCTGAGCCTGCATTTCGGCTTGATTGTGTTTAGATTCTTCGAGCGTAATCATTGGCCGACACTAACGTGTTCGAACTTTTCAAACGACAAGCCAAGCTCGTCACTGCCAGAATAATGCAAAATATGGCCATAGCCGATCTCGTGAGATTTATCAGGCGGCGGAAACGTCGCGACAAATTGCTGCGGAGTCATGTTCTCCAAGACGAACCGGAAAGCCCACATTGTTTTGCTGTGGGTCACAATTACGATCGGACGGGTCGGATCAAGCTGAAGGCAACGGAGTTTCGTCATAAATAACTGGACCCGATCGGACAGCTGAGCAAAAGTATCGACACCTAAAGGTGCCAGGTACAAATAATCGAGTTCACCTACTGGGTCGGGCTTACCAGATGGCTGGTGAGCGATGTTTGATACCTCACGTTCACGTAGTAGCAGCTCCTGATGCCACTGAGTATCAGGGAGCGCCAAACATTCGGCCGTCTGCAAAGTTCGAGTAAATACCGAAACAAAGCCAAGATGAGGTGACTCGTTCGCGTGGGAGCGGATCCACTCACCAGCTAGGACTGCTTGCTGTGTACCAGCCTCTGTCAGCTCCCATGCACTGTTATGAGTATCATGAAAACCTGCCGGCGGCACTTCCGATGCGTCTCCCCGTAAACGCGCATTAATAACATTCCCGTGACTTTCACCATGTCGAACAAGTATTAGATCGGGTAACTTCAAGAATCCTCCTTAGCGGTAATTTTCAAACTCCACCGGGAAATCGAAATCCTTAGCGCGCAATAAACTCATCACGCCCTGTAAATCATCTTTACTGGTCGAACTTACGCGCACACTGTCGCCCTGAATTTGGCTTTTGGCCTTGGGAAACTCGTCGCGAATAAGTTTAGTAATTTGCTTGGCCTTATCTTGATCAAGTCCCTTAACAAAGGGAACACTCCAACGCATTTCTTTACCACCCTGATCGGGATCTTTCGACGTGTCGAGAACCTTTAGCGAGACACCGCGCTTAATGAGCTTCGATTGCAGCATGTCCAAAATAGCGTCCAGCTGGTTACGGCTCGCACCTTCAATTTCGACGCTGGTCTTACCCTCACCAAACTCAAGCTTAGCGGCCGTGCCCTTAAAATCGTACCGTGTACCCAGTTCTCGCTGGGCCTGGTCGACCGCGTTAGCCATTTCGGCTGGATCAAAATCACTCACAATATCGAATGAAAAATCTTTGGCCATAAAAGCCTCCTTATCGAGTTCAGTTTAACACTTAATAATCCAAAAGTTGGCAGCAAGTCCGAAGACCTGCCGCCAACCGGGGTAGGAGCGAGGCGTATTTACGGCCCGCCCCAAGGGTCCACCAGCTTCATGCTGGGTACAAACACCGGACCAACATAGGCAAATCGGTGTACTGCGACAGCATGATCATGAGGACAATTGTAGCTAATTGAGACAATCCGCGCGCATAAAGTGCCGTCACGATGTACCCAATCGAACAAAAACTCGCGAAACTCTCGTACATAGCTGTGCGGACCGGGCTGGGAGACATCTGGCACGACCGCGTCGTAATAGACCTTCACCTGGTCGAGTCCATTGGTCATGTCACGTACTACCTTGGCAACGTTATACAGACCGCCTTTGTGGTTCACATAGATACCCCAACGCAGCTGTCGATACTCCGCGTCACTGGGATCAATCGAGTAATTAATCACCATCATTTGCCTCTCGGTCTCGGTACTCAACAGATCATTGCGGGCTTAGTATAGCAAAATTATTGAAAAGTCGTAGTACTATCGAACTCTTGATTGCGTCGGATCTCTCCTTGCCCACCAAGCGGAGTAAATTTCTTGTTCGCTACCACGCTGTTGGTGATAACAACGTTGGTCGCACCAGCGTTACCAGTAGTTATAACCACGCTTTGGGCACCCGTGAACAGCTGACTCCAACCCGGCAAAACGGTCTGTCGAAACGCCTCTTTGCCGTCTACCGCGACGACCACGGAGGTTGTGGCGCTGACACTGATTGATGCCGCGACGCCGTTAAACGGCGCCGTCGGTACACTCGCCGTCGCTCCCTGAACCTCAGGCAAATGCGCCAAAACATTGCGTACTACCGTACTGCTTTTGCCCAACTTGCTCTTCGAACTCACCCGAATAGTATTGAGCCCGTCCCCTAAAGCCACTTTTTCACTAAAGCTGCCGTCGGTATCACTCAAAATGGGCGAATTATTGATGGTTATGTCGGCGCCAGGCGTAGTATGCCCTACCACCTCAATGACCGATCCGGTAACCGTGGTGTCGGCAGCCGGGCTCGTAACCACCAAATGAGGCGGGGCTGCCAAGGCACTAAATTGATACACCAAATACGATGCAATCGCACTAACCACCACAATGGCCGCAAAGGCCGCCAAAATTGGCCCCGTAAAGACGAGTCTGCGTTGACGCTCCAGGGTGGGGCGTTTGGTATCCCCCGCTTCGAGGCCACCACGTTCAGCCACATAGGCAGTGGCTACTTCAGAGCCATTTAGGCCTAAGTAACCCGCATACTGTTGTACAAATCCGCGCGAGTATATGTCGTGGGGCAGCTTATCGTAATTGCCGCTCTCGAGCGCTGTGAGAAATTTACCGCGAATCTTGGTATCAAGTTCCACTTGAGCCAAGCTCAACCGCAGCGCCTGCCGCCTCGCTTTAAGTTGCGGTCCCACCTTACCAACTAATTTAACTTCATCAGACATGGACCTATTGTAGCGGGTGTGCTGTAATACGTGCCAGCTTGTTTTATCCGTTTGCCCTCTGATAGGAGTACAAGTGCACCCTCAACCCTTAATACCTGACGATCTGGACACTCCCCATTACCTGGCCGAACGAGCCAGTTTGGCGCTCGTTGGCAGCTATCACGTTTTGCCAGCGCTGCTCGCCATTGTGAGGCTAGGCCAGTCCGAGTTTTTCGCTCGAGATCTTGGTCTTGATCGCGTCACGTTGCTGCCCGCTCTCGGACGTCTATCGCGCTGGGGGCTCATCGAGCGCGTGAGGCTGCGGGGTCCATCGCTCTATGTCTGCTCGAGCCGCGGCGGCACCGTTTGGGAACTAGCCGAAATGTTGCCAGGGTGTTTCGACCGGGCTTGGCACGACAAACCGGCCACGTTTCCGGCCTTAGATCCAGCACTCGGCTTTCCGCCTAAGCCATGGTGGCGCGATCGACTCAATAAGCGCAGCAGTATGTTATTTGCTGGCGGCGTCGGTCACCTCAGCCTCCTTATTCGGTGTTACCGGTGGCCCCAGCCCTTCTGGTCCGAATACTCATTTGTCAGCTGTCGAGGCAGTCTGCAAACCATGGAGCTCGCGGGCATGGTTACCGGTCTTGATACCGTCTACAAACGCTGGCCGAGTTGGCAGCGCACTAACAGCGCCGTCTGGGACATTGTCCCGTTGCTGTGGCGACTGGTGATGGTGAACAATCCGCGTCCTACGCCCGCTGCGCATTCCACCCATCCAACGCTGTACAAATCTGATCCGTTGCTCAAACCCAGGTGGATGAACGTTTCCGATTTGCATCAGATTTAGCCCGCGATCAACAAGGCCGGGATCCGCTTGGATCCCGTCCTCTCGCAATTAACTAAGGCTAGTCATCGTAAGGTTCGGCAGGGCGCATCTCTTCGACGCTTGAGGGGCCGCCAGCACCGCGCACCTGGTCGATACTACTAACGAGCACGTCGCGCGGCCGGGCACCGTCTGCTGGACCCACAACGCCTTGTTCTTCAAGCAGGTCAATCAGACGCGCGGCCCGCGCGTAACCAACTCGCAACCGGCGCTGCAGCATTGAAGTTGATGCCTTGCCGGCACGAATCACAGCATCGGCCGCTTCGGCAAACAAATCATCATCAATTTCGCCGTCACCGCCACCGCCTCCCCCACTGGATCTGCCGCCAATATTCACTTTTTGAGCCAGGACATCATCATTGTAAGCAAAGTCGGTCGGCGTTTGTTCACGTAAGAAATCGGTAACCGCTTTTACTTCGCTCTCTTCGAGGAACGCGCCCTGAATACGGCGCGGCTTCATCATTTCGGGGCTAGCAAAGAGCATATCGCCCTTACCCAAAAGCTTTTCGGCGCCCATTTGATCCAAGATGGTCCGTGAGTCAATCTGCGACGCCACACTAAACGCCAAGCGCGCCGGTACGTTTGCCTTAATAACACCGGTAATAACGTCCACACTCGGCCGCTGGGTTGCGAGTACCAAGTGAATACCAATGGCGCGCGCCATTTGTGCCAAGCGCACAATCAAGGTTTCCACGTCTTTAGCCGCCACAATCATAAGGTCGGCCATCTCATCGATTACCACCACAATGTAGGGCAAGCGATCATCGGGATGAGCTTTGTTGTATTCAATAATGTTGCGATTACCAACATCGGCCAACAATTTATACCGGCGCTCCATTTCCGCCACTGCCCATTTGAGCGCTGAAATCGCCTTCTCGGGATCATTAATAACTTCGGCCAGCAAATGCGGAATACCGTTATACAAACCAAGTTCGACGCGCTTCGGATCCACCAAGATTAGTTTCAAATCATTGGGCGAATTGCGAAACAGCAAGCTCGTGAGAAACGAGTTAATCATGGCTGATTTACCCGAACCGGTCGCACCGGCAATGAGCATGTGCGGCATTTTAGCTAGATCGGTAAACATGGGAATACCACTTACGTCCCGACCCAAAACAAACGTCAGCGGGCCATCTTCCTTTTTCCATTCGGGCGTTTCAAGCACACTACGCAGCCGAACGGTCGCAATACTCTTGTTCGGAATCTCGACGCCCACCGCAGATTTTCCCGGAATAGGGGCCTCAATGCGAATAGGGTGAGCCGCCAAACTCAACGCTAAGTTGGTATCTAGAGTAGTAATTTTGTTCAACTTTACGCCGCTCGGCGGGGTAAAGGTATATTGAGTAACAGTTGGACCCACGTTAACTTCGCCCATCTGTACCGCAATATTAAAGCTGTCCAATGTACTCTTAATAATCGCAGCGTTAGCCTTCACATCGCCAGCGTCAGCTTTGCTCGAGGCTTGGCTCAGCAGCGTCATCTCCGGCTTCTTCCAGTCCACATCCACGCCAGTCGTTAGGGCCTCCTTGGCCTCTTCTTTCATCACCGGCTTGGGCATAGGCTCCGCCGCACCACCAATCGTACCGCGAATGGGCAGCACAGGTGCACCAGAGTTATCATTTACCTTAAGTTCCGGTACGACGCCAATCGCTGTCGCATCATTTACCGTTAACACTTCGTCCTTGGGTTCACGTTTAAAGATTGATCCCAAACCGCCAAAAAGCTCGGACAGCTTAATGCCCGAGGCCACAATGAGCGAAATCAGCATTAGGGCTAATAAGACAATTATTGAGGCAGCTTTATTAATCACGGGCAGCATCATGTTTGCGATACTGTAGCCCAGCATGCCCCCACCCTCTCCCGCCTTCGCGAGCACCATCCCATTAGCCGGATCTACGCTGAGCTGCCACAGTCCCGAAAAGGCCGCCATGAATACGGCCAGTGCCAAATAGTGCCAAGCTCGGACTTGGTATTTGGCTGGCTGAAATAGCCGCCAAGCCAAAACGGCAAAAATAATCGGTAGCACCAAAGCCGCATTACCAAAGACTACTTTTAGGTCGTGGAAAAGGCCGATTACGAGCGTGCCACCAAAATTAAAATCCGCAAAAATCAGGAGTACTGCGAGCACCGCCAGCACTACGCCAAAAATTTCGCCTTTTGCTTCGGGCGACAGCAACGGCATTTTCTTGCGTGAACGCGACTTCGCACGCGAGGCAGTAGTTCGGGACTTCGTAGTTCGTTTGGTTTTGCGTTTTGTCGCCATATCGGACCTATTATAACGCTAAAGCTCCAGATAAGATAGCAATTTCACCCCTAAGTGAGCCATACGGCTTAAAAGCAAAAGCGGCCCCGCGGAAAAAATCTCCGCAGGACCGCAACAGCGAACCGAAAACAACTACCCCCTAGCTCGGGAAATTGATCACCAGCGGCGATCAATCAAGCCCATTCTGACGCGGAGCGCATATTATGCACAAACCAGTCATGTCGACTTAACAAGGCCACTCGCGTGATCATGGCCTAGGCTACATAACGGCCCTGCCACAGGCTGGCAATCGGTTTCTTATCTGGTGCCAACTCACGACGAAACGAGTAGAATCCCCGACGCCAAGACAACCACTACGGCCACGCCATATGTCGCGCGAACCACTTTGCTACGCTGGCTCCGAATGCCGGTAATCACCCTGATCAAAGCTCCGCCCACAATGGCAAGCGCCGATAGCGCAATGAAAGCGTAGCCCAGTACATGCAGAAAAGTCATGCTCGTCTCGGCCGACCCGCTCGCCTGGTCACCATTGATAGCCTTTAGCGTCGCCGGATTGGCCGTCTCGATGGCCATCGCCACCAGCACGAGCAAAACAATTGCAGCTACGAGCCAGAGGCGCCAGCGGAACTTGCGCTTCGGGCCGGTCGTGGTATCAGCCGCGATCTCTGCATGGTAGCTGTCGTCGTGGTCAACATCATTGATATCTTTCATGTCAGCCTCCAGGTCGAAAAATAGTTAATCGGCCGTTTGGCCGATTCAAAGATCAAGGTTCTCACAATCGTGAAAGTAGTACTAGTATACTGATTAATTAGTAATTTGTCAATTATTTGTTTCGGTTGCACTACTTCGATAATTTGAGGCATACAGATATCAGAAATGACCGTGGACACCTATAAAACTGGATAACTTCCTCTACCAAAAACTGCCGCCCCCATGGGGGCGGCAGTTTTTTAGTAGTCTAGATTCTTAAACTTCGTTTACTACCGGCAACACCATTGGATTGCGCTTTGTTTGCGAGTACAGATAGTCGGCCACATCATCACGCAAATTAAGCTTGAACTTCGTCCAGTCTTCACGGGTCATCGGACCAGTATTGGATTTCTTCTCAAACGCACGGCGTACTTCGGCCCGCGTTTTATTGATAAGATCTTCGTTATCTTTCATGTAAATAAACCCGCGCGAAATGATATCTGGGCTTGAGATAAGTTTACCGGTTTTGCGGCTTACCGTCGCAATAATCATGAAGACGCCTTCACTCGCCAAGGCAACGCGGTCGCGCAATACTACGCCTTCGACGTCACCAATGCCGGCACCGTCAATCATTACGATCCCAGCCTGAACACGTGGAGCTTTGGCGGCCGAGTCAGCTGTCAGTTCAAGCACGTCACCGTTGTCCATCACAAACACGTTGCTCTGCGGAATACCAGCTTCGATAGCCGCTTCAGCGTTACGAACGAGCATATGGAACTCACCATGAATTGGCACAAAGAACTTCGGCTTCACGAGCTGAACCATCTCAATCACCTCTTCGCGGTGACCGTGACCACCAACGTGCAAGGGACCTACGTGGTCGAGGTCGCGGAAAATGTGGTGATAAACGCGGGCACCTTCACGCATAAGGCCATCCATTGAACTGGTGACAGAGCGGTCGTTACCCGGAATAATCGATGAACTGAAGATAATGCTGTCGCCAGCCTTAATCTTGATGTTCTGGTGCTCACCGTTACCCATGCGTGTGAGGGCCGAGTTTTCTTCACCCTGCGAACCGGTACACATCACCACAACTTTGTTGTCGGGCTGGTTAACAATTTCCTGTACCTTCATCACGATACCGGCAGGTACCTTGAGGTAGCCCAGTTTTACCGCGAGCTCTACGTTAGCAAGCATCGAGCGGCCCACAAAAGCGATCTTACGACCAGCTCGCGCGGTTGAATCGATTACAAGCTGGATACGGTTAATCTGACTCGAGAAACTGGCCAAAATAATGCGGCCTTCGGCACGTCCAAAGACGTCATCAAAACTATCGGCAATCGCCATCTCGGACATCGAGCGACCCGGGAGTTCGCATGAGGTTGAGTCGCCCATAAGGAGCAATACACCCTCCCGACCGAGTTCTTCGAGACGCGGCTTATCGGCCACTTTGTTGTCGACGGGGGTTGGATCAAAGCGCCAATCGCCGGTGTTGATGATCTTACCAACCGGAGTTGAAATCACCACCGCGCAAGCATCAGGAATAGCGTGCGTCACACGCACCAGCTCAATATTGAAGACGCCCAGTTGCACGCGCTCATGAATATCGGGATCGAGCACCCGAATTTGTGGCTGCGTTTGCAGGTGATACTCAACGAGCTTCTTTTCAACCATGCCGGCCGAAAAACGAGCCGTAAAAATTGGGGCTGGCAGTTGTGGCAAAATAAACGGAATACCACCCATGTGGTCTTCGTGAGCGTGAGAGAGAATGTGACCACGGATCTTGTGCTTGTTTTTTATCAGGTAAGTTACATCCGGAATCATGTAATCGACGCCCGGCTGCTTAGTTGGGTTAGGGAACATAAAGCCCATGTCGACAGTAATGATGTCGTCGCCATACTCTATTGCCATCATGTTCTTGCCTACTTCGCCGAGTCCACCCAACGGGATTATGCGCAACTTGGGCTCACGACTAAGTTGGTTGGCCGGACCACGGTTTTGCGCGCCTTTTTTGGCTTGTTGTGTACCGGCGGCACCATTAAACAGGCTCTTGTTAACCGGCATAAAATCAAGCGACGGCAGCAAATCGGTGTGCTGGGGACCTTGCTGCGCAATACGGCGGCGTTGGCGGCTAACTGCGTTGCTTACCCCATTTTCACGCGGCGGACGCGGCTGCTGAGGGTTTTGGCCCTCGGCACCGGCTGGTCGCGGACCATTGTTTTGCGGGTTGCGATTACCGCCACCGTTGCCGCGGCCGCGCTGGTTATTATTGCGGTTTTGTCCCTGCTGACGTTCGCCCTGCGGCGCGTTGCTATTTTGAGTCTGCGTCGCGGGGCGCGGTTGATCTGATGGCTGATCGTTTGGTTTGTTTGATGGATTAGGTTCCATATATTTCCTTTATCGGTGGCTCAAAAATTGAGAGCCTTAAAATTAGTTTGTTCGAGAGAAGTCCCGAGCAAGGAAGAGGGCTTTATTCGAATAAATAAAGTCATCTGCTTCACTCGTTACCAAAGTTAGACAGGCACGTTTTCGCCGTTCCCAGGACACCATTTCTACGAGAAATCGCATGCTGAGTGGGACGAAAGTCCCACGAAAGCTAGTCTTGTGCAACCGCCTTCATACTAAGATTCAGTCTACCCGCCGAATCAATCTCGGTCAATTTCACCTTCACAATATCGCCGACTTCAACGATATCACTCACCTTTTCCACGCGGTGATCTGCCATTTGTGAGACATGCACGAGGCCGTCTCGTCCCGGCATGATGTTAACGAAGGCGCCAAACTCCATAAGCTTAACGACGCGTCCGCTATACACCGCACCTACTTCAGGATCTTCGGTGAGGCCGCGAACCATCGCCATAGCACGCTCCGCGCCCTCGGGCTCCGTCGCACTAATCATTACCAAACCGCTATCTTCAATATCAATCTCGACTCCGGTTTCAGCGATAATCTTGTTGATAGTCTCGCCACCCTTACCAATTACTAAGGCGATCTTCTCGGGCTTAATCATCACTTTGTAAATCCGCGGGGCAAACGGACTCATCTCTTCGCGAGGCGAATCCAAGACTTTCATCATCTCGCTCAAAATATGCGCGCGACCGACTTTCGCCTGCGCCAAAGCGTCCTTCATGATGCCGGGCGTAATACCTTTTACCTTGATATCCATTTGAAGAGCGGTAATGCCGTCGGTAGTACCTGCTACTTTAAAGTCCATATCACCCGCAAAATCTTCCGCACCCTGAATGTCGGTGAGAATCACCGGCGGCTTATCAACATTGGTAATAAGGCCCATCGCAATACCGCTGACTGGTTTTACAATTGGGACACCCGCGTCCATCAGGCTCAAAGTAGAGCCGCACACCGACGCCATGGAGCTCGAGCCGTTTTGGCTTAAGACTTCACTGACCGTACGAATGGTGTACGGAAAATCTTCGACGCTCGGAATTACCGGCAGCAAAGCCCGTTCCGCTAACGCGCCATGACCAATTTCGCGCCGGCCCGGGGTACGCATAGGGCGAACTTCACCACTACTGTAGCCAGGTGCATTGTAATGATGCATGTAGCGCTTGGTGGTGTTTTCTTCCATGGTGTCGATGAGTTGCGCGTAGCTGGTAGAAGCCACCGTAGTAACGTTCAATACCTGCGTAGTCCCGCGGGTAAACAACGCCGAGCCGTGCGTACGCGGCAGTAAACCGACCTGGGCCGAAATTGGTCGCACCTCGGTGGTCTTGCGGCCGTCAGGCCGTTCGCCGTCTTCGACAATGCCGCGGCGGATTTCATAATCAATAACTTTGCGGTATGCCACTTCAATGTCAGCGTGCTCGTAGTCGCCGCTAAACTGCGCTACCACCTCTTGTTCCAGGCTCTTTATGGCGTCGTGGCGAATGTAGTGATCTTGGTGACGGATAGCCGGCCCGAGTTTGCCGGTGAGAAATTCGGTAATCGCGCTCATCAAATCGGTATCAGCCAAGAACAACTCGTAGGGCTTCTCTTTTACGCCGAGAGCCTTTACCGCCTCAAGTTGCAGCTCAATGAGCGGCTGGATGCTTTTGTGCGCCAGTTCGATGGCTTCAACCATCGTAGCTTCATCGACTTCATCCGCGCCAGCTTCCACCATCATAATGGCGTCTTTGGTGCCAGCCACCGTCAGATCCAGCTTCGACTGAGCCATTTGCTCTTCGCTGGGAAAGGCCACGAGTTCGCCGTCAATCAGGCCAATGCGAACACCGGCAATCGGGCCGTCAAATGGCGCGCCGCTTAGCATCAAGGCCGTCGAAACCGCCGTCATGGCTACAATGTTTGGCGCCAGCTCGTTATCAATACTCAGCACCATCGCGACGGTTTGCACGTCGTGACGATAGCCTTTAGGAAACAGCGGACGCACCGGACGGTCAATAAGACGCGCGCTCAGCGTGCCGTGCTCGCTCGCTCGGCCTTCACGCTTAATAAACCTACTGCCGCTAATTTTGCCGCCCGCATAAAATCGCTCTTCATAATCGACGAGCAGTGGAAAGAAATCCATGCCTTCGCGAGGCTGATTGCTCACCACGGCCGTACCAAGTACCACCGTGTCGCCGTAGCGAACGGTTACCGCGCCATCGGCCAAAAAGCCCATTTTGCCAGTTTCAATAGTTAGTTCGCGGCCACAAAACTCCGTCGTAAACTGGCGGATCTTGTTCCCAAAGGGGTTAATGATCTCATGTTCCATAAATTGTCCTTCTATGATGTGACGAAAGTTCGTACCAGGGTAAAATAATCGATTTTTTATCGATTACTCTCGCTCTAACACTCACGAGTTCGGTCACACCAGTTACCTGGATGTGTTGCGCAGTAATTATAACAGACTGTCGACCTACCTAAGGCAATAAGCACGAGCTTGCGGCCTTGGGTGGGCGTCCCATCCTGAGGCGTCAGCGACAGAATGGGACGAAAATCACGAACGATCAGTCAAGCGTCACCACCACGCCCGAACCAAAATAGTCGATGTTGCCGCGGTGTACCACGATTTCGTGGGTGAAGCCCAGTACCGCGTTGCCGCCGAGGCGCACAACTTCGCGTTTGAGCTCGTCCATCATCTTCTTCAACCCCGCTACGGGATCGTGGAAGTTGTGGACATGCACCATAAGCAGCGGGTCAAAAACCGCGAATACCGCCCGACCGGGCAGTTGTTGCAGTTTGGTTACCACGACACCCCGGACGTCGGGTAATATCACCACACTGTTACTCATCCTTTACCCCGTCTCGGGTTCGAAGGGTTATCGGTTGACGAAAGGTTATGTCGCACTGGGGATCGGCGTGATCTCATCCAGCCATACGGCCGCGCCGTAGCCCACGACTCGCAATCTAAAGGCGGCGATCGTAAAGCTGTAGTTGACGCCCAGAACTGCATTACCACCGGCACGCTTAGCTGCGAGCCGCAGCTTGTAGTTGATACCCCCAATTCCTCTGGAAAAGTCCGCGTCCGCCGTATCGCCGCTCCAAATAGCGTGGACTACTTCACACCTGACTTGAGCACGATAAATCCGGGGTATTGCTGTAGCGGCGTAACGGTTACGAACGCACTGGCGTCAGTCATCTCAAAGGTCCAATCACTAGGAACGCGGGGCAATTGCCTCGCGCTTTGGATCAACCTACCGGATCCGAGGCGTGAAGTAATTGCGCAAAAGCAGAAGGGCCGACCTTACAGCCGACCCTCTGGCAGAAATTAGCGGCGAAGTTCGAGCTTCTTCAGCACTTCCTGATAACGGTTGATATCTTTCTTAGCCAAGTAGTCGAGCAAACGACGACGCTTACTTACCATCTTCAGCAAACCGCGACGAGAGTGCTCGTCTTTCTTGTGCTCTTGTAGGTGCGTAGTGAGGCTCTTAATTTGGGCCGTAAAAATACCAACCTGAACTTCCGGTGATCCGGTGTCCTGCTTGTGGGTCTGCAACCCATTGATAACCTTAGTTTTGGCTTCTGGTTTCAACATAACTCCAGAATACTATCAGATTTGAGCAACATATGCAAGTCACTACCCTGCTCTTACTTCAAACCGTTTACGCTTGAAATGAAAGTCGGGCCCGCCGACCAAGGTATTTAGCCTCGGTCGGCGGTAAAACAAGCGGCTCTTACCTATGCGAAACCGCAACAATCAGCACGCTCCCCGCCACGGCCACGAGACCGCACACCGAGACGTACCACAAGGTCGCGCGCCGCTGAGATGCCAACGTTTGGTTGTGCCGTTCAAGCAAAAATGGCGGAATAACGCCGGCAAACAGCGCTACCACGAGCCATGCCTCAACGAGCGTCTGCCGGCTAGCAAGACACGCCGTCAGCCAAAGCAGCAGCCACATGGCCATCAGCACATTACGCGCCCGCAGCGAGCGCTCTTTGGGCCACCAAATGGGAGCTTTCTCGGCTTTGACAGGTGCAGGACTCGCTTGGGAGCTTGTTTTGTCCATCTGGTAACTCCAATCTGATTGGTAGGCCAAACTCGCTGAAAGCGCGAGGACACTACTCGATTTCGTCTGCGCCTATCACAAGTTTCAGGTGCTCGATATGACGTCGCCCGAAATCTGAGGGCAGCGTCAATCGCGTCATGCGATTATCCACCACGCCGGTCGCGATCGGCTCGGTCGGGGTTTTTGCGCTTGGAAAGGTGGAGTATACCCTCACCGTCACAGCATTACGGCTGTCCGAATCGATGGCCACCACCAATATTTTCCTGGCCGGTGAATAGGTCAGGGTGACACGGTCGGTCCCAAGCACGACGCTGACATGCTCGGTGCTAGCAAGGATAAAACGCCAATCATCTAATGGGTCGGTCACAGCTAGTCCTATCTAGGTTGTCGAAGATCGATGAGTGAACTCGGAGGTCAAAAAACCTCGCACCAGCCACATTATCAGATAATGGAACAAATGTGAGGCCGTCGGCCGAAGTTTTCACTCCGGCCGACGACAATTTGTTGCCCGAACGTCTCGGCCTAAATTACCCCGAGCAAGCTGAACCCTGCAATAAGCGCCAACACAGCGCTCATGATGAATAAGCTCAGAAACGCCACCAGGCGACCGTAATGGGGCCGAGATGTGGTGGCAAACCAATGCCAGGCGAGCAACGTGAGCTGTGCAAACACCACCACCGTAGCCCAACGCCCGGCCGTGACCGAATACATTCGCATCAAGACGATGAACGCCGCTGCTGCTAGCACCAGCGCTATCCCGACGTACCAACGCCAAACCTGCCTCTTAGGCGGCGAGATGAGCTCGCCCCAGGAGGCTCCGATATTTCACTCATGAATTGCCTTTCCACCAATCGGCGGAGATCACTAGGCGTGAACACGGGCAAATTTTATGCAACTCCCGCTGGTGAATTTTTGAATCAGCAGTTGGAGTTAATGATGAAAATAGAAGATTTAAGCTCAAAAGTCAATTTACAACTCGAGCAAATGCTGCTCAATTACCGCTGGCGCATCAAATTCATCGAGCGTCAGGGCCTCGTCCAAATGGTACTTGCCCACTTCAACCCGTACCAACCCGCTTAAATAGGCTCCGGAGGCGAGCTCAGTCCCCATATCTTCCGCTAAGCTCCTAATATAGGTTCCGCTCGATACTTTGGCATTTAGTTCAATAACTGGATAGTTATACTTTTCAATAATTGACTCATAAATCGTCACTTCCCGGCTCGGCATTTCGACAATTTTTCCAGCTCGAGCGTACTTATAAGCTTCTTTGCCATCAATTTTTATGGCCGAATACTGAGACGGCGTCTGCCGCAGTACCCCTTGTAGCTTGGCTACCACCTCTTGGACCGCTGCCAGATCGGGAACTAAACTAGAAACAGGAGTTTTCTCGCCTTCATTGTCGCCCGTCGTCGACGTAGCACCCAAGGTAATTTGTGCCACATAACGCTTATCAAGTCCGCTCAAAGTCTGGGCCTGCTTACACGCCGTACCAAATAGCAACAGCATCAGCCCGCTTGCTAACGGATCGAGCGTACCGGCATGGCCAATTTTTTGCTCTGGTCCAACCCGGCGCAGTGTCCGGATGATATCAAAGCTGGTTATGCCAATTGGTTTATTAACTAAAAGGAGGCCGTTCATGGCCTCCAGTATAGCGCGGATTAGCAAATTGTTAGGCCTGAGTTGGCTCGGGCTCAATTCGGTTACGCAAGATTTCAGCGGCCGCCGAGAAATCTGCCATTGGCAGTACCGGAGCGGCGGTTGGCAGCTCGACGTCCGCCGATTCGTCGTGGGCCATTGCCGCGCTCATCAGCTCAATATGATCGGGCTCAATCAACGGTTCTACCGGCGCCGATTCGTCGCTCGGCTGATAATCCTGTGGCAAACGTACTTCGTCGCTTGGTTTAGCTTCGGTAGGCGCTTGGGCCGGGACTGAAGCTGGAGCCGGTGCTGGGGCTACTACTGGCTGACTTTGGGCAGCAGGAGCCGAGGGAGCTGCGGCCGGAGTTTTGGCCGGAAACGGACCACTCGCGCCGTCGGGTCGCGTTGGACGATTAGAATCATTGCTCCGCGGGCCGTCGGCACGGCCGCCGTACAGACCACGAACCACTGCCTGCTGATCGGCACCAGCGGCCATCATCTGAGCCGCCACTGTTAGACTTTTGCTCGTCGTGTGGGGCGCCGTAAAACGATCAGTCGCGGCCATAATTCCGCCAAGCATCATGGTAGCAATGTCAGCATCAATCAGGCCAGTTTGTAAGCTTTCGCTCGTTGCAACCAGCATTTCCGAAATACTCGAAGCCGTTGGCTCAATTAAGTTGATGGCTCCATAGCTCTCGTTGATACGATGAAAATCGATGTTAACGACCGGAATGCTCGCAAAAATAGCGGCGTGCTCGGTATAGACCTTATCAATTCGGTTGCGCTGCGGCACACCCAAAATAATCGCCAAATCGTAATGGAAATCGCCATAATCAAACGTCACGTCGCTCGGTGCAAAACCACCCGCAAACGGCGTTATGTAAATTTTGAGATGATCGCCATCGGGCTCATAACGGAGGCTATCGACTTCAACCTTAGTAGTATTTACCTTTAGGATAAAATCTCGCAAGCCGCTGAGGCGCGAATCTACACCTTTGGTATCAAGCCACTGAGCCGGGCCCGGCAGCTGATCGGAGATAATAACACTTACCTTTTTGCCGAATTTACGCAAAATAGCGGCCATCGACAACGTCGCGGCTACCTGGTCAACATTTGGGCGCTGTCCAGTAGTGATAAGAATCGTTTCGGCTTGGCGAATCGCCTCAGACGTCTGTTGTTTGGGAGTTAGGTCCACGCAGTACCCTTTAATAGTTAATCAATGTATGAATATACACTGTTTAACCTAAAAAGTCAATAGTTACGCTTATGCTTAGGATATAATCTCTTATATTTGCTTTACACCAAGCTCAGTTTCAGGTATAGTCCTAGGGTATTTGGCGCCAGGTGCGCCGATCTGTATCTAAGTTACCAGATAGCAACTAATCCTAAAGGTTTTCTATGCCCATCATCAAATCAGCTATTAAGCGAGCTAAGCAGTCGCTCACACGCCGCAGCCGCAACCTTCAGACCAAGCGCGCCGTGAAGGCCGATGTTCTGGCCGTACACAACGCTATCGAAACCGGTGAGCACGTCGACGAAATGTTAGCCGCTGCCTACTCCGAGATCGATCGTGCTGTAAAAAAGCACACCTTGCACAAAAATACTGCTGCTAGGCGTAAGAGTCAGCTCGCCGCGGCTGTTGCCAAGATTACCGGTGATGCTCCTGTAGTCGAAGCCAAAACCACCAAGGGTGCTGGTGCCGGTGCCAAAAAGGCCACGACTAAGAAAGCCCCCGCCGCCAAGGCTCCAGTAGCTAAAAAAGCCCCAGCCAAAAAAGCTGCTCCTAAAGCTGCTGCCAAGACCGACGACAAGAAGTAACTAGAGGCTCGCCGAGAGCCTCTCTTGCTGTATGGCTACCAACGCAAAACGCCAAGCCCTCAAAACACCAGACGGTGCTATCCGCGCCGATCTGGTTTTTGATGCCACGTTACAGGATCAACTGTTGAACTTTACGAGTACTTGGGGCCTTTTTAGCCCTCGCGGGGTTGATGAAGGTACGTATTTGCTGGCCAATAACCTGGACGTAAAACCAACCGATGATTGCCTCGACCTCGGCTGTGGCTACGGCCCATTAGGCTTATTACTCGCAAAATTAGCGCCACAGGGTCAAACGCACCTCGTGGATAAGGATTTTGTGGCGGTTGAATATGCCAACAAGAATGCCCAGCTCAACCACCTCCCCAATGCTAGGGCCTACCTTTCAAACGGATTTAGCAATGTCGCGTCCGATCTCAAATTCGACCTTATTGTGTCTAATATTCCTGCCAAAATTGGCTCTGAACAGTTGCAGATCTTTCTCGAAGACGCCGATGCCCAACTAAAACCAGGCGGCACTCTGGTTGTCGTCACCATTGCGGGCCTCAAAGACTACATGAAACGCCATCTCACCCAAAGGTTCGGTAATTATCATAAGCTCGGCCAAAATCGTACCTACACCGCCGCCAGCGCCACCAAACTTTAGCCGTTCTCATTGCTCCGGGCTCCACAACGTGGCAATCTTAAACCATGGCTAAACCACCTCCCATTGATCCTCTACGCGCAAAACTTGTCGATTTGCTCGAAGATATGAGCAACCGGCTCAGTCGTTTGCGCGACCACGCCACCGTGCCGGGCAACGCCTGGCTGGCCAAAGGCGAACTACGTCAGGTGACACAACAGGCCAGTGATTTGGAAATGCTCCTCGAAGAAATCCAAGAAGCCGACCAAGAAAATGGCTACTAAACCGTCCGCCAGCGTCGCAAGTAACTATTACCGCTTTTGGGCTACTGACTCAGACACCCGATAAATAAGCTGCTCAACGGCCGTTTCAGCCTTGGTACGACCGGTTTTAACGTCAAACTCGGCCTCACTGGCCGCAATGTAGGCCGCCTCAATACGGCCACCAGGATGCCGATTTCGCGCTCCGAGCACTTTTCCGGCCACAAACGGACTCAGGCCTGCCGCCTTAGCTAGTTCGCCTTGGGTAAGCTCAGGCGGCGCCATAACACCCCACAGCAGGTTACGCAGCTGCCACTGAACCATCGTTAAGATATAAATTTCATTCTCTCGCCGATCAAGGAGATTTCGATACGCCGCCAGCGCCGCCGCCGTCCGGCCACTCGCCATAGCGTCGACTAAATCAAAAATAGATTGCTCCACGCCTGCCACCACTAACTGACGCACCGTATCTTTGCTGATATCAGGTTTGTAATTGACGAGTTTATTTAATTCTTCAGCCAAGCGCCACTGATCCTCGCCGACGAGTTCAATTAACTCCTGGGTGGCCGCCCGGTCAATGGTCCCGTCGAGCCGTTTGGCCTCGGACGCAATCCAGCTGGCAAGCGCGGAGCCGGTGAGCGGCTTAAATTCCACCACTCGGTCGGCCGCCCCCAAATCTTTGAATAAATTTGTCCGCCGGTCGACCTGCGACTCTACAAAGATGGCGACGGTCGAGTTTGGCACCGAACCAAACAGCTCATCAATCTTGAAATTGGCTCTATTTGCGCCCAGGTTTTCAACAATCACGAGCCGGCTCGTCGCCAAAAACGGCGCGGCCTGCAGACTAGCCGTGAGTTCCCTTGGCTTGATGGTTGAACCATCGAACCGCTCAAGGCCAAAATCGCTACCCGTACGCTTGCGGTACTCGGCCATCATTTTGGTAAGCTGTTGGCGCAGCGCGTAGACGTTTGACCCATAAAAAAAGAAGGTCATATCGCCGTCAGCTTCTGACATTTCGGGCAGATGTGAGTCCCCCGACCGGCAACTTTAAACTTAATGATCTCGATTTCTGGATGCACCGGGCATGTCTCGCCGTCACGCCGAAAAACTCTGGCATGCTCCAAATAATCGCCCTTGCCGCCCAAAGCGTTTACATAGCGCGAAAAGCTCGTGCCCCCGTGCTCTATACCTAAAGCAATAATTTCGCGGATGGCAGCATGCAGCCGACTTGATTCGGTCTTAGTGAGGCTACCCGCGAGTCTTTGAGGGTGAATTCGGGCTAAATGCAAACTTTCATCAGCATAAATATTGCCAATTCCGCCCACCGTACTCTGATCCAAAATCACGGGTTTTATTG
Source organism: Candidatus Saccharimonadota bacterium (assembly GCA_019352195.1). Taxonomy (GTDB): domain Bacteria; phylum Patescibacteriota; class Saccharimonadia; order UBA4664; family UBA4664; genus JACAFG01. The sequence goes on along the minus strand of JACAFG010000002.1, from coordinate 57,264 downwards.
GCGCCCGCTTATGACGATCAAGTTGAGATTGAAAATATTCGGGCGTAAACTCTGGGCTCAGCGCCTCAGGCCCCAGCCGCGCCACCAACGGGTCCAATTCAACTTCGCTAGTAAGAACGAGCTTGATCCAGCCAAATTTGCGAAAGTCATTAAAAAACAGCTTGTCACCCGAGGCAAAGTCAAACACCACTTTGCTTGATCGGTCGGGTAATTCCGAACGCGTACTCTCACTAGGGTGACCGCCGGCAAACCGCTCGCCGTCACGTTTGACCAGCACCATTTGCCCCGTCATTTTAAGATGAACCAGCATGGTATAGCCACTCGATAGCTCAATCATCAGCACTTTGGCACGACGCGCCAAATGCGTAACCTGGGCGCCCACCACATACTGCTCGGTAAACACTATTGGTACATCAAAGCTTTTTTGCCACAGCACCTCAACTCCGGCGATTGTTTCCCCAACAATCCCCAGCTCGAGTCCACGCCGAATTGTTTCTACCTCCGGTCCTTCAGGCATAACGCCATCCTTCTATCTGGTAATTATAGCTCAAACAGGACATGTTCGGCAGCCAGACATTGTATTATTACTCAATACATGATATAAATGCTTTACTGCTCTCCTGCACCTACCTGCGACCAAAGGACCAATATGAAAATCTCCTACCGGGATGAACTCCCGACCGAAGCCGACTACCCTGCCTTGTGGGCCAAGAGCATCTTGACCCACTACCACGAAGCCCGGCGCAATTTCGCCATTCTGGTCGTAGTTCTGTCCGGATTCTACATCTTTGGCGGTGTTGGCGAGGCTATTCCGCTGTTCCGGTTCAGCCCCATCTTCATCATCATGGATCTGATAGCACTAGGTTGGGTGATCTTCAGGACCACCATCTTCCGAGCAGGGCAAATCTTCGACCATGTGCCGAGTCCCCGCCAGATGAGACGGGCTAGGCTGATCCGGACGGCTATCGTCGAGCACAACTACTTCGACGGTCCGTTCCCAGGTCTGCCCCAACCCGAGCATCTCGTTTGGCCGCCCGCACCTGGACGCCACGCGCGCGTGGATGAAGACAATTCGGCCATGGCCCGTGCATCAAACATGTGGCTTGACCGGTCGGACGCGATGAGATCAATGCTCCTCATACTCGTCACGGCCATCTACGACTTCATGGTCCGTCTCATCATGACTGGCCAGCAAGAGACCAATGACACTCATCACCGGTCTCCAAGATCGGCTCGGATGCACTACTCCCGTAGCACCAAGCGGCACAAAAGGGCGGCGAAACATCGACCGCTCTCGGAGATGGGTCAGGCGCTGGCCGCCCGACGGGTCGTACAAATGGATGCCGAGGTTATAGCCCGGCACGCGGTTAGCAGACGACCCGTATTGTCGATTCACGAACCGATGTCCGTTAGCCAAGTTCAGCAGTGGTTCGCGCAAGTCGCCGCCTTAGATCCTAGTCTTCCGCGGGGCGTTGTGGCGGTAAGATATGGTATAAATCCCACCTGGGATGCGTACCAGCACCTCCAGGAACTCTGGACACGTGCAGTCCACCGCCACCAGCTCTAGTCAGTCCGCAGTCCATTCAGCCCGAGCAATTCGTTGCTCGGGCTGAATTATTATCTGTTCTCAGGTAAGATAGAACCAACTAAAAAGGCATATCATGAAAGCAGTATGGAACGGCGAAGTAATTGCCGAAGCACCCGAGACTATCACTATCGAAGGCAACGAGTACTTTCCGCCGGCAAGTGTTCACCGCGAGTTTTTTGTACCGTCCGACACGCCCTACACCTGCCCCTGGAAAGGTGTCTGTACCTACTACTCCCTGATGGTCGAAGGGCAGGAGCTCAAAGACGCCGCTTTTTCCTACGAACACCCCAAAGAAGGCGCAGCCGAAAAAGTTGGCCAAGATTTTGCTGGCTACGTGGCTTTCTGGCGCGGCGTCGAAATCAGCGAATAACCCTCTTTCGCCTAAGCATTTTGCTGGTATAATCAAGATATTATGGCACGTACTAGAAATTTAGCTCCGGTTCCCTTTAACCGTTTTCTTACGGTTGCAAGCGCTGGACTCGTGGCCTTTTTAGCCCTCATGCAAGGCGGCCTCACCGTCAGTGGCTACCGTCCTTGCGGCCTGCCGCCGCTTAAGGCAACTGACAGCCTCCAAGTAGCCATGCTCGAGCTCGGCATCGCGGCGGCCGCGTATCTGGTGTTCTTACTCGGCGCGTTACGCTTACGCAAAGGCTGGGACGTCGGTATTTCCGCCTACAACTTGGCTATCTTTGCCCTACTGATTGGCCAAGGACTGCTCGCCTACATGTTTATCCGCTCGACAGTTTGCGCCGGCTAACATGCCACGCGCTGATGTGCTCGATGCGAGCGGAAAGCCGCTACCTGTAACATCTCCAGCTTCGGCCTCAATAGGAGCATCAACTACCCCACCCGTGTCACCTCAATATGCGTCCCCTGGGGCTAAAACATCCAAAAAACGAGGTCTGAGTACCCCGTTTATCATTGTATTGTGCCTCATTGGCCTACCAGTCGTAGTCATCGCAGGTATTTCGGCAGCGCTTATCATTGGTGTTCAAGCCTCAAGCCTAAAAAACGCCAACGCCCTCAAAGCAGCCGTCGCCGGCATTCAAACCCTCCCGGGCTGTACGCAAGACTCACAGCTTAATTCGCGCAGTGCCAGCATCGATACCGTTGAAGCAATGTCGGTTATCGAGTACACCTGTTCGCCCGCCACAGCCGATAATTACCTCGCTGCCATCGCCACCTCACTTGTCCCAACCCCGTACCAAGCCGCTCAAGAATCTGCCCCTCAGCCTACGAGCGTAACCCTTAATTCTGGGGCCGAAGGCTATATGAACCAAATTGACTATCGGGACCATTCTTTCACCAATTTAACGTACTTGCTCGAAGACGCCCCCGGAAAAACGTATTACGCACCCGATAAGGCAACGGCCCAAGCCCGCCGCTTTACTCATTACAGACTAACCGTATCGGTAAACTAGCGAGAAAACCATGCCACGAGTAGATGACTTCGATGAATCCGGTAATCCAGTTCCAATGATCACGCCGCAGCATGCGTCGTATCCCCTAACTCCTGGAGCCTCAAGCTCGGTCCACCGTGCGCCCGAACCCATTCCGACCTCCACAACTGAAGTAGCGCCGAGAGATTCGCAAACCAATCCTGCGCCCGTCGCCGAGCACGAACAGGTAGCAACACCAATATCCGTCAATCCATTGGCAGCTGCGCCTCAAACAGACCAAGCCACTCCCGTTGTCCGCGCTCAACAGCCGGAGGCAATGCCACCCACCCAAGCCGTTACCATTGAGCCTGCACCAGCCCCGCGGCCAGCCGAGCAGCCAGACCAGCCGACTAGTCCGTCAGCTATGCCTCAAAAACCGATCGAACAGCCCAAGAGCAAGCTGAAATCCATTGGCCTTATCATCATTGCCCTCATCGGTGCGGCTGGAATATTGAGCGCGCTATTAGCTATTTTCGTTCTCGGCTCGTTTTCATCAGGAGTTACCAAGTCGATTGCACCTTATAAAGCCAAGGTGCTCGCTGCCGCTGCCAGTTTGCACGCACCAGCGAATTGCACGGTTACTAGCCAAACCGATAACTCCGAAGGCGTTGATACGGTGGCATATTGGCGCGAAATCACCTATTCGTGCCCATCAGTTTCTGCTACCGCCGTTTATTCAGATATCAGTAGCCAGTTGGCACCACTGGGCTACAACTCCGCCAACGCTTCGCCCTACGAAGGCATTACCAACGCCCAATATAAGCCAGCGTACATTTCCGGATTTAGCTTTTACAAAGGCCCAACTACCATCTCAGTCGAGCTGCTACCCGCGCAAGAATCAACGACAATCGCAGGCCTCGCTTCCAATACCTACACCGGCCTCACGATTATGATTCGATCCGAAAAGCCCCTCAATTAGCCCTTGAGTTGATAATTCTGCCAAACCAAACCATCACTATCGGTATACTGTTTGCCATCGAGCAATGCACTAAAACTCTTAATCAAAGCATTACTGGCGGCATTGTCAGCCAGTGCCCTAACCCGTAATGGCTGCTTTAGATTAGTCACGTGCAGACGTGCCCAGCCAAGTACCAATATCATCGCGCGTTTGCCAATACCGTGTCCGCGCGCAATTACATCGCCAATCATTATCGAAACAGACGGACCAGGCAAATACTCTTCATCGTTTAGTTGAATCCAAATTGCGCCGACAACCCTCTGATTTAACTCAAGCATCCAATAAATCGCATGTTGATCATCAATAAAGCTTTGGATCAGTTTTTGCTGCTGTTTGAGCGTTGTATCCGTAATCGATTTTGGGTTATTCCCCATGAGCCGCATGGTTTCGTGCCCTACTTCGCCATTCACCCAGCCCACACCCAGCAGCGCATCGCGTTCAACATTTGGAGCAACCAGCTTCAAGTCGCCATCGGCCAACGCTACGCCGATCAAAGCTCGCCCCAGTTGGTCCCAATTGCCGTATCTACCGCTAGTGGCACACCAATATCAATCGCATTTTCCATCACCATACGCATGAGCTCGGCCACATCATTGGCCCGCGCTTCATCGGTCTCCACAATCAGTTCGTCATGAATTTGCAGCAATAGTTTATCGGCTGGTTCCAATTTGGCGGCTAAGTGAATCATTGCTAGCTTATAGATATCAGCCGCCGTACCTTGGATAGGCACGTTTACGGCCATACGTTCAGCGCCTTGCCTGAGCATATACACACTGCTGCGAATTTCAGGACACGGCCGCCGACGGCCAAAGACTGTTGCCGTGTATTGATTGTCGTAAGCAAATTTTTTGGTAGCCTCAATGTAAGCCGCCAGCTTAGGCCGTACCTCAAAGTAACGATCAATGAACGCCTGCGCCTGATCCCGGTCCATCCCCGTGGCTACACTCAGCCCATGCGCGCTCATACCGTAAAGCACGCCAAAGTTTATAGTCTTACTGGCTGATCGCTGCTCCTTGGTGACGTCTTCCAAATCTACCTGGTACAGTTCGGCTGCCGTTTGTGCGTGCAAATCGATACCATCGGTAAAAGTTTTGATCATAGCTTCATCTTTGGCCAGCGCCGCCGCTACGCGGAGCTCAATCTGGGAGTAATCGGCGCTCACCAGCACGCGGCCTTTCGGCGCCACAAACGCCTGGCGAATTTCTCGGCCAAGTTGAGTGCGTACCGGAATGTTTTGCAAATTGGGGTTCGTTGAGCTGAGCCGTCCCGTTTGAGCGATAGTCTGATTAAAGCTGGTATGAATCCGTCCATCGGCCGCCACCAAACCTGGTAGCGCCTCCACATAGGTACTCATCAACTTATCGAGCTCACGGTTTTCCATTATCAGATTCACGATCGGGTGGGCGTCCCGAAGCTTTTCGAGTTCGCCCGCCGCGGTTGAAAAGCCCGTTTTGCCTTTTTTCAGCCCCACCGTCGACAATCCCAGCCGGCCATACAATATTTGCGCCATCTGGGCTGGCGATCCCAAGTTAAACTCTTCACCCGCAGCATCATAAATCTGCGTTTTGAGCTCATTGAGACGTTCACGCAGACGCTTTCCAAAACGCTCAAGCATTGCACTATCTAGCTCGATACCCGCTCTTTCCATATCGGCTAGTACCGTAATTACCGGCCATTCAATCTCTCGCGCTAGGCGCTCAAGCGTCCAGCCATAGTCATTGGGAGCCTCCTTAGAATACAGGCGCTTACTCAAGACCTCATATAATCGCCACGTGATGTCGGCATCCTCCGCCGCGTATGTCGTCGCGTCCTCAATGAGAACCGCGTCAAAGGTCGTCTGGGTTTTACCGGATCCAATCATTTCGCTAATCGGAATCATCTCAATACCAAATTCGTCATAGGCCAGACCATCCAACGACTGCGATCGGCCCAGCGAGTTCAGCAAGAAGGCGGCCACCATCGTGTCAAACGCCACATTAACAACGTCAACACCGTATTTAGCCACCATCTTAATATCAAATTTGATATTGTGGCCAACTTTGCCAATTTTGTCGTCCTCAAATACGGGTTTTAAGGCAGCAATCACCTCTTCGCAACCAAGCTGCACGCCCGCGTTGTGGGCTACCGGGACGTAATACGCCTCAGTCTCCTTCCAGGCGAATGATAATCCAACCAGCTCGGCTGTCTCGGTATCAACGCCGGTCGTTTCACTATCAAACGCGAACACCTCTAGGTTGGTTAATTGCTTGACCAGCCAATCGAGCCGTTCAGTCGTCGTAATTGCCTCATATTTAGCCGTTTCCAGATGTTTACGACTCTTAACGGGGGCATCACCGCCAAACAGCGTTAGCGGTCCCTCAGCCGGATTTTGAACTGCCGCTTCCACGGTTGCCGGATCAAGTTGCGGCGGCAATTTTGGCAGCAAACTACGAAAATCGAGTCGGTGAAACAGTTTGGCCACATGCTCATTGTCATACTGGCCAATCTCGGCGGCCGCTAGATCTAACTTTACCGGCGCGTCAAGCACAATCGTCGAGAGTTTTTGGCTCAAGTAAGCTAATTCTTTGCCATCGGCGAGCTTCTTTGCCACTCCTTTCGATTGCTCATCAACGTGCTGATAAACTTCATCCAGCGAGCCGTATTTAACGATTAAATCGACTGCGCCCTTTTCACCAATTCCAGGCACACCCGGAATATTGTCACTGGCATCTCCTTTGAGAGCTTTGACGTCAATAAACTGCTTCGGCGTCACCTTATAACGATCCTTCACGGCCGCAATGTCGTAGCTCATGGCCTCGCTCGCTGTTTTGGCAATCCGCACCACCGTGTTCTCATCAACGAGCTGTAGCTCATCGAGGTCGCCAGTTACAATGATTGTCTCCAGATCGCCCCGCTTCTCAGCCTCATACGCGAGCGTTCCGATGATGTCATCGGCTTCAAAGTTTTCCAGCTCCACAAAGGGCAGTTTAAGCCCCTCAACCAGTTCCTTAAGCAGCGGGATCTGCTCTCGTAAATCATCTGGCATCGGCTTACGCGTGGCTTTGTAGCCCTCATACATGTCTTTTCGAAACGTTTTTGCGCTCTTATCCCACGTTACAATCACGTACTTTGGCTTGAGATCTTGCAGCATTTTAAGAAAGATCGTGGTAAACCCATAAACCGCGTTGGTAGCCAAACCGTCTTTATTTGATAAATGCGGAATCGCGTAATAGCCGCGGTAAAACACCGCCGACCCATCTACTAGTACTAGTCGCTCTTTTGCTTGTGCCATAGATCTTAATTATACCTTTATTACGACAATTGGTCTCGGAAGAACGGCCTGTGCCATTCTTCCGAGACCAACGCGATCCAATATTGCTGCACTTGCTAGGCGGCTCCGGCCAATAGGCATGTGGCACACACAGCACCGACCAACCGTGGGAGCAGCGGGTGAAGTGCCATAGCGTGCGGTTATGGCTCAGTCGCCACACCGAACCCCCGACCGGCACGAGGTCGAGGTCGAACCACTTATACACGTTGCCAATGGCACGGACATCGCGAGTTGAGTGACGGCACATCCCGACATCACCCGCCATTGCGACATGAGCACGCGACACCCCTGATGCCGGCGCCCACGTATCCGGACAATTCTCCGGCAAGACCAGATTGTCGTTGTCCTTACGCGCTCGGGCGTACGTCCGGTTACGAAACCAGCCGGCCAGTTCTACGGTGGAAATATCGCACCGCGGGTTACCGTCGGCATCGACCATGCCAAACGTTTCTAGCCGCGATAACGCCTCGGGAGCCAGATCGCTCAGTGATACCGGCACAAACAGCGGAATGTCGACATCAGCGGTACGCACGAGTTCGCGGTATTTGCGCATCGACATGAGGACGAGGAGCAGTTGGCCGCTATCCGAGCCGGCCCCAATGACGCCCAAAGGCTTGTCTCCTTCAAGCATCTGAACCAATCGCGTACGATCCGGCGCGGTGGTCATGCCAAGAACGTCAATCAGCGTCGCCCACCGAGCAGGCGAGATATCAGTCACGATCATGCTAGTCCTATCTCGAGGTCATCCGGCGCTAAGCCGGCTGTAAGAAAGAATGATAGCTTGTTAGAAATTAGTAAAGAAAATCACTAGCGGGAGCGTAAAATGACCCGAGCCCGGTCACCAATATCAATCGGATATTCACCGTCAAAACTACTGGTATTGAGCTTATTTTTGGGCCAGCCGGTGGCTGAAATCATTCCATCCATCGACAAATACCCGAGTGAACCTGCCCCCATTTGATCGCGGATTTCGTCCTCAGTCATATATGAGGCAATAAGTTCGCGCGGATCGGGTGTATTAATACCGTAAAAATCGGGAAACTTAACTGGCGGCGAGCTCACGAGCACGTGCACCTGGGTAGCACCCGCGCCATAAAGCATATCGACGATCTGCGCCGTGGTCGTACCGCGCACAATTGAGTCATCGATCACAATCACCCGCTTACCCATCACCGCCTCAGGCACCGGATTGAGCTTGGTTTTAACATCACACTCACGCATTTCCTGGGTTGGCTTAATAAACGTCCGGTGAATATACCGATTTTTGATGAAGCCATGGTCAAACCGTATCCCCGTCGCCGCCGCGTAGCCAAGGGCCGCCGGAATCGCTGAATCGGGCACCGGCACCACCACATCAGCTTCAATTTTGAATTCACGCGCCAAATTTTCGCCCAGTTTGCGACGAACCTCGTTTACGCGCCGGCCCATGATCATGCTGTCAGGACGAGCAAAATAAACATATTCAAACACGTCGAGCGCCGTCCGCGGCGAGACTACCACTTGCTTATACTTCACCCCTTGCGCCGTCACTGTCACGAGCTCGCCGGGCTTAATATCGCGCAAGAACGCCGCCCCTACGGTATCAAAGGCGCACGTCTCCGAAGCAATGGCGTATCCATCATCAAGCTTACCTAACGACAAGGGCCGGATGCCGTAAGCGTCCCTAAACCCAGCTATCGTATCTTCAGTCATGGCGACACATAAAAAAGCGCCGGTAAATAAGGGCCATGCCAGTTCTATCGCTGCCGTTAGGCTATTACCCTCACTCATGTAACATCCAATGGCTAGCGCCATCATGCGCGAATCACTAACATCATCATGACGAATACCGTGCTCCGATAGAAACTTCTCCAGCTTCACGGTTTCTGGCAAATTTCCGTTGTGGGCAAACGCAAATCCAAGGGTAGAGTCCACAATTGGCTGTACTTGGTCACCAGGATTACCGCCAGAAGTCGCATATCTATTATGACCAATCGCTAAACTGCTTTTCAGATCGTCCAAATCTTCGGCGCGGTACACATGCGCTACCAGGCCTTCCCCGGCGTGGCGCTTCAAGCCGCCTTCAATTGAGCTCGCAATTCCTGAGCTCTCCTGACCGCGATGCTGCAGTGCAAACAGTCCATAATACCTCAGACGCGTAGCATAGCGGCTCGTCGTGAGCGCACCAAACACGGCACATTTCTCAGTTAGTTCACGTTCCATTCGCACTCTCTTGTTGGTTCTATCGTAGATCGCGTAGCCATGAAGCACAACCTGAAACAGATTGGTTTTTGATTCAAAAAGAGCCCCGTAGGACTCTAGTTTAGCTATCTATTACGCTCGATTTTTTCGCCAAGCGCATTTTTATATTTGTTCACAACCTCCACTTGCATGTCTATTGATCTATCGGCTGCTTCTTTGTAACTCTTCTTTTGTTTAGCTGCTGGCAATTCCAGAAGGTTCTTCTTTTTTGGTTTATCTTTTTTCAAGAGATTAAACATTAATTAGTTCCTCCAATTAATTAATACTATAGACTTTTTCAACATAGTTGTCAATAGTGTGTTTATTAAAATTAAACCTTTTTTACCCTATTCAACGCATCTTTTTCAATGATATGAAGTTGTATATGTGATCCGTATTTACGCTTTAAGGCGTTGGCATTTTGGATAGACTACACGTATGCGGCAATCGATGTCAGCTTATCAACAACGCGCCCGTCTTCAGGGTCAGCTGCCCTTGCCTTCGTGAAATACCAAGCTAATTCCGGCTTTTGGTATACAAAGAAAATTACTGTGCTCCGACCATGTTTCCTATATAAGAATCAACGTCTTTCGCCACGGCATCATACCTGGATAAGGTCCCGTCGACAATGACGTTTTGTCCAAGACGATTTGTCCGATCAAGAATACGTCCTACCGCAGTACTAGTTGCTCGAGTAAATTCCGAAACATTTGTGCCATTATAGCCATCAAATAGCTTTCTTATTTCGTCAGGGTCTATGTGAACAAACTCTGTCGGTTCTTCTTTGTCATTTGCGAGGTTGACGATCAATGAACGTGCCCATTCAGTCTTACCGGCGCCGGGCGAGCCAGCCATAAAAAAGTAATTGGATTTTCAACTGGCCTTATTATCCTTGGATCAGCAAAACGGAGAATAATTTCCTCATCATTCTTACGGACCCATTTGTATGCGTCATTTCCCACTTACGTGATCTCCTAACAGATATAATATCAAAAAGAGCCCCACTGGGCTCTTTTTGATATTATATCGCTCAGATTACCGCAGGTAATCCTTGAGTTTCTTGCTTTCGCGGTGCTTACGCAGTTTCGCCAAAGCTTTAGCCTCAATCTGGCGAATGCGCTCGCGCGTCACGCCAAATTCCTGACCAACTTCTTCAAGCGTGTGACTACGGCCATCTTCGAGACCAAATCGCATACGCAAAATCTTTTGCTCGCGCGGCGTCAGCAAAGCCAACACCTGATTGACGTGCTCTTTAAGCAACTGGTGCGTGGCGGCTTCTTCCGGCGTCAAACTATCTTCGTCGGCAATAAAGTCGCCCAGTTGAGAGTCTTCCTCTTCGCCCACCGGCGCCTCAAGCGACACGATGTCCTGCTTGATCTTGAGGATGTGATTAACTTTCTCAACATCCATTTCCATCTCGGCCGCAATTTCTTCCGGCAGCGGTTCGCGGCCTAGTTCCTGAACCAAGCGGCGCTGGGTACGAATGAGCTTATTAATGGTTTCAACCATGTGCACGGGAATACGGATGGTGCGAGCTTGGTCGGCAATGGCGCGCGTAATAGCCTGACGAATCCACCAGGTGGCATACGTCGAGAACTTGTAGCCCTTGGTATAGTCAAACTTCTCCACAGCGCGGAGCAGGCCGGTGTTACCTTCTTGGATTAAGTCCAACAAGTCCAAGCCGCGGCCAATGTACTTTTTGGCAATCGACACCACAAGACGCATGTTGGCCTCAGCCATGGCGTCTTTGGCACCCTTGTCGCCCGCTTCAATGCGCTTGGCCAGCATCACTTCCTGTTCACCAGTAAGCAACGGGATTTTACCAATCTCGCGCAAGTACAATCGTACCGAGTCGTCGGCGATATCTTTTATATAGTCATCGCCGGTATCGGCTTCTTCTTCTTCTTTGTCCCAGATGAGCGAATCTTTCTGGTCGGTGATTTCAACACCTTGCTCGAGCAACGCCGCATAGAGCTCGTCGAGCTCTTCGAGGTTCTCTTCGGCTTCGGGCAAAACAGAGGCAATTTCTTGCTGCGTAACGTAACCCTGCTCTTTGCCTTTGGCAATTAAGCGAGCAACTTCGGGCGATACGCTACTTTGGTCAGCAGTTTCTTCGGTTTCAACAGCTTTTCTGGGCAAAATACTTCTCCTGCATTTACATACATTTACGCACAAAAACACTCCGCCAGCTAGACTGACTTCGTGTGGATCGGGTCGCACATGTATTTAACATTTCGGGCGAGGGTAACGTTTGCAGCCGTCAATTCGGTTCGAAGCCTCGTAACCGTGGTCTGCTGGAGCACAGCCGATGCCGCCCCAATGAACCTATCTTACCTAATTATTTACCGCTCGTCAATCTGTTGGAGCTTTGGCCAGCACCGACAAAAAATGTCTACGCTTTGCGCTGATTCATCGCGTTTAACCGTGTCATCAGGCGGGTCCAAGCCGCCTCGTCACCGTCACGCTCGGCTGTTTCGAGCTCGCGGTTAATTTCTTCGCGCCAGACTTCTTCCACCACGTCTTGCAAACGGTCGGCTGATTTAAAAGCTTTCTCCGGCAATTCACGCCGTTCGTACCCGCCAAACATGCGCTCCGCATAAAAAATGCACTGCGACCCATAGGCCGGGTCACCCAGCGCACCAATTATTTGATCTGGATTATCGTGCGTGTGCTCAGACAGCATTAGGTACAGCTCTTGGCTCTCTGGTCGGCTAAAATGCTCGCTAGTGAGATCTTCCAGCGCAATCCGCGCCAGCGGCTCATACAAACAAATGGCCAACAATTCGTCTTCGCGCTGGTTACGATTTTTATGCGCCTTAGTTAGACGTACCGGAGCACCCGTTGCCGGTAACGACCCAGCAGCGTTTGACGTGACCGCAGTTTTTGGTGTGCGGCTCGACGATGGCCGCTCCTGGGCTTGCTCCATTTTGGCGCGAATCGCTTCTTCGCTCGTGTCGGTTGCTTCAGCCAGCCGCCTTACATAATGGTTTTGCTCCACTGGATCGCCCAAGCGACGCAACGTAATAGCTAGCCGATCGGTGTACTGGCGCTTACCAATCGCCGAAGTAAGGTCGTAATCAGTGGCAAAGCGGTCAAATAAATAGTCAACAATATACTTGGCATTAGCTATGGCCGCCGACCAAGCACTCACATCTTTACTAATGAGTTCATCGGCGTCTTTAGCGCCCTCAATCACCACCATCCGCAGCGTTAGACCCAACTGGCCCCCGAGCTCAATGGCGCGTTCGGTAGCGGCGAGACCCGCGCGGTCGGTGTCAAAGGCCAGCTTAATATTTTTGGTCAGTTTACTAAGCGTGCGCAGCTGGTCCAAGGTCAGCGCCGTACCGCTAGCCGCCACCACTTGCTTCACATCGGCCTGATGGCTCGCCACCACGTCCATATTGCCTTCTACGAGCACTACTTCATCATTGGCCCGAATCGCATCTCGCGCCAAAAACTGTCCAAAAATAGCCCGACTTTTATCATACAGCGGTGTCTGGGGAGTATTAAGATATTTCGGCAAACTGTCGTCGAGTACGCGCGCCGTGAAGCCAATCGGGCGGCCGTCGCGATCCGTAATAGGAAACATAATTCGCCCGCGAAACAAGTCGTAAACTGTTTGACGTCCTTCTTTCTGACCCGCCAAACCCGCTTCCAACAGTTCAGAATATGTATAACCCTTACTGGCCAAGAAATCAGTTAGTGCATTCCACGAGTCGGGTGCATAACCGATCTGAAAATCCTTCACCGTCTGACGTGTCAGGCCGCGCTTTTTTATGATGTATTCGAGGGCTTTAGGGTTCTTGACGAGCGAAGCCTGAAAGTACCGCACCGCTAACTCGTGCGCGGTATATAATCTCACCCGCTTGGCCGAGGCCGCCGTGTCTTCCGGACGCTTGGCTTTCAGCTCAACTCCAGCCTGTCTTGCCAATTTTTCGAGCGCCTCAGGAAAACTGAGCCCTTCCATCTTCATGACAAAACTAAAGATATCTCCGCCCTCATTGCACCCGAAGCAGTGATAAATTCCCCGCTCGGGATTAACCATGAAGCTAGCTGACTTTTCCTGATGAAACGGGCACGGCGCTTTCAGGCTGCGTCCGGCTTGCTTGAGCGGCAAATAAGCTGACACCACCTCGGTAATCGACAGCCGTTCCTTTATTTCTGTCCGCTCATCCATACCCTAATTATACTACTCTCCATCTGATATATGCGAACAAAAGGCGAACCCCCGCACCATTACAGTGCGAGGGCTTTGCCGGTCATGTTTTCGTGCAATTGATTTGGTCCACTTCATGCCAGCACGGACCGTGGAGGCGATTGAATTGTCGACCGCTAAATACACCAGCGGCCTCAATCGTTGCCGTGATGCTTGATCAAGCACGGTACCGCACATGGAGCATTTGGGCGAGCGAGCCACTTCCGGTCACATCCTTCGTGATGTACGAGAAAAACGAATTACGGACCGGATTGCCCGCAATCTTTGGGGTGCTACATCAGGCAATCTACTGACCGCTGGCCCGATGACGAGTTGGCAGCATCGCGTGCGCGCCTCAGCTGTGCCGCAGCTACCAACACATCATCATGGCCAAAATCGCCGTCGTGGCGGCGCATGGCCTCGTCGTAAGCAGCTTTCGCCTCTAGGACGGTTGCCACATGCAGGGAATCGTCAAGCATATATCCTCCTCACAAAGAACGTCGACTAACCCCCTATGGGCCAGCCGTAGACTCGATTATAGCATATATGTTACTTAATATTACTAGATTAAAACTAGCGAATTATTTCAGGCCGTCTTCGAAGTTGGTCCAGCCCAAGTCGGGCTTAAAGCGTTTTATGAGGTCCTGCGTCTGACCAATTGTTTCATCGCACAAATTACGATCGGAGCTAAAGGTTCGCATTTGCCCAAAACTATGGCCGTCTACCCCGTACGTGGCCAGGCACCCAGTTTTAGCGGCCAGCTCACGTAGCTTAGGTGCAGCTTTTTGGGCATCGCCGTTGTTGGGCTTGCCCATAATTTCGATGCCGTCGATACGGCCGTCTTTTAACATGCCCTCAAGCATCGCCAAATCAATCGAGTTCGCAATCGTAAACCAGTGCGCAATGACTGCCACCCCGCCGGCATCACGAATCAGCTTAACCGAATCATCAAAATCGACGTTATACAGATAATCAACATACACGCCCTGGATAAATGAATCCTGCGACAAAAACAGCTGGAACGGGTAATCGGTGCGATCACGTTCCATCAGGCGCATGTAGTGCATCGCGACCGCTGGATCGGACTTGGCGGCTTCTGCCATGTCAGCCACCATTTGGTCGATTACCGGACCGTTTTCCTCGTTGGCCAAAATGGCGGTGGCAATATGAAGCCTACCGACACTTTCACCGCCCGACTGTGCCAAACAATCCTTCACACTAATCGTTAGTCCGACACGCTGCAAGTTAGCTACCATTTGCTCCATACGTTCGGTACGTGCTTCTTGTGCCCGGCGGCAGTGTTCGCGCAGCGCTTCGTTATCGGGATCCGTAAACAAACCCAACACGTGCAGCGATCCTGTTGGTCCACCGCCCAGTTCTTTAGGCAATCCACTCGAGATTTCGCACCCCAATAGCCACTTTACCGGTCCATCGTAATAGGCCAAGGCTTTAAGTCCCGCTTCGTCCGGTAACGCGTCGTGGTCGGTAAAAGCTACCACCTTAAAGCCAAATTCGTGCGCCGTTTCCAGCACCTCCAGATAAGTTTGGCTGCCGTCGGACGTAATAGTGTGATTGTGAAGCGATTCGTACATCAATAATTGCTTTCGGTTAAATTAGGTGAAAATCGCTTAATTAAGGCCTTAGTTTGACCAATTGACCGTTCGGCCTGGCCTGAGGCCTTAAAGATCTCAAAATCACGCTCATAATGGCCATCGATCCCCATAACCTGAGCGTAATTATTCGTCTCGGCCAATGTTACCAGATAGTTGATGGCGTCAGTACAGTCGGCGTCACCATTTTGAGTGTTAAAAACCGCCGTTTCCACGCCGTCCAAACGACCGTCCGCCAACGCCCGCTCCAGATATGAACGCGAGAATTTATCCTCCTGAAAGTACCAGTGGGCCACCATTGCCACGCCTCCCGCCCCTCGGATGAGTTTTACTGCCGCGTCCATATCCACCATGGCGTTACCCTGCGTATCCTGTGGCATCGGAATAAACGAGCTCGACTGCATAAACAGCGTATAGGGATATTGAACCGGCCCACTGGCCATCATTTTGCTATAGCGTTTGGCCACTTCCGGATCAGTCTCAGCCGCTACCTCCATCTGTTGGCGCAGCTGTTCGATCAAGCCCGCGCTCGTTGGCAGCTGCAGTAATGCCTTCACCACATGGAACGACCCCGGGGCGCTGATTCCGGCTACATCCAATACCTGTTTCTCGGTTAAATCAAAACCAAGTTCATTAATTTGCTTAAGTTGGCGCCGCATGCGCACGTACCGGCTCTCGCTCAAATTCTTAAGATAAGCCTTCAAAGTGGGCTCGTCTGGATCACAAAAGTACCCCAGCACGTGCAAATTACCCTTATCGCTCCCGCCCAGCTCAGTTGGCAATCCACATGACAACTCAATCCCCAAGAGCCACTTCACTGGCCCGACATAATCATGGAGCTGTTTTTGCGTCGCCGTATCAGGAAACACGTCATGATCAGTAAAGGCGATCACCCCGAAACCAGCCGCCTGAGCGCTGGCCAATACCTCCAAATGAGTTTGCGAGCCGTCGGAAATCAGCGTGTGGTTGTGGAGACTTTCATACATGGGGGAATTTTACCGGTCTACCGTCGATCAAACAATCACCCGCCTCGCTACGCTATAATAACCGCATGCTAGCGCGCCTCTTTTCCAAGTACAACCTTCTCGGTGCGGCATTATTACTCATTTTGGTCGGTGAAGTAACGGTCGGTGCGAGCAACGGCTTATATACCGTGCCCGGCTTCATCGTTTTGGCCTTTCTGTATCTCGGTTATTTCCGCTTGCTCGACAGTTTGAGCCACCGTTACCACCTAAGTAATACCGGACTTATCCTCGTTAATTTTGCGCTCTATTCAGTTTTGATTACCGGCTTACTCCACGGAGAGCTAGCAAGTTACGTTATTCGACCACAAGACGACCTCATTACGAGCCTTATCCGGCTTCAGTGTAGCCTGTATCCAGTTTTTGCTTTCCATCTCTTGCGCCGGCTAGTTCCAACGCCGCCGCAGCCCCCTCGAGTAGCCCCGTCATCGGCTGGCTGGCGGTTGGTCTCGTCCTGGTGTCATTTTCACCCAGCTTTGGCCTCACAAGACTCGCCGCCACGGTTATCGCCGCCCCGGGGCCATCACTGCTGTTTGGGGGCGCGGCTGTTGCCGCTCTCTTGCTAGGCTTACGTCAAACTACCACCCGACCAGCGTATTCAGGTCGCGCCTTAACCTACGCTAGTGGCGCCCTTGTTGCCGTTGGCCTCATTCCTGGCGTAGCTCCGTTTATCATCCTCATGTTTGCCATGATCCTTATAGCCACTGTCTGCTTGCTCAATCGGCAATTTCGCCATGCTGCCGTCGTCTAATTACCGGTCGCTCACCCGGTAAACAAACTTCAATCCACTCCAATCACTAGTAAGAGCCGCCACTTTAACGTCCACCAGGCCAACCGCCAAACCGTGCCGACGGATAAGGTTTTCATCAATCCCAGAGTGCAGCGGTGACGTCCGTTTAGCCCAGGCCAACCACAGCTGACCATCAGATTTCAGATGCAGTTTGAGATTGGGCAAGACTGCTTCCAATTGCTCCACGCTTGAAATAAACGTCAAAATAAAATCAAACGGGACGCCGCCCACCTGTTTTAGTGGTTTTACATCATCCAGTTCACCAAGTTCGGTTTTTACCGCCTCAGGTAGCCGCACAAGCGCTGCCCGCATGCCACTTTTGAGTCCCAATTTGTCGCGCAAACTGCGCGTAGAGTATCCAGCCATTGATTCATCGTACCATCTGGAAGCAACCGGCTGCTACCATCAAAAAGCCCTCTTTCACAAGTTGGGCGGCCAAGGCCGGCGCTCTCGTATCAATAGCCTCAATTTCAGCGGTTGTCATCGGCCCCACCAGTACCCGACGCAACAGTTCACCTCGTACCTGCCTCGCCGAGCCTTCAAACGTGCTCTGCACCGCGTAATGCTGGCTACGGCGGTTGGGATTAGGCACTTGGGAAGCCAGCCAGCTCCCGTAATCCATGAGAGCCTAGTACCACTGTCTCGGCTCATCGGGGTCTAAGCTAGCCTCAATTAACGGTAATAATTGATCGTCGCGTACGCCCGTGACTCCGGATACAACCAAAGAGGGCTCTGGGTCGCGCCGCAGATTCCGTGTAGTCGAGATCGGGCGGGTAACCGTCGCCACACGACCCATCGGAGCATGATCGACATTCGGGAAAAACTCGTGGATAAACACGCGCCGAATATTGGTTTCTATAAATACTACGGGCAAATTGTACGCAAATGCTGCGATCGAACCAGCTGTATTGGGCCCAATTCCCGGTAACGTAACGAGTTCGGCCGGATCGCGCGGTATCACTCCACCAAACTGGCCTACAATCTGCCCAGCCGCCCGATGGAGCCACAACCCACGTCGGTTATACCCCAGCCCCTGCCATGCCGACACCACCTCGCTCTCACGGGCCCACCGATTTGTTCCGCATCCGCGCGGACATTCGGTGGGCCTTTTGCTATTTATCCGAGCTTTTCTGATCCAATTCGGCCGCAGCCATCAAAGCCCGCGCCCCAACCTGCGCCATAGCGTACAACTCTCGCATCGCCGCCGCTATCTGGGGACTTTCAATAATCGTCCCAATCGTCTCGTCACCAAATGAGATAAGCGACACTTTATTGCCATAAATATTGACCTCAACCGGCGACTCATAGGCCTTTGGCGGATACCAGGTAACCACCCGCTTCAGCCGTTCATCATTGCTCTTCGCCCACACCATTGGCCCCGGCAACACTGGCGCCAAGAGTTGCGACTCAATCCCTAATGCTGCCCGCGCGTTGAGATATTTACCGAGAATCGTATTGCCATCACGACCATCACCGAAATATAGCTCATCCGCCGGGGTGCGAACAATATCAACCTCGGCTCGGGTACGCAAAATGTCCTCATACAGCTTTTCCAATCCATCACCGCCCTCAAAAAATCGTACGCCGGGCTTACCGCGATAGGTGTAGTAATAGCTGAGCAAATTGGGCAGCGCCTCGCGATAGGCCCGCTCCGTCTCGGCCAAATCGCGTTGGCGATCAGATAAGAACTTCTCTAGCGCCGACGGGCTCGCCGGTTCGTAGGTCTGTTTTTTGGCACCATTTTGTTTAATGGCTAAGCCAACTTCTTCCAACCTAGCCAACGCCATATAAGCCGTCGTCCGGCTCTCATTAATGGCGACCGCGAGCTTGGGTGGCGTCAAACTGCCAGCTTTTACAAGTTCGAGATACGTTTGCGCCTGAGCAGGCGTGAGCCCCATTTTGATGAGTAAATCGGGTGACATGACTGAAATTTAGCACGTTTTAATATGTTTGTAAAGTTAAATTGTGACAGAATATTGAATTCAAATTGCAAAATTAACTATATTAATATTGACATAATTGAGCAAAAGCAGTATGATGTGTCGCAATCGATCGGGAGCCGCCCGACGAACGCAGCTTAAGGATCCGTTATGAAGACAACCACCACGTCCATCCGACTTATAGCAGTTGGCATCAACGCCGACCAGCTACCCCAGCTCGTCACCTTCCTCAAGGAAGATGACGTCGTGATTACATACGTAGTATCAATGACCATTGAGCAATGGACTTGCGCCGACGTCCCGCTACACAAGCAAGACCAGACAGCCCAAATTATGGCCACGTCCATCTTGGACAGGACTGAACGCACCATGGCCGCCGTTGTCTTGTCCGAAGACGCCTGGATGAGAACGCAGTTCGGCAATGTGATACTCCGCGATGTTGTCTTGGATTTGGCCGACGAATATGGCATCGAGCCACCGGTCTTCCTGGTAGCCTACGATGACGGTCATATCGAGGTCATTTGCTAGTAAGCGTTCGACGCCTGCCGGAGAGCGATATCTCCGGCACCCCACTGAGCCTGCGACACCCGTCACAGGCTCAGCAAGGTACATTCCGCACCCCACAACTTGGAGCCCCGCGATGAGAATCGCCCCCGCACGACCCGCCCACCGTCCCTTCGTCCGCTTCATCCTGGCAGCGGCCGCAGCCGTCAGTCTCACCCTGGGATTGTCGGCCTGCTCTCCTGACACCAGTTCGGTTGGAAAGCAGGAGGCAGTGTACGCCTGCAACGGCCCAATCAAAGTCAACGGCCAACCGGTCAGCTGGATCAACTTCGTGACCGGCATGCAACCAGCCGAAGTTGGCGAAGCCGGCTTCGATTGGAGTCGTTCTGACAGTACCAGCAGCTGGGCCCAATTGGTTCGTCTGCGCAACGGCTTTGCCGGTGACGATGCTACCATTCTGCCAATTGGGACCACAGTAATGGTTCCAAAGGTCTGCAGCGCCGGCGAGTCACCAGCCACCAGCAGTACTACTGTGTCGGTACCACCGCAGACTTCAACCGCTTCAAACTAACAAACGCCGCCGCTCCCTTCCGATGGACCGCCACATCGGACACCCCGCTCGCCTTCACCGGCCAGCGGGGTTTTCGCTTATAACAGCTAATTATTCCGGATTTTTGGCTGGTTTCGTCTTGGCCACGAGATCGTACGAATGATCAATAAGTTCACGAACCAGTGCATCGGGCAAGTTACCCGTGAGATCTAGGGTATTCCAATGTACCTTATTCATGTGATACCCCGCCGCAATCTCGGGATACTCCTGCCGCAGCAATATCGATCGCGTGGGATCGCATTTAAGATTGATACTCGGCGGATTTTCGACCGCCGCCATGAGAGCAAACATCTTCCCGTGCACCTTCATAACGGTAGTAGTGGCATCAAACGGATAGGTTTCTTCAGCCCCCAGCTTTTCCAAGCAATATTCAGCGACGTTTATCATGCTGTCTCCCGTTCGGCTTTGAGCTCCATCAAGCGGTCCTTACACCGATACGCTAGATCTAGCGCAATGGCATCATCAATTTCAAACCACGCCGCCTCATCGATCTCTGAGGCCTGCAGCTTCAGATTGCCGACTGCTTGTCCCACGAACATCTCCACTGATCGCTGACTAGCTGATTCATGACCGCGCCAAAACGACCGCTCTATTATCAGCTCAAGCCCCGTTTCCTCTCGCACTTCACGAATAGCCGTTCGCGCCATTGATTCGCTCCAATCAACAAAGCCGCCTGGAAAATTCCATCGGCCGGCGAAATGAGAGTAGTACCCGAGCCGTACCATCAATATTTTTCGGCCCCGCACAATAATGGCAAACGCCGCTGGACGCATGCTCATACGGCGCCTGTCATGTAGGCCCGCTTCAGTTCCGGCTCAAATCGTTCAATGGCGTAGCGCAGCATCGTCCGCGGCATAGTGTGGTAATGCTCACGTAAAAATCCCTCCTCTACCGCCTGCGAACAACGTTTGCCCACTTCGCGCAGCATCCAGCCGGTGGCTTTGTGGATAAGATCATGCTTATCGTGCAGTAATAGAGCCGCAATCCGTAGCGTATCCTCAGGTTGACCCTGCTTGATCAACCAATATGGCGCCACAATGGCAATCCGCCGCTCCCAGATATCGCCCGACCTGGCCAGCTTGTCCAATATCGTGCGTTCATGGGTCTCAATGTATTGGCCGACAATTTCGGCACTGGCATCGACCAGATCCCAATTATTAATCCAGCGCGTATTTTCCAGATAAGCGTCATAAATTGCTTTACGTTGGCTAAGGTCGCCTCTAGCAAACTGATATGTCCAAATGAGCAGCGCCATCATCCGAAATTCGTGCTCCGGGGATTGCAGCAGCTCTTCTACCTGATTCACACTCAAATCCAGATGGCGTTTTGCGATAATCCGCTGCTCCGGCACCGTCACCCCCAAAAACACGTCGCCCTCACCATATTGGCCTGGCCCAGTTTTAAAGAACACGCCCGAACCAAGGGCCTTTTGAGGTGAGCCTTGCTCACGTAGCTCATCTTGAACCGCCGTCACGCTCACAATTCCACTACTTTCAGGCCGACAATTCCATCAAAATCATGGTCAAGCGTCAGCACAGGTAAATCACGCTCAATCGCGGAAGCCGCAATCCACATATCATTCGCCCCCACCGGCCGGCCTACCTCGCGTTGGCGTAAAAAAACATCGGCATAGACGTTAGCCGTTTCGTCGTTTAAGCTCACCACCGTTACATTGGACGAATTCAATAACCGTTCCAAAATTCGGTCATTTTCCGCCCGCCGACTCCCCAGCGCAAACCCGGCCCGCAGCTCGGCTATTACCACCAGCGGCACCAAAATCTCATGTTCACTCCTAAGATACCGCTCCAAGCGCACATCGCCCCGATTAAACGCCGAGAAAGCACTCGTGTCGAGAACGTATTTCACGCCCACATCTTTGGATCGGGCTTCGATTGTTCCGCAATCGCTTCATCAAACGACGGATCAAGTGTATTAACCCCGAATAACCAATCAAAATTATCATCAACCGGCACCTCCTTCGTTCCAAAGGCCTGTTGCACCAACAAATCGACAACCGTCTTATTAAACGACTTGCCCGATTGCTGCGCGCGCTTACGGATCACCTGATCCAACGCGGGGGGAATATTACGAATGGTGTATTGAATATTTGTCATGCATACAGTGTATGCGGTGCAGGCACATGCGTCAATCCAGCGAGCTCGCCTTCGAGCTTCCCCGGGGAGAGACCGACCCCGATCCGATCGGGATCCCCGCAGAACTACCACAAGATAACACCGACCTCAGTCGGTACGGCCTCTTCACCTCGCGCGAGCTAGCCCTCATGGGCGAGTAGTCCGGCCCACCACCCGACAGTTCATCACCGGGAAAAGTGATGATAGCCTCACTGGGCCGCCTTCAGGCGACTCGATGAGGCCACTACCCGAGTGCTCAATTATTTGAGCCTTCAGGTAACTAAAAAACGAGCCATAATGGCTCGTTTTTTGGGCCTTCCGATTGTTAAACTGTCGCGCCCATGGCTTCAGCAATCAGCTTCACATCCTCTATGGTAATCTCCACCAATCCCCGCCGCATCACCATGCCCCAATTGGACGTGTTGCGACTAAACGACAGATAGGGTAACAACGGTTTAATCGGCGCCTCTTTCGCCTCCACATACTCAACCCGACGTCGAAACGGGTGAAAACCACTTTCGGTTACCTGCTCATAAATTTCATCATCGGGCACTCGTCCGATCGCCGTAAAGGCTTGCACCGGCTCACCATCGGGATATTCGGACTGCGACGAATAGTAGATCAGCCAGTCTCCTGGGCTGAGGCGCGCCAATGGCGCTCGTGTACCGTGCCCCAGTTGGGCAATCTTTTCTCGAATTCCCTGCTCGACATGACTACGTGCCACGACCCCAATCCAGGCCTTCATGATTGCTCTCGTCGCGCCACTTTGGCCGCTAGCACTCGTGGCACTAACCGGATGCCCCAGGTATTAAGTTTGTTGCCGATACCCGGCACCACTATTACTTTGCCGTTTTTTAACCCGTCGTAGCCGGCTTTGGCAACCACCGATGCCTCCATCACATGCCCCCTAAATAAGCGTGACGATTCCACCTGGGCACGCGCCGCAAAGCCGGTTCTTGTTGGCCCGGGACACAACACCGTTACCGTAACACCATCTGGTTTAACCTCATCCGCCAACGCCACTGAAAATGACAACACGTAGGCTTTCGTAGCATAGTAAACCGCCATCACTGGACCCGGCAGAAAACCGGCCGTTGATGCCAAATTGAGAATTTTACCCCGCTTTCGGAGCTACATCCCCGGCAGCATCAAGCGTGACAATTCAGTGAGCGTAGTTACATTGACCCCAATTTCGCTCGCTAGCTCAGCTTGATCCATCTCGGCTACGGCCCCGTGAGTGGCAAAACCAGCATTATTAATCAACAGCTCCACCGGACGCTCACCCACCCACGCGGCTACCTTGGCCGCGGCACCCGGCAAACCCAAATCCACCGCCAGTACATCAATTTGGCGGTCATGGGCCGCTAAATCAGCTGCTACTTTGGATAAACCGGCCCCATCACGCGCGACCAACAACAGATTATAACCATCAGCCGCCTCCAGCCGAGTGAGCTCAAGCCCAATACCGCCTGATGCTCCCGTAATTAAAGCCCAAGGTTTACTTGTATTCATGCGACATCCGATACTCGACAGCTTGCTCGAGCAACTTAAACCAGCGATCGCTCACGGCCGCCGGGACCACAATCCATTGCTTCATTACGTGCCCTGTTGCGGGCGAAAATTGCACCGCTCCGGTAATTTCCAGTGCTTTTTTAGCCCCATCCTCACTTAATTTGACCACAAAATCGCCGTGCCAATCGCCGCCCAGCACTTTGTCGTCCAGTTTCAAACACGCCATGCTAAACATCTCGCCGGCTTCAATGTGCGGATAAGCCGCCTGAGCTTCCTCAACCAGCTCCGAATACATCACGCCTTACCGGTCTCCTTAGGATCAAACGCCAGCGCCACCGAATTTACGCAGTAATGCATGCCATTGGTCGAGGCGGGATCGTCTGTGAACAGGTGCCCCAAATGAGCACCACACCGACCACACGTTATTTCGGTGCGGCTCATACCCAAAGAACGATCTTCGACGAGCTCAACTTTTCCTTGACTCAGTTCGGCGCTAAAGGCCGGCCAGCCGGCTAGCCCCGGAGCAGTACTCTCAAACTTAGTGTCACTTGAAAATAAGTCGTTGCCACAAGCAGCACACTTGTAGACGCCGGCTGACGTGTTGTCGGCATAAGTTTCGGTATAAGGACGCTCGGTTCCCCGCTCGCGCATCACCCGATATTGCTCGGGTGTTAGTTTCTCACGCCAAAACGCATCCGGCTTGGCTTTCAAGTTCTCGTTGTCTGCCATAACTCGTCTCCTTACTTATTCAAGTTTACCGTATCTGGCAAGACAACAAAAAGCACAGTGAATATTCGGCCTAGTTGCTAGACTTTGATCTCAAAGCCTTCTATAGTTCAAGCATAAGTGGTATAGGACGCAATGGTAAAGCATAAAGCTCAAGCTCATAAAAAGAGGTGGCATCAGGCTCCCAATCTTGGCGGCCGTTGTTGCCCTAGTGGTAGCAACCGGAATCTATTTAGTTAGTGTTTCTCATGGCGCCAGTGGCGTTATGTCAGTTTTGCCAGCCACCACCACCGCTACCATCGTTACTTGCGGCATTCCCACATAGCCAATCCTATAGCGAGCGTTAAAACATAAAAACACCACAATCGTCACACCAATGACGAGCAGTATGACTAGCACCAACAAGGCGACGACATGCATACTGCTAGTTTACGCCTTCTTGATCAGCATTTTCGGCAATAATTGCTGGCGGAGAGGGAGAGATTCGAACTCTCGAAGGAGTTGCCCCCTTACTCGCTTTCCAAGCGAGCGCACTAGGCCACTATGCGACCCCTCCGCGACCAAATCAGTATACGGTGGGATTCGAGCTCAGACAAGTTTAGGCCAACTCGCGCTTGAGTTCCTCAATCAGATCCACGGGGGTCGGATCAATCTCATTTAAAAAGGCCAAATAGGCACTCACATAATCTCCGAGCAGCAGCGTGTATAACATCTGCTGCAGCTTGGTTTCACCATCGGCTACCACTTCTATAGGCGCAAACCGATCAGCCAGTAGCTTATTGGTAACATCAAACCGCTTCTGAATTTGCGGATGGTCCAGGTCACTACGCAGTTCAACCACTCGAAAATTGTTGGGTACTGGATGCGACCAGCCATTAAACTCGTTATGATCAAGTTCCGAGAAGTTGTTATAAAACGCCAGCTGCTTTGAATTTTCGTTAATATCGATCTTCCACTTCATCGTCGGCAAACTAAGCGTGGGGCCGCCGTAAACCACCACTGGGTGCCCGTGCAAAGCGGTCGCAATCCGCTTAGCTGGATTGTCGGCCATGGGGCTAGCTGCTTGCCAGGCCGGTTGCTTGGTCTTCACCCATGCGCTAGCGGCCTGTAGCTCGTCGGAGAGGCCCGTTAGCAGTCCCAAGTGCTCAATTAGGCTTACCAAAGCTTTGACGCCGTAGAGAACCGCTAAACGCGGCTGCAGGCCAGCTGGCAAATCAAAATGAGGGTGGCCTTCAGGCAGAGTTCTAACATGAGCATGACCGCGCGTTTTGGCAGCCTCAATTAGCTTCCCGCCTGAAGCGATAACGATAATACGGGCCCCACGCGCCTCGGCGTCAGCCAGCGCCGAAACTGTTTCCTCGGTATTTCCCGAATAGCTTGAGGCAATCACGAGCGTGTCTTTGCCAACAAATGCCGGCAATTCGTAGCCTCGAATAATCTCAAACGGCAGTTTCAGTCGATCACCCAGCCAGTTTTTGACAAATTCCGCATCCAGCGCTGATCCGCCCATGCCAGTGAGTACGATTGAGCTCAGACCATCAGCCGATGGCAAGTCGAGCTCCCCATAAGCCTGCAGAAGCTGATCGGGCTGACCAGCAATCACTCCGAGCGCATCGTGTTGATCATATTTAGCAATAAATTCACTAGAATCGAGCATTTCACCTCCATGTTACAACCATTATGGCATGAAGACGCCCCCTGCGTTAGCCGAGGGCGCTGTGGCTCTGGTGAGGAGCCAAACGGTCTTCAAATGCGGATTGCGTCCAGATCAGACAGTCACCGTTGGTGCCGCTGACACGGCGGCCTTGGCGACCTCGAGGTAGTCACGGATGGCACTTATGGCCGGCCGAACGAGCTCGAGGCTGATGTCGGGAAAGGCCGCCGACGAAGCCGTGATCATGAGGCTAGTGAATGCCTCCGGTAACCGCACTCCCACCTCTGTTTGGAGGAGCCGGGCCAGGCCCAGGAGCCGGTCACCCAGCTCAGACGCGGGCACCGAACCGCGCACCCGCCCAAGAGTTACGCCGTTGCGACAATCGGTTTAAAGGCGTAGTGCTTGTGCGAAGCATGGGGCTCGACACCAACTTTAAACCGCAACGCCCCGCGAACATCGCGGCGTAAATCGTCTAAACCGCTCCTCGTTAGCCGAAAGCCCTGCACTACATCCCTCGGCACATGAATTTCCAGATGCTCATGACCATGCTTTTCCTCGGTCAAAGGGTGAAAATAACCGGTTTTGGCGTCAACCGTTAACAGCCGTCCCTGCCATGTGGCCACAAAGTCATAGCCGTGCAAATCTTCACCCAAGCTGCCGTAGCGCAAATCTACCAGCTCAGGCAACCCCATCAGTGCTGCATGAAGCGCAATTTCACTCACCGCCCCGGTAATTTCGCTTTCAGCCCAAGCGTGACGGCCACCGCTCGCCGTCGCCAACCATCTCGTGAGGTCATACCTATCAACGCTGTCGCGGTGCGATTCAATAAAACCGCGCAACTGATGGTTGTAGGTACACGCTTCCTGGCGCAGCATCTCGTAATGATGCCCGATGCTGATGTCTTGCTCATGATTCAGCCGGCCCGAGTGCAAGGCGTGCCGATCATCGTCGAGCTGCCCTTGAACCAGCGCCAAGGTCCGTGCCTGCAGCAGCAAATCGCCCAAGGCTTGCTGCGCCGGCTGAGCTTCATTTTCAACAAACTTCTCACGCGCCAACTCAACGACCCGCGCCCAACCATATTCTGCCCGGTAGGACTCAATAAACGTTAAGATCTCTTCGGCACGTTGATTCAACAATGAAGGCATTTCCATACTCTAAGCCTAGCATTTTAAAATAATTGCCGCAAAACACGCAAAAGCGGGACCAGATGGTCCCGCGAGGGTGAACGAGGTACAAACGTACCAATCAAGAAGCTAGTCCGGACCGGAGCACCCCATCACAGGGAGTGTGCTCCGGTCCGGCACTCGTTGAGATCAAACAAACGGCAGCCTAGTCGGCCCGATCCTCCACGGCCGAGGCGTCGGACCAGATCAGCGCCACATGCGTTCATCAACGAGCGTTTCGAATCGCCCGGAGGCGGAAGTTTGGGACTGGCCGGAATATGGCTCTCAGAGGAGTCCGTTATATTCCAGCCAGCCGGCAATGAACGGTCATGCAACCGTCGACTGTGCCAAGCCGCGAGTAAGGTCCGCCGACCTGAGGGACGCTCAAACAACGCGAGATCAAATCGCCGTTCGTATCTCAGTAGTTCATCAGACCAGCCTAGCGGCCAGTTGTCTGCTTATCTGAGTACCGACGAATTGCTTGCTCGCTACGCCAAGGAGGCGTAATTCTTTTGGGCCGCGAGACCGATCAGCCGGCCGCGGGCATGAACCCGCTGGCCGCGCTGCCGGCCACCCGTCTACCGGTGTCCCGGTAGACGGGGACGCCCGTCGAGTCGCCGGCGAATGTGGAAGTGGTGGTGGTGGATCGCAGCTGAGGCCAGTCAGTGGCCTTCCCGAACCGCGATCTCAATGTCGGCAACCTGCGTGTTGCCCGACTGTAAACCACGCAGGTTGCGTAGCTCGCAGTCGGGCAACAACGTTTCTTGATTGGTGTCAAAGGGCTGCCATAGCGGCAGATGAGAAAAACAGTAGCATATTAGTCTAACTTTGTCAACAACTTTTGTTAAGCAAAAGGGCGCTCGTACAATTGTACAAACGCCCACAATGGCGGTCAGTTGGCGGACGAGGGTCTTGCGAACCCCGTCCGCCAACCGCGCGGTCCAAATTTTGCCCTATCGCAGGGCCGGCCCTGGCGGCCGTAGTACTAACTTTAATCAACAATGCCAATCAGCACTTCTCGTGCGCTGTTCGTGATCTTTGGCGCCATCCGTAATTGTTCGGCTCGCCCGTCTGAGTCCCACAGACGCGGCCAGGCCGCAAAGATACGCCGCATGACAGAGCCTCGGCACAGTGCTGAAATCATGTGTTGTCCGCCCTGCGAACAGCACTTGGTGTGAACGAGAACCAACACCAACCGAGGACACGGCAGCTTCGACGCCGCATCCACATAGCAGTTGCCGCGAATCAATGTTGCATTGATCCCATGTTCGCGGCGATCGACGGGATCAGGTGGCCGCGGCGGGCCGGAGGTTTGGTTGAGCGCTGAGCGCCCCTCGCAGTGACATGGACAGGGTCGAAGGGCCAGGACAAACTACAAGGTCGGGTCACGAGCGTTCAAGCCGTTCACTCCTAACACCATCGCAGGACATGAACTCAAGCCGTTTCGGGACGTTACTTCATGACGCCCGACGTTCTTGAGGCACAACGGTTTGCCGCCGATATGATGATCGGCCGGCGCCTTTTGCCGCGCAGACTTACGTGCGGGGCTGTTCGATTGCCTCGGTATCTGTTCCGAGGACTTCGCGAGCTACAGGCAGCCCGTCAATGAACGCCGATGGACATGCCCACCGACTCAGCTCACAGCCAACTAACTCAAGCGGCCCGGTTGCCCGGTTCACTATGAAATTGCTGGCGTGGACTCTATCCGCCGTTCGTTCAAAAATCGAGCGCGCGCAGACAAAGGCAAAACAAACGGTGCACTCGTTTGTTCGGCTGGCAACCGCGGTACTACCGAAGCTATCAGCCGAACAATCGAGGCAGAAATCTAACCGAAGTGTCAAAATTCTTATGGCTATAAACGCCACGTGATGGAACAGACAGTACCACATCACAAAAGTTGTCGTCAATTACATCAGTCGTGGCTTAACCAACAAGAAAGAGGCTCCCGCAGGAGCCTCTTTATAGATCAGGCTAGACTTTGTTAATAGTCCATTCCGCCCATGCCGCCGGGCATGCCACCACCAGCCGATGGAGCCGCTTTTTCTTCTGGCAACTCGACGATCAGCGCGCCCATAGTCATAGCCGTGCCGGCCACCGAAACGGCATTTTGAATCGCTTCACGAGTAACTTTAGCCGGGTCGACAATTCCCTGCGCCTTAAGGTTAACCAACTTATCTGCCTGGTTCACATCAAAACCCATACCGGTGGCGGACGATTCCATTACCTTAGACAGCTTCTCTTCGGCGTTCAAACCGGCGTTTAGCATCAATTGCTTAAACGGCTGCATTAGCGCGTTTTTCAAAATCAATTGACCTGCATGTGCCGAGCTCGAAACAGTCGTCGCCGCGACTTCCAGCTTCTTACTCAAATCGACCAGTGTTACCCCGCCGCCAGGAACAATTCCCTCGGCCACAGCTGCTTTCGTAGCCGCCACTGCATCATCAACGCGGTCTTTCTTCTCATTCATTTCGGTCTCGGTAGCCCCGCCAACCTTAATTACCGCCACTTTGCCAGCCAGAGCCGCCAAACGCTTCTCAAGATTTTCCTTGTCGTACTCGCTCGTCGCATCTTCAGCCTGCGCTTTGATTTGGGTCATACGCTCGGCTACGGTTTTGGCATCACCAGAGCCTTCAATAATTGTGGTCGAATCTTTATCCGAAATTACTTTGCGGGCCGTTCCCAGCATCTCGATCGTGGCATTCTCAAATGAATAGCCCATTTCTTCGCTAATCACGGTTGCGCCCGTAAGAATCGCAATATCTTCAAGTGTCGCTTTGCGGCGATCACCAAACGAAGGCGCCTTAATGGCTAGCGTATTAAAAACGCCCTTTAGCCGGTTCAAAATAAGCGTTGCCAAAGCGTCGCCTTCAACATCTTCGGCAATAATCACCAGTTCTTTCTTACCGCCCTGAGCGATCTTCTCGAGCAGCGGCAAGATTTCCTGAATATTACCGATCTTCTTGTCGGTCACCAAAATCAACGGCTTTTCATAGCTGGCTTCCATTCGCACCATATCAGTCGACATGTAAGCACTAATGTAACCGCGATCAATCTGGAAGCCTTCAACAATTTCCTTCTCCAGACCCAAAGTTTGACTCTGCTCAACCGTGACACTGCCATCGTTACCTACAGCTTCAATCACGTCAGCAATTAAATCACCAATTTCGGCGTCTCCGGCCGATACCGTCGCTACCTGAGCCACTTTGTCCCGTTTACCGGCAATTTGCTCGGTCATACTGCCAACCGCGCCCAAAACCAGCGCTGCCGCCTCATCTAGGCCCTTTTTTAGGTCCATCGGGTTATGACCGGCAGCAACCAGTTTATTAGCCTCATTCAAAATGTGATAAGCCAGTACCGTCGAAGTGGTTGTACCGTCACCAACGTTATCAGCCGTCTTTGAAGCTGCACTCTTAATTAGCTCTGCCCCCACGCTCTTACCCAATGAGGCATCGTCTTTTACTGACTCGTTGATTTCGACAGCTTTTGCAACCGTCACGCCATCATGAGTTACGGCCGGTCCGCCATAGCTGCGCTGAATCACCACGTTACGGCCCTTTGGTCCCATTGTTACCTTAACGGCGTCATAGAGTTCTTTGGCGCCAGCCAACACTCGGCCGCGAGCATCATCATCATAAAAAATCTTCTTTGCCATATTTCCTCCTTAACCCTCTACTTTAGCCATTACATCAGCCTGCTTGAGAAACACGTACTCTTCATCATCAATCACGAATTTGCGAAATGTTGAGTCGCTCGAGTGGGGCTCAGCAAACATAATGATGTCACCTGGCTTGTAAGTATGAATGTCCTTACCCACCGATACCACCGTACAGGTTGGGGGCTTAATTTCTACTCCCGTCGACAATAACAATCCCGAATTTGTCTTCGTCTCCGGCTTAGTCTGCAAAGCAATAATTCGGTCATCAGCTGGTATAAGCTTCATCACAAACTCCTTTTTCCACTTAAGGAGCCGCTCGAAAGCGACTCGTTACATTTATTCTAGCACTCTAAATTAGTGAGTGCCAAATATAAGCCTCCATAGGCTATCTACAGATTAGCCGTTTAGGATTTGGGTGAGTTGATCAAGCTTTTCGTCGAGCCTTTGGGGTGTTGTTGCTTCTACGTTCAAGCGTAAAAATGGCTCGGTATTGCTTGGTCTGGCGTTAAACCACCAATCCGCATAGTTCACGGTCAACCCATCAAAATGATCGGCCTCGCCATCAGCAAAAGTACGCTCGAGTCGCGCGAGCATCGCCGCTTTATCAGCTACCTTAAAATTGTTTTCCTGGCTACGGGCATATCGACTGGCGTATTCATCTACTAAACCAGATAACGTCTTACCCGAATCTGCCACCACTTGCACACCGACGAGAGCCGCAATTAAACCCGAATCAGCGTAGTAATTGTCGCGAAAATAAAAGTGACCCGAGAATTCGCCGCCGAACGGCGCATCGTTTTCGCGCATCGCCTGTTTAATAAACGAGTGACCCACCCGACTTTTTATCGGGATGCCGCCATTTTCGGTAATGACATCTACCACCAGGCGGCTGTTACGAGCGTCATAGATAATATTAGAGCCCGGAAATTGCTTCAAAAAGTGTTTGGCCAAAAACGCCGACATGATATTGCCCGGTACAATCCGACCCGTTTCGTCCACCAAGAAGGCCCGATCGCCATCACCATCAAAGGCAATCCCAAAATCGAGGCGATCAGCCTTAATTTCGGCCACCTCGTCAACCAAATTAGCGGCCACTAACGGATTTGCAGGGTGGTTTGGGAAGGTCCCATCGAGCTTGTAAAACATCGGTTCAATCACGAGCGGCGTTTTATCATCCAAATGAGGCATCACCTCGCCGCCCATGCCATTCCCCGTATCCACGGCAATATGATACGCGGGCCAGGATTTTGGCTCGACAAAAGACAAAGCGTGCGTTACCCAAGCATCCATAATATTGCGTTTTGTTATCTCGCCGCGGCGATCCACCACCTTGTAATCATCCGCCTCGATAGCGTCTCGAATATCCGCTAGGCCCGTCTCGATACTAATTGGACGCGCCGCTTCAGCACACATCTTGATGCCGTTATATTGGCCTGGATTGTGGCTAGCGGTCACCATTGCGCCGCCCGCCGCCTTCAACGATCCCACAGCGTAATAAATCATGTCCGAAGCCACCTCACCGATATCTATAACGTCTCGGCCCTGAAGTGTTAGGCCATGCCGAACGGCTGCCGCTAGCTCGCGCGAATCCGGCCGCATATCGTAGCCCACTGCCACGGGCCCCATACTCGGCAGCCAGTCTGCTAAGCCGCGTCCAACCGCTTCAGCAATTGGTGAGGTTAATTCTGACCCCACGAGACCGCGAATATCGTAAGCTTTGAAGAGATTCGGTGCAATGTTCATGCCTCTTATGGTACAAGATTTTGAGCGCAGACCCCAGGGGTCGAGTATACTAATGCCAATGAGCCATCAATCTAGCGACCATCCAATTACCCTCATTGGCGTACCTCTCGACCTCGGCGCCAAAAACTTAGGCGTTAACATTGGCCCCGAAGCATTTCGGCATCAAAATATCGTCACCAAGCTGCGTAAAAGCGGGCTAAGTCTCAGCGATAGCGGCAATATTGCTGTCGGCGACCGCACTGAGCTAGATCCGGGACTGCCCAATTTACGCTATCTAGACGAGATCGTCCGCGTCAACACCAAACTTGCAGCCCAAACCGAGGCCGCTATTACGTCCGGCCATAAAGTTGTTGTCATTGGCGGCGACCACTCGGTTAATCTTGGCGCCATGTCCGGCGCCAGCGCCTCCCAAAATGGCAATATTGGCCTCATCTACTTCGACGCCCATGGCGACATGAACACGGCTGACACTACCCTATCAGGTAACATCCATGGCATGCACCTAGCCAGCCTCATGGGCTTCGGTGCGCCTGAGCTCGCGCATGTGCACGGCGAGCAGACGAAACTTGCTACCGACCAGCTCCTTCATGTGGGCGGCAGTGACTGGGATCAAGCCGAGCTCGACCTCATCAAGCGCGAAAACCTACACGCCTTCACGCTGTTTGATCTCTTAACCCAAGGTCTGGGCGGGCTTATTACGGCTATCGACGAGCTAAATTCCCGCGTTCCCGCTATCTGGATTAGCCTCGATCTTGACTGTATCGACCAAATTTACGCTCCCGGCGCCGGCATGCCCAACGCCAAGGGTATGACGTACCGCGAAATTGCCACGGTAGCCGAGTACATTGGCCATCACTGTAACGTCATTGGCGTGGATGTGGTTGAGTACAATCCACTGCAAGACCAGCTCGGCAAGACAGCCGAACTCGGCATCGAGTTAATCGCTAAATTCCTCGGCCACAATTATTCCTGGTACACGGGCTATATGGATCAAAATCAGCTTTAGCGCGCGTGCGGTCCGACGACTTAACCAGCGTACTCCTCTGCCTGAGTCTACCGACTCAGTCCCTAGAAACCAGCAATTTCTCATCCGCCCACCGACTTACAACCTTCTTCAAACGACTACGTGCCCGGTAGGAACCCACTTGAGTTCCTACCGGGCACCGTTGTGATCTGCTTAGGCCGACCGTCGTTCGTACCACATCGTCAACGCCAGAGCCAACACCTCGTCAATTGAGAGGCTCGTGGAGTCAATGAAGTGCGCATCGGGGGCTGCCGCTGTTGGCGACGTGGCTCGGTTGGCGTCGCTGTAGTCACGTAGAGCAAGCTCGGCCGCTACTCCGGCCACATCACTCGTCCCAATGTCTGCTGCCCGACGCTTCGCCCGCTCTTCGGGATCGGCCGTGAGAAACAGCTTTAGCTGAGCAGCGGGCCAAACACTTACACCGGTGTCCCGTCCATCGAGAATACCGCCTCCTCGTGCAAAGTTGACCTGAAAGTCCATGAGGGCCGCTCGCACGGATGGATGCTGCGAGACAATTGCCGAGTGCTTATCGGCGTACGCGGAACGCATATCAAACGCGATATAGATACCGTTGGCGTAAGCCACTTCGCCATCATCCAGCTCAAACACCGCCTCACCTACCAGCGCACCGGTGGCAATCGGATCAGCCGTATCGACTCCGTTATTTCGGCACATAATTGCTACCGCCCGGTAAAGCGTACCGGTATCAAGTTGGCGCATGTCGAGGGTATTCGCCATTCCTCTACGCAAACTCCGCTTCCCGACGCCCGATGGGCCGTCGATCGTAACAACAAACCGCTCCCACGTCTGCGTCATGCCAATCACCCCTTCGGACGGGCGCTGCGTGACTTTCACGCAACCAAAGTACCACCTGAGCGTATCCAACGCTCAAAGTTAAGGTTTTATAGCATAGATCTAGCTCATCCGTCTATCTGTCGCTAGGGTGCGTCCCTCCAAGTTCTTACGCTTACTTTTTGCGTAATCGAGCCCGAACTGCCGCTCGCGCCGTCCCAATTTCGTCCCACGGATGCTCGCCATCAGCTCGCTCAATGGTCTTTTCGTGGCCTTTACCAAGTAAAAGCACGGTATCACCAGCTTTGGCCTCATTTATGGCATGGTTAATGGCCTCTGTCCTATCCGCAATCAGAATCAGATCGGTGCCACGCACTTTGCCACTCGTCTTTGCCCCAGCGGCTATCTGATTCATAATTATTTGCCCGTCAGCATCACGGTCATCTTCTTCGGTTACGACTACCAGATCAGCGTATTTACCAGCGCTGGCACCTTGCTGACCTCGTTTAGCCTCATCACGTCGCCCAGCCGACCCAAAGACAACAATAAGTCGCCCCGTGCTCAGAGCTCTAAAACTGCTCAGAATTTTGTCAAAGCTATCTGGGGTA
This sequence comes from Candidatus Saccharimonadota bacterium, assembly GCA_019352195.1. Taxonomy (GTDB): domain Bacteria; phylum Patescibacteriota; class Saccharimonadia; order UBA4664; family UBA4664; genus JACAFG01. The sequence continues at coordinate 22,069 of JACAFG010000002.1, read as the reverse complement.
TGGGCAAAATCTACAATCACCCCAAAGTCCTGACCTTCATCAATACTATTCATTCGTCCTTCAACCGTTTTCAGGGCCGCAATACCGTGCTCCAGTTGCTTGGCCTTCAGTCCCAGTACTAAGCCGACACCTATGGCCGCCAGCGAATTGCTCACATTAAACGTGCCTGGCAAATTCACCTTAACGTGTAGCTCACCGGCATCCGTCTTAACCGTGTAAGTACTCCCTGCTGGAGTGCTCACAATGTTGTGCGGCGTGAGATCGGCGCCGTGATCCGAGCCATAACTCACCTCGCGCGGCACATCCTTCAAAAACAAGTGGGCACTGGGATCATCGGCATTTACCACTCCCGTCTGCAAACCATGCACGTTGGCAGCGGCTAGCTTAAACAAACGGCGTTTAGCGTCACGATAGCGCTCAAAGGTACCGTGATAATCAAGATGCTCGTGCGTAATGTTGGTCATCACTGCCAGACTGTAGGGAATTCCCCACACGCGGTACTGCGCCAACGCATGACTAGTAGTTTCCAGCACCAACCACTCAATCCCTTCAGCCCGCAGCTCTTTTATTCGCTTCAGCATCGGCCGCGTTGCCATCGTCGTCATGTGGACTTTATTGTCATGCCAGTTCTCGGGCACGCCATAGCCAATCGTTGTCATGAGCCCAGTCTTCATGCCGGCATCATTCAAAAGCGTATATATCATGGTAGCGGTCGTCGTCTTACCATCCGTACCAGTCACACCAATCACCTTCAGTCCCCGTGCCGGGAAGCCTTCCACCACGTTCCACATCATGGCTTCCAACAAATGCCCAAACGGCTCAATTGTACGAAATAGTTGGGCGGGAATGAGTCGTTTTACACCTTTGCGAAACATGAAGATATCCGGTTAATACATTTAGTATGCCACACGCTTAAATGGTTGCCTAAAATAACATTTGATGGTATTATGTGAAAATTCCTGGATATCATCGGCGGCAACGTCGCCCCGCAGCTTGAAAGCAGGTAATTATGTCCCTCATCGTCACGGCCATGTTGTGGGCCGCTGGTTTGGTGGTTGCAGCTTCAATCGTCGCCTATGTTGTTGGTCGGCACCACAGCAATATGGATCAGCGTGCCATCCTGGTCGTAATCCATGACCACCACGGTACGTGCACCGAGCAGTTTGCTCGTGACCGTCTCGCCGGACCTCGCCGCCGGTTCAATCGCGCCACCAACGCCCTCATCAGTCAGGGCCAGATCAATCACAACAACGCCGACGGCCCGTTCGTCCTGACAATCACCGACGCCGGCATCTCCGCCCTCAAGCACCCCATAGGCTCAATCCTGTAGCTCCCCACTTCGAAAAGGACGGCCATGCTCGCCAATCTATCACCCGTTTTCACGAGCCTCATCATCGCCGGATTCATCGTAGCGCTCGGAGTATTATGGGCCGCCATCGTCTACCCCGTCGGCCAGCATCAAAACCTGCTCGACCGTCGCCGCAAGCTTCTCGACCTGATCACCAACACGCTCAGCCGTCTGTCGTGGACTCCCGTCTACATCCCGCAGTACCAAGTAGACCGACCACCGTCCACGTACCGGACCGAAGACTACGAGTACGACCAGATCAAGCTCATAGTCATGACGGTAATCTGCAACCTGCGTGGTCAAACCAAGTGGGATCTGGCCGAGTTCACCGGTAAAGATCTTCGAGCCATCGACCGACTGATCTATGCGCTTCAGAGTGATCATCTGGTCGAAGTGTCCTTGGACTTCAGTGGCACCCCACAGCACCAGGAAGTCGCCTGCGATTACGATCTCATCATCGAGCCCACTAAGCGCGGTTTCGCGTGGCTGGTCGACCACCTGCCACAGGCGAACGATCGCATTCAGCAGCCAACGCCCCCGGCTAGCTGACCAGGCTTCACCTGAAGCAACGACCTCCGACAAGCCAGTCGGGGGTCGCTTCATTTTGGGCTCAATTTAGTATAGAAAGCGCTCGGGACGGCTGTTTGCTAATTTGCCAGCCACGCGCTCTCCGCCTTTGAGCCACAGTTTATAAGCAAAATTGGAGCCCGGCAGATCGTACGTACCAATAAATTCCGTAATTTCAGGGTTAAATTTAGCCTTAAATTCATACAGGCCGTCGCGAGAATCACCCGTGCCAACTTGATCGCGGTTAGGCACACCTACCAGATCATAGCTGGTAATTCCGCGCGCCATCAGCCAGCGCATCACTTCCCATTGCATCAAATACGTTGCATTCAGCTCGCGTCGCTTATCAAAGGAACCGCCGTCTTTATACCAAGCTCGCTTGCCAACAAATGTCACAAAAATCCCCGCCAGCATTTCCCGACCGGCACTCGCAAACAACAGTTGACCCTGACCGGCCTCAATTTGAGCTCGCCAATAGTCCAAAAAGTAAGCTTTGGGCCGCAAACCGTAATGGGCGCGTTTCTCGGTCGCTTTCATCAGCTCAAACATCGTATCGAGGTTATCGGCCGTCGCTTCCATCGGTGATACAACTACTCCGCCCGCCTCGGCTTTGCGGATATTACGGCGCGCGCTCTGGCTAAAACTCGCCAGGAGCGCCGCTTCACCGAGCGATAAGTTCATGAATATGGTCGATTTTGACCCCGGCTCGCGCGTGCCCTTAACAAGACCCAGCCCGATCAGATCACTGGCTTTAGCATTATCAGCTAAAACTTCACTCTCAAACCGAGCGAACACGCCCGGCAAATGATCGCGAGTCTGACTAACAACTTCAGCGTAATCGGCCGGCGTGATTACGCCAGGTCCTTTGGGGCAGTACCAAATCCTTTGGCCAGCCCCAATGCGCCGCTCCAGCCACTGCGCGGCTACCCGGCGCCCGTCCGCTAATTCGTAGACGAACCGGTGCGGCTTCCAGCCCCAGCGACCTTTAAAGTCGCCCCACGCTTTCGTTTGCAGCGCCATGCCCCCATCGGGATTAGCCGCAACGAGCTCATCCCAACGTTGGATATCTAATGCTGTAGCGGGTCGCATTGCCATAAGTAGGTCTATTGTAGCCTAATTCTACTGGGTGAGAGTATTTCGAGCCCGCAGGTCCAAAGCTTTGCTTGAGCAGCCGGACAGCTACCCCAGAATATTGACATTAATTAGAGATGATGATATACAAGCATACAGTTCTTTACCATCTCAGCCGAGGAGTCCCGATGCCCGGTACTACAATCGAACCCACCACCGAGATCACCTTGTCACGTGGCGCGGTGCTTGTTGTCACGGCCCTGCTCGCGGACGCGAATTGGCATACACCGCTAGCCGAACAACTGCTGCCGCAAATCTGGCGCGGTGACACCATCACGCTCACGTTTGATCAGCGCCAACAGCTGCAATCCGATCTGGTCGTGTACTTCCGGGAAGGCGTGCCAGTAGGCTTTGCCCTATCCGAAGACGACAAAATCGCCATTGTCCGCCAGTTCCTCTAATCAGCATGTTCACATCGAGCCGAAAGGTTAAACCATGATCAACACGCACGTTTATGAGGTGGTCGGCCAAGTGTTCTTCCGCCGATCTGGCTCCGATGGCGACAGGTTTCCACTCGCCTGCACCATCATTCGTACCAGAGCGATCGTGCACGACAACCCTAGGTGAGGAGTGGAGGTGCATATACCAGTCATCGTGACCGGTTACGAAACCTACCGCTTCAACACCTGGCTCCCTGGCTGGACCGCCGCCGACAATCTCGACGGGGCTGGGTTGGACTTTCAATCCGGACGTCCGGTCGATGTCGCGGTACCGACTGCCGATCTCGAAGCGATGGTTGCTACCGGCCGTCCGGTTTCAAACAATGCCCTTATCGCAATGCACATTGCGTCTACGGGCCGCGCAAACCGACGCCCGTTCGGCAGCCCGGTCGTCGCCGTCCGCATCAACGACCGCTGGGTCGAGCCCCTTGGCTAGATCTAAGCGAGCCAGATCTAGCCTCAGATCAAGTGATCCGGCATGACCAACTACACGACCCGTACCCCAGCGTATGGGGTACGGGTCGTTCTCGTTGTACAATCAGGGCATGAAATTCTACTCCTGGAACGTCAATGGAATCCGCGCTGTCATTCGCAAAGAGCAATTTCAGCCATTTATTGATGAGCAGCAGCCCGACATTTTGTGCCTGCAGGAGACCAAAGCTCAGCCATCCGAAATCGCGGTTGATGGCCTTGGTTATCACAGTTACGTCAATTCAGCCGAGAAAAAAGGTTACTCCGGCACAGCAATTTTAAGCAAAACCGAACCACTTGCCACCAGCAATAATCTCCCAGATGAGCTTAAAACCAAGTACGACATGACCGAAGACGCCTATGGCGACCCTAATACCGAAGGCCGTATCCTCACCGCTGAATTTGAGGCGTTCTATCTGGTAACCGTTTACACCGTTAATGCCAAAGACGACCTCAGCCGCGTGCCATTGCGCCACGATCACTGGGATCCCGCCTTTTTGGAGTACTGCAAAGGCCTTGAGGCCGGCAAATTTAGCCTCGCTGGTGGTTCCGGCAAGTCTAAGCCGGTCGTTTTTTGCGGGGATCTTAACGTCGCTCACACCGAAGACGATTTAGCCCGACCCAAGCCCAACATCGGCAAACGCGGCTTCACCAATGAAGAACGCGAAGGCTTCCAAAACTTCATTGACGCTGGTTTTATTGATACTTTGCGTTTATTCAAACAGGGCAACGGCTACTACACGTGGTGGGCTCACTTTGGCAACGCTCGGGCTAACAATGTCGGCTGGCGCATCGATTACTTCTTAGTTTCAGCTAGCCTCAAAGACAAGGTTATTGCCGCCGATATTCACCCGGCCGTCCTAGGTTCGGACCACTGCCCTATTAGCCTCGAACTCGATATCTAACTAGTTTTAGTTGCGCTTGTATCTGGCAGACGCCTATTATGAACTCGTTCACCCTCACCGACCTAAGGACATCGCCATGACCGTGTTCCGAGACTTACAGCCGGGCGCTCGATGAGTACGATGATAGCTGATCTCCTGGAGGAGCTGAAACAACAGGGCCCTCACCCGAGCCGCGAGAAACTGGCCGAAATTCTCACCCCGGCAATACTCGACTGGGTAAAAACTCGTGATAACGATGCCCCACAGACAGAACTCTTGCAATGGCTCGATAATCATCTGGCGTTTGTACCTGTTCAGGCTATTGTCATGCGGGCCAATCAGCGACGGGCCGCCAGAGCCCATCAAATCCACTAAACCCATGCGATCAGTTGCCCACGATCTGATTTCAAGATCAAAAACGCCGTCTCGGTCTCTGAGGCGGCGTTTGGCTCTTTTAGCGCTTTACCAACTTCATCAATTTACGCCCGACCGGTCGTATGACCGGCCACAAGTTTTCCCAGGCCGCGTAGCCAAGCTTATTGATCGGATAATCCCACGTCCCTATCCAGTCCGTATGATCCGGGCCAAAGCCGTCCTTAAATTTACCAACGCCGTCGTTGAGGCGCCCGTTAAAGTCATAAATCGTGTAACCAGCCGCTTTCATATCGCGCATGGCGGTCCATTTAAGGGTGTAATTGGCTCGCGCCGCTTGCCCAGCCTCAGTCACACCGCCATAAAGCTCGTAGGCAGTCTTGGAGCCCGTAGCGAGCCATAAAAATGCTTCCGGTCTATTTCCCACTTCGGCGTAGTACAACGCTCCAGCTGGCCCCAAATCACGCCACAGAGACTCGTAATAGGCCCTCTCATGAAGACCAAAGGCCGCCCGTGCAGCAGTTTGCGAGTAAATCGTCCACATAGCGTCCAAATTTTGCGCCGAAACACGCTGAACCACTACGCCCTCACGCTCACTTTTGTGAATATACTGGCGATGTTTGCGCTCCATCACCGATAAAAGTTCATCTTCAGACTTGCTCAAATCAATCGAATACGTCCGCGCCAGCTGAATTGAGTTGGCAGATTTTTTCCAGCCTGAAGGAAAGGAGGCCACTTTCCATGCTGGTTCAACGCGCAGATATAAGGCTTTGTGCTCACGGGCCCAACTTACCAAGGCCTCAAGCAGCGCTGCGTTGGTATCTGGATTACAGATTGGGCCACGCGGCACGTAGGCGATAAATCGCCCAGTTTTGGGAATGGGCCACAGTAAAACCTGCGCCCCAACGGTTCCATCCGACCTCATCAGTCGATGTGGGCTCCAGCCATTAAGACGTTTTGCCTCGCCCCACCCCCACAATTGGAGCGGATGGCCCCAAGTGTGAGCGTTCACAAAGCCGTTCCAGGCTGCTATATCGGTAACTTCAATCAGCTTCATAAGCGCATTGTAGTCTAGTGGCCAGCTCTTTGACAATTATACGGATAATACGTATAGTATCGTTCATCAGATAATTACGCCTTTTGGCGTAACCTCTTCGCTACCGAAAGGTTTGACATGCCCAACCCACCTAACGACGTAGATATATAGGCTGTCACCAAGGCCACCGGGCGTTCGATAAGTGCCTCGCGGCAAACGGACCTCGGGCTCATCGAGCATCTTGCAGCTCACCCGCCGCAAGCGATTCTGTACGCCCTCCGATCGCAAGCCGGCCTCTCGCAGGAGGAGGTAAGAGCGCTCAACGAACTCGTTACCAGCTTGTCGACGCGCTACATCCAGTTGTGCGCTCGTCGCTTCCTTAGCTTGGAAAACGACCAAACGGTTGAATCTGTAGTCGCCAGCGCCAAGCACTTTACCGCGCTGTCCTGACACTAAATCCATCCCAACGACCAAGGAGAATAATGTCCCAAACCACAGCTCGATCCGTCCGGCGCATCCGCCGCACGTTCGAAATCACTGGCATCGTCACGATTGCCTACGGCATCGTCGTGGGTGTCATTTCGTCCCAGTGGTTCCGGCTACGCTGGCCAAAGGGCGAATTGGACAAGGAGTTGCTGAAGTTCACATTGGATGACCGCGACGGGCAATACACCTCGAGTCGGACCCGTCCCATCGCCGCCGCCAGCCTGGCCCGGAGATTTCCCACCCACAGCGACGCGCTCGACGGCATTGCCGACCACGTGCAACCCCGGATTTAGATCAGCTGAAGGGGGATCCCATGAGTAATTTCCTCGACGCCGGCATGCTGAACGACGAGATCCCATCGTGAAGCGACTTGGCCTCCTCACAGTCGTGACCCTGGCGTTGATGATCCGCGGTCAAATCCACCGCCGTCTGCGAGTCGGCAGACTGGATCGTTCCCGAAGGATCTCCACGACTTGGTGGACTGACGACAAAATTATGGCAACCCTGCGTGCAAGTGTCTGCACACCGGAGATCCTGCAACATCGCGCGGAGCTCCTCGCCGGGCAAACATTTGCCTGGCTCGGCCAGGCCAAAACCGCCCCATCCCCAAGCCAGACCTGAAAGGTTCCGATATGCCCAAAAAGTGCAAAATCAAGCCACTCGCGTAGGACGAGATCCGCAACCAGATGGAAGCCATCAGGCGGCTGCCCGCTGTCTATCCGGAGATCAATATCCGTGACGGCGGTATCCGCGCTGTCCTCGCCCTCGTCAACCAGACCATCGATCCCGCCGCCTGCAACAACTAGCGGCTTGCCGCACCCGCTCGCCGTCTCAATCACATGAGACGGCGGGCGGTTCTCATTTGGAGTCGTCCGCGTTACAATTGGCCTCATTATGAAAATCCTTGGACTCGAAACTAGTTGCGATGAAACCGCTGCCGCCGTCGTTGAAGACGGACGCAAGGTTTTATCCAACGTCGTCGCCTCACAAATTGATATTCATGCTCAATATGGTGGCGTCGTGCCCGAAGTGGCTGCTCGCAGTCACATTGAGGTTGTCTTACCGGTCATCAATCAAGCGCTCGAGCAAGCCAACTGCAGCTGGGATGATATTGACGGGATCGCCGTAACCCACGGCCCCGGCCTCCTGGGATCACTCCTTATCGGTACCCTCACCGCCCGTACCTTGGCCCTCGCCCACAACAAGCCGCTTTATGCCGTAAATCACGTGGTCGCACACACGTTTGCCAATTTTCTTATTGAGCCCCAAATTGACTTCAAATTTCCACTATTATCCCTATCAGCCTCAGGCAAACACTCCGATTTACTGCTGTTTAGTTCGCCTCTAGAGTACAAACTGCTCGGTCAAACGCGTGACGATGCGGCTGGCGAAGCTTTTGACAAGGTGGCGCGCATGTTGGGACTTCCCTACCCCGGCGGCCCCAAAATTGGCCAACTCGCCCCGTCTGGCAACGAGCAGGCTTTTCAACTGCCGACCGCCAACCTCAAAGACTCGTACGATTTCAGCTTCTCCGGACTCAAAACCGCCGTATTACGAGCGCTGCAATCGGCCGTAGGGGGTGATTTTCGCACCCCATCTGGTGAACTACCAAATCGATTATCCGACAATCAAAAGGCCGACATGGCTGCCAGCTTCCAGCGCACGGTTTGCGAAACCTTGACGGCCGGATTACTCAAGGCCTATTACGAATTCAAACCGGCCACGGTTGTTATTGCTGGCGGCGTTTCGGCCAACGGCCGTTTGCGCGAAGAAGTTAACCGGCAATTACCGGTAAAAATGGCCTATGCGCCCATCGCTTACTGCACCGATAACGGCGCTATGGTGGCATCAATTGGCTATTATCTGGCTCTCGAGCACCAGACCACCGACCCCCGCACCCTCCGAACCGACCCCAGCCTAGCCGTTTAGCCAAGTTTAGCGGCTTGCACAAGACCCATTACCAAATCACCATAGGCTAAAATGAGGGATATGACTGTGACACGCAAACGCTGGATAATCGTTGGCATAATTGCTGCCTGCATAGCTATCGGACTCATCATTTGGGCGGCCATAAATCAGAAATCAGTGATAAAAACAGCGGTAACACCTCAACCAAGCCCAAGCTCGTCACCATCACCCACTGCCTCAGCCAGTCCACAGCCAACCTCTGTGACCCCACCGACGCCAACTGCGTCTCCGATCGCTATCTGCAAAGCGAGCATCCTACAGGTCGGCTTGAAGCCGGATAACGCCGGTGCGGGACATTTTTACTATGACCTGAGTTTTACCAATACCGGCTCTAGTGCCTGTAGCCTATTTGGCCAACCCACCGTAACCTTAGCCGACGCGGCCGGTAATCAGCTAGGCACACCGGCCGAAAAAACTGCCAGTGAAGGCGCAGTGACGGTAGTTTTGGCACCAAATGACATTGCTCATTCGGAAATCGACTATCCTAACCCAGCCTATTTTCAAGCTGGAGCGTGCACCGTACCCGCGACCAGCTTACATACGATACCGCCCGGCAACAACGCAATTCTGACCGTTAAATCAAACCAGCAAGCGTGTCCTGGCTGGAGCGTTGAGCCGGTTAAAGCCGGTGCTAGCGAATAATTACCCGCAAATGACAAAGGGGCCGAAACTCTCTCGAGTTGCGGCCCCTTTTGGGGGTCACTTTCAGGACGTTCGGTCGAGGAACATTATCGTGCCCTTGACAGCTTCGCCGTGCCACTGGCACCAGATCCAGACGTGCTCTCCAACCAGAACACGACCATCCAGCTCGCCAGTAATCGACAAGGTACTGCCACGAAGCGTTGAGACGATCCGCGGTATCAGCTGAACCCGGGTTCGATGCTCACCTTGATACCCGATGGTCCCATCTCGCTGGGGCAAGCCCCAGAACAGGAACCAAACGGATGTACCTTCCTCAGCGGCGGCCACAACTTCACGATAGGTAGCCGCCTTAAACAGCTTCACATCAGATCGAAAGACCAATGGCGGTGCCAGTTCAGAGGTGCTCATAGCTCACTCCTTGTCCAAAAAGCCCATAAATCCGAGACCTGGTCGTCTGCTTCCCAGTGAACCTTGCACCAAGCCAAGCGCGCCGGCTGCTCCCAATAGCGCAGCAGCCCTGTGACGGGCACCCAGTCACCACTCAGCAGATTGATACTTGCGACCTCAAGCAGGAGTACGGCAGGGTTTGCGCTGTAGCTAGCCATACCGTCCTGGTCAAAAGTTGCGTTGCAACCAAACCAGACAATGCCATGCCGCTCGGCCGCTTCGAGCAGCTCTTGATACGTGCTGCACGGCGAAAGAGTTGCCGCTGCGTGCAAAATATCCGGCTGTGCAACAGCCATTGTCTCGGCTCCCCCGTTGCTGGCCACCGCTACCGGCCTCATCACGACGTTCCCGGAGCAACGCCAAGGCTGTGAGGGAGCGCTTGAAATGCCACGTCATGCGTGCACTCGATCATGGCCCCACCCATTTGAGCGTTTTCCGGGCCACCGAGGCGCGAATAATGCCGCCGCCCACGAATACGGCAATCCTTCCAAACTCCCTGAGTGATCACGCCCACAAAGTCAACTCCAGCCTCATCGAACACCGTGAGGCTCACGAGACGAACCGTCACGATGGCAGCTGATTCCAGAGAGATTTTCACCACGGGCTCTTGCGGATATTGGCTCAGCACAAACTCCGGCGCATCGGCCAACAAGCTGGCTCGCTCCAGCCATTTGTTGAGCGTCTGCGCCAGCTCAGCTGGTCGGGAACACCACACGAAGAGGTGACTAGCCTCGAATGGCCTGGTCAAAAACGTATCTGTCATGTCAATCCCATCTGTAGGACCCACTATTGGGCAGATTGGCCGCCAAAAATGCGGATAGCTAAATATAACACTTTTAGGATGAGAAATCAACAAATAGCTCTCGGCCTGTCAACATTTGACGTGTCCAGTTACAATATAGATACAAACAACCCGGCGAATCCTCGCCACATAACGACAACGTTGAGAGGAACCCACCACTATGAGCAGTTACGAATCATCTAATAAGGCACGCCCGCTGCTGGCAAAAGCCTACAATCCATCTGAGCACGAATCAGATATATACGACCGCTGGGAAAAGTCTGGCGCGTTCACGCCTGACGGCAACAAAGCGATCCAAAAATCAGATGCCAACCCATTCTCGATCATCATGCCGCCGCCCAACGCCAACGGCAATCTGCACACCGGACACGCCATGTTCGTAATTGAAGACATCATGACCCGCTATCGGCGCATGCAGGGCCAGCCCACGCTGTGGCTACCTGGCACGGATCACGCCGGCATCGAGACGCAGGTGGTTTACGAGCGTGAATTAAAAAAAGACGGCCTAAGTCGCTTTGACCTCGGCCGCGACAAGTTTTACGCTGCCGCCCTCGAATTTACCGTCACCAACCGCCCCAAGATCATCTCGCAGCTTCGCAGCCTCGGCTTCTCAGCCGATTGGAGCCGCCTCAAATTTACGCTGGATGAGGATATCATCGCCACGATTTACGCCACCTTCAAGCAAATGCACGCAGACGGGCTTATTTATCGCGGCAACCGCATCGTCAACTGGTGCACCAGCTGCCAAAGTAGTTTCGCCGATATTGAAGTAAAATTCGTTGATCGCACGGACGAAATTTACACGCTGGATTACGGCACCGTCAAAATTGCCACTACTCGGCCTGAAACCATCTTTGCGGACGCGGCCGTGGCCGTACATCCAGATGATGTTCGCTACGCCAAACTAATCGGCCAAACCGCCACCATTCCCCTGATTGACCGCCCCGTCGCTATAATATCCGACGACTACGTGGCGCAAGAATTTGGCACCGGCGCACTCAAAGTAACGCCAGCGCATGACAAAAATGACTACGAGATCGGCAAACGCCACCATTTGCCCGAGATCAGCGTCGTCGATCTGGACGGTAAGCTCATCAACGTACCCGACGAATTTGCGGGGGTATCAGTCAAAGACGGCCGCCAAGCCGTTGTGACCGCCCTCGAGGCAGCCGGCAAGCTTATCAAGACCACGCCAATCGCTCATTCTGTCGGTACGCATGACCGCTGCGGCACCACCATTGAGCCGCTCATCACCGAGCAATGGTTTATGCGCGTAGCCGAACCCAACGCTAAAGTTATTCAAGCGATCGAGTCGGGCGAGATCAAAATTATCCCGGAGCGCTTCAAAAAGGTAGCTATCGATTGGCTTGCCAACGAGTACGACTGGAATATTAGCCGCCAAAACTGGTTCGGCATTCGTATTCCTGTGTTCTACAAGGCCTCGAGCGATCCCGACAAAGAGCCCTACATTGTTACGGCCGACGAAAACGAGGCTAAAGCGTATTACGGCGAAGGTAATTATCGCGCCGAAACTGACGTTTTTGATACGTGGTACTCCAGCGGCCAGTGGCCCTACGCCACGCTGCAGTCAACTGGTGACTTCGACCGCTTCTACCCCACCATTGTCATGGAAACGGGCCGCGACATCCTCACCAAATGGGTCACCAAGATGGCCATGTTTAGCCTGTACCGCACCGGGCAAATCCCCTTCACCACCGTCTACCTACACGGCATGGTCAATGACGAACACGGCAAAAAGATGAGCAAATCTAAGGGCAATGTCATCAACCCGCTCGATCTCACCTCAAAATACGGCACTGATGCCTTGCGTCTAGCGCTCACCATTGGGATCACTCCAGGTAACGACGGCTCCCTTGGAGAGGCTAAAGTTGAAGGTTACCGCAACTTCTGCAACAAACTCTGGAATGTTGCCCGCTTTGTTCTTGGTCAGTTGCCCGAAGGCTACTCCCCCACTGACCCTCAGCCTAAAACTGCCGCTGACGCCTGGATTTTGGCCAGGGTTAACGCAGGCGTGTCCGAAGTCACCCGTGCCATCGAGGACTACCGTTTTAGCGAGGCCGGTCAAATTGTCTATTCCCTACTCTGGAACGATTTCGCCGATTGGTATATTGAAGCCTCGAAAGTTGAACAAAATGCGAACATTCTCTACCACTCACTCATGACCATCCTAAAACTACTGCACCCGATCGCCCCGTATGTAACGGAAGCCATCTGGGACGCATCCCCGGCTACAGATAGCCAACTGATTACTTCCGCGTGGCCGCAATCGGTAACAATAACCGCAGCATTATCAGCTAAAGCCGCTGAATTTGAAGCGATCCAAGCGGTTGTGTCTGCAGCACGAACCCTCACCGCCGAAGAACAGCTATCAAAGCCCACCATCCTGACTACCGACAAGACCATAGCTAGTAGTGCAGAGTTGGTGACACGCCTTGCTCGCGCTGGCAAAATTGAGCTTGTGGAACAGGGAAGGGGACTGTACCTCGGTACGGCCACACCAGCCTGGATTGACGCTGACGACAGCCTTATTGAGGCCCGTAAACACCGCCTGCAGAGCACTCAGATCGAGAAAGAAGGCTACTTGAAGTCGCTCGAGGCCAAACTAGCCAACGAACGCTACACCAGTTCCGCACCCGCCTCAGTAGTTGAAGAAACGCGTACTCGCCGCGACGAAACCGCAGCCATGATTGCGAAACTCAACGAGCAGCTTCAAACCTTAGTTAACTGAGCTACGAGCTTACGTAAGACGGGTCATATTGAGGCTACTATCCCCAGCCAGTAACAGGTCGCTACGAGCGAAACGCTCGTGCTACTATCAAACGAGATGAGAAAACCCGAGAATGACACGATAAAATTCTTTGCATGGACCTCGCTAGCTGTAGTGGCAGGCGGGGGACTCATTGCTTCGGCGTGGCCGAGCATTATTACTTCGGCGCATGCTCAATCGGCCACGCTCGTGGCGATGGGGGACAAGTCCACCGGGGCAAACGCCAGCCTCAATTACCGTCTTGCCGATGCGTTGGATCACACCAATCAAGTTGCCGCCCAACATTACGCCAATGATCTAATGGCGCGTGGCGACGCGATCCGTGCCGCCAAAGTAATTAAGCGTAGTGGGGGATTAAGTACGAACGCAGTTTCAGCCGAAATCTACACCCGAGCCGAGCTCGAAATTGGCTCAAGCACCGATATTACTACCGCCCTCGCACACCTAAAGCCGTTGGCCACCACTGATGATCAAATCGTAACTGTTGCTCTCGCCAGCGCCGTAGTAGGGGAGAGGAGTGACACTATTACAGCTCTAGAGCGTCATGTAAGCTCACCAGAAGCCCTACAACGCGTCCGTCAAGCCGCCAGTGGAAATGTGGCCTTAGCCGACGCCTTAAGCATTAGCGGACTCGTACAAAGCTCACAGCGGGTGCTTAATAGCCTGCCCACATCCGCTCCACGCGACTTGCGGCTAGCTAAGCTTGAAGCAAACTCTGATCAGAAAACCATTTGGCTTTTGGCTGCCAATCATTTTGAGAGCTATCTACTCGTTATGCCGGCTGATTCGAGCGTGAGACTACAATACGCCTCAGTCTTAGATCGGCTTAAAGAGCCAAGCGCTGCCGGAACACAGCGTTCGCTGGCTGTAAAAATTGAAGCCGGCCAACCGTAATTCAAATCGGCTTTCAGCCAACTTTTTTATAATCGTTTTTGGCCAGATAGAAGCTGTGAAACCCTAATCAAAACGCTTTTGCTTAAAATATTCAGAATATGTCTGCCGTCATCAGATTAAGCATATTTAGCTCACATCTTTTCGACGAGCCGCCGTCCAACCACACAGCAAATACATTCGAACCAACAAAAATAATGCTTACGCTTCATGCGTAAGCATTATTTTTGGATAAATCGACGCGAACGCAGTAGACAAGATGCATAATGACACTTAATCGAAACGCTAAAAACTTTTGAAAACCGGTAACACCTTTTCTATGACTACAGGGCAGCCAAGGCTTATCTATCACCATCAATATCTAGCCCAATTTGACGCTAATTGGTGACAAGATGAAGGCGTGTGAAACTGGATACCGCTTTTGGTTATATTTGAGATAATCGTATTTTTAGCCTCAACTAATGATTTTTTGCTATCAAAATAACGCCTCAACCAAAGTTGAAGCGTTATTTTGGCGGAGGGGGAGAGATTCGAACTCTCGGAAGCGTTGCCGCCTCACCGCATTTCGAGTGCGGCGCACTAGTCCACTATGCGACCCCTCCGAGCTAACTTCTAAGTGTCAATTTTCAATCTTGATTGAGAAATTGAGAATTGAAATTTGAAAATTAGAACTGGTGCGCCCGGCAAGATTCGAACTTGCGACCCCCACCACCGCAAGGTGATGCTCTATCCAGCTGAGCTACGGGCGCAGGACCAGTGAAATATTAAAGTTTGGACTTACAGACGATAGCATATTTGAGGCTGTACAGGAAGCGCTTGTGAACTAGGCGCCGATCTAGAAGCGTAAGTATCTGGTTGCCCGTTCGACAAAATCAGGTTCGCGGTCGACTCGAGGCAAACGTTCAAGCAAGTGCTTCACAATCGCGTCAAAGTCATTATCATCAAACAACACCGACATGCGAGGCATAAACCGTTGAGTTGGCTCAAGCTCTATTGAGTGCCAAGCAATATCGCGAATGACTGAAAACGAACGAAAAGCCTGGAAAGGATAGTGTTTTGAGTCAATTGTTAGTCCTCCATCTGATAATTCGTAGGTGAGCATGCGCGGCGGACGTTTAGCGTAAACGATAACCGCTGCGCCCATAACAACAAACAAAGCGATACTAAACCGCGATTTCAACAGATAGGCGAGGCCGGAAAGCACAACAACGGTAGCTACGACGCCAAAATACCAGCCGCCATTTTTGTGATGCTGTACGTATTCGGATGCTTGCCATTGGAAGCTAGGGGCATTTGGCTGCGGCACATCACCAGGCGCAGCTCCAACCAGTTCATCGGTCTCGACCGGCGGCACTATCTGTAGATCGGCCGACGCCTGATCTACGCTTTCTGAAATAGGTGTCTGATCGTCGTTCACGACGGTCTCCTTAACTGGCCTCATTATGGTGCTTCCGCAAGTTTGTGGCAAGGTAAGCACAAGCTGCATCGTAGTTATGATTGTAAAGCTGGCCACGATCATTAAAATAGGAGGGTCCACGAGCCACGGAGAGGTGGCCGAGTGGTTGATGGCACTGGTCTTGAAAACCAGCGGACTAACGTCTCGAGAGTTCGAATCTCTCCCTCTCCGCCAAAGCAAATACCCGGTTTTTACCGGGTATTTGCTTTGAAAAGAGGTTAACTTAGGCCGTCGTGCCGTGCGTTTTTGGCCAACGCGAAAGTTGAGATCAATGTATACTTACTCCAATATGCATCCAAGAGAAGCCTATTTAGCCTTACCGCCGTTCGAGTTTGATCAATCTGATCAAGGCTGGCGCTCAATTGACCGTGACGGGGGTTATCTTGAAGCTGCCCAACTCATCGAGGCCTATTTGAGCCACAATATGCAGCGTATCCGGTCGCAAAGCCAGGTGAGCGAAGCTACTATTCATTTTCATGCCGGTCAGGAGTACGCCATGAACGGCGAACTCACCTACCCCAAAGCGCTCATTCAGTTTCGACAAGCCGACAAACCTGATCAGCCCGCTTGGAATCTGTATGTAGCCGGCACGATCGCGTTTTTGGAAGGTGATAACACGAAGCTAACTGATGCCAGTACCGCTCTTGCGGCGCTTGTTGCCGAAAATCCTAATTTAACTGCCAACGCTACCCTACTAGGCCAATTCAGGGACGCTTTACAGGCTAATAACCGAAGTTACAAAGCAATTTACGGCGTGTAGCAAGATCGATTCGGGTATATTTGAAGCTATGTCGCTAATTAATCGTCTCAAGACTTACCGGTATGAGCTTATTGCCGTACTTAACGGCGCGATTGTGATGGTTTTCGAGATTGTCGGCGCCAGGTTCATTCAGCCATATTTTGGTAACTCCATTTACGTTTGGACCGCCGTGATAGGCGTTATTTTAGGAGCATTGTCAGCTGGCTACTGGTATGGCGGACGAATGGCCGACCGAGCCGCTTCTGACCGGATTTTGAGCTGGATATTTACTTTCGCCGCCAGCGTCTTACTCATTACCCTTTACTTCAAAGACAGTATCTTAAGCCAGGTCTTCATTTTGGGCGGTGATATCCGTTGGCAGGCATTTGTAAGCGCGGTGATACTATTTTTACCTGTCAATTTTCTGCTTGGGCTCGTTTCACCTCAGCTCGCGAAGCTGCGGCTGGCATCTCTAACCACTGCTGGCCGGGCTGTTGGCAATTTATACGCCGCCGGAACCTTTGGTAGTATTTTAGGAACATTTTTGACCGGCTACTGGCTCATCGCCTGGTTCGGGAGCCGCTCGCTTGGAGCGAGCCTTGTTCTTGCGCTCGTAATTGCCTCGCACGCAGCGCGTTTGCGTGGGCTATTATGGCTTCGCATAGGCCTAATTGTGGCTACGATCGCCTTAATGTCGGTGGGAGGCAGCAGTGTCGCAGCTGCTTCAGGCAGTAAGCTCGTGTTTAATGGTGACAGCGCCTATAGCCACTGGAGCGTTATCGACTCACCAATGCAATCATCAACCCTGCGATATTTGACTACCGACCCATCTAACGCCGAATCGGGCATCGTTATTGGTAGCCCCGATGCCGTTCCGTTTTACTATATGCAGACATTTGCCAAGGTCGCGGCATCCAGCCCAGATATGAAGCATGTGCTCATAATTGGCGGCGGGGCGTACACGTTGCCAACCCTTCTGGCCGCCCGATATCCCAACGTCCAAATTGACGTTGTTGAAATTGACCCCTATCTGGATAAGCTGGCCTCAATCTACTTTGGGTTCAAGCCCAATCCACGGATACATATCCTCCACGAGGATGGACGGGTATTTTTGAACCAGTCTCACCAAAAATACGACCTTGCCTACATGGACGCATTTAATGCTCTATCGCCACCGTTTCAGCTCACAACCACCGAGGCCGTATCGAAATTGGCTGGCCTTATCAATCCCAAGGGCCTCGTAGCAGTCAACTTGGTTACGCCACCCAACAGCAAATTTGCCCATGCTGAGCGGTTGGTCTACGAGCGCAACTTTGACACTGTTCGCGTCGGTTCAGTCAACCCGGCTGCCCCCTTGTCAAAACTGCAAAATATAATTGTTTTGGCCGGCCCTTCGAGTTCAACCGTCAATCCTGTCTTTGAAGGTCTTGGAACAAAGGATTTGGGCCAGGTTTCGGGAGGTCAGTTACTAACGGACGATTTTGCACCGGTCGAGCAGCTCACTGGTAATAGCAACTAGACATGATTCCCGCCAAAGCAAAAACCCGGTAAAAACCGGGTATTTGCTTTGGCGGAGAGGGAGAGATTCGAACTCTCGCGAGGGATTACTCCCCCCTACAGGTTTAGCAAACCCGCCCCTTCAGCCACTTGGGTACCTCTCCGTAACATAGCTGGGGCGGTGTTGAACCTGATTACTATAGCTTGGCACGAGCACGGACTCAAGCATTTAACGAAACATAAGCCAAGCCAAAGCTTGCAAGTACTCCCGATGTCTATTACATGCGTCACCCCAGATGCCCCTGTGAGCCTCGGAGTTGCCCTACACGCCCCCAGCGCGGCGCCGGCCGTCAATACGTCGTCTACGCTTAACGAACACCGTATGAGGGCTCTAGGGCTTCTATATCGCCTTGATCATGGGGGATTCCTCTGTGCCGAGTCCGGCAAGCCAGCGAAACAAGCCAGAAGCACCGCAATAAACATGCCAGGACGGTGGAGAGGTCAAAAAACACTAGCACCTGACGGCTCATACGTTTTAGACGGTTTTTGCGCTATCAGGAGCCTTTGTCGTCGCAATTAAGTCCTGACATTGGGTAGAAAAACTAGCTAAGTGAGCCAATTAGTATCGGCGTTCCTTGCGTTACATCTGAAAATTTGCCTATAATAAGCAAAAGGTGGCCGTGCTGACAAATAACAAATAGCGGTGCCAAGGTATTAATCTTTGTTAAGTGGAGAATTATGCAGATGCCGGGTAGAAAATCAGCTCCCCAGAATGAATCAGAAAACGTCTTGCAAGACGACTTTTTAGACACGCCAGTAGAAGGCGAAGAAGATTGGATGGATGAGGGCGACGGCCAATTGGCAGTCGACGTCTACCAGACCAAGGACAACGTGGTTATCAAAGCTCCGATCGCCGGGGTTACTCCTGACAACATTGACATCGAAGTTGCCGAGGATGTCGTTACGATCCGCGGCGAGCGTGTCGACGAAAAAGAAGTCGACCGGGAA
The DNA here is from genome assembly GCA_019352195.1 of Candidatus Saccharimonadota bacterium. GTDB lineage: Bacteria > Patescibacteriota > Saccharimonadia > UBA4664 > UBA4664 > JACAFG01. The sequence goes on along the minus strand of JACAFG010000002.1, from coordinate 3,096 downwards.
CACTACTATGTTCAGGAATGCTACTGGGGCGCGTTCTCACGCTCAGTCATTCTGCCAACTTCGACGATTGCTGAAAAGGCCGCTGCGGCTCTCAAAGATGGCGTTCTCACCATCACGATTCCCAAAGTAGCCCAGGACAAGGTTAAGAAGATCAAAGTTAAACCGGTCGGCTAAGCCCGATCGACTTCAACTAAAAACCCTCGCGCCTAGCGAGGGTTTTTAGTTATAACAGTCCTAACCTAGATTCACTCTCACACGCGCACTGGCACAACCAAAAATAACTACGACCACCTATCCTAGTCAAATCAGGCCGTTACCAGCAGTTCGCTTGTACTACGCTGGCTTACATCTAACAGCGCGCCCATGATTGGCGCCTGGTATTCCCACCGTCTTGCAAGATCATGAGCCCACCCGACGCAAAGTGAGGTCCAAAAAGAAACAACCCCTTCCGGGGTTGTTTCGGCTACTTTAGACCTGAGTCCCGCAGATCTATCGCTGCGACCGGACAGGATCATTTGGTAAACGTACTGATAACAAACGCGACGGCAGCGTAGGACAGGATTGCTACCACGATACCTACGATAGCATAGAGGATAGTGTCCTTGGCTGCGGTGACACTCTTGGGGTCGCCGTTTGAAATAACGTAGCGCAAACCGCCAATGATCAGGAACAATACGGCAATAGCACCAACGAGGAAGATGAGGGTGTTAGCGAGTGTCTGGAAGATACCGCCGTTCTCAAACAGACCTTTGTTTGAGGTCTGAGGATTTGCACAAGAGGCACCACCCTGAATAGTGAGGTTATTAGGGTCACAAGTAGTATTCGTAGAAGCTGCGGCAGTTGCCGAAGCGGTTCCCACCATTACTGGTGACAAAGCGACAAATCCAAATCCGAACATGAGGGTGAGGGCTTGAAGGCCGAGCGCCATCTTTTTACCCAAGTTTACGATACGCATGCGAGTTGGGGACTCCTTTTCGATACTTAATTTGAGCTGACCTTAGCATAACCGGGTCTTTGCTGGCAACCTTACTTAAAATGAGTGGTTACAAACGTGACAATTCCGAAGGCTGTAATGGCAATAATAATACCAATTACCGAGAAGAGAATAGTATTTCGGGCTTCGGCTGCCTGTTTCGAGTCACCGTTAGCTAAAACGTAGCGCAAGCCACCGATGATTATCATCACTACCGAGATCGAACCAATAAGGTAACTAAGCACCTTAGTGATCTCACCAAACAACTGCGGAACGCTCGAAGTACCACAGTTGCCGCTGCACGCCTGGCCGGCGCTGGTATTAATAATCGAACTGGCATCAGCTAGCAGAGCGCTGTGCTGCAAAAGATGAAGTAACTGGTCCATTTGGTTTTGATCCTGATTCGATAATAATTTGCTGTTGGTCGAATAATCCCATATCGGGGGTTATTTGCCAACTTTATTATGGCTTTCGCCAACCGGCATGGAAATCTAGAGACTGCCGCTCACAAAGGTTACGATCGCGTAGCCCGAAATAGCAATAATAACCCCAATAACCGAATAAATGACGGCTTCGCGTCCGGTTTTAAAGCGTGCTGGGTTGCCGCTTGAAAGCACCATCATGAGGCCGCCAACGATGATAAAGATAACCGACAAATAGCCGACGATCTCAAGCAAAACGGTGATTATTTTGGTTATCCCCGTACCAATGTAGGCATTTGAGACCGGTACGATGCCGCTGGGCGAAACTTTATACGCGTTGGGAGCGGCATTTGACTGGGCGCCGTCACCGCTGCCATTAAGACCGCCATGCGCAGCACAGGCCTGGAGCTGGGTAACATTGGCCGAAACGTTCTGAATGGTACCGTCGGCACAATCAACCGAGATATCGGCCACTGCCACCTGGGAGCCAAACAAGGCCGGCAAGGCTATAGCAATAGCGGTGATGGTTGTGGCCGCCAATCGAGTTGCAAAATGCTTCATAGGCGAACTATAGCCGAGGGGCGACCGAGAAGTCAAAGCTCAGCGAAACCTTAGCCGAGGCCGTCAGAAATGAACGTAACAATGGCGTAAGCGGCTAAAATTATCACTAACCCGGTAACGACGTTGGTCAGAATTTCGCGGGCTTTCTTGATCTGGGTAGGATTGCCCGCCGACGTAATGTAGAAAATTCCGCCCACAATAATGAAAATCACGCCCAACGCACCTGATAGCCATAACAAAATTCGAATGATATTAGTCACGAGAATCAGCGTATCTTGCAAAGCGGTGATTGATACGGCGCCGTTGGCACACAAATTGTCGTATAGACCCGGACCCCCCGGCGTAATACTTCTCGAACAGCTGGAATCGAGGGCTAACAGAAAATGAAGGTGTTGTATCAACATTAGTTAAAAATTCCTCCAGGAATAAGGAAGTTCAGCGCTGCATACATGAACAAATACACGACCAAGGCGGTAATGGCATTGGTAATACGGTTTTTTGCCGATTTGATCGCCCCGGGATCACCCGCGGAGATAATGTACTGAATCCCTGCAATCACAATCATAAGCACAATAATACCGCCAATTGATAGTGCTACCAGCTGGAGAATTTGAATAACGTAGACCACGAGGACACTTTGGTTGGCAGTTGGGCAAACCTGACCGTTACCACCACTCAGAACGTTAATGCTGAGTTTTACACAGCCACTGTCAGCCAGAGCCGTTTGGGGGCTTAATACCAGATGGGATGTCACCGAAACCGGTGACAGCAAAGCCACGAGGGCGATAAATATGGCCAAAGAGCGCGCTACAAAATGCTTCATGTCACGAATCATAGCCGAGGGATGACAAAGAAGTCAAAACAGATTTTGACAATATGGTCAAATTCTGTTATGCTCATACATTGTGTTTTTGATGAAACAAATCTGGAAACGAGCTCGGCTCTGGCCACTGGTATTGGCCGCCATCATGAGTCTAGGAATGACCGCCGCACCAGCCATGGCAGCGGGGGAGACTTATACGTGGACAGATACCACCGGCTTTACCACGTTTACCGGTAACGGTCCAAATATTGGCGACTTTACCACTCCAGTAACCTTTACCCGCAGTGGTACGACCACCGGTATCGTTACCTACACCG
>JACAFG010000012.1 GCA_019352195.1 Candidatus Saccharimonadota bacterium | reverse complement strand
ATACCTGCGGTATTACAATGAGGCCAGACTACATCTTGGCATTGGGCTGGCTACTCCGATGCAGATTGTTGCGAAGGTCTTGAACCAATGACGTATCTGAAGGTGATGGATGGGCTTAGACGCGCCCGCGGCAACAGTGTTTACTTACTTGCTCCGGTGCAGGATTTTGGCCAGGGCAAATACGCTTTTGCCGGTAACTTTCATCTTGGGCTTGCGTTTAGCATCGCGGCGGTCGGCACGCGCAAGGGCTTGTTCAATTTGTTTGCTAGTACTCATGGCCGTACTTTACGCTCATATGCCGGCTGGTAGAAGCACTTTGATAGTGCTAGGCTTACGGCAACAAACGTGGCGTGGAGCAGCCGTTAGCGTTAGTAATTCGGATATAGCAGACGGTATGTTTTGATACCTAGGGTTATGGTTCTACGACCATATCATCGGCTGAGGTCGGTTCGGGCGCGACCGGGCTAACAGCTGGCTCGGTTGATGGCAATATATCTTTGCCGAGGGCTTCGCGTAGAGCGGCGGCCCGCGTTTCCCCCACTGCCGCGGCCAGATCGGCGTCAGTGGCGGCTTTCACGCCGCGCATACTGCCAAATTGTTTAATGAGGCGCTTGCGGGTGGCGGGTCCAATACCGGGGACATCATCGAGCAAGCTTTTGGTCTGACGTTTGCCGCGCAAAATGGTTTGGTAGGTGATGGCAAACCGGTGAGCTTCATCGCGGATACGCTGAATAAGCTGAAGAATGTGGCTTGAGCCGGGCAATAAGATCGTTTCCCAATCGACGTTGGCACTGACCCAGGCTTCATTATCGAAACGACCGCGCTCGATGGGGGTGTCGGCGCTGCGGCGCCGGATGAGCTCATCCTGACGCTTAGCGACACCGACGGTGGGGATATTAATTCCTAGCTCGTCGAGCACGCCCAAGACAGCGGCTACCTGGCCTTTACCACCATCAATCAGCAGCAAATCGGGCTTGGGCCAGTCTTCGAGGTTTTTCGGGCTAAAGCGGCGCTGCATCACTTCCCGCATATGGGCAAAGTCATCGTTGCCGCCGAGGCGCATTTTAAAGCGTTTGTACTCATCACGGTTGGCGGCCCCGTCGGTAAACACCACCATTGAAGCGACGTTATCGGTGCCGCCTAAATGCGAAATATCATAGCACTCGATACGGCGGGGCGGTTCGGGCAACTGCAGTCGGTCGGCCAAGCCAACCAGCGCCTGGTCGCGCGTAAGATCAAAGGCTTCGCGGTCGCCAAAGACCATTTGTTTGCCAAAGGCGCGTAAATCGGTGAGTTGGTTGCGCAATCTAGCCGCTTCTTCGTAATCTTGGCGCTTGGAGGCTTTTTGCATGTCGCGCTCGAGATCGGTCATGAGCTTGGTTTGCTCACCTTTTAGAAATAGCTCGAGGCGCCGGACCGTTTTGCGGTAGTCGATCGCCGTTATGGCGTGCTCTTCGGGACCGGGGCATAAGCCCAAATGATATTGGAGACAGCCGCGCGTCGGCCAGTTGGCGTGGGTCACGTAAGGAAAGACTTTGCGCAGCATGCGCATAGCGCGACGAACCGCGTCACTCGAAGTAAAGGGGCCGTAATAGTGCGATTTGTCATCCATCGGGCGGCGCACATAGGTGAAGACCGGAAAGTCGTCGGACGAGATTTTGATATAGACGAAGTTTTTATCGTCTTTGAGATCGATATTGTACTTGGGCTTATAGCGCTTAATAAACTCTGACTCCAGAAAGAGCGCTTCAACCTCAGACCCAACGGTGATCCACTCGGTATCGGCAATGGCCGCTACGAGCAGTTTCGTTTTGGGGTCACGGTGGCGACTTACCTGAAAATAGCTCATGACGCGGTTTTTGAGTACGGCGGCTTTACCGACATAAATGATCTTTTTGTCGGCGTCGCGGTGGAAGTACACGCCTGGTTCGGCGGGTAAGGTTTTGAGTTTGTCGCGCAGAGCATCTGTCATGGTTTTATTATACCCGAGTATTGTAATTAATGATATTTTGTGATATAAAATGAATCAGCTTTTTGCTTGCTCGCCACATTCTAGATTCCTGGAGGCAGTGATGGCGTATCAGATCATCGTTTCGACCGACCACATCGGGCTCGCGCGGTGCGAAATACTTGAGGTTTCCGATGGACCCGTGCTGGCCACATCAACCAGCCTGTGGCACTTCGACCGCCGCGAATTTCTGATCGAGAAGTTCGGCCACGATTGCTTCTCCATTCGGGGTTCTGCGCCCGAGGCGACCCATGCGATTTTCGACGCCGACAACCTCGAGGCCGTCTACGACCAGCTCCTCGCCGTGTGGGGGCGCTATTTGCAGGGGCAAGACCTTGCAACCTTGTGCACCATCATCGTCTTTCAACTCGGTGAGTTCGTCACGGACAAGACGCGTCTTGACGGCATTACCACAGCCGACGAAGTCTGATCCGTACGGCATGTGGGCCGTTTGACTTTCAGACGACGGCACGTGCGCCTCAGACCATGACCCAGCATTAAGCTTGACCCCGCTTCTTGGTAGCTTGCCAAGAAGCGGGGTTATTGCCTGTATGAGAGCCATTTTTGCGGTACAACTACATCGCAACTGTCCGTGTCCGTTTGAAGTCCAATCCATCGTCCTGAGGAGCTCGCATGTGGACAGCAATTACTGCAATGATGACGTTGGCGATTGCTATCTCAGCGGCGACGTTGGCCTTGGCTTTCGGCGCAAGCATGAGCTGGAAAAACCGCCGCATCCTGGTTCAGCTGCTATTGGGAACGGCTGAAAGTACTATCATCGGCATAACCGAATGGTGTTACGACATAATGGCGCGCGTTCATGGGGCGTTCGATGTGTCACCCCCTCACGTCTGGGAATGTGATCGCCATGAATGTCCCAATCAGGGCGAAATTGTCTGGGGCTACATTTGTCAGCATTGCGGTGAGCAAAACATGGCAGAAATGCTCCTGAAGTACGAAAACGGCGATAACAGTTTGCCGGCGTGGCTGCACCTGAGCTACCCGACGCCAGCGCCGGACTGAAGCGTTCTGGTCTGTCGCCGCCTCTGGTCTTCCAGGGGCGGCGCTTACGTGAGGGCAGGTAGAGAGTATTGCGCTTATTCTTAATTTATGCTATAGTGTTTGATTGCAATACAGCTTGGCTGATTTGTTGACCGTTGAAATTTCGTTGTCTCCTCGTGAAAGGCAGTCATGACTGTTCACATCATCCGCGACCCCGAGCGCGCCACCTTGGACACGCAGCCGCTCCATGGCTACTTTGTCACGGAGGCTCCGCTCGGCGGTGTGGCCTATGTCCCCGGATCCATCGTCCAGGTCGGCACGTTGACCTTCGCGGTCATCGGCCGGTCTCCGGATGGCACGGCGGACTCGTTCGAGGTGCAATTGCTGACCCGTGGGCTGTACGCCTACCAGGTGTGCACCGCTCTCGATGAAGCGATACCGCAAAACCCGTCCAGCATGCACGGCACCACCATGGTGATGTGCACTGCGCCCACCGCTCTCCAAGGAGTCTCATGACTACGCCCCCGCCCACTCCGCCCGAGCCGTCCATCGGACGGCGCTATTTCCTGTTTTTCCTCGGTACGCCGAGGCGGTTCCTCGCCACGCTGGCGGTGCTGGTTGCGATCATCATCGCAGTCGTTCCGCCAGTTCAGCGCTGGTTCCTCGGCGGCATTTTGAACACCACAACGGTGCTCATTGCCGTTCTGTTTGTCGCGCTGATCTTGCGTAGTCTGGGCATCAAGGTGCCTGGTACCAAGCGCGGCGGCAGCCGAAATGGCCACTGATTTTGGTGGCGACCGTTCCCCGGGCTTCGGCCCGGGGAACACCCCCAGTAATTATTCAAAAGACACCTCCCGGTTGGGAGGTGTCTTTTGTTTTTGTCGGGAGCGTGCCTGTCTGGTGATCACGGGGTTATTAGCGAGCAGGACCGCCGACAGAGCCTTGTGAATCGTAGGCTGAGAGCACCGGCTGAAGCTGATTGATGTCGCCACCGGTTTGGAGCTGACTCGAACTATCGGCCAGCTGAAGCATACTGCCATTCGTGCTCATTTGGACGGTTTGAGGCTGAATCCCGGCCACCGCTTTGGCCTGCAAAATGCGCGTGTATTGGGGATTGGTTACCGCAGCTACCGGTCCGGCGGTTACCGTTATGGTAGGCGTAAACAAGGGCCGTAACGCTAAGCCGCCCAAGATACCAACGAGCATGACCCCAATAATGCCACCGGCCAGCATGAGGCCCGTGCGGTTAAGCTGGGGCGCCAATGATAGATCTGGTGCCAAAGGCATCGTTGGTGTAAGGGTATTGCGAAATTCTTGAGGCCGATTAGCGGGCTTCGTCACAGCTTTGCGTGGGGCAGGCATAAGAGATCTCCATTTATACCCTCCACAATTTCGCAGACTATATCATATGTCCACATGGGAGTCAATATTTGGGCCGGCCTTTGGTATGAAGGCGCAACGAAATGGTTGACGCCTGCAACCATAAGAGTTTATATTTAGTGTACCCTAGTTCCCCTGCTACGCTACCCGTAGCCAACGTGAGAGGAGTCGCCATGACAGGCGCTCTCGTAATTGCCACGAGTGACGCCCATGTGGCGTCGCTCATCCAGGACAACCCGCTCGTCGCGCTCGAATTCACCGCTACGTGGTGCGGACCCTGCGCCGTCCTCCTGCCGGTGTTGACCACCTTGGCGGACGACTATCCCCAGGTGGTCGTGGTCAAGGCTGATGAAACCGTCAGCTTCGGACATGCCACGAGTTACCAGGTGATGGGCTTCCCCACCGTGCTGTTCTTTCGGGACGGCGAAGTGGTCGACCGGATGGTCGGAGCCAAGCCCAAGGGAGCGGTGGCCAAGTATTTCGACGCGTTGGTGTCCGCCTGATCCGGCCACTAGCCAAACGGTCCCGTCTCGAGCTTCTGGCTTGAGACGGGACCTCCTCGTTTGGTTGGCATTTATTAAGCGCTAACTTTGGCTTTTTTGTCGCTTTTCGTGGCATTGGTAGCGGCTTCGGCGGCAAAAATACGCTTGAGATACTTGCCAGTGTGGCTGGCCTCAACTTTCGCGATCATTTCTGGGGTGCCCGTAGCAATCACCGTGCCCCCGCCAGATCCCCCTTCGGGACCCATATCGATCAGCCAGTCTGACGATTTTATGACGTCGAGATTATGCTCAATAATCAGCATCGAGTTGCCGGTATTCACGAGCGCGTTCAGGACGCCGAGTAAGCGGTTGACGTCTTCGAAGTGAAGGCCGGTGGTCGGCTCATCCAAAATGTATAGGGTTTTGCCGGTACTGCGTCGCGCCAGCTCGGTAGCGAGCTTAATTCGCTGAGCTTCACCGCCCGAAAACGTCGTGGCGCTTTGGCCGAGGCGAATATAGCCGAGGCCAACTTTGTTGAGCGTATCGAACTTGCGGCGAATCGGCGGAATATTTTCGAAGAATGTTACGGCTTCTTCGACGGTCATATCGAGCACTTCGGAGATATTTTTGCCTTTGTAGTGAATTTCCAGGGCTTCACGGTTATAACGGCGGCCTTTGCACTCTTCGCAGGTAACGTACACATCGGGCAAGAAATGCATTTCGATCTTAATGATGCCGTCGCCGCGGCAAACTTCACAGCGGCCGCCTTTGACGTTAAAGCTGAAACGGCCAGCCTTGTAGCCGCGAATCTTAGCTTCGGGAACGCCGGCAAACAGCTCCCGGATATCACCAAACACGCCCGTGTAGGTGGCTGGATTACTGCGCGGGGTACGCCCGATTGGGCTTTGGTCGACGCTAATGACTTTATCGAGGTTTTTGATGCCTTCGATGTCATCGTGCTTACCGGGCAAATCGCCGGCCCGGTGGTAGACCTGACTGAGTTTTTTAGCCAAGATATCGTTTACTAGGCTCGATTTACCCGACCCGGATACGCCCGTAACGGTAACGAGCTTGCCGAGCGGGATTTCGACATCAACCCCTTTGAGGTTGTTTTCGCGCGCGCCTTTAATGACCAGGCTCTTGCCATTGCCGGAACGGCGTTTTTTGGGGGTTTCAATGCGCCGGGCACCCGACAAATACTGGCCTGTAAGTGAACCAGGGGTGTCGGCAACTTCCTGCGGCGTACCCGCGGCTACGACGTAGCCGCCGTGCTCACCCGCGGCGGGGCCAATATCGATAACGTAGTCGGAGGCGCGAATCGTGTCTTCATCGTGCTCCACTACAATTACGGTATTGCCGAGATTTCGCAGGCGTTCGAGGGTAGCAATGAGACGGTCGTTGTCGCGTTGGTGCAGGCCAATCGACGGCTCGTCTAAGATATAGAGCACGCCCATGAGGCTGGAGCCAATTTGAGTTGCCAAACGAATGCGCTGAGCTTCACCGCCGGCCAAGGTATTGGCCGAGCGATCCATCGTCAGGTAGCTCAAACCAACGTCGCGCAAGAAACTCAGGCGTGACGTAATCTCTTTGAGGATCTGGGCCGCAATTTGCGTGTCGCGGTCGTTTAGTTTAATGCCTTCAAAAAACGCGGTCGAGTCGCCAATACTTTGACTGGTAACCTCGACAATACTTTTGCCGTCAACGGTGACAGCCAAAATTTCGGGCTTGAGGCGTTGGCCGTGGCAGACGGGGCATTCGCGCTCTGCCATGTATTTTTCGATATCTTTACGGACAAAATCAGAGTCAGTTTCGTGGTAGCGGCGTTCCATATTGGGAATCACGCCTTCGTAAGTGGTGTGGTAGGTTCGCCCGCCAGGTCCGCGCAGCTTGATTTCATCGTCGCCCGTGCCATAAAGCACAATTTTGAGGTCGGTTGGCTTCATCTCTATCACCGGAATATCCAAAGAAAACCCGTGCGCGTCGGCCACGCCGGCCAGCAATTTGGTGTACCAGCTCATCCGACTGGTAGTTTTGGCCCACGGCCGAATGGCGCCTTCATTAATGGTGAGGCGGCGGTTGGGAATAACAAATTCGGGGTCGACTTCGAGGCGCGAACCGAGACCAGTGCAGTGCGGACAAGCGCCGTGAGGCGAGTTGAAACTGAAGTTGCGGGGAGCAATTTCGGGCAAGCTGACTTCGCGGTGCACGGGACAAGCGTAATGCTCGCTATAGACCTGCTCCGTTTCGGCGTCGGGCTGATAGACCTTAATGAGCCCGTCACTGAGCGCAAGGCCCTGCTCGACTGATTCCGTCAGGCGCTGACGCAGTTCGGGATCGGTGGCTAAACGGTCGACCACGGCTTCAATTGAGTGCTTTTTTTGCTTATCGAGAGCCGGAAAGTCGTCAATTTCCATAATGGTGCCGTTCAGACGAATACGCGTGTAGCCCGCCTTTTTAAGCTCGGCGGCCACTTGGCGGTGCTCGCCTTTTTTGTCATCAATGACGGGTGCTAGGAGCATCAGTTTGGTGCCTTCGGGAAGCTCAAGAATTTGGTCAACAATTTGACCAGAGGTCTGGCGAATAACTTCACGGCCACAAATTGGGCAGTGCGGAATACCGACGCGGGCATACAGTAAACGCAAATAGTCGTAGATTTCGGTCACGGTCCCCACGGTTGAGCGCGGATTGCGTGAACTACTTTTTTGATCAATAGAAATTGCGGGCGAGAGACCATCAATTTGATCGACGTCCGGCTTTTCCATCAGGCCTAAAAATTGGCGCGCGTAGGCGGATAAGCTTTCAACATACCGTCGCTGACCCTCGGCATAAATAGTATCAAAGGCCAGTGAACTTTTGCCCGAACCAGATAGGCCCGTAATGACAACAAGCTTATCGCGCGGGATTTCCACATCGATATTTTTGAGGTTATGTTCACGCGCTCCGCGAACAACAATTTTATCGGTCATTCCACCCCGCTTCCACTCAGATATCACGCGATATTACGAGGTAGAATTGTACACATTTTTGACTCGTTTGGCAATGGTCGAGGGTGTCAAAACTGTTAATGAGGTTGGCTCAAAAATTAGTCAGATTCTGGATCGATTCATTGTAAAATGCTTGTTTTTATGCTATAGTGTAGTATTCACTTACCAGACGATTTGCGCCCGTAAGGGTGTTATTTGAAAAGAAGGGTTTCATGCCCACCGTAAGGATTAGCCAGAGCAAGGTTTTTGCCACGCACGCCGAAGGTTCTGGGATGGTTTTGGTTGGTCCTTCGATCAGTTGGAGCTTCGATTACCTCCTCGATTTTGTGCCGAACCGACCGTTCCATATCACCGCCGATCGACATGGAGTCGATTGGTCGCAGCTGAGCCCCGCGGCGCTGATTGGTGCCGTTAGGGCGTCACTGCCGCCCCGACGCTCGGTCTGCAACTTGCCAGGAGTGCTCGACGCACATTACGCGCTGACCCGCCTCCAGCTTCAGCACGCCTAATTTTCCGATACTCATCAAGGATGTGATAGGTATGTTTTGGATTGCTGAGCTGATGCTTTTCCCCTGGTTTTGGGCGCTTTGGACCATCAATAGTGCTCATGTTGTGTCCTGGGGGCGCCACGCTACGGCGGTTAGTCACGGCTTCATTGCCTTCGCTGTTGCGTTTAGCGTAATCATTCTGCCGTCGGCCATGTTCTTCATCGACGGCGCGGTCGTGCATGCGCATTCCGCCTCTGTTAGCGGTAGAATCGGCCTGATTGCGATTCGATTCGTTCTTTGGCCGGCCTGGATGATCCTCGTCTTGGCCTTTGGTCCACGTCTCACTCATGTTCGCCACGGGTTGTGACGGCTATGCTCGGCAACCATCTCCCGGTTTACCGCTGGATATTGCGGCAGGTGTTTGGCTACTCAGTCTGGCGCGCTATCTAGTTCACGGCCGTCATGACCGTGGGCTGCTACCTGGCCTTGCGCTTAGCCTGGAGAGGCACGCTTGATAGCTGGGATCAGCAGTACAAAGGCTTTTTGGTCGGCGATTTATTGCTGGCGCTCATCGCGGGGCTGCTCTTTAGCCTCAACCAACGCCATCCGCAAACCCATTCTACGGTCTACTGGATCGTGTGGGCCGTGGTCGGCGTGGCTGGCGGCTTGATGTTCATCGCCAGCAAGCATTCGGGACAAGCGTTTTTCAGGTGGTCGTATCTAGATTCGCCCACCACGGTGTACCACGATTTTCTGCTGTTCGCCTTCCTTATTCCCATTCTCGGAGGAGGTGGCTTCCCGCTGCTCGTGCCTCACTTTGGGGCCCGCCAGTTGATGGTGATTGCGCTATTTGTGGCGTATATCAGTCTCAACTGGTACGACCGCAAAAGCCTACCCCAACCTCCCAACCCGCCCGCGTCCTGGAGTGTGGCTCACCACTTGGGCCGCACGTGACCGATTTGTCCGAGTTCGATAGTCCCGCTGCAGCTTCGGCCGCAGCGGGACTTTCTCGTTTTGAGAGCTTATTTTTTGAAAATATATTCCCGAATGACCGCCGCGACGGCAATTTCGGCAACCCTAATAGCTCCCCGGTAGCGGCGAACACCAAACGGGTGGGCTGAATCCTGATGATGCGACGGTTGATGTTTGAAATGAGTCAGAACCTCGTTTTCGAGCTGCAGGCGCCACATGCCAGTGGCGCGACGGTCGGCCTCAACGAAGTGTTTGTGCGTCAAGAGATAACAGGCTGCGGTGGTCCAGCCAAGATCACGTTCAGGTAAAATCTGGAGATTTACCTGGCGTTTGGGGGGAATAACTGACCCCTTATGGGGTTGCCACAAGACTTCGCCCGCCGGAGAAACCAGAAAAAACTCATAAAATGAGCCCCCTTTGGCGACGGCCTCCAAAACGCGTGCTTCTAAATTGGCCGCCAGCTGCGGTAGTCCTTGGCGCCGCAGGCCACGCGCGTACATGTAACTGTCGACGGGCCAAGCCGTCCACGAGCCGTGATAATCGGCCAGCCCCAGGCCGGCGTCGGAGCCATTACCGCGTGCCCGCAGGCCAACGGCCGTCATAAACTCGCTGGAACCAAACCGGCGCACGATCGCCTCCAAATAGCGGCGGCGCTCCGCTTCGGGCAGATCATCAAAGATGGTAGAGTCGAGCATCCAGCCCTGACTCGAAGCTGGAGTAGGCATCGCGATGACATGTCCGCTCGCAGTTGGATCGAGCGCCATGGCAAACATTTGGTCATCAGGAAGCCAAAAATCTGCTAGTACGGCGCGTGACAACTCGGCCGCCGCTGCCTCCCAGGCAACGGCTTGCTGTGGTAAATCGTGTCCCAACAGATTGGCGGCCGCCCGCAAGGCGTCGATACAGTTTAATTGAACTTCGAGATAGATGACGGGGCGCGACAACGACGCCAAATGGCCATCGGGATACAAGTAGGCAAGATGCGAATCGCGCCAGCTCTGGAAAAAGAGCGACACGGGGTTTCGCCGGCGACTGGCAATAAGACCGTGATGACCCCGGTGAGTCATAATCCAGTTCAGCGCCTCGAGCAAACACTGTCGCACCAGGACGGTGTTGCCATCACGGCGGCTGACGCGCTCATCAAGGACACTTCGGTCGGTGGTCGCGTAGGCGGCGACGAGCTGAATATAAAGCGGCGTTGAATCGAGCCCAACGTAGCCGAGCTCACTCATCCAGCTGCCGCCCCACAGCAAACCTACAAAGCGGTTGGCAGCTTTGGGCAAGCTGTCGGCGTGCCACTTTTGATACGATTTGTACTCATTGAGAATCCGACCCGGCTCTTCTTCGTTGAGTCGTCCGCGCCGAAGGCCCTGAAATTTAGATAAGGTATGGATGGTGCCACGAGCGGCATCACGGTACTGCTGATTAACGCCCATCGTCCACAACGAAATCATCGCCACGTCGCGACCGAAAATGGTGTGATTGAACAACCAGCCGCGACTGGTATACCAACCGCTGCCGTCATCGGCAATAAGCTGGTTTAACACATGTTCGGATCGGTCATGCAGGTCGGTCACTTGAAAGTCCTTATGCTTTGACGTTACACGCTTAGCAGCCGTAAAACAACGCCGGCTGAGGATGATCTTGACTTTTCATGATGCTTATGCTAAAATGACTTTCATATTCGGCTGTTCCCGTCTGCTTTCACCTCCGAACGTTGTTTGAAAGGACCGCATCATGAACGGTACTGTGTCTCCGTGGACGATCGCCGCCATCACGACAGCGGTCTTCGGACTGCTGGGAACGCTGGCGTTGACGAACACGAACGCATTTGTCGAGGTCTTCAAGGCCCCGGCTTTGCGCTACGTCCTACCGGTGCTGTTGGGAGGCCTAGCCCTCTACAACCTCCTGGTCATCTTCGGCTACAACGGCCCCCATTGGTGGGCCGATCTGGGCTGGCTGGCCGGCGAGTGGTTCGCTGGCCTCACCTTGGCCATGATCGGCTTGGTGGCGCACATCGGGCGGGAGGCCTACCGGGACGCCCGCCGAGAAAACGCCCTGGGGCGAGCCCGAACGCGCGTCTGAGGCGCTCGTCCAGTCGCTTTACGGCTGGTTCTGGCTGAGTTTTTTGCTCAGCCGGAACCAGCCGCTTTCTTTGTCCACTTGTGTGATAGAGCCCGCGGTTGCGGTAAGATAGAAGCCTAACGAGGCCAAGCTATGAGCGATCACGATAGTGCTACTCCAGCCCACGACCAGAAATTATCATTTGAAGCGGCGCTGAAACTTAAAAAAGACCGAGAAGCTCACGGTCATGGAACGGTTGAGCCTGGCGATACGCGGGCCGAGCAACTTGAAGTGAGCACTGAACTCACTGATGAGGAGCAGCTGGAGTCGCGAGAGGCTCACGACAGCGAAGAAGACCACGACCATACCACCAACGTTCCGCGCTAATCAGTTGGTATCTGGTAATGGTTGCGCTAGAATAAACGTAACCAACTTACGAAGGATACCCCATGAACCCCGATGCTCCCGCCGCTACCCCAGATCAAACTGCTCCGATTGACGTAATTGAACAGCTGCCACCAGAAGCCAAGGCAGCAATCGTGCGCGGTCAAGACCAGGTTGACGGTGCGAGTGCCGCGATGGCGGCCGAAAGCGCAGCCAAAGCTCAGGCCGAGCAGGCCGAGCTGGCGCGCCAAGCCGTAGAAATCGCTAATAATCCCGACGCCATCACCAAAGTTCCTGGCGGCGCCAACACCGACACCGAACGTTAGTTCGGTGCTCGTAATCAAAAAACCGCCTCAGCACGAGGCGGTTTTTTGATTGGCTCAGGCAATTACTTTTTGGCGGGCTTGGACTTCTTTTGGTTTGCCTTTACCGTCAGAAACGTTAAGCCGCCGACTACCGCGACCGCAGCACCGATCATAGCGCCAATACCAATGGCGCGAGAGTTTTTCTTGGCAAGCTTTTTGGTTTGATGGGCTCCGTCAACAAGTTTATTGGCGGTTTCAGCTGATACCATATCGGCTTTATCGACCGCTGACTCAAAGGCATCGGCAGCAATGTCGGCCGCGGTTTCAACAAGCGAGGCCGCCTTGGTGACGACTTTGTCGCTCGTCCTAGATAGATCTTCGGGGGTTGGCATGGGTTTGGCTCCAATTATTACTGTTTATGTTATATCACAAATGTCGAAGTCTCCGGTTGGATATTATTACAAATTATAGCTATTGCTAGTTATTTTCTGTCCTTATAGCTCTATAATGAAGCCCTGATTTTCCCATTACAAACGGAAACGTACCTAGAGAATGTGGGTGGAAACCATGTATCACCGGTTGGTGGTAACGGGAGTGTCCGGACATGCGGGCGAGAACATGTGGCTTGGTTACGATGAGGTTGTGACGTTTCTCATGATGGGTCGAGCGAATATCGCGCGTAGTCTGCAGGCGGCAGCGCGGCTCGCGACCGCGCGATACGGCTCGTGGCAGACCATAACCGACCGTGACGCACTTCTGGTGGATGGCCCCTATCAGCCCGTGGCCAGCTCCAGAAACGCGGCGGGGCGCCCCTGTCCGTATTGTCCGCAACCGGACCAGCTTGGTGAGCATCCTCACTTATTTGTGCCCATCCGAATCCAGCTGGAGCGCCGGGGGACCTTCGTCAACGTCGAGACGGTCTACACATACCCCAACCTGGCCGTGCTGATGGAACAAACCCGGCAATTGCGGGCTGTTCGGACGCAATTGTGGTTGGCGGCCCGAAGCTTCACGCCCTGGCCCGACGCCCAGCCTGAGATTGTGGAGATCGATCGGCAGCTCACCGAGCTGCGGCGTATCCCGCTGGTAGTGGCCGAAGCTGATGCCGTCGCGCAGGCACGCGATCAGTACGCCGTGTGCGAGGCCGATTGGGCAGCAGCCGTGCTGCGCTACTGGGCGCTTTGCGCAGTGTACGAGCCCCAAATTGAAATGGCTCGCGATCTAACGAGCTCCTACCAACCCAGCTAGCCTATGAGGCGAGACCACCAGATGGTGGTCTCGCCTCATCTATGTTCGACCAGGCCGGCTACCGGCGAGTGGCTCGTTTCGGCTTCTTTTTAATGCCGGACGCGGCTTCAATCTCGCTGATTTGGTCGCGCAAGGTGGCGGCTTTTTCAAACTGGAGGTTTTCGGCGGCCAGCTGCATTTGCGCAGCTAGTTCGCCAATGAGGCGGGCACGGTCTTCGACGGGAATGGTATCGGGCGAAATATCGCGTACGTCGGCCACTTCGGCCTCGGCCGCTGCCTGCATCCGCTCGCCCATAGCTTTCTTAATGCCTTCAGGAGTGATGCCGTGCTCGGTGTTATACGCTTCCTGAACGAGGCGGCGCGCGTTGGTAGTGTCGATGGCAATTTTCATCGAATCAGTAGTCCGGTCGGCGTACATGATGACCCGGCCTTCCACGTGACGGGCAGCGCGACCAATGGTTTGGATGAGGGCTTTTTCGCCGCGCAGGAAGCCTTCTTTGTCGGCGTCGAGAATGGCAACCAATGACACTTCAGGCAGGTCGAGGCCTTCTCGCAACAAGTTAATACCCACGACCACGTCGTAGATTCCGGCACGCAGATCCTGCAAAATGTCGATGCGGTCGAGCGTTTGGACTTCGCTGTGGAGGTACTGCACCTTAACGTGATTTTCAGCCAAATACTCGGTCAAGTCCTCGGCCATACGTTTCGTGAGCGTAGTCACGAGCACGCGCTGGCCTTTCGCGATAGTGGCCTTAATTTCATGAATAAGATCATCGATTTGGCCGTTAATGGGCCGGACATCAATAATAGGATCGAGTAAGCCCGTCGGGCGAATTACCTGCTCCACAACCTGACTAGAGCGTGACAGCTCGAGCTCGGCCGGAGTGGCGCTAACGTAGATGGCCTGGTTGATGTGGCGATCAAACTCGGCAAACTTGAGCGGACGGTTATCGAGCGCACTCGGCAAGCGGAAGCCATATTCAACCAGCGTTTCTTTGCGAGCACGGTCACCATTAAACATGCCGCGCACCTGCGGCAGCGTGATGTGAGATTCATCGACAAACAACAAAAAGTCGTCGGGAAAATAGTCCATGAGCGTAGCTGGCTGTTCCCCGGGCTCACGGTCGCTCAGAAAGCGAGAATAGTTCTCGATGCCGGCGACAAAGCCCGTTTCGGCCAACATTTCCATATCAAACTTGGTGCGCTGCTTGAGCCGTTGGGCCTCAATGTTTTTGCCTTCAGCCTCGAACTGAGCCAAGCGCTGCTCGAGCTCAGCCCCAATCCCCTCCACCGCGTGCTGAAGTTTTTCCTGCGGCGTAACGTAGTGCTTACCGGGGAAGATTTTGAGACTCTTGTGCTCGCCCATAACCTCGCCGGTGAGGGTATCAATTTGGCGAATGCGCTCTAGCTCGTCACCAAAAAACTCGAGTCGATAGGCGTTTTCTTCGCCGACGGGCCATATTTCGATGGTGTCGCCGCGCACTCTAAAGGTGGCGCGCGCAAAAGCGACGTCGTTGCGCTTGTATTGGATGTCGTTGAGTTGGCGCAGCAATTTATCGCGTTTGCGGATTTCGCCAACTTTAAGCTCAATGGTCATGGCGGTGTAATCCGAGACGTTACCAAGACCGTAAATACAGCTGACAGAGGCCACAATTAAGACATCTTTGCGCGTAAGTAAACTCATGGTGGCAGCGTGACGTAAACGGTCGATTTCTTCATTAATCGACGAGTCTTTCTCGATGAATGTGTCGCTGCGGGCAATATAGGCTTCTGGCTGGTAGTAATCGTAATAACTGACGAAATACTGAACCGCGTTTTCAGGAAAGAACTGCTTAAACTCGGCGTAGAGCTGCGCCGCCAGGGTCTTGTTGTGACTTAGGACCAAGGTAGGGCGCTGCAGGTCCTGAACAATGTTAGCCATAGTAAAGGTTTTACCGGAGCCCGTGACACCGAGCAGGGTCTGCTCGCGGTCGCCACGCTTTAAGCCCGCCTCGAGGGCGGCAATGGCTTTGGGCTGGTCTCCGCCCGGCTTATATTTCGAGACAAGCTTAAAGTCTGACATATGACAGTATTGTACCATTATATTGACAGCGTAAGCATTATGTGCTATTATGATACATCCTCGATTAACCTGAATCGTGCGATACGTCCGCTGCACCTTCAACTCTTGGAGTGAACATGCCCCGTACCACGTTGGTTCCCCTGAGCGTCGACGAGACGCGCCGGCTGAATGCAGGCCAGGCCTGCACCCCGGCCCACGCCAATCGCTTCAATGGCCCCGAGGGCCTGAGCAACGAGCAGGCGATCATCGTCGCTCGCGGCGGTGCCCTCATCTGCCGGAGTGGCTGCCCCATGCTGGCTCTGTGCCAGAAGGCGCAGGCTCTCCCGACGAAGGGTATCACCGTCGTAGCCGGAGTGATCCTGCGCAACGGCGAACCCATCGTTCGCACGCCGGGCGACCGGGCTCAGCTCATCAAGGCAGCCCGCTACGGGCGCGGCCTCGATGGACCTCCCACCGGTGTTCCGGCCCGCATTCGCCGGACTGCCGCGGAGCTCGAGGCGGCCAGCGTCTAACCCCGGCATTTCATCCCCTGTCCCTACTACCGCCCGCCGCAACCGATCTGGTTGCGGCGGGTTTTGCGTTTATAGTGAAAGGCACTTAGTGACCAACAGAAAATGAGCCCCGAAGGGCTCATTTTCTGTTATCGAACGATTGGATTAACGGTTGCGATAACGAACGATGGTGTAACCGGCAGCGCTGGCGGCACTTGAGATTACCAGGGCAAGTTCGCCGGCCCCAGTGGCTGGAAGCGTGGTCGCACCAAGCACTTCACCACCACCATTACCGCCAGGAGTTGGCGTGGGGGTGACAATGGGCGTAGGAGTAGGTGTAACTACTGGGGTAGGCATAGGGGTAGGGGTCGGAACACTACATACCTTACTGCCGCCATTGCGAGCAGCTAATAGAACATAGTTCATAACGGGTACGGGATAGTGGGGCGCAGCGCCGCTCACGCCGTCGTAGCGGAGGGTGCCAAGATAGGCATCAGTCTGGTAGTAACAATTTGCAGCTAATTTGGTTGAAACAAAGTGAGCTGAAACTGCATGGGCAGAAATTACCTGAGTTTGGTGGTCGATGAGCGTTTGTTTGCCTGACCGAGCCCAGGTAGGACCTTGGGTAAGGTAAGTATTAAACGACACCGATTGCGCCACACCGGCACATAATGGCTTGGCATTAGCGTAGCTAATGGTCATATCGGTAACCGAGTTGGGCGCGTAGACGGCCTTGAAATCGGCGGTGACGGGCTGGTTATTACAGACGCTTGGCGTTGGGGTCGTGGTCGCAGCAGCGGTACCAGCAAAAGCAAATGGTAGTACGAGGCTGGCGGTCAGACCGGCCAAAGCGAGGGTTCGATTGCGGATTGAATTCATGAGGGGATCTCCTTGCAACAAAATGTTGCCATAAAATATTTGAACGAAAATTCAATATTTGTTTTGAATATAACATTTTAGCACAAGACTTATGTTTTGTCAATACTTTCGTAATGGCTCAATACCTTCGCAACATCTAGAAACCAAAAGTGGCAGCTGCCAAACTGTAGTTATCGTCAAACAACTATAGGAGCAGACTGCCATGTCA